>CAJMSE010000007.1 GCA_905216025.1 uncultured bacterium | reverse complement strand
AACCCCCCCAAAAACCCTAAAACCCCCCCCCCCCCCCCCCCCCCCCCCCCGCCGCCCCCCCCGTTGGGGGCGGCGGGGAGGGGCTTCCCCATAAGTTATAAAAATGCCATTCATTGCTCCCTTTTCACATTTTTTCCGCATAACAATGTTGCTTATATCAATAAATATTCTTACTTTTGCTTACATTTTGTAATGTAAAGACATTTATTAAGGCATAACAGCATCAACCAATGGAAAAGATAGACAATCTTGACAAGAAGATTCTGAGAATACTCTCTCAGAACGCACGCATACCGTTCAAGGACGTGGCGGCAGAGTGTAACGTGTCGCGGGCGGCCATACACCAGCGCGTGCAGCACCTCATCGACGGGGGAGTGATCACGGGCAGCAGCTTCGACGTGAACCCGAAGAGCCTCGGATACACCACGTGCACGTACGTCGGGATAACGCTCGACCGCGGAAGTATGTACAAGAAGGTGGTCGAAAGACTGCAGCACATACCCGAGATTGTGGAGTGCCACTTCACCACCGGCCCGTACACGATGCTCGTCAAGCTGTATGCACGCGACAACGAACAGCTCATGCACCTGCTCAACGGACAGCTCCAGGACATCCCCGGCGTGGTGGCCACGGAGACGCTGATATCGCTGGAGCAGAGCATCAAGAGGGAAATATCGGTACAGCCGGAAGGCGACAGCGAGTGACGGAGCCATGAACAGTTTTGACTGGAAGGCGGAACTGGACGGCGTATACGCCTCGTTCCCCGAGACCAAGGACAAACCCGTCATCGGAATCACCGGCAACTACGGCGACGGCGAGTGCCGCCTGGCCGACGGTTACTACAAGGCGGTGATCATGGCGGGCGGCGTGCCGGTGATAATACCGCCGTCGGCAGACACCGGAGTGATAGCAGACACGCTCGAGAGGATTGACGGACTGCTGCTCAGCGGCGGCGGAGACTACAACCCGCTCTATGCTGGCGAGGAGCCGCTGCCCGCCCTGCACTCGATAAACAGCGAGCGCGACCTGCCCGAACTGCTCATCACCCGCCTGGCATACAACCGCCAGATACCCATGCTCGGCATCTGCCGGGGCATGCAGACGCTGGCCATGGCGCTCGACGGACACGTGCAGCAGGACATCGCCGGCTGCGGCAAGGCGGTGAAGCACTCGCAGGACGCACCGCGGCACACGCCGACGCACACTGTGACGATAGAGCAGGGCAGCACCCTGCACACGCTGTACGGCACCCTGCAGATTGCCGTGAACTCGTTTCACCATCAGGCCGTCGACGACACGGGCCGCCGCTTCCGCGCCACGGCGTGGGCGGCAGACGGCACGGCAGAGGCTATGGAGAGCCGTGAGTTCAAGTCGGTGATGGGCGTGCAGTGGCATCCCGAATGCCTCGCAGACGGCGAGCCGCTCTTCCGGTGGCTCGTGAAGCAGGCCGCCCACTTCAGGCAGGCCGCCCGGCTGCACTCCCGCGTGCTCACGCTCGACACCCACTGCGACACGCCGATGTTCTTCCCGCGCGGCGTCGACTTCTCACGCCGCGACCCGCAGCTGCTCGTCGACCTGCACAAGATGACCGACGGACGGCAGGACGCCACCATCATGGTGGCCTATCTGCCGCAGCCGAAAATCGGCGAGACGTTCTCCTCGAAGGTTGAGTACGACGTCAGCGGCCCAACGGAGTACGCCGACCTCATCTTCGACAAGATAGAGGCCACGGTGGCAGCAAACAAAGACTACATCAGCATAGCGCGCACGCCGGCCGACCTCTATGAGGACAAGCGGCGGGGACGCCGCTCGGTGATGCTCGGCATAGAGAACGGACTGGCCCTCGGGGGCAACATCGCCGGGGTGAAGCACTTTGCACAGCGGGGCGTGGTATACATCACGCTGTGCCACAACGGCGACAACGACATCTGCGACAGCGCCCGCGGATGCGGCACGCACGGCGGGGTGAGCCGCTTCGGAGAGCAGGTGATAAGGGAGATGAACCGCTGCGGCATTATGGTCGACATGAGTCATGCGGCGGAAAAGAGCTTCTACGACGCGATAGACATCAGCGCGCAGCCCGTGGTGTGCAGCCACAGCAGTGCGCGCGCACTGTGCAACCACCCGCGCAACCTCACCGACGAGCAGATGCGGGCACTGGCGCGCAGCGGCGGCGTGGCCCAGATAACGCTCTACGGCGGATTCCTCCGTGAGAGCCAGGAGGCTACCGTGCTCGATGCACTCGCACACCTGGAGCACGCCGTGAAGGTGATGGGCATCGACCACGTGGGCATCGGCACCGACTTCGACGGCGACGGGGGCGTCCGCGGACTGGCCGACTCGTCGGAGATGATAAACTTCACACGCATGCTCCTCGCCCGGCGCTACAGCGAGACCGACATCAGGAAGATATGGGGAGGAAACTTCCTCAGGGTGATGGCACTGGTGCAGCGGGCCGGAGAGCGGGCATGAGGATAACGGAAAAAAGGATTTTGAAATGAAAAAGACGGTTATAACATACATTATTATATTGTCTGCCCTGTGCGCCTGCGGCGCGCGGAGCAAGAAAACGGAAACGGCCGGAGCCGCGGCGGCGGCCCCGTGCGGCCCTGCCTTCAACGCCGACAGTGCCTACAGCTTCTGCGCACGGCAGTCGGAGTTCGGTCCGCGCACGATGAACAGCAGCGCGCACGACGCCTGCGGGGCGTGGATAGCTGAAAAGTTCAGGCAGTACGGCATGGCGGTGACGGAACAGAAGGCCACGCTGCGGGGCTTCGACGGCACGCCGCTGAAGAGCACCAACATCATAGCGAGCTACAAGCCGGAGCGCACGGAGCGCATCATGCTGTGCGCACACTGGGACAGCCGCCCCTGGGCCGACAACGACCCGGACAGCGCCAACTGGCGCAAGCCCGTGCTGGCATCGAACGACGGGGCGAGCGGCGTGGCCGTGATGCTCGAGATTGCCCGGCTCATCGCCGGGGCAGACAGCCTCGCCGTGGGCATCGACTTCATCTGCTTCGACGCCGAAGACTGGGGCGTGCCGCGCTGGAGCGACGCCGAAGACGACGGCAACTCATGGGCATTAGGCGCGCAGCACTGGGCGGCAAACCCGCACGTGCAGGGCTATAAGGCGCGCTTCGGCATCCTGCTCGACATGGTGGGCGGCCAGGGGGCACGCTTCTACCGAGAGGCCTTCTCCATGCAGTATGCCCGCGAGGTGGTGGAGAAGGTGTGGGCGGCAGCCGGCGTGGTGGGCTACGGCAGCTATTTCCCGGCCGAAGACGGCGGAATGGTGTCCGACGACCACGTGCCCGTGAACCAGACGGCCGGCATCCCCACGATAGACATCATACCGTATTATCCCCAATGCGCCGAAAGCAGCTTCGGGCCGACATGGCACACGCTTGCCGACAACATGGAATCCATCGACCGCAACACCTTCCAGGCCGTAGGACAGACGGTCATCCAGGTGCTGTATAGCGAGAGATAGAGAGGAGGGGGCGGCCCCTTCCAACCTCCCCAAAGGGGGCGGATATGGATAGCGGAAGACCTCATAAGAAAATAAGAGAGCCGGGAATGATGTGAGCATAAAAGCTCTTTCATCATTCCCGGCTCTCTTTATATGCATGGTTCCCATATCAGCAGCCTCCCTCTTGGGGAGGCTGAGGGGCCTTACTTCTTCTTTGCAGCCTTCTTTGCCGGCACGGCCTTTACCGCGGGCTCGGCCTTCTTGGCCTCCGGGCGGTCTATGCCGACCAGCTCCACGTCGAAGATGAGTGCGCTGTAAGGCTGTATCTTGCCTGCGGCACGCTCGCCGTATGCCAGTTCGTAGGGGATGTAGAGCTGCCACTTGCTGCCCACGGGCATCATTGTGAGCGCCTCCGTCCATCCTGCTATCACCCTGTCGGCTGCGAATGTGGCCGGCTTGGCACCGTGCTTGCTCGATGCGTCGAACACCGTGCCGTCCACGAGGCGGCCCTCATAGTTGACGATGACCTTGTCCGTGCGGGCCGGAACCTCGCCCTCGCCCTTCACGATGACCTTATACTGCAAGCCGCTGGGCAGCGTCACGACGCTGTCTTTCTTGGCGTTCTCGGCCAGGAACTTGCGTCCGGCCTCGCGGTTGGCTCCGTAGAGCTTCTCGTCCTTGGCCTTCTTGTTTGCCTCGCTCTTCCCGGCGAACAGTTCCTCGGCAGCCTTCTGCGCGATGACGGTGGTGTCGCCGGCCAGCGCGTCCGTGAAACCGCGGTAGAACAGGTCGGTCACGACAGAGTCGGGAGTGTCCGTAAACTGCTTCTGCATGTTCGGAACGATCTGTCCCGTCAGGCGTCCGGCGATGTCCATGCCGGCTGCGTATGCCTTCATCTTCTGGTCGCCGCCGGCCGCAATCATGTCTTTCAGACCACGGACGAAGTCGGCCATGTAGGCCGTATCCAGTCCGGCAGACTGCTGGAGATAGCTGACGAGGCCGTTTGTCATGGCCTTTCCGGCCACGTAACTGAGGCTGTCAGAACTTGTTTTCAACTCTACGGGAGCCGCAACGGGCGCCTTTGCCTTCTTCTTGTCTTTCTTGGCGGCATCTGCCGGATTAAAAGACGCACCCGCCATAACGGCGAGTGCAATCATAAACAGTTTTCTCATAAGATTTATTTATCGTCTACCGAGATGAGCTCTATCTTGAAAATAAGTGTGCTGAAAGGCTTGATGGCGCCCGACTGACGCTCTGCATAAGCCAGCTCCTGCGGGATATATACCTCCCATACAGAGCCTGCGGGCATGTGTACGAGTGCTTCCGTCCATCCCTTTATCACCTGGTTGCAGAGTATTGTGAGGGGCTGCTTGCGCTCGTAAGAGCTGTCGAACACCTTGCCGTCCAGCGTACGGCCCTCATAGTGCACCTTCACGCGTGAGGTGTCGGCGGGTATGCTGCCGCTTCCCTCGGTGAGAACCTTGTACTGAACGCCGCTGGGGAGGGTCTTCACGCCCGGCTTCTTGGCGTTCTCGGCAAGGAACTTCTCGCCTGCCGCCTTGTTTGCGCCAAACTCTTTCTCAAGGTTCTTGGCCTTAATCTCGCGCATCTTGGTCTGTGCCATCATGCTCGCCTGGTCTACGGTCATGAGTCCGTTCTTACCCGTGGTGCCGCTGATGAATCCTGCGAGGAGGTTCTTCATCGAGATAGTCTTTGTCGAATCGTCGCCGAAGAGCTCGTGGTTGATGCCCTTAACCATCTGGTTGCTTATCTGCTGGCCTATCTGTATGCCTGCATAATAGGCCGCCTTCTTCTTGTCGTCGCCGGCGTTGGCACCCTCGTTGAGTCCTTTGATAAACTCGTTCATGTAGGTGGTGTCCACTCCGAGATTACTTGTCAGGTAGCCTTTGAGGCCCTGTGTCTGTGCCATACCGATGGCGTAGCTCACAGAGTCTACGTCGCTCTTGAGGTTTGCCTTCGGCGTTGAGTTGCCGCACGATGTCATTGCGGCTGCCGCTACTGCCATAGCGGCTACAAATGTAAGTTTCTTCATTGTCTTTTTTATATTTGTATTGTTTGTATTCTGTATGTGGCGGTGCTGCTTCCGGCCGGTGCCGGCACTGCCGCGGGGCGGCGGAGACGCAGCCGCGGCCTTACATAACCTTTATCAGCTCCACGTCGAAGATGAGTGCCGAGTAGGGCGGTATCGACTGTCCGGCGCCCGACTCTCCGTAGCCGAGCATGTAGGGGATGAAGAAGCGGTACTTCGCGCCCTCGGCCATGAGCTGCAGTCCCTCGGTCCAGCCGGCTATTACCTGCTGCAATCCGAACACCGCGGGCTCGCCGCGCTGCACGCTGCTGTCGAAGAGAGTGCCGTCGGTGAGGAATCCTTCGTAGTGGCACTGCACGCTGTCGGTGGCTGCCGGCTTGCGGCCGCTACCCTCTTTGAGCACGATATACTGCAGACCGCTGGGCAGAACGGTGACACCGTCCTTCTTAGCGTTCTCCGCCAGATATTTCTCGCCTGCCTCCTTGGCAGCCTTTCCGCTCTCGGTGCGCTCCGCCTGGAGCTTCTCCTCCTGCTTGGCGAAGTATTCCTGCACGATGGTCTGTGCCTCACGGTTGGTCACCTTCAGGTCGTTGCCTGCTATCACGTCCTTTATTGCAAGGGCGAAGTCGTCTATGTTCAGGTCCGTGGCACCCATCTGGGCCAGCTGTCGGCCTATGCCCAATCCCAAGGCGTAGCTCAGTTTATCCATTTTCTCTTGTCGTTTATGATGTTATTACTTATATTATATATAATGTCTAAAAGCGCACAAAGTTAGCGATTTTATCTGATAAGGTGCTGTTTATATGCGAAAAACAACTATTTTTCATACTTACGGCGTCACTTTTCCATTTTTTTAATCATATTTTCCACAGCCCGCCGCACCTTTTCCGGATATTTATTGATATATTTGCGCAAAATTCACAACAGATGAAAGCACATCGTTCAGACAACATCGTGACGGCGGCGATAGCGGCGGCAGCCGTGCTCACGGGCCTGCTCATCATCGTGGTGCAGGGCGGCGGGACTGCCGCGGGCGGCGACGGACCGGATGCTGGCACGCAGGAAGGCGCGGAAAAAGTGGCGGCTGACGGCCGCACGGCGTTCACCACCGAGGTGATGAACGGCCACACGCCGGTGAAGGACCAGGGGCACACGCCGCTCTGCTGGGCCTACGCCATGCTGTCGGCCATAGAGACGGAGCACATCATGCGCGGCGACTCGGTCTGCCTGTCGGTGAAATACGCCGCACGGCGGGTGCTTGAGGAGCGCACGGCAAGGTATTACCTCACCGGCGACAGGCGGCTGATGAAGCTGCGCGGCACGGGCCACACCCTGCTGAAGGCCATCGGGCAGCATGGCGTCGTGCCATACAGTGCCTACGGTGACCGCCCGGACGACAACTTCAACACCCTGCGCGGGGGAATGAGACAGATGGCCGCGGCAGCCCCACGTGGAAAGACCGGCCTGAGATGGCTCTCCGACAGACTGAACGAGGCGGCCGACGAAGCCCTCGGCCCCATGCCGCACAGGGTTTTCATGCTCGGAGCGGAGTATACGCCGCTGGAGTTTGCCCACAGCGTGTGCGCTCCAGGCGAGTATGTGGCACTGACGAGCTTCACCCACCACCCCTACTACACGGCCGTCGACCTCGAGATACCGGACAACCACGACCACGACAGATTCTTCAACATCCCATTAGACACGCTCACGGCCGCAGTGGAGCGTGCCGTGCGCGCCGGTCACGGCGTCTGCTGGGAGGGCGACATCAGCGAACCGGGATTCTCGTTTGCCGGCGGAAAGGCCGTGCTGCCCGGGCAGTCAGACCTCAGTGAGGCGGCAAGGCAGAGGGCTTTTGAACACTTCGAGACCACCGACGACCACTGCATGGCCATCACCGGCCTTGCCCGCGACGGCCAGGGCAAGCTCTATTTCATAATGAAGAACTCATGGGGCACGGATAACCCATACGGCGGCATGATGTATATGTCGGCCGATTATCTCAGGATGAAGACCGTCGCGGTGTTCATGACCTACGCCGCCGCGAGGACGGAATGGTGGACACAGGGCGTCAACAGGCAGCCGCAAGGAAACGCCGGGCAGCCGGAAGGCAATGAAAGGGCCGCGCAATGAGGATGACGGCCTGCCTCTTGCTGATGCTCGCTTCCCTGCACGCCGCGGCGCAGATGCCCTCCGCAGTCACGGCGCAGGCCGGAGATCAAGCCGTGCAGACTGACTCTTTCACCTTAGAGCGCGTGTGCGACACCCTCAGCATCCTGCGGCTCGGCGACAGCGCGTGGCCCCTGCCCTTCCCCGTATACAGGTTTGAGACGGCCGACGTGAACGGCGACGGAAGCACGGACGCCATCGTCGGGGTGATAAAGCGCACGCGCTACGACCCCGAGGTGCGCCGGCGGGTGTTCGTCTTCAAGAACTACCGCGGCCATGTGCGCCCCCTGTGGCTCGGTTCGCGGCTCGGACAGCCCGTGGCCGACTTCCGCTTCATAGCCCGCGACGGCGTACTGAGAGTGCTCGAGACCGAGCGCAGCGGCCTCTTCCTCGTGGCCGAATACCGGTGGCGGGCGTTCGGAATGGAGTTCGTAAGATACTTAGGAAGGGAGATGGAGGAAGAGAAAGGCCGCCTCCTGCTTGACAGCGACCTGCCTCTCCCACCATACCAACCCTACCAAAACCTACCCGTCATCCCCTACCGCCCCACCCGACACCCCGCAAACCTCACCCCAAAACCTCCCACCCGATAACCTCATAACCCCAAACCCAATAAACCCCATAACCCCAAAATATGAAGAAACAGATCATCATCGCTCTCGCCGCAACACTCGGGATGCTGCCCGCCACGGCGCAGAGCGACCGCAACAGACAGGGCAGCCCCGTGGTGCTCACGGGCAGCAGGCTCGACGTGGAGAGCCTCAACGGGCACATCGACCCGAAGACGGACATCTCGAAACTCAGCCTTTCCGACCTGCGCATACTGCGAAACGCCTTCGCCGCAAGGCAGGGCTACTGCTTCATGGACTACGCCATGCGCAGCGTGTTCAGCCATACATCGTGGTATGACAGCCTGCTCTGGAAGCGATACGACAGCGACGAGGCCGACGCCCCGCTGAAATATACGGCGGAGGAGACCGCACTGATAGAGCGGATAAAGACGCGGGAGGCCGAGCTGCGTGCACGCAACTTCACCGGCCGTGACGGCAAGAGGGTCAACACGGACAACATCGTCAACGCTTTTCAGATCGAAGAGGTGTCCCGGCCGCTCATGGACAGGCTCGCACGGGATGGCTTCGCCATCGTGCCGAGGCAGAACATACAGCTCTTCCACTGCTACGAGAACAACGACTACCACGACTTCCCCAACTTCGTGACCACCGACATGCACATGCAGCTGCTCCACATGTACTTCTCAAACATACTCGAGGAGATAGAGCGCACGTCGCTGTCGAAGTCGCTCAAGGTCATCGTCACGGCGCTGCACGACAGCATGAAGGCCGTGGCGGCGAAGGCACAGGACGGCGCCACGCGCGAGGCGGCCGAGCACAACATGGCCTATCTCGCCATCTGCGGCCGCCTGCTCGGCACGGGCGAGACCCTGGAGGTGCCGGCGCGGTACAGGCAGACCGTGGCGGAGGAGGTGGAGAAGGTGATGCAGTGCGCCGACGCCACATCGCCGTTCCTCGGCTACGACAGGGTCGAGTTCATGTACAGCCAGTTCCGCCCGCGGGGCAACTACAGCCGGTCGGAGGACATGAAGCGGTATTTCAGGGCGATGATGTGGTTCCAGTATACGCCGCGCTGCCTCGGAGACAAGCGTGAGATGCGGCGCGCCGTACTGCTGGCAGATGCCGCAAACAGCAACTTTTACGTGGCAAAGGGACTCAGGCGCATCGACACGGCGCTGCAGCTGCTCGTAGGGCAGAGCGACGGCGTGTCCCTGCTCGACCTTGCAGGGAGGCTGAAGGTGCAGCGCATGCCGGCCGCACGGCTGATGACCGACGACAAGGCGCTCGGCCGGCTGATGCAGACGATGATGCAGCTCTCGCGCAGCAAGACGAGGATAAGGCCGAAGATAGAGATCACCTGCCCGGAGAAGATGTGGCTGATGCCCCAGCGCTACCTCTACGACAACGAGGTGCTGCAGGAGCTCGTCGACGTGGTGACGGAGCCGGAGACGCTCCGCGGCAACCCGAAGGGTCTCGATGTGATGGCCGCATTCGGCTCCGCAGCGGCTGAGAGCATACTCATAAAGGAACTGAAGGAAGCCGTGCAGTGGCCGGAATACGCCCGCCGGCTCGACAGCGTGAGGGCCATCATGCCGCAGATGAGCCGCGACTCGACCGTATATAACCTGTGGATGAAGGCCGTCACGGCCATGCAGACGGCGGAAAACAGCCGCTATCCCTACTTCATGAAGACGCCGCAGTGGGACCGCAAGAACCTCAACGCCGCACTGGCATCGTGGACCGAGCTGAAGCACGACGTCGTGCTCTACTCCAAGCAGGCCATGGCGGCCGAGTGCGGAGGCGCCATCCCAGACCCCGTCGTCGTTGGATATGTCGAGCCGAACGTGGCCTACTGGCAGTCGATGCTCAGCCTGCTGCGCCACGTGAGGCGCACGCTCGAGCGCAACGGACTGCTCACGCAGCGCTCGCGGACGCTCACCGCGCAGATAGAGGAGCAGACGCAGTTTCTCCTCGACATGTCGGAGAAGGAGCTGGCAGGCCGCCGGCTGACGGAGAGCGAGTTCAGGAGCATCGAGAAGATAGGCAGCACCTACGAGTGGCTGACGCTCGACATCATCAAGGGCGGCAAGCAGAACGACGGCATGGTGTGGGAGGACGTGCAGGGACCGGACAAGTCTGTGTCCGTCGTCACCGACATATACACAGCCAACGCGCCTAACAATCCGCGGCAGGGCGTGCTCCACGAGGGCGTGGGGTTTGTTGACGACATCTTCGTGGTGGTCGAGATAAACGGCCTGCTGCACCTCACGCGCGGCGCGGTGTTCTCCTACCGCGAGTTCATGATGCCCCCGGGAGAGCGCCTCACGGACGAGGAGTGGCAGCAGATGCTTGAGAAAGACCCGCGCATGGGCGTGCCGTCGTGGATGGACGGCATAATAATGAAGGAGCCCGTGCCGGCCGACAACGAACTGATATTCTACAGCTCGGGATGCTGATGTCACCCTTCACCAACGCCATGGCCTGCCTGTTGCGGCGCCTTGCTGCTGGCGCCGGCCTGCTGCTGGCGGCGCTCGCGCTCTTTTCCGAGAGCGAGCGCTTCGCCCTCCCAGTTTCCCCATCTCTCTCAGAAAGCTCTGAACTCCCTTTTTTCAAAGCCCTCCCTGTTCCCTCAGAATTCCCAGAGTTCCCAGCTCCCCCAGCCATCCCATATCTCCCAGCTTACCCAGTTTCCATCTCCTCCCCTTGGGGGAGGCCGGGAGGGGCTTCCCTGACCCTCCTCTTCACGGGCGACGTCATGCTCGGGCGCGATGTGGCGAAGGTCATCCGCTACTCCGGCGCCGAGAGCCTGTTCACCCCTTCGGTCGACTCGGTGTTCGCGGCGGCGGACGCCGTGGTGGCCAATCTCGAATGTCCGGCCACCGATGTGGAGAGCCCGCTGAACAAACGGTTCGTCTTCCGGGCCGACCCGGCCGTGCTGCCGGTGCTCGCACGCCACGGCATCACCCACCTGAACCTCGCCAACAACCACAGCATCGACCAGGGACGGGAGGGGCTTGCGGACACCCGCCGCCGCATATCGGCCGCCGGCATGACGCCCATGGGCTACGGAGACAACGATGCCGAGGCATGCCGACCCGTGCTCATAGGCGGCGGTCCGCGGCCGGTATATCTGCTGGCATCGCTGCGCGTGATGTCGGAGAACTATGTGGCGCTGGCCGACCGCCCGTGCGTCTGCGAGGCGTCGCCGGCCCGACTCTGCGACACGATACGCGCCCTGAAGAGCCGCGAGCCCGATGCCTGCGTCATAGTGTGCCTCCACTGGGGCGCCGAGCACACCCTACACCCGATGGCCGGGCAGCGCCACGAGGCCCGCATGCTCATCCGTGCCGGTGCCGACGCCATCATAGGCCACCACAGCCACACGGCGCAGGACGTGGAGACGATAGGCGGCCGCCCCGTATTCTACAGTCTCGGCAACTTCATCTTCGACCTCGACCGCCCGCTGAACCGCCGCGGACTGCTCGCCCGCATCACCGTAACAGCCTCCGGCATCACCTCCGGCGTCATCGAAACGGAAATAGAAGGGTACCGGCCGAGGGTGAAATGACTGGCCGAACCGGCCTGAATAAAATCCACGGAGGCCGTCCTTGAATCGTTACGTGCCACGGGTAACAGTGTAACGTGCCACAGGTAACAGTGTGACGCGCCACGGGTAACAGTGTGACGTGCCGCAGGTAACAGTGTGACTACGGCCCCGTAACAACGTATTAGCCCCCTGCCGGAGATTTCCTCGGCAGGGGGCTAACATGTTTCCGGCAGCTATCTGAAGCGTTCCGGTTATCTGTTCAGTTTCCAGGTGACACCGTCCTTGGTGTCCTTGACCTCGAAGCCAGCCTCCTTGAGCTCGTCGCGTATGCGGTCGCAGGTGGCCCAGTCCTTGGCCTCGCGGGCCTTGGCACGCAGGTCGAGCACCATGCCGACCACCTTTCCGAATGCTTCCTCGCGGGCATCGGACGAGTTGCCCTTCTCCTCCTTCAGGCCGAGCAGGTCGCAGGCGAAGAGGCGCATCACGGACTTCAGTTCGTCGAGACACTCGGCGCAGATGGTGGCCTTGTGGTCGATGAGCTTGTTTATCACTCCGCAGGCCTCGAAGAGGTAGCTTATCACCTGCGGCGTGGCGAAGTCGTCGTTCATCGCGTCGTAGCACTTCTGGCGCAGTTCGCGCACGATTTTCTCCGTCTGCTCGTCGCACTTCGCCTCCGGCTGGATGCGCTCCATGTCCGCCAGTCCGTTCATGAGGCGCTCGAGACCTTTCTCACTGGCCTTCAGCGCATCGTTGGAGAAGTCTACCGTGCCGCGGTAGTGGGCCGACAGGATGAAGAAACGTATCGTCATGGGACTGTATGCCTTCTCCAATGCCGGGTGGTTGCCTGTGAAGAACTGCTCGAGCGTGATGAAGTTGCCGAGGCTCTTGCCCATCTTCTGCCCGTTGATGGTTATCATGTTGTTGTGCATCCAGTAGCGGACCATCGGCTCTCCGTAGGCGGCCACGGCCTGCGCAATCTCGCATTCGTGGTGCGGGAAGACGAGGTCCATGCCTCCGCCGTGTATGTCGAAGTGCTCGCCGAGATACTTGCGTCCCATCGCCGTGCACTCGCAGTGCCATCCCGGGAAGCCGTCGCTCCACGGACTGGGCCACCGCATGATGTGCTCGGGCTGCGCCTTCTTCCACAGCGCGAAGTCTACCTGGTTCCGCTTCTCGCCCACTCCGTCGAGCTCGCGGCTCGCGTTGATGACGTCGTCAAGGTTGCGGCCCGACAGTATGCCGTATTTATGGTCCTTGTTGTATTTCTCTATGTCGAAGTATACCGAGCCGTTGCTCTCGTAGGCGTATCCGTTGGCGAGGATGCGGCCCACGAGTTCCTGCTGCTCGATGATGTGGCCGGTGGCGTGGGGCTCGATGCTCGGGGGCAGCACGCCGAGCGCTTCCATTGCCGTGTGGTAGCGGTTGGTGTAGTGCTGGGCTATCTCCATGGGCTCGAGCTGCTCGAGGCGGGCCTTTTTCGCTATCTTGTCGTCGCCCTCGTCGGCATCGTGCTCGAGGTGTCCGACGTCCGTTATGTTGCGCACATAGCGCACCTTGTATCCCAAGTGGCGCAGGTAGCGGAAGACGGTATCAAACGTTATCGCGGGGCGGGCATGGCCGAGATGCGGGTCTCCGTATACGGTGGGTCCGCAGACGTACATCCCCACGTTGGGCGCATGCAGCGGTTCGAATCTCTCCTTACGCCTCGAAAGGGTGTTGTATATCAAAAGTGTCTGTTCCATAAATATTATTTTATCCTTTTCTTTAATGCCGATGGATTCATCCTCATATCCCAAACATCCACTATCCGGATTTCGGAAGAATCCACATAATATATAAATTTATAGTTTTTGCTGAATATCAAGGCTCTGTAGAGCCTGCCTTTTCCGACCAGCAAGGGCTCGGGAAAACCCATTTCAGGGTTGTTTTCCAATAATGCCAGCTTTTTCTCAAGCTGCATAAGGCTGCGCTTAGCAACACTCTTACCGAATATCTCCATGCACTGGACGAACAGAGCCGACCACCGCCTGCTTGCCGAACCAGACCAAATGATTCTCATTACTCAAGCAATATGCGACGCATTCCACCCAAAACATCCTCTGACGGGACAACGTCTCCCGTCTCGAAACATCGCTCGGAAGCATCGATACGCGAGTCAATCTCCCCGGCCGAGAAAGGCCCGGCCTGCGGCCACCGGCGCCTCTCAGCCGCCATGATGCGCCCGACGGAGCGTCTTATCTTGCCGAGGATATCGGCATTGCGCGTCTCCATTATCTCACGCACCAGCTCATTCTGCATCAGTTCTACATCGATTGCTGTCATTACAAAACGTTTTAATGCATGCAAAGATACAGCAAAATGGGCGAAGAAAAAAATAAAAGCCTATGATTTATTTTGCGTTACAACTGATTTTCAGTAAATTTGCAGCGCTTATATATAAACGTATAATAATAAAACATAAAATAAACAACGACATGGCATATACACGTATGACCGCTGCCGAAGCAGCAGCGCTTATCAAGAACGGAGAGAACATCGCCCTCAGCGGCTTCACCCCGTCGGGCGCGGCGAAGGCCGTGACCAAGGAACTGGCAAAGATAGCCGTGGCAGAGCACGAGGCCGGACGCGAGTTTCAGGTGGGAATATTCACCGGAGCATCCACAGGACAGAGCACCGACGGAGACCTGGCCAACGCGCAGGCCATCAAATACCGCGCCCCGTACACGACAAATCCCGACTTCCGCAAGCACGTCAACATGGGCGAGATTGCATACAGCGACATGCACCTGAGCCACATGGCACAGGAACTGCGCTACGGATTCCTCGGACCGGTGGACTGGGCGGTGCTCGAAGTGTGCGACATCGAGGAGGGAGAGACCACATGCAAGGCCTACCTCACGTCGGCAGGAGGCATCAGCCCCACGGCCGCACGGCTGGCAAAGCACGTCATTCTCGAGCTTAACTCGTTCCACAGCAAGGGTGCCAGGTATCTGCACGACGTGTATGAACTGCAAGACCCGCCGCTGCGCCAGCCCATACCCATCGTCGGAGTGAGCGACCGCATAGGCAAGCCGTATGTCGAGATAGACGCAAGCAAGATTGTGGGAGTGGTGGAGTGCCACATACCCGACGAGGCACGCGCCTTCAAAGACCTCGACCCCGTGACCACGCAGATAGGCATGAACGTGGCAGAGTTCCTCGTGGCAGACATGAAGCGCGGCATCATACCGCAGTCGTTCCTGCCCCTGCAGAGCGGCGTGGGCTCTACGGCAAACGCCATCCTCGCCGCACTGAGCCAGGACAAGAACGTGCCCGACTTCAACATCTTCACCGAGGTGCTTCAGGACGCCGTGGTAGACATGATGCTCGAAGGCCGCGTAAAGGATGCCTCAGCCTGCTCGCTGACCGTCACCAACGAGAGCCTGATGAAGGTATACGACAACATCGACTACTTCAAGAACCACCTGACGCTGCGCCAGAGCGAGGTGTCGAACTCGCCGGAACTTATCCGCCGCCTCGGCGTGATTGCCATCAACACGGCACTCGAGTGCGACATCTACGGCAACGCCAACTCCACGCACATCAGCGGAGTGAAGATGATGAACGGCATCGGCGGCTCGGGAGACTTCGAGCGCAACGCATACATATCTATATTCACATGCCCGAGCGTGGCCAAGGGCGGACTGATAAGCTCCATCGTGCCGATGGTGAGCCACCACGACCACACGGAGCACGACGTGAACGTAATCGTCACGGAGCAGGGCGTGGCCGACCTGCGCGGCAAGAGCCCCGTGCAGCGCGCACAGTGCATCATCGAAAACTGCGCTCACCCCGACTACAAGCAGCTGCTCTGGGACTACCTGAAGATTGCACGCGGCGGCCACACGAAGCACAACCTGCCCGCAGCGTTCGCCATGCACGACACGCTGGCACGCAAGGGCGACATGCACCTGACGGATTTCGCCGAGTATGTGAAGTGACAGAGGCCGGCGCCTGACACATTATTATATATAGGAGGCCCGGTAACCATCCATATCTGGAACACAGAGCCACGGAGGCACAGAGATTGAAAGACGATTCTCTGTGCCTCCGTGGCTCTGTGTTCTATTGTTCAGTAGAAAATCAACGGGATTGTTCCGGTTGATGCTATCATCACATTTGATTGATAATATCACCACCTTTGATTGATAATATCACCACCCTTGTAGGGACCTATTCTCGTATTTGTCCGCAGCCCGCAAGGGCTTTCGGCTGGGAACATAATGCCTTCGGTCATAAAACAGGAATATAATATCTGCACGTGAATTAGCCCTTACGGGCTGCGGACAAAGACAAGACTTTGTCACTACAAGGTTTGTGACATGAGAAACACCTTGTTTGTGACATGGGAAGAAACTTTATTCCATTCCCATGGATTCCCTATTGACGACCCGCTCCGCAGTATCCGCATGAAAAACAAAAATCTTCCGGTTTTCCACTCTTTGCTGACGGGAAATTTCCCAATCTCTTGCTAAGAGAGGATTCACGGGGCAAAAGTACGATATTTATTGCAAATGAGCAAATAAATCAGTATAAATTTCTTCACAAAAGCCAAAAAAAGCGGAGTTTCTGCGCCGCTACTTCCTTTGCAGCAGCACTTTTAAGCGTCTCTTCTAAATCTCTTAGCAAGAGATTTTGGACAGTCTGGGGTATGATAACAAGAATCATAAATATACCTAAGTATTTAATTAATTAAATTTTTAACATGAGAAAAAAGTTTATCAGTGCACTGCTTTTTGGAGCCCTTATCACGGCTTCAACAAGTACGCTCGTTTCCTGCAAGGACTACGATGACGACATCACCGAGCTTCGCAATGCCATTGCAGCAAACGAAACAGACCTCACTTCCCTCATCGACGGGAAAGTGAAAACTGCCGAAGCCGAGATCGCCCGCCTGAACTCACAGGCCGAAGACCTCGCCGACGCATACAAGAAAGCTGACGAGGCACTTCAGGCTGCCATCGCCAACGCAGAGAAGAACGCCAACGCATACGCTGACATACAGCGCGCCGAGGCAGAGAAAGCTGCCGTAGAGGCTGCACGCAAGATGGTGGACGAGGCCGTTGCAAGCCTCGAGGCTTCCATCGCAAGCGCTAACGCAAAGATTGAGGAGCAGGGAAAGACCATCGCTGCGCTCATCGAGGCTGACGCCGAGCTGACCAAGGGCATCGAGGCCGCCAAGGCACGCGCCAACGAGGCATACGACCTGGCAGACAAGGCAGCAAAGCACGCCCAGGAGAACGAGACGAAAATCGAAGGCCTGACGACGACGCTCAACAGCATCGTGGCAAATCTTCAGACCGTAAAGGAGAATCTCGAGGGCCAGATCAGCCTGCTCAACGGACAGGTGGCAGACCTGCTCAAAAAGGCCGAGGCACAGGCCGCATCCATCACTTCGCTCGAGGAGCAGCTGAAGAGCCTGCGCGAATCGAACGAGACGGCTATCAATGAGCTGAAGAGCAAGGATGCCAAGCTGACCAAGCTGATAGAGGACAACAACACAGCCATCAACAAGCGCCTCGACGAGGAGGTAGAAAAGCTGAAGAAAGAGGCTGAAGAAAACCTCAAAGCAGCAAAGGCATACACTGACGCCGAGATTCTGAAAGTGTCAAATGAGATTAAAAGTCTCGACACTAAGGTAGGCGAAATAGAGAAAGCTTACAAGGCTGCCGACACCGCACTGAGGACCGAACTCAAGGGACTGATTGACAACCTGCAGACCCAGCTCAACACCCTGAAGAGCGATCAGAAAGTCACCGACGATGCACAGAACAACCGCATCAAGGCTCTCGAAGACCTGCTGAAAGCCATCGGAAACGGAGACCTTAAGGAATTCGCCACGAAAGTGCAGGGCATGGACACCGCCATCAGCAACCTGCAGAGCGATGTAAAGAAGATAAACGAGTACATCTCGTTCCTCAGCAAGAAGCTGAAGAGCATCGTCTTCTCACCGGAAGAGTACTATCAGGGTATTGAAGCCATCGGCGTATGGTCGTTCAACTACACGAAACTGGACCTCAAAGCAGCAAACGTTGCAACAGACCAGAAAGCAGATGAGGCCACACTGACCAAGGTTGTAAACAATGTCGTGCCAATAGTAACGGCTAACTACTATCTGAATCCGTCGAATGCAGACATCGACACCAAGGATCTGACACGCTACAGCTTCCTCCTCAACAACGCTACATATACCCGCGGAGCTGCATCTGCAAGCGACATCAAGATAGACAGCGTTAAGAACAATTCAGGAAAGATAGGCGTATTCTTCAGCATGAAGAACTCGAACAATATTGCGAATATAGGAAAAGAAGATGGAAAGGTTGACGTTGTGGCACTGCGCTACAAGGATCCCAAAGGCGGCGAGAACGACAAAGACACCATCATAACATCTGACTTCGCAGCCTTGAAGCACTATAAGATTGAGAACTTCTATATCAACAAGGCCTCAAAGAAAGGTGAAGTGGATAAGGCCGGCGAGCTGCATCTTGAAAAGAAGGCAGCTGATGCTATCAGCAAGAAAACCGCTGCATTCCAGATTGAATACACAGATGAGACCGGTATAGACCTGAACGAGTGGATAAACGTTCACTATGACTACAACAACAGCAAGGACAAGCTGTGGGGTGGACAGACAACGATAAACAAAAAGCGCTTCGCCCTGAAGTATGAGCTGATCGGTTACCAGTCTCCCGACTACAAGACAAACGAGAGCGCCCACGCAAAGATTGAAGACGGCCACGTCCTCAAGATTCAGGGATACAACGGTGCTAAGCAGGACCGCCAGATTATCGGCCGCACTCCGCTTGTCCGCGTATCGCTTGTAGACAACAACAGCGATGGAGCCGTTGCCGCTGTAGGCTACGTTCTCATTGAGATTGTTGACGTTGCAAAGATTCCTGTATCTGTAACGGCAAATGCCATCACCGACGCTTACACTGTAAAGTGTGGCAATGACAATGCCATAGCCGGTAAGCAGGTTATCACATGGGATGAGGTTGAGAACCAGGTTCTGGCCGAAATAAACATGAGCAAGACAGAGTTTGAGGCTAACTACGAATTCGTAGCAGGCAAGCAGTACTCTTACAACGAAAGCACACATAAGGCAACAGAACTTGCTTCAACCGCAAATATTGGAACCGTAACCAAGGGAACAGCTGAAGGCGGACACCAGACAGAGGTTCTTCTCTGGACCATAGACAACAATCAGGCTTACGACCTGCTGGTAACAAAGAAGCAGACATCTATCTCTACATGGGTTAAGTTTGCTCCGAAAGCATCTGCCCACAGCCTGAAGGATATCTATATCAAGATTACATGGACTCCGGCCACCGTCAACAAGACACCCGCTGCCACAATCCAGAACACTGACAAGAAGGAAGCTGCATGGTTCGCAGCCAACTCAACAGGCAAGGGCTACGCAGAGGTTCACATGCAGGTAAAGAACGGAACAAATCCGGACAACGATTGCACGTACGACTTCGTTTCGGCCAATACGTTTGCAACATCTCCTCTTGATGTCATCAAGCGCGACCTCGGAACGACATACAAGACTTTGGCAGACGCCGCTTCAGTTACATATACATTTGCTGCAAAAGCTGATCAGTCGATGGCAGAGCTCAAGGGAGCCGCATATACGGTGAAAGATGATGAGATAAGTAAAAACGGAACGACGATTGCAACAATCGATAAGACTAACGGTCAGATTACCCTCGGCGAGAACGATGTCGTTAAGAAGCTTATCAACAGCTATGAGAAGAACGAAGACGGAAGCCCCAAACTGGCAGAAGCACTTACATTCACTGTAGTGATAAAGAACGAGACATGTGAGCCGGCTAAGAGTCTCATAACGCTGAACGGTAACAAGTTCGACGTGAAGGTAATCCGTCCGGTATTCATCAACAGCGCTACCGTGGCCGACATGACGCTCGACAACCACAGCACGCTGGTGCAGAACCTCTCAATCGCATTTGAGGACTTCAACGGATACAACCCGACTCAGTTCTATGAGAATAGTAACCGTAAGGTTTCCTTCTGGGCATTCTACGGCATCAGCAAGCTTGCCGTTGACGAAACAAAGATCGAGACCAACTACAGCGGAACATGGAAGACCGTCGACAGCAATGACTTCACTGTCAAGTACACCGCTCCCACAGGCAACATCACCCTCAACAACATGGGTAAGGTGACGCTGACACAGGTCAATACGAATATCGCACATTCGTTCAACGTAAGGATTCCGGTTACCGTAACCACAACATGGGGAGAACTCAAGGTATCTGCTACCCTGAAAGTCAACAAGACTCCCGGCGGTAACAGTTCTTCCGCAAAGAAGCACTGATAACCGGTAAAGCACAGACAAAAGGAAGACGGGGAGGTTGTCTCCCCGCCTTCTTTTTAGAATATGACATTACATAACACTACACTATATGAATATCCATAAACAATCAGTACTTGTCATCGTTCTGACCACAGTCTTCCTCGTCGCCGCCTGCAAGTCGAACAAGGAGAAGCCGGCCGGAAACGAGACGACATTCGAGCAGGCAATGGAGAGCAAGGACACCGTTGCCGTGAAACAGCTGGTTGACAGGTTCTTCACATTTGCCAAAGAAGAGAATTACTCCGAAGCAGCCGGAATGCTGTACAGGAACGATGAAGAAATAAAGGGCGAGCCGCAGCCGCTCGACAATGACGGACTGGCCGAGGTCGTCTCGATGCTCAAGACCATCCACCCCATCGACTACCGCATCGAGTATATAAAGTTCAACGAATACTATGCGAACGAGGTTCTCTGCAACGTAGTACTGAGAAAGGCAGAGGGCGACATGCCGGACATAACGACAAAGATGTTTTTCAAACCGGTAAACTACATGGGAAACTGGCTTCTTTGCTTGACAAACACTGAATATGGAGACAGAGGTGTCGTCGACCCTAACAAGCGCGACTCAGCCATGCGTGCATACGATGCGCAGCAGAATGAGAGCAATAGCACAGAAAAGTAACAACATTCAGATATCGAACAATATGAAACTGAGAAGACATATATTTACCGCTGCCATATTGGCCTTGGCTGCAGGACATGCCGCAGGCCAGGAAGCAGAGAGCCGCAAGGTCTTCGCTCCCCACCCGTTCATACAGGTTCAGGGCGGCGCGCAATACACGCTGGGCGAAGCATCCTTCTCCGACCTGCTGTCACCGAACGTCCAGGTGGCTGCCGGATACAGGTTCACCCCTGTCCTCGGGGTGCGCCTTGCCGTGAGCGGATGGGAGAGCCGCGGCGGATTCAACGGCTACGTCGGCAATGACGGACTGGCCGGAAACGTCAATTACAGCTATAAGCACATAGCCCCGGGCATCGACCTGACCCTCGACCTGACCAACGCCATCGGCGGATACAACCCCCACAGGGCCGTATCGCTGACCTTATTTGCCGGCGGCGGAGCCAACATCGCCTTCAGTAACGGCGAGGCCCAGGACATCAACGCCGCCGGATACGAGATGGCCTATATATGGGACGGCACGAAGGTGCGCCCGTTCGGCCGCGGCGGCATCGGCATAGACTTCCGCCTTAGCGACGCCGTGTCGCTCGGCATCGAAGGCAACGCCAACGTCGTCAGCGACAAATACAACTCGAAGAAGGCGGGCAACGCCGACTGGTACTTCAATGCGCTCGCCGGAATAAAGATTGCCCTCGGCAAGACCAGCCGCAAGGCGGCCGCCGAAGTGCCCGTGATGCAGGCCGTTGTGCCGGCTGAGGAACCCGCAAGCGAGACTCCCGCACCGGCCGCAGAGGTGAAGGAGAAAGCCGCAGAGACCGTGGCTCCGATGCGCAAGGAGGTGTTCTTCGCCATCAACTCGTGCGAGATCACGGCGGATGAGCATGCCAAGATAACAGAACTGGCACAGTATATGAAGGAGCACCCGGCAGCAAAGGCCGTGCTTACGGGCTATGCCGACGCCGGAACAGGCACGCAGGCCATCAACGAGCGCCTCTCGGCAGGACGCGCCGAGGCCGTGGCCGGAGTGCTGACAAAGGTCTACGGCATAGATGCCGCACGCATAGAGCAGCGTGCAGAAGGCTCACGCGTGCAGCCGTTCGCGGAGAACGACATGAACCGCGTGACTATATGCACCGCAGAATAAAGCCATCGAAGACACACAGGAGACATTTAACTTTTTCATAAAGGCATTAAATAGTTTAATTACAACAGGCCAGGATAACACTAAGGAAATACACATATAGTACATTTTTGGCCGGGGATATGGCGTAGTGATACGCTGTGTCCCCTTTTTTAGTTCAGTCGCTGACAGCCTCTATAATCATTGCGTTGGCCCGGTCGATGCGTCCGGCATCGATAGAGTCGAGATATATCTGCGTGGTGCGCGGCGAGTGGTGGCCCATTCCGTCGCTGATGACGCCGAGCGGGATGTCGATGCCTTTCGCCACGCTGGCCCACGAGTGGCGGGCGACGTACATCGTGAGCCCCTCCTCGATGCCTAATGCGGCGGCGATGTTGTTCAGCTGGTAGTTCACGAGCCACTGCCGCGCCTTGTATCTGTGCGTCCGCCCCGTGGCGGGGTCGTAGAGTATGGGCAGCAGCCAGCTGGCGGCCACCGTCTGCCCGCCGGCGTCGCGCCCCTCGTAGCGGCGCACGATCTCCTCCATGCACGGCTCCCAGCGCATGCGTATCTTCTGCCCCGTCTTGCGGCGGACGTATGTCAGCGTGCCGCCGGAGATGTCGGAGCGCCGCAGGTGGGCCATGTCTACGAACGACATGCCGCGGGTGTAGAAGCTGAACATGAACATGTCGCGGGCGAAAGCCGTCACCCCGCGGCACGGGAAATCGCGTATGGCGCGCAGCACGGCCGTCGGAAGGGCCCGCTTGCGGGTGCGGGCGATGCCGGTGTATACGTCGCGGAAGGGCTTCCTGTCGGCCGTCAGTCCGGCCGCCACCGCACGGTTGTATACCGACCGCATTATCCTCATGTAGAACGACACCGTGTTCAGGCTGAGCCCGCGGCGGCGCATCCAGCGCTCATAGTCGCCCGCCATGGCGGCATCGATGGTCTCCATGGCGGTGTCGCGGCCGCGGCGGAAGGCCGTGAAGCTGCTCAGCGTGCTCGCGTATGTCTCCGCCGTGCGCTGGCGGCCATCCTGCCGGAGCGTGCCGATAATCCCCCTCATGAACCGCGACAGGCCCGACGCCCGGCCGCCGCTCTCCGCCACGTCGCCGGCGGACTGCCCGTCACAGTCTATCTTGATGACGAACTCCCTGTCGGGTATGCTGCGCATGCCCGGCGGCAGTTCTATCCTGATGCTGAACGTCATAGCCCGCCACCGCTCTTTAGAATGTCCGTCAGCTCGCGCATGCCCTCCGTAGCGCCCTTCATTATATGGTGCACGCCAAGCACGTCGCACTTCACCGGCTTCGGGTCTATCAGGTATACCGGGGTGCCGCGCCGCGCATAGCGCACGAGTCCGGCGGCCGGATAGACGTTGAGCGACGTGCCGATGATGATGAGCACGTCGGCCTCCGAGACGCACCGCGCGGCCTGTTCTATCATCGGCACGCCCTCGCCGAAGAAGACGATGAACGGGCGGAGCAGCGAGCCGTCGCCGGCGAGCGTGCCAGGCTCCACCCGGCAGTTGGATGCCGTCAAGGTGACGTGATAGCGCGGGTCGTCGACGTCGCGGCTCGAGCACACCTTCATCAGTTCGCCGTGCAGGTGGATGACATCCGTCGAGCCGGCCGCCTCGTGCAGGTTGTCCACATTCTGGGTTATCACGGTGACGTCGTTGTCGCGCTCAAGCCCGGCCACGAGGCGGTGGCCGCCGTTCGGCACGGCCTTCACCAGCTCGGCGCGCCGGGCGTTGTAGAACTCGGTGACCAGCGACGGGTCGGCCAGCCACCCCTCGTGCGATGCCACCTGCTCCACGGGATAGTTCTCCCACAGTCCGCCCGCGTCGCGGAACGTCTTTATCCCGCTCTCCGCCGACATGCCGGCACCGGTGAGAATAGCAATCTTTCTTCTTTCCATACCTACTTAATATTACTGTTATTGTTTGTCGTTTACCGTGTAAAGATATAACAAAAGAGCGACACGGCAAAAGGCGCGGACTGACAAATTTAAGACGGCGGACAAAAAACAGCCGCCCGGCGAGGACCTCCCGACGATGCCGGGAGGGGCTTCTGACGGTGCAACGGAGCACCAGTGACGGTGTAATCAGCAGCTTCTGACGGTGCAACGGACGGCCCGCCGATGTATTCCGCCCGCTGTCAAATGCGTTTGTGCCCGCTATCAAAAGTGTTTTTGCCTGCTGTGCTAACCGTCTTTGAGAGCTGTCAAAATCTCTATTCGTTTCCTCCCGCAGCTCCCCTCCCCTTTGGGGAGGTTGGGTGGGGCCCCCTGCAATCTTTTTTGGGGCGTCATGCCTTGCCGTTTCGGGAAATGTTTTATACCTTTGCAGAAAACCCGCAAAAAGACATTAAACAAACTACAGCCCATGGAACAGTATATTGCAGACGAGCACCGCTACGACGGCGGCATGGAGTACGAGAGATGCGGGCGCAGCGGTGTGCTGCTGCCCAAGGTGAGCCTCGGCTTCTGGCACAACTTCGGGGGCGTGGACGACTACGGCCGCAGCCGCGAGATAACACGCTACGCATTCGACCACGGCATCACACACTTCGACCTGGCAAACAACTACGGCCCGCCATACGGCAGCGCCGAAGAGACCGTCGGCCGGCTGATGGACGACGACTTCCGACCCTACCGCGACGAACTCTTCATCAGCACGAAGGCCGGATACGACATGTGGCCCGGCCCCTACGGCAACTGGGGCTCGCGGAAGTATCTCATGGCGAGCCTCGACCAGAGCCTGCGCCGCATGCGGATAGACTATGTCGACCTGTTCTACAGCCACCGCTACGACCCCGACACACCGCTCGAGGAGACGCTCCAGGCACTCGTCGACATCGTCCGCGCAGGCAAGGCGCTCTACGTCGGCATATCGAGGTGGCCGCTGCACGCCCTCAAGGTGGCGGTGAAGTATCTGCGCGAGCGCGACGTTCCGCTGCTGATATATCAGGGACGGCTCAACATGATAGACCGCGCGCCGGTGGAGGAAGGCATCATCGACGAGTGCCAGCGCGAGGGAGTGGGCTTCATCTCGTTCTCGCCCCTGGCACAGGGACTGCTCACCGACAGGTATCTCGGCGGCATACCGGCAGACAGCCGCATGTCGAAGGGGAAGTTCCTGCGCCCCGACATGCTCACGCCGGAACTGCTCGGGCGGCTCCGCGGATACAACGCCGAGGCGCAGAAGCGCGGCGAGACGCTGGCCGAGATGGCCCTGGCGTGGATACTGCAGCACCGCGGAGTGACGTCGGTACTGGTCGGCGCGAGCAGCACGAGGCAGCTCGAGGCCAACCTGAAATGCCTCGGCGCAAAGCCGATAGAGGGGCTCCACTGACGAATATCGGCGCCGTTCACGTTTAATAACAGGCCGGCAGCACCGCGAACGGAAAAATATTAATACTTTTGCAGACGGATATGAGAATACGCGTCGTCATCACCGCCATCCTCGCCAGCTGCGCCCTCACGGCCGCGGCACAGGGCAAGGGAAAGTCCGTGCACCCCGAAGACAGGGAGGTGGACATGGACAGCCCCACCTTCGTGCCCATGGTGAAGGTGGGAAAGGTGCTCGAAGGCGGCGACTCCATACAGTATATGGAGATGAACAACGTCTACGTATATCCCGAACTGGCCTTCAAGGACAAGAAACAGGCCGCCAGCTACTCGCGCCTGGTGAGGAACGTGAAGACGGTGCTGCCCATAGCGAAGGAGGTGAACAGGATTATCATCGAGACATACGAGTATCTCGAGACGCTGCCCGACAAGAAATCGCGCGACGCGCACCTCAAGAAAGTCGAGGACGGGATATACAAGCAATACAAGCCGAGGATGAAAAAGCTCACCTACTCGCAGGGCAAGCTGCTGATAAAGCTGGTCTACCGCGAGTGCAACTCCTCCTCGTACGACATCCTCAAGGCCTTCCTCGGCCCCATCCGCGCCGGCTTCTGGCAGGCGTTCTCCTCCATCTTCGGCGCCAACCTCAACAAAGCCTACGACCCGGAAGAGACCGACCGCCTCACGGAACGCGTGGTCCTGATGGTCGAGGCGGGGCAGATATGAATTACGAATGACGAGTTTGGAATGACGAATTATTCTCGCTTCGCTGCGATTACGAGTCATTTAATTACGAATTGCCATGCGGCATGAAACTGTAACGATATAGATTATCTTGTGATAGATACGCAGTTCCATGCCGCATGGCAATTCGTAATTCATAATTCAACATCGGCTGTAGCCGACAACTCGTAATTCGTAACTCCAAATTCGTAATTAATAAAAGTATTCCTTCAGCTGCGAGGCGAAGGAGGCGAGTGCCGGCGTGCTGCTGTTGCCGAAGCGCTGCCATATCTGCTGGCAGGGCATGAGGAGCGGACTGAACGTCACGTCGCGGCGGTTGAGATAGGGGTCGCAGTGCTGATACACATCCATGATGTCGGCGACGGCGGCCGGCCGCATGCCGATGAGGCGCGCCAGCTCCACCACCTCGGGCGTCTCGGGCACCATCGTCAGGGGCGTGAGGCGGAAGTAGAGGTCGAGAATCAGTATGAGCATGACGGGGGTGACGGTCTCTCCCTCGGCCACGGGCTTGAAGTCGCACTCGAAAGTCTCGTTCACCTCCACCCCGTCGTAGAACCCGCCGGCCGTGTTAAATCCGTTCATGGCACGCAACAGGGCCACGGCGCGCGACAGCTTGCGCGGGTTCGAGCCGTAGGTCTGCCATATACGCTCTATGCGCGGCGTCTCCATGTTGGCTATGGAGCACATCCGCGCGAACAGTTCGGCCGGCGGGATGTGAAGCTCGAGGCTCAGCCCGACCATCTCACGGCTGTACAGCGGCTTGATGCCCGCCGGGCGGCGCAGGTAGAGCTGCATCAGCAGCAGCCAGTAATCGTCGGACCATTGATATGTCTTTGCCATGCTCTTTATTGGTTTTTCTGATTTGTCGATGTTGCAAATATACGATTATTTTTCTATATTTGCACCGATAAAACAAGCAAACTTATGAGAAAAATCTTCCTTTCGGCAGTCTTGCTGCTATCTGCCTTGACAGCCGCGGCACAGCCGGCGCGCAGAGAGATAGAGAGAAACGTGCGCCTCTCGGCATCGAACCACCTGGCATACCCTAACCCCATGCCGGCACGGCAGGCAAAGGCTCCCGACGGGAAACGGCCGTTCTACATCAGCCATTACGGCCGCCACGGGTCGCGGTTCCTCATCGGAAGCGACGAGTACGACTACCCTTACAACACCCTTGCGAAGGCCGACAGCGCCGGGGCGCTCACTGCCCTGGGGCGCGACGTGATGGAACGGATAGGCCGCCTGCGCAGCGAGGCCGGCGGACGGCTCGGCGAACTGACGCCGCTCGGCGCACGGCAGCACCGCGACATTGCGCGGAGGATGTACGAGCGGTTTCCCGAGGTGTTCGCCGGCAGCGCCGACGTGGATGCCCGCAGCACGGTGGTGATAAGGTGCATACTGTCTATGGAGAACGAGCTGCTGCAACTGGCGCAGCTCAACCCGCAGCTGAACATCGCGCACGACGCAAGCATGCACGACATGTACTACATGAACTTCGGCGACAAGGAGCTGACCTCGAAGAGGATGTCGGGCAGTGCCGGAAAAGCATACGACGACTTCTGCCGCCGCCATCCGACGCACAGCCGCCTCATCGGAACGCTCTTCAGCGACACGGCATACGTCAGCCGTAACGTCGATGCCGTGCAGCTGAGCGACCGTCTCTTCAAGCTGGCATCCAACATACAGAACTGCGAGTCGCGGAGCAGCGTCACTCTGTACGATATTTTCACCGACAACGAACTGTACGGCAACTGGCTCAAGAACAACGTGAGGTGGTACATCACCTACGGCGCGTGCCCCCTCAACGGCGGCACGCAGCCCTTCACCCAGCGTAACCTGCTGCGCCGCATCATCGAGGAGGCCGACAGCTGCATCGCCCTGTCCGGAAACAGAGCCACGCTGCGCTTCGGCCACGAGACAATGGTGCTCCCGCTGACGTGCCTCCTCGGCATCAACGGCTACGACATGGCTGTCGACGACATGGACAAGCTCGAGAAAAAGGGCTGGATAAACTACCGGATATTCCCCATGGGGGCAAACATACAGCTGGTGTTCTACCGCAAGGACGACGCCGACAGCGACGTTATCTTTAAGGTATTGCTGAACGAAAACGAGGCAACGCTGCCCATAAAGACAGACATTGCCCCGTTCTATCACTGGAAAGACTTTCGCCGATACTATCTCGAAAAGATTGACTCTTACGAGAAAACCCTGTGAAAAGGACTTTCTCGCGAGAGACAACTACTCGTATGCGGCACTCTCTGCCGCAGCGATGATGTCTTCTTTTGAAAGTTCTTTCGGAGTTGCCGTGATGTCAGACAGGTCGAACTCGTCGGCTGCCGCGGCCTCACGGCTTTCCTCTATCTCCTTATTCGCCCTGCCGCGGACCTTCGCCTCGGCCTTGTCAGCCTTCTCCGCCGTCTTATGCGGTTTCTCCACGGCGTTCTCCGGACGGCTGATGATGAAGTCGTGCTTCTCCTCCGTCTCCGGAACGTTGAGCACCGGCTCCTCCTCCATCTTGGTGCGGCCGGCCTTCGCGGCAAACACGGCATCGATGAACTTCGTCTCGCGGCGCAGCTTCTGCAGCGCCTCCTTCGACGCCGTCTGCTGGCTCTCCTTCTTCGAGTAGCCCGTGCCCTTGCCGGCGGTAAGCCCCTCGACCACCACCTCGTATGTAAACACAGGACTGGCGTTGTCGTCGGCCTTCGTCTCGCTGACCTGCCTGAACTCCAGTATCACCTTGTTCTTCTGCGTCCACTCTATCAGCTTGCTCTTGAAGTTCACCTCCTTGTAGGCCACCTTGTCGATGTTTATCACCTGGGCGAGAATCCGCTTCTGCATGAAACGCATGCAGGCGTTGTATCCCCGGTCGAGATATATCGCCCCGACGAGTGCCTCGAAGGCGTTGCCGCCCATGTAGCTGTTGTGCGAGCACGAGTGTCCCGACGAGAGAACGAGGCGGCTGATGCCCATCTCGTTGGCCAGCCTGTTGAGCGTGTCGCGCTGCACGAGCTTGCTGCGGGTGTTGGTGAGGAATCCCTCGCGCTTGCCCTCGAAGTGGCGGTAGACGATGTCGCCCACCACGGCGTCGAGCACGGCGTCGCCGAGAAACTCGAGCCGCTCGTTGTTCAGCGGCTTGCCCTTGGCGTTTCGCCTTGCCACACTCTTGTGCATGAGTGCCAGCTTATAGTATTCGATGCGGCGGGGATAGAACCCCATGATGCCGTAGAGAGAAGAAAAAAGCTCCTTCTCCTTGCGGAAAGGGAGCTTTATCCTGTCTATGAGGTTATTATTCAGCATACTTCTTGAAGATGACACAAGCGTTGTGGCCGCCGAATCCGAAGGTGTTGCTCATAGCGGCACGCACCTCGCGCTTCTGCGCCTTGTTGAATGTGAAATTCAAGTTATAGTCGATTTCCTCGTCCTTGTCGTCCTCGTCGTGGTTGATTGTCGGCGGGATGATGTCGTTCTTCACTGCGAGCACCGTGGCCATGGCCTCAACGGCACCGGCAGCACCGAGCAGGTGACCGGTCATCGACTTGGTTGAGCTGATGTTCAGCTTGTATGCGGCATCGCCGAAGACCTGCTTGATGGCCTTGGCCTCTGATATGTCGCCTACGGGTGTCGACGTTCCGTGAACGTTGATGTAGTCGATGTCCTCGGGCTTCAGTCCGGCATCCTTCAGCGCGTTCTCCATCACGAGGCATGCACCGAGTCCTTCGGGGTGCGATGCGGTGATGTGGTATGCGTCGGCGCTTGCGCCCTCGCCCACCATCTCGGCGTATATCTTGGCACCGCGTGCCTTGGCGTGCTCAAGCTCTTCGAGCACGAGACAGCCTGCACCCTCACCCATGATGAATCCGTCGCGGCTCTTGCTGAACGGGCGTGATGCGTGCTCGGGGTCGTCATTGCGTGTCGAGAGGGCGTGCATGGCGTTGAATCCGCCCACGCCAACGGCGCAGATGGCAGCCTCGGCACCTCCGCCGAGGATGACGTCGGCCTTGCCCAGACGTATCTGGTTGAAGGCGTCGGCCAGCGCGTTGCTCGACGATGCGCATGCCGATGTAGTGGCATAGTTGGGTCCGTGGAATCCGAAGTGTATAGATATCTGTCCGGCAGCGATGTCGGCAATCATCTTCGGGATGAAGAACGGGTTGAACTTCGGGCCGGCCTCCTCGTGCTGGCCGTAGTATTTCACTTCGTCCTCGAAGGTCTTGATACCTCCGATGCCCACGCCGAAGATTACTCCGACACGGTTCTTGTCGACGCTCTCCAGGTCCATGCCGCTGTCTTTCACAGCCTGTATGGCTGATACGAAGGCCAGCTGGGTGTAGCGGTCCATCTTGCGCATTTCCTTGCGGTCGATGTATTCGGCAAAGTTTACGCCTTTAACCTCGCAGCCGAACTGCGTCTTGAACTTAGATGCGTCAAATAATGTAATGGGTGCGGCACCGCTCACTCCGTTGATGAGGTTGTTCCATGTCTCCTCGGGGTTGTTTCCCACAGGCGTCACGGCTCCCAGACCCGTTACAACTACTCTTTTTAATTCCATTGATTGTCGTTTTATGACGAAGGCCGGCATTGCGAGCGATGCGGGCTGAGGGCCTGCATGACGGTGAAACACCCCGTTAAGAAAGACGAAAGACGAAAGATGAAAGAACCGCAACACCATCCGGCGCACTCTCCTTCAGCCTCCGTCTTTTATCTTTCAGCTAAGTTTTTCAACTCTCGTCAATAAACCTTCTGTCTGAAAATATTATTTCGCGTTCTCCTCGATGTAAGCGATGGCGTCGCCTACAGTGCCGATCTTCTCAGCCTTGTCGTCCGGAATAGAGATACCAAACTCCTTCTCAAATTCCATGATGAGCTCAACTGTATCCAGAGAGTCGGCACCCAGGTCGTTTGTGAAACTTGCTTCCGGTTTTACTTCAGCCTCGTCAACGCCAAGTTTATCAACGATGATTGCCTTTACTTTTGATTCGATTTCTGACATAATTGTAATGTTTAAATTGTTAATAATTACTTCAATCTTGAAAAATCCGGCTGCAAAGTAACTAATTTTTATTCACTTACGCAAATTATTTGAGCAAAAAAGCGCGCTTTATTGCACAAACAGGGGGTATATGTGCAATATTTAATAGCCTGAAAAGGAGATATTTATGAAAATGCCTCCGGCCGGCGGCGGCTTTTCAGCAACTTTCCCGGCGGAGCGGATAGTGCCCGCGCAGATATTCGAAGAGCGAGGGGTCGGCCTTGAGTGCGTCGCTGTCGCGGAGGGGATTATATAGCTCGAGCGGGTCGCCGGTATACCTGAAGCCGGCGGGCAGCGGCGGCGCGGTGACGGGACGGGGCGGCTCGAGGCCGAAGAAGCGGCAGAGCGCGGCCAGCGACATGTTGTCGGCATTCACCTTGCCGTCGGCCGAATATCCTGCAATGTGCGGCGTGCCGATATACACCCGGCCGAGCAGGGCGCGGTCGATGTCGGGCTCGTTCTCCCACGTGTCTATCACGGCCTGGCGCACCGTGCCGGCGGCGAGGGCGGCGGCGAGGGCCGCTCCGTCGACGACGGCCCCGCGGCTGCTGTTGATGATGAACGGACGGCGGCGCAGACGGCCGAAGAAGGCGCTGCCGGCAAGATGCCACGTGGGGTGCGGACCGTCCTTGGTTAGGGGCACGTGGAACGTTATCACGTCGGCGCGGCGCTCTATCTCGCCCATATCCACGAAGCCGGCGCGGCCCAGCGGCGGGTCGCACACGAGCACCTCCATGCCCAGTTCCCGGGCGGCGGCGGCCACGAGCGAACCCACATGGCCGCAGCCGACGACGCCTATCACGGCTCCCTGCAGACTGAGGCCGAAGTCGCGGCTGAGCAGCAGCAGCGACGAGCGCACATACTGGGCCACCGAACCGGCATTGCACCCCGGGCAGTTGGTCCAGCTGATGCCCGCCCGGCCGAGATACTCCGTGTCTATATGGTCGTAACCGATGGTCGCCGTGGCTATGAAGCGCACCCTGCTGCCTGCGAGCAGGCTCTCGTCGCAGCGCGTGCGCGTCCTCACTATCAGTGCGTCGGCATCGCGCACGTCGGCAGCCGTAATCTCGCTTCCGCCCTTATATACGGCATCGGCCGTGATGGCGGCCACCGCCTCGCGTATATAGGGTATCTTGTCGTCTATCACTATCTTCATAATCGGCGGCAAAAATAAGCAAAATCTCTATAAAAATATTGTAATACGGCCGAAAATCCGGCAATCGGATGGCAAATTAGAAAAGTTTGACTATATTTGCATCAGTAAAGGAGAAGACAACGAACAAAGTCAAACATAAATACACACAGCAGCTATGTCATTCACCGAGAAATGCAACAGAATATTCAACCACGCGATAAGTGACTACCATCTCACAGACAATGTGGACACGGCGATAAACAACCCGTACGACGGCGAGTCGATAGACCACCGCCTGTACATCAAGTGCTGGATAGACACGGTGCAGTGGCACCTCGAGGACATCATACGCGACCCGAACATAAACCCGCTCGACGCGCTGGCCCTCAAGAGGCGGATAGACCGCAGCAACCAGGACCGCACCGACCTCGTGGAGCAGATCGACAGCCACTTCCGCAGCGAATACTCCGGCGTGACGCCGTCCGCCGACGCGCGCCTGAACACCGAAAGCCCCGCATGGGCCATCGACCGCCTGTCCATCCTGGCGCTGAAGATATACCACATGAAGGAGCAGGCCTCACGCACCGACGCCTCGCCGGAGCACCGCGCCACATGCGCCGCAAAGCTCGCCGTGCTCGAAGAGCAGCAGCGCGACCTCTCGCTGGCCATCGACCAGCTGCTGGAAGACATCGCCGAAGGACGCAAATACATGAAGGTGTACAGGCAGATGAAGATGTACAACGACCCGGCGACAAACCCCGTGCTCTACGGAAAGGGAACGAAATAAGACAAAGAAAGGCGATAAAGATACCGGACTAATGAAAAAGGAACACATCCTGATTATCAGGTTCTCGTCGCTCGGAGACGTGGTGATGGCCGTACCGGTGGTCTACTCGCTCGCCATGACATATCCTGACGTGAGAATCACGGTGCTGAGCAGACCCTTCGCCAGGGCGTTCTTTGAAGATCTGGCACCCAATGTCAACTTCATGGAGGCAGACCTGAAGAGGGAATACAAGGGCGTGAGAGGACTGAACACGCTCTACCGGAGGCTGACGGCAAAGAACTTCACCGCCGTGGCCGACCTGCACAACGTGCTGCGGTCGGAATATCTGCGCTTCCGCTTCAACGTGGGACGCTACCGCGTGGCGCATATCGACAAGCACCGGAAACTGAAAAGGCTGCTCGTCAACCCCGAGCACAGGCGCATGGAGCCGCTGCCCACGTCGTTCCAGAACTATGCCGACGTGCTGGCACGGCTGGGATACCCGGTCAAGATGTGCTTCAGGTCCATCTTCCCGCCCGAAGGCGGCAACCTCAACCTGCTTCCGGCGGCCGTCGGACCGAAGAACAGCTTTGAGCAATGGATAGGCATCGCGCCGTTCGCCGCGCACGAAGGTAAAATCTACCCGCCGGAGAAGATGCTCGAGGTGATAAGGCTGATAAATGCCGGATACCCCAAGGCGCGCATCTTCCTCTTCGGCCGCGGCGAGCGCGAGAGCAGCACGTTCCCCGCATGGTGCGCCGAAACGGAAAACTGCCTCGACACGGGCAGCACGCTCGAGACGATGCAGCAGGAGCTCATCCTCATGAGCCACCTCGACCTGATGGTGTCGATGGACAGCGCAAACATGCACCTCGCATCAATCACCGGCACGCCGGTGGTCAGCATCTGGGGAGCCACGCACCCCTACGCAGGGTTCATGGGCTGGAACCAGAAGAGCGACCTGTCCGTACAGACAGACCTGCCGTGCCGCCCGTGCAGCATCTACGGCAACAAGCCGTGCGCCCGCGGAGACTTCGCCTGCATGCGCTCGATAAGTCCGGAACAGATATTCAACAAGATAAAGGCTGTCCTCGACGGCAGCTTATAGCTGACATTATTCATCAACTAAAAATTAAAAGATTATGGAAAAGTACATTTGCGACGTTTGCGGATACGTTTACGATCCGGCAAAAGGAGACCCCGACAACGGTATCGAACCCGGAACAGCTTTCGAGGATATCCCCGAAGATTGGGTATGCCCGCTCTGCGGAGTAGGAAAAGACGAGTTTACGAAAGAGTAAACCATATAAAAAATCCCCATGAACATCGGTTCATGGGGATTTTTTCTGTCTCTATCCCTTAACCTTTTCATTGAACTTATATATCACGATGCCCGCCGTCACGGACACGTTCATCGAATGCTTCGTGCCATACTGCGGAATCTCGATGCACCCGTCGCTCATGTCTATCACCTCCTGGTGCACGCCCTTCACCTCGTTTCCCATTATCACGGCATAGCAGCGGCCCGGCTCGGGCTCGAAGTCGTGCAGCATGGTGCTGCCCTCGGCCTGCTCCACGGCATAGACGAGGTATCCCCCGGCATGCAGCTCGGCCACAGCCTCGGCCGCCGTGGCAAAGTAGCGCCAGTCTACACTGTCTTCAGCCCCGAGCGCCGTCTTGTGTATCTCGGCGTGCGGCGGCGTGGCACTGATGCCGCAGAGGTACACCGCCTCGATGCGGAAGGCATCGCCCGTACGGAAGATGCTGCCCACGTTATACATCGACCGCACGTCGTCGAGCACCACCACGAGCGGCAGCTTGTCCGCCCGCTTGAAGTCGTCAACCGTCAGCCGGTTCATCTCTATAGTCCTGAGCTTTCTCATATCATGGTTCGTTTATACATTATTATATATATAGCATGCCGCATTCTCATAACAGCACCCTCCATAAACCCTTCCTGTCGCTTCCAATCCGGATTATTATCCCGTCGTTCTTAAGGAGTCTTATATGTTTCTGAATGGCTGAAGATGAAATTCCGAGCAACTCAACAAGTTCCCGTCGGGATATATCCGGCTTCTTTCTCATGGCCTTAACGATTTTGTCTCTTGTTTCATCGCCCTGTCTATAAGCTCTGTTTCTGACCACCTCGTTCTGACCACCTTTCTGACCACCCGCTTTTATTTGATTAACATATTGTAAATCAAACTTTTCCCCTTCACTATCAGAATCTGTCTGACCACCTTTCTGACCACCTTTCAATGCAGGTAAGGGATATGTTACAGTCGATGAGGTTATGTCAGTGCTGAAGTCTACATCGAGCCCGGTCAGCTTTGTCCACCTCATTATCTTGTCAATGCCATATCCGGCATTCTCGCTCTGCCTGGCATAACGGAATAAAGCTATGATATTCGGATTTCTAGGAACCGACTTTACCTTACCCGGTTTATCTGAAATCCTAACGGCAAAACGTCCGGGATTCTGAAATTCAATCCTATCATTGAACACTCTGATAGTTGAGTGCATCGGACTGAAATAGTCGGCATGCGCGAGAAGATTTACTAATCCCTCCCTAAGACAATACAATTGCGAATTATCTTCCGGCGAGAAACCGTCCGGACCGGCCATGAAAGGATTGTCAACATACAGTCGCAGACGCTGCAGAAGCACCTTGAAATACTCCCATATATTTTCCTGCTCGGGCATACGGTAGGTATACCGGCAGTCGGCATCAGAATATGTTGTACCTGGAATCTCTATATAATCTATCCAGAAATGCGGCACATATTGCTGCACGGTCTCTCCTTTGCCAAGCATTAGGAGTCCGCCGTATGTAAGTCTGCCACGGCTGAGTATCCCTGTTTTCACGCAGAACGGCTCATCCTCAAGATCATTGTATCTGAAATCCGGATTATAGTCATTTATACGCCTCCTGTACGTTTGGAGAGACTGGATATTTATGTCGTCAAAAGACGTTCCTTCAACTTCCATTTCAGATTTCATCCCGAATGTCTTTTCCCTCATCAGGATATCTATTTCAATGTCGGTGGCACGCTGGTCTCCGCTACCTATCCTTACAAAGGTGTTGTTCAGATTATTCCCAAAATAGACCGGCTTGCTGCATGATGCCGGAATGTAAAACGCAAGGATTGCTTTTCCACCGACGTCGAACCGCTCTGCAGTTGCAAGAATAGGTACATTGAACTTAGACACGGAACGTAATGTGCTTATCACATCCTGCTCCATCTTTTCCGGTTTCTCAACGCCGGCAATCTCATAATCTGCCACGTTCCTTATCCTGTTTTCCTTTACGCCGAGAATTATCCATCCTCCGCCAGTATTAGAAAATGCGCTCACCGACTCCCACATGGATTTCGGCAGACCACCCGAAGCCTCTTTGACCTCAAAATCATCCCACTCAACATCATTGAGCCTTTGGAGTAATTCGTCTTTCGTCATTAAATCACAACTTGTTTATTAAATGCAAAAATACAAAAAAACTCCGGCAACTATCTACTGAACCTAAAATATTAAAGTGAATATCCTGTTACCTGCCACGCGTAACGCTGTCACCTGCCGCATGTCACACCGTTACGTGCCACGCGTCACACTGTTACCTACGGCACGTAACACCGTAACCTCGGCCCCGTAACAATCAGGCAAGGCATCTCCCGGGGATAAACACGGCTTTCACCGTGAAGAGACAGGGCTTCGCGATGCCGTCAGCGGCCCGGCGACAATCTCCACGTTGCGCCGCCGCGAGAGTTCGCCGGGGTTCGTTCCGGGCCACCCTTCGGGCACGGGCATGCCGTGGCGGGCATAGAAGCGCTGCCAGTAGGCGGGTATATGGCCGGCGCTGTCGCGGAAAGTCATCGGTATCGTGGCGAAGACGGGGCGGCCGGCGCTGTCTGCAAAACTCTTCTGCACGAGTTCGCTGCAATATATCATGTCGTTATCGGCGAGGTAGAGGCTGTCGTAGGCGCATCCCACGAACGACAGGGCGCGGGCCAGCGACGCTGCGGCATCGAGACCGCCTGTGACGCGGCCGACGACAAGCGGCAGCGGCCGCGACGCACGGTCGGTGCGGAGCATGAACGAGTCGGCAGGCGTAACGCACACGCCGCGCGACGGCACGGCCTCTATCACGACGGCGCGCCCGCCGATACGGGCAAATATCCCGACGTGCTCTATCTGCAGGCCGGCCGTGCCGGAGGTGACGGCCGTGATGGCGTTGCCGCCGGGCGACACCTGAAAGAGCAGATCGCAGTCGCGCAGCAGGCCGCACACGGAGTCAGTATCGGCCCCGCAGACTTGCATGGCCGGCATAAGAACAGCCGCGAGCAGCAATGCCGCCGGACGGCGCAAAAGACGCGAAAAGACTTTATACATACTCATTTACGGCAGAGGATAATAATTATTATATTGTGCAAAGATAAGACAAAGAAACGAAACCGGATGCTAAATGAAGGAAGAATATCACCCGATAACGGCTTGACAATACCGTCCGGACGTGTTGCTGCAGTGTCACATATCACCGGCAGGCTAAAAAACGCCGGAATTCTGCCACCATTTCATCACTTTGATTCCTAATCAGGGCTTTTCTCTGCCCGCATTGAGAGTTTTACAAAAACTTTTTGTAATATTGCACCTGCTTACTCCCGCAACCGGCTCCGGCCATAAAAAAATAACCGCCGGACCGGCATCACTTACGGTGCAGACATATATTGCACCACATGGACAAAGAGTAAAAGCATCAGCAGGAATGATAACCATAGACGATATAAAAGAACTGATAGCCAAAGATGAAACCCGCACGCTGGAATTGAAAAAGACCACAGGCGAGCTTTACAAGAGCATGGAAACGGCATGTGCCTTCCTTAATTCAGATGGCGGCTGGCTTATGTTCGGCATCACCCCTTCTTTGAAGATTGACGGACAGAATGTTACAGACAATACAAGGCAGGAAATAGGCAATGCCCTGCGTAAGATTGAACCGGCAATCGACGTGGAGGTGGAGTACATAGAATTGCCGCATAAAGCCGATTATTACATCATCGCCATTTATTTTGATTCCAATAACTTTAAGAATGGTCCTTACTCTTTTGACGGCCGGGCTTTCTATAAAGTGGAAAGCACCACTGTTCTCATGCCCCGGCAAATGTATGAAGAACGGTTAAAGCTGAGCAATCCACGCCGTTTCAGTTGGGAAAATACGCCAAACACGGAAATAACCATCGGCGATATCGATACGGAGCTTCTCTATCAGACACTGCACGACGGCATCGGCTCAAGGCGGATACACGCTTCGGCAATGACTTTGCAAGACCCGGAAAAGATAATGATGAAACTCGGGGTTGCAAGAAAGGACGGTACGATGACAAATGCAGCTAACGTTTTGTTCGGCAAGGAGCCGTCAATGCTTCATGGCCAGTGCAAAGTGCGCATGGCACGGTTCGACGGAACGGACAAGCGCATATTCCGTGACCAGACTGTATGCGAAGGCAATCTGTTCGAACAATATGACGAAGTGATTGATTTCTGCCTGAAACATCTTAATCTGGCAGGACGCATGGACAGCAAGTTCAGGCAGGATACGCTGACCGTTCCATACGAAGCAATAAAGGAAGCTACCGTCAACATGCTATGCCACCGTTCATGGAACGCTGAGAATATGACTCCAAGTCTTGCCATATACGACGACCGCATGGTGTTTCAGAATCCCGGTGCATTCCCCGTGGGAATGAACTGGAAGAACTTTGTGGACGATCAGATTGGTTCGCTGCCGGCAAACCCCACCATCTCAAACGTCTTTTACCGGCGGGGAATGATGGAAGCATGGGGACGCGGCATAGGACTTATCATGGAATGCTGCAAAGAACAGGGGCTTCCCGAGCCGGAAATAAAAGTCATACCGCCGTTTGTCAGTCTTACGATATGGTTTAAACAAGCACTGAACGACAGGGCTGAGGGGGTGAAAGGACAACAGGCACCCTCAGTCAGCAGTGGAAGCACCCCCAGTGACACCCCCAGTGACAAGGATATTCACCCCGAGCCGGTACTGCAATCACCGCAAGACAAGGTTTTCGGGTTCTGCAATACGCCAAAGAGCATCACGGAAATAGCAAACATGCTTGGGGTGAAAGACAAGAAATGGGTGAGGAAGAAGTATGTCAGTCCGTTTTTGGGAACACGGTTACGGATGACTATTCCCGATAAACCAAACAGTCAGAACCAAAAGTACACAACAATAAAATAAAACAAAAAGCGTATGAGAAAGATTCTACTCACAGTGATGGCTGCCGTGCTGACCACCGTCGGCGCTGCTGCCGATGACTTCAAGACGGCCGGAGACGGCACCGTATGGACACTGACAAAGCTGGCTGCGGACGCCGCCACGGGCGTGACAGCAGACGGAAAGACATTCACCATGACCGCCGGCATCGAGATTTCAGACGGCGACACGTTCAGGATAGAAGACGGAGTGACGCTCAGGATGGGCGACGGCGTGCAGCTGAGAATATCGGGCGAAGCCGACTTCGCCGCCGGCGAGCGCGTGCTCATCACCGCCACGGACGAGGCGGCAAAGCCCTACGGACTGTTCATGGACTGCAGCAAGACGGCTGTCAACTTCACCAACATCGACTTCGAGCAGGCCGGACTAAAGAACTTCGGCACGGCAGGATTCACGATGGACAACTGCACGTTCACCAGGCATAACGGCGTGTCGGGAACGTCGGCCGTGAGCCTCGGCACCGACGGCACCTCGTTCGTAATCACAAACTGCACCTTCGAGGAGTGCAACCGCAGCGCAATAGGCGGAGCGGCAAACTACTCGAACCCCGTGACGATAGACAACTGCACGTTTAGGAACAACAATACGGCGAACGTGAACGCCCCGCAGATAAACCTCACCACGGCGACGGAGGTGAAGATAACGAACTGCAAGATAATAGGAAACCCGGAACATAACATGTGCGGAGGCATCGTCGTGTCGAACCTCGTGGGACTCACCGGCGAGATGAACACGCTGATAGAGGGCAACGAGATAAGGGACAACCGCTTCGGAGTTGCCACATACTGCGAGCAGAACGCCACGATAAAGGGTAACGTCATCGTGGACAACAAGTATGAGAAGAACGCCATGAACGGCGGCAGCGGCATAAACATCTACGACCCGTACATGACGCAGACGACAACGGTAACCGGAAACCATATCGAGGGCAACCTGTGGGGCATCACCGTCATCGGAGGAAAGGACGTCAACATAGGCAAGACCGAGGACGAGAACGCCGCCGACTACAACCCCGGCCGCAACGTATTCCTCAACAACGGCAACGGCGGCGTGGCATACGACCTCTACAACAACTCGGCAAACACTGTATATGCACAGGGCAACTACTGGAAGAGTGTGGAACGGCAGGACCGCGAGAGCATCGAGACGGTAATATATCACAAGAACGACAACGCCCAGCTGGGCGAAGTGATATTCATGCCCGCACTCACGGAAGACCCGACGGCCATCGGCAGCATCACCAGCAACGGCCGTGAGGCATCGGCTGAGGTATACACCATCGACGGAAAGCGCATCAGTCAGACGGCCGGAAACCTTGCACGCGGCATGTATATCGTCAGGACGACAGGCGAAAAGGGTGTCAGGACAAGGAAAATAAGCATCAGATAAGATGCCGTTAAGAATATAATAACACAATATCCACAAAACCGGTTTATATTAACCACAAGATTGTAGGGACATATTCTCGTATTTGTCCGCAATAAAACGATTTATTGCCAATATATCGCGTGCGGACAAATACGAGAATATGTCCCTACAACTTTATGGATATTATGTTATTATTCTATGGTCAATATAAACCCTCCGGACGCTTACACCTCTTCCTCGGGAATATTGTCGTTGGTCACGGGCGTATCGGCATCCTCCTTGGTGATTTTTCCGAACTCTACCTCATAGTCCTTCTTCTGCTTCTCGATGACGCGCATGGTGGCGGCTCCGGCCTCAACATCGCCGGCGTTCACCTCGGCGTTAAGCGCCTTCACGTCGTCTATCTTTCCGGCCTTGAGGGCCTTTATCTGCTTGGCCTGCGAACGGGCGCGCTTGTATATCTTCTTCATCTCCTTGCCGCCGAGCTCTATGATTTTCGGACCGGCCTTGATATACTTGCCGTATGAGAGAGCCTTGAGACCCAGACCGGGCAGCGCTGCCGTGGCCGTGGCCGTATACGTGGCCATGAGGGTCATGTCGAGGGCTATCTGCGGGTATGCCATCACGAGGTCGAGGTTCTGCATGAACGCCTTGTTGGCACTGCGCAGGTTGCCTGCCGAGTCTACCACGTGGTAGCGGATATCCTTCTCTCCGCTCTCGTCTATGACGTGAATCTCGGCCACTTCATAGAACACGATGCTGTCGCAGTATGTGCGTATGTTGTTATACATAGTGTCGCACTTCAGCAGATACTCGTCGAAGCTCTGGTCGCCGGTGAGTTCCGGTAGCACCCACTCATATGCCTTCTTCTCCTTTTTCTCCTTCTTCTTGGCTGCACATGCCTGCTGCGGCAATACGATACCCAGCGCGATGGCGCCCATCAGAATCATAAATAACTTTTTCATAAATTGCTTTTGTTGTTTAATTAATAAAAAATGATCAGTCTTTGGGGAAGCGTATCTTCACGTTCCGGTCGTCGCTGCGTCCCTCGACGCTGACGTGCTTGTTCTTCTTGATATCCTTGTTGCCCACGGCCTCGAATATTATCGTCTTGTACTGTCCGGGCTTCAGGTTGATGCTGTAGCGGCCGTCGGGCTGCGAGATGGTGGTGATGAGCTCTCCCTTGCCCGAGTAGTAGGGATTGTCCATGGCGTCGCAGTTGCTGCTTTGCGAACCGTATACGCGCACGTTCGTCACCGGCACCTCCCTGAGCTCTCCGCCCTTGTACTCCGTGATGACGCAGCGGCCTTTGAAGACGAAGCCCAGATTGGCTTTCTCGGCCACGAGGCGGTTTGCCTCTTCGAGGTAGAAGGCGTCCTTTGTCTCGTAGTTCAGCGTGCGGTATCGCTCCGCGATGTCGTCTATCAGCTTGGTGAACTCGGCCTTGTTGACCGTCTTTCCGCCTGCCGACAGCTCGTAGAGGCGTCCTGCCAGCTCGTCGGTACGCGTCTTGAAAGCATCGAGCTCGCCCATCTTCGCCGCACTCTCCAGTGCCGCCGCCTTATTGGCCGCGTCGGCGCCGTCGGCCACGGCCGCACTCTCATAGAAGCGCTTGGCCGCCGCGTAGTCGCGGCTCTGCTTGTGGCTCTCGGCCTGATGCACCATCTCCTCATACTTGGTCTTGAACACGGTGACGGTCTTCGACAGCACCATGATGTTATATCTCAGCTTACTCTTGCTGCTGAGGGAGAGCAGCGCCTCGGGGTCTACGGTGCGTTCGTTGGTGTCCTTGCCCTTCACGCTTATGTATGTCAGCTCGTTCAGGCGTCTCTGCATGGCGTCGATGTCGGCCTCCAGCTTCTTCGCCTCTTCCTCGAGGGTGTTTATCTGCGGGTCCTGGGCGTTGGCCTCGAGCTTCTCGTCGATGGTCTTCTGCCGTGCGTCGTAGTCGCGTCGCATGGCGTCAAGACCCTCGGCGACCGACTTATAGCTGTCGATGTTCACTATCAGCGAGTCTACGTATGCGCCGGCCTTCGAGCGTCCGCGGCGCAGGCGCGCCTTCAGCTGCGGGCTGTAGCTGATGTCGAGCGGTATCTCGCTGTTGAACTCGATGAGCGCCCAGCCGTTGCCGCTCTGTATGTAGTGGCTCCCGTCGCTCTCCTGCTCCATCGTTATGGGATTGCTGACGGTCTCGACGTTAAAGTATACGTACTCGTCGGGGCGCAGGAGCACCTGCCCCGTCTTCTCGCTCATGGTGGTGCCGCGCTTCGTCACGGTGAACACGCGGTCGCGCCCGCCGCTGATGTCAAGCACCATGGTATACTCGTACATGGCCCCGCGCTTCTCGGGCGAGCCCGATACGGGGTCCTTGTTCACGGTGGTGTTTATCACGAGGTCTGCCGACTTCGACATGAACACCACTCCGGCCTTGCCGCCGAGCTTGGCAGCCTTCGTCAGGCGGACATCCTTCGACACCGTCACCATCGACTGCTGTGCCGCTGCCGGCATGGTGAAGGCCGCCAGCGCAAGGAGCAATAATGTCTTTATTCTCATACTGTCACTCTTCCTTTAGCTTGTCGTGTCATTTTATCATGTCCTCCACCGAGCTCATGTTGAATATGTCTTCCTCGGGCAGGCGCTGCTTGTTGGCACCCGTCCCGCCAACGTATGTGGGCTGCCAGGTGCGCACCTCGATGACGGGCTCGTTCTCGTTGGTGAAGTTCCAGAGCAGGAACACGTAGCCGTCGTCGCTGTAGTTGCTCGAGCGCCACTCCTGATGGAGGCGCACTCCGTAGAAGTTGGGGTTGTTCTGCGAGCGTGTTATGCCGGGGCATCCGCCTCCTCCGCCGTCTGTTCCGCCGCCTATCTCGCTGAACTTGACGTCTATGTACTTGTTTCGGAGGAAGGCACGGCGCAGGTTCTGGAGATACTGCTGCTTCGACTGGCGGTTATATACCACCTTCGTGTTCGACGTGTTGAGGTCTTTCGGGCGCGTCGTTATCACCTTACCGGTGATTATCACGGCATCGTCGCTGAATATCTTTTCCATGAATGCGATGTTCTTCGTGCAGTAGGCGGTGCGGAACTGCTCTATATAGTCGAGGATAATCATGCGCCGTTCCGTCTCCACCACCGAGCCGCAGCGCTCCATGCTCTCGGAGAGCTGTGCGTCGAGGGCGAAGCGGAAGTCGGTGACGGTACCGTCGCTGCCGAACTCCACCACGGCCTCCTGATACGTTCCGCTGGTGAACGCCTCGTCCTGCGGGTCGATGATGAGCGGTATCTGTCTGAGCAGGTATCCCTTGCTGAGCGGCCAGCAGCGGTCCACTACCTCTTCGTCGTCGCAGTAGAAGCGCACCGTAGACCACAGTGTGACGAGCATGTTCTTGGCGTGGTCGTCCATCTGGAGGCCCGCCGTGTTGATGTCGCGCTTGCCGTTGTATGCGTTGTTAATCTCCGTGAGCACCGCTCCGAGGTTCTGCTGCATCTTGGCGATAATGGCAGGGTTGTCGAAACCCTCGTCGGTGGTTATCGTGACGGTGATGGCGCGGGCGCAGACGCAGGCCAGCAGCACCGCCATAGTTAAATATATTCTTCTCATATACGTATGTTTCATTTGTTTATTTTCACTCCGATTGCTCCGCATCCCTTGTAGTTTGCAATCTTGTCGGCCTGTCCCGTCTTCATGTTAACGCGGTCGGCGCCGTCGCTGAGCACGGCCTCTATGTTCCCCTCGCGGGTGAATATCACCATGAAATAGCCCTCGGGCTGCGACAGCGCGCTCAGCTTGTTATAGTCGGAGACCTTTCCCTGCTGCTTGAGCTGTTTCAGAACGGCCGACAGCTGGCCGGTGTTCTCGGCCTTGAGGAGTTCCGAAACCACGGCAGACGCCTTCGGATTGCCGGCTATCACTTCCACTTTCGACGACAGTCTGCCGTCTGCCGCGACCTGCATCTCGGGCGTTTCCGTCACAGTGACGTTACTTGCGGGTATTATGTCGCTCTTCTTCACATACATGAAAGCACGGTACATATTGCCGCGCGGCAGGGTCATGTCGTCCACCGCGTAGCTGGTATTCACGGTGACGACGCTGTTTGAGCCTGCAAACTTCTTCTGCTTGGACACCCATTCGTTCACGTTCTGGTACAATATGTCCTTCGCCAGGTCTATGGCGGCCTGCTTGTCGGCAAGCGTCGCCTCGGCATATATGTACGAACTGCTCTTCTTTATCTTGTTTATCTCTTTCTTCTGGTCCTCCACAGACGTCTGGGCAGAGACGGAAGAGAAGAGCGCCACCGCCGATAAGGCGACCGCCGTAATTCTTTTAAAATAGGAACTGCTCATCATTCATCATTATTTTATAGGTTCAAACTCCGTTACGTTCAACATTTTCTCTGATACATTATGCAGCGGTATGTAGCAGTATATCCGTGCACGGGCCTCGCAATCCGCCGGATTGGCTACCGCCCTTTCGGGTATACCTATGCTCAGGAGATGCAGATAGCCGCCCGTCCTGTTCACCATGAACACCGTGCAGCGGTATTCATCGCCGGCCTTGGCCTTCATTCCGAAGTATGGCGTGCACCCCTCATCGACGCACAGCTGCCACAGCGCACCGTAACCGACCGTCGCACTGTCCGTGCGCAGACCGTACTTGTCAAGTTTCACCTTCACCATCGGTCCGTTACCGTCTGCCGGGCGCAGCATCATGTTCGACAATGCCCTTGTGCCTGCCTGCCGTCCGCTCACCAATCTCCACTCGCCGTGCCCGCCGTCGCGACTGTAATAGAGGTCGTTGCGTATGGCAGGACTTATGAAATAGTTTCCCTTCAGTGTGTAAGCGCTGCCTTTGTCGGGCAGCACCGGCATGCCGGCGGGTTGCGGACGGAACGTATAGCGGCGCATGTTGCGGAACAGAGACTGCTCAAGCTCTATCGCGTTAAGCCCCGTCATCAGCTGGTAGTCCATCAGGAACGACATCTCAAGCACTTTCCTGTCTGCCACGGACCACGCCACCTTATACACACGCAAGTCTACATGGCTCTCGCTGAAGACTGCCGTCGTGTCCAACGACAGTGCCGTCCTTGCGTTTCCGACGGTAAAATGAATCCTGTCCCAACTCATCCTCATCATGTCTTCGGTGTTTGCCGGCATGGCATCCGCCGCCAACAGATAACGCTCGAGGAAGTCGTATACGGGCAACGGGTTCACTTCCCTGAGCTGCTTTGAGAAAAGCAGGAGTCCGATATGCTCTATCTCATTCCACCGGTTGACGCGCACCGTCACCTGACGCTGCTTGTAACGGTAGCCGACATGCACTCCGGGCGACAGCGTGTCGAGACGCTGCAGACCGGCAAAAGCTGCCAGACGTTCCAGTTTCTCCGAGGAGAACGTTGCCGCCCTGGAACTTACTGTCCCTGCGGCAAGCATCACCGACAATGCTATGAGTATGTGTCTAAACATGATTCAACGGCACTTTAAAGGCAGCGCACACATTATATATAATATGTGCGCATGCCTGTCATTGTTATCTCTTTACCCTGACGGTGTTTCCGTCCTTCTTGTACAGAGTCACGATAGACGGCTTTCCGTTTTCAAACACACCCTCGATACGTTCTCCGGCTTCTGCCATCACGTCCTTTGAACTCACCACCTGATGTGAGGAACTGTATGTGAGAACGCCTGCCCCGTCGGGTTTTCCGTCTACAATCTCACCCGAATAGGTGCCATAGCCGAGGTTGAGCGTGCCCTGCCAGCGCTCTCCGGGAGCGTGTCCGGCAGCCTTCGTGCCACCCTTGGCCTGGCCGGCGCCTGCCTTAGCTTTCTCCTCGCCGGCAGCCTTGTCCTTCTCCGGCTCTGCAGCGGACTCCTCCACCTTTGCAGGAGTAGCCGTAGCGGTGTCCTTCACGATGCTGTCGGTAGCAGCAGAGTCTACCTTCTCCGTAGCAGCACCTTTATCGCCGGCATCGCTGTCACCACCGCCGAGCGTCGACAGGAATATTCCGCCGCCTACACCGACCAGTGCAACCACGCCGACTATCACCTTCTTGCCGTTCTTCTGCCACCACGTGGTGGGAGGAGGACACTCGCGCAGCGGCTTGCCGCACTCCGAGCAGACAAACTCCTTGCGGGCCGATATCTCCTGAACTTCCTTCGATTTACACTTAGAGCAGCTGTCATTAAGACATATTCCATATCTGAAACGCACTCTCTCTGAACGATTTGTTGTTGCCATTATATATTTACTTTTTTATTGTTATACTTCTGTAAAATCCTTTTTGCCGGCACACGGCCTTCTTAAAAAGGCAGCGGCGGCACGCCCTGCTACATCATCGGCGGAGGCGTGGGACCGCCCATGGGCGGCAGCGGCGGCATTCCCGGCGCAGCGGGCGGTGCGAAGAGGGCCTGAAGGGCGGGCACCTGAGCGGCCGGCGCCCATGCGGGCATGCCTTCCATCCACACCATAGACTGGGGCGTGAGCTGGCCGCCCTGCACCATCTGACGGCACATGTCCATGCCGTAAGGACCATACTGCTGACCGCCGACGGCGAGGAACAGCTTTATCTCCGGCTGGGGAGTCATCGGCGGGGGCGTCACGCCGCCAACGGGAGGGGGTGCAACGGGACTTACGGGAGGTGTCACGGGACTCACAGGCTGTGCAACGGGATTTACTCCGACAGGCTGTGCAACAGTACCGGCCACGGAAGCCGCTCCGGCCTGAGCACGGGCAGCGCGCTTCGCGGCTATCTCCTCCTCGCTGAGGGCAAACAGTGACGGCAGATCCTTGCCGTCGCCCTCGCTGTGCAGGAGTATGGCGTTCTTGACGTCAGTCACCGGATTGCCCGAGTTTAGGAACTGGTTGTAGCGCTCCTTGTAGGGTGCCATCCACTCGATGGCACGCATCGGGTAGCAATACTGTATGGTGATGATTGACAGTTCGTCCTTGCGCGAGCTCTGACGGTTGATTATTATGCTGCCCTGCGACGCTCCGTTGCCAAACTGGTCCTTGAAGGCGTCGACCAGCTTGTCGGCAAAACGCTTCAGACCGGGGCTGTCTTCATCCGACGGGATGGACACGAGAATGGTCTTCTTGTTCACGCTCGCGGGGTTGATGGGACTCAGCTCGCCCTCGTTGTTGCGCAGGTGGAGCTGCATCTGGTCGGTGTTCAGACGGAGGTATACACCGCTCTGTCTTACAATCTTGGTGGCAAACTCCTTGATGTCGTCGTCGGTGGCGAGTTTCTGCTGCAATTGTGTGAGGATGTTCAGGCCGAGAACCTTCTTGTCGCTGTCGCTCTTCTCGTCGTGCTTGGTCTTCACAATGGCGGCCAGCTTGATGTCGAAAGCGTCCTTGATGTCGTCGACGCTGATCTCGTTGGTGAGCCGTCCGAAATTGAAGAACTCTCCCTGAGGCAGTATCGACTCGCGTATCTGGCGCGCGATGTTGGGCATGTCTATCTTGTCGACCTTGATGTCGGTCTCAAACTCGCTCATCGTTTCGTCCTCGCTGACTTCGATTATCGCGCCTTTCATGTCTTCAAGACCCTTGTTCACCTTGCGCTGTGCTCCCACGAGACGCTCCGTTTCCTCTATGGCCTCGTTTATCTTCTGTCCGAAAGCGGATATGTCGGCATCCATCTTACCTATCTCCACAAACACCTTGGCCGCCAGTTTCTTGGCAAATTCGAGTGCCACGAGCTTCGTCTTGGATATATAATAGTCGGTGAGGATGCCCTGATGGTCGGCATATCGGCGTGCTCCCACGCCCACCATGCGCTGCAGAATACCGAGCCGGCTCCACTCCGCCACGTTGTCGGTGCGGTCCTGATCGAACGCGTCGTAGTTTTCCTTCTCCTCCTTTGTCTTCGCTTCCAGTTCGGTACGTATCTCTCCCATGCGCTCAAGGAGCAGCTTGGAGACTTTCTGAAGCTCCACTATCGACACGTCGCCAATCTTCCAGCTCTCGAAGAGACCGGCCTCGATGGTGTGGCGTATCTCCTTGGCCATCTCGGGAATGGCGCGTTCCTTGCCCGTGTAGAACGTCTCGACACCCTCCTCGCGGAAGTGGTTGGCATAGAATTCGCCCATGATGTTGTCGAGTTCGTTGAGCGGGCAGTCGGCCTTCTTGGCCTCCTCAGCATATGCTATTGCCTTGTCGTGCCAGTAGTCGTTGAACGACGGGTAGTCGGCATCGCTCTCGAGCACTTTCTTTTCGAGCGTCAGATGCTCGGTATCTATCATCCACTCGGCCTGCTTGTCGGTGTTGAGATATGCCTTGCGATAGTCTTTGTTGCGCTCCTCGTTGACAAATCCCTGATTTTCGCGCCAGTTGTTGTACTTGAACTGGTAGAGCACGCTCTCGCCCACGGTGTATGTTATGTGCTTGAGCACGCGCAGCTCGGGATACATCACACGCTTGATGCCTATCGAGTTGACCTTCTTCGTGCGTGCCACGGGCACCACTCCCATGCTGTCGGCATCCTCCGCCTCGTCGTATTCGAGTGCGAACTTGTCCATGTTCTCGTAGTTGTAGGCGCGCAGGATGTCGCCGAAGTGCTTTTCATCCTCCTCGTTTACGAAGAAGATACGTGCGAAAACATAGTCGCTTATTATCTTCGGCAGCTCTTCGAGAGAGTTCACCGTCATGCCGTTCTCGTTCACATTACTATATATGGTGACACCGTTTGCCACGCCCTTCACCGTCGAGTTGTAGAGCTTTGCCTGCCCTGTTCCGGTCACGTCCTGCGGGCAGAAGCGGCCTGCCTGCAACGCGTTGAGCTCGTTTATGGCGGCATATCCGTTCTGATAGTAGCGGCCTTGGTCCATGTTGCTCTTCGGAAGGTTCATCTCCGGTATCATCGCGTATACCGAGATGACGGCATCGGGGAATGTCTTGCGGGCCTGAACGATGGCGTCTATGATAGAGCCTGAGCCGGTACCGCCGCACAGTCCGGCGAAGATATGTATGTATTTCTTCGACGCGTCGCCCGATATCTGCTCGCAACGGCCGTAGGCATCGCGCAGGGCATTGACGTAAGCGACGGCATTTGCGGCGAAGAGCAGACGGCCGGCACGGCGCATCTGTCCGGCAGCCTGTCCGAGAGAGCCTATCGCCTGCTTCACCTGCTGGGCGTTCTCCACTATTCCCTTCACCGAGGGATAGTTGCCGATGTGGTCGAGAATGTAGCTCACGTCTACGGCCTTGATATTGAGGAATTCCCTGTTAGTGAACGAAGCGTCCTGTCCCATCACCCTGAAGTCGGGGCGCGGACGGCCGTCCTTGGGCATCATCTCGTCCGTGGAGTCGACGTATAGCAGTTGCACGGGCAGTTTCTTACGCTCATCGTGCGTGGGAAACTCTTCGAACATTCGCATCTTGAAGGAGCGTAATATCTTACCTCCGGTACCTCCCAATCCTATGAGAATATGATTGGCGGTGCAAAAAGTCTTTGCTTCTGTCATGATTGTAGTTATTTTTAGTTTCTTAGTTTTATATACATTAATATATCGCGCGCACGCGGCAGCATGCTTATCTGCGGCGGCGTACGTGGCGCCGGGCACTGCGGTCGGGCATCGTGCGCGCGCTGTCTGACCGGCGCGGGGCCGAACGGCGCATGCTGTTCTCCAGAGTTATCGTCTTTACAGCCACCACTCCGGCCACCACCACAAAGCCGAGACACCACAGCAGCCGGCGCACTATATACTCTTTCATATATGAGCGCAGCTCATCGGCCATCACATGCGGCAGCTCGGCGACGCTGTATCCGCTGAAATCTCCGCTTCCTATGTAGTTTTCAAGTATCGGATAGCGGTCTATGAGTTCTTTCACCACCCTGTCGTTCTCGTCTATCGTAGGCACGTAAGAGTCGCTGATGCCGCTCAGCATGGCGGATATCCGCTCCTCGTAGACATCGGTGGTGTTGATGATCTTTATCGACCCGCAGATGAGCACGCACTGGGCAGAGAGCAAGACGAAGAGCACGGCACCGACGATATATGTCCCCAACGTGAAGACGGCGTTCTTCCACCACCCCTTTATTATGATAACAAAAGCGGTCATGCACAGCAATGCAATGAGAACTCCCCAGAGAATGCTGCCGGCTGAGAAACGTATAATATCAAAAAATGCCCACATAGAGAATGCCTGACAATTTGTTAGTGCCCGATGTTCCCGACTGTCAGGCCTTGAAAAAGGTAATGAACACCAACGCATAAAAAGAAGACGCGGGAACTATCTGCTGCTCGTTCCACGAACTGAGGCTCTGGTATGCCCGATATTGAAGAACGAACAACGCCAAGAGCCCACGCCGATATGATATATAAAAACATCTCCAAATGCCATGCCGGGACATCAGACTGCCCGCCACAACAAATGGGATGCGCATATAAACACATCCCGAGGACATCTACGTTGCCTCACTCCTGACAATATCAGAGAATTTACCAGATTCCAGTCCGTCAAGAACAAAGCGCATGTAAACGCCTTTTTAGTATGTCGTGAATCCTCTCTCCCACCCTCGTCCTCCGTCATTCCGAGTCTGTCAGGACAAGAATATAACGGCCCGGCGCGGGCTTCTATCACTCCGCACCACAGCAGCCGGCTCCCTAAAACCACACCGCGGAGATACAGGTGACAAACGGATTCAGTTGCAAATATAACGAATTATTTTAAATAAAACATAATAATGTATAGTTTTTTTTTAGCCTGAAGAGATGTCGGGAAGTGCTTATAACGGTTTTATGTGTAGGCTGCGGAGGGTTTGTAGGTTTAGGCAGGGAATTTAAGAAGGTGAGGAGGAGGATACGATAAGGTGCGTTTGAAGGTGCGATAAGGTGCGTTTGAAGGTGTAACGGGTTGCCTTTGACGGTATGAACGGTTGCCCGCCATTGTATTCCGCGCGCTTTCAAACGTGTTTGTGCCAGCTATCAAAAGTGTTTTTGAAAGCTAAGCCAAACGTTTTTGAGAGCTGTAAAATACAGGAAGCGCCATTATCATATCTCACCCTATAACCTCAAAACCCAGAACCTGATAACCTAAAAACCAAAAACCTGATAACCCAAAAACCTGTTGATAACTCTGTTCATAACCCTGTGGATAACGTGTTCATTATCCACAGACTTATCAAGGCCTTCCTTTCTGACGTGGATATCAACACGGTTATTATGACGTTTTAAGTAAGTTTTAAACAGAATGTTGACGGAAAAAGATATAAACTTATTAATTTTGCACCGTAATGTAATATTGTGGATAAAGTGCCGATAATGCTAAAAGTCAGCCGGTAACAATCAACAATGCATGTGTAAATAGCCGGCACGTATGTTTATATCGGATTATGCAAGTAAAACGGCTGCGAGTTTTCAACATATCAACAGCCCATCATCTACAACATTGAATTTTTAAAAGAAAGAAAATAAAAGATAATAATAATATAAAGTCTGGAAAAGACGGTATCGGAAACGGACGGAAACGTCGTTGACATGATTCTTGCGGAACGCGGAATCACGGAAAACCGGTATCGGACGGCAGACGGAAAAAACAGCGACGATGATAAAGCAGGAATGGAAAGAAAAGGGGTTCATCGACGAACCGGCAGCCGAGGGCACGGACCTCAAGGCTGAGATAAGACGGATGTGCGAGGAGAAGAAGGCCGTGATAATGGCACATTACTATACACGCGGAGAGATTCAGGAGGTGGCCGACTTCATCGGCGACTCGCTCGCACTGGCACGCAAGGCCGCCGAGACGGACGCACGGATAATCGTGATGTGCGGCGTGCACTTCATGGCAGAGACTTGCAAGATACTCAGTCCGGACAAGCTCGTGCTCGCTCCCGACCTCAATGCGGGATGCTCGCTGGCCGACTCGTGCCGCGCCGAGGACCTGAAGAAGTATAAGGAGGAGCACCCGGGATATACGGTGGTGAGCTATGTGAACACCACGGCCGCGGTGAAGGCACTCACAGACGTCGTCGTGACGAGCGGAAACGCGAAGAAGATAGTGGACACGTTCCCCCAGGACGAAAAGATTATCTTCGGGCCGGACAAGAACCTGGGCTCTTATATAAATGAGGTGACGGGGCGGAAGATGCTCCTTTGGAACGGCGGATGCCACGTTCACGAGCGTTTCTCGGTGGAAGAGATACTGAAGCTGAAGGCCGCTCACCCGGGAGCGAAGGTGCTGGCGCATCCCGAATGCAAGGGTCCGGTGCTGGCTGTGGCCGACGTGGTGGGCTCTACGGCCGTTCTTTTGAAGCACGCCATAGAATCTGCCGACAAGGAGTTTATCGTGGCCACAGAGGCCGGAATACTGCACGAGATGAGCCAGAAGTGCCCCGGAAAGACATTCATCCCTGTGCCGCCGGAGATCGGCGAGGGCAGCATCGGATGCTCATGCAACGAATGCGACTACATGAAGATGAACACCCTGCTGAAGATTTACAACACCCTTAAATATGAATGGCCGGCTGTAGACGTCGATGCCGATGTGGCACGCGAGGCCGTCAAGCCGATAGAGAGGATGCTGGAGCTGAGCTGAGTGGTCTTATAAAGGTTTTATAAACGCAAAGGTCGCAAAGACGCAAAGATACTGTTATATAAGTAGATTACAACAATTAGTTTATATTTTGAACACGGAGACACGGAGACACAGAGGAAAATATAACTCTGTGTCTCCGTGTCTCCGTGTTCAAAATAACTTATTATAAAGTAATTATAAAGAATTACCTATTGATTTATATGATAATAAAATCTTTGCGTCTTTGCGACCTTTGCGTTTAAGTAATATAAGATACTGTCAGTTGACAATCGCAATCTTGCAGACAGTCCCTTTCTTGCCGTCTGATGTTGCTGTGATGACGTTATACACACCTGATGCCACGCGGCGTCCGTCCTTGTCGCGTCCGTCCCATGTGAACGAGCCGCCGGTGCTGCGGCCTGCCGCGACCACGTGGCCGTTGGCCGTGGCAATCTTTATGTCTGCGTTGAGAGTAAGTCCTACGACGGTTATCAGTCCGTTATAGTCAGGCCCTACGGGGTTGGGATATGCGTATACGTCGTCCTTTTCCATCGATTCGGCTGCTCCCGTGGCGTCGCTCATGTACGAGCAGAGACCCTCGTCGGTGGAGATGAACACCTCGCCCGTGGCGTTGTCTATAGCTATATCGTTTATAAAGTCGGAAAGTAGCTTGCTGTTGAGCTTGGTGAAGTGGCTTTCCTGTACCATGTCGTCGGCACTGATGAGATACACTCCGTTGTCCGTCGTCCCTATCCACTTCCTTCCGGCACCGTCGACGGCTATCGCGCTGATGTCTACGCCTGTCATGAGATAATCGGCGAGGTTGGTACCGTCGTTGCGCGGAACCTTCACCTGCTCGAAGGTGACGCTCTCCTGCCCTATCTCAGATGCACGGACGACGAAGAGTCCGGCCGACGTGCCCACCCAAAGGTCGCCGTTGAGGTCTTCGGTGACGCAGTGCACGTTCTTCGGTTCATAGCGCGTGCCGTCCTGGTTGACAAACGATGTGTATATCTTTATGGCCTCGTTGTCGGGCTGCATGCATATCAGTGCCGGGCGGCGGTAGTTGTCGTTGACGAGCCATATAAGGCCGCGGCTGTCGAGGATGCACCTCCGCATCAGGTCGAAACTGTAGTCGGTGCCGTTCAGCAGGCTTGTGTACTTGTTCTGCATGGTTGCCGTTCCCTTCATTATCACGAAGCGGTTGGCATCCTTTGCCTCACCGTTGAATATCCAGAGATTTCCCTCTCGGTCGAACTTTATGCCGTTGATGAGCAGGTAGTTGTCGTCGAGAAGTATGTTGCTGCCGTGCGTCGTGGCCGGTCTCAGCGGACTGTTACGGCTGTTGTAGTACCTCACGAGGCGTCCGTTCTGAAACTCATAGAGTCCTGTGCGGCTGCCTGCGAAGACGTGTCCTATATCGTTCGGGTCGATGTCTATGCATGTCACGTCGGCATACGAGTGACCCGTGATAGTGTCGATACGGTCTTCATATATCGTCCAGTCGCCGCCGTCGAGCACCTGCACGGTGCCGGGATAGAGCATGTCGATGAGCACCGAGTAGTGCCCGCCTGTGGTGAAGAGCCGTCCGTCCCTTATCTTCATCTCGTAGAAGCGGTTGTATCGCGGACCGCCGGGGTTCAGGCGGCTCACCGTCGGGAACAGTCTGTCGTAGTCGCTGTTGTCTTTTACGAAGATGGCGGGGTCGTAACTGTCTGTTATCCGCCAGTTGTTGCGGTCGATAAGGTTGTCGTTCATCGAGCCCGCCATGACGATATTGTCCGTACGCATGGCGTATATGGTGTTTCCGCTGACGGCCACGCTCTTTATGTTCAGGCTGTGGATGTTGTACGACTCGCTTATCTCGGCCCTGCCGACGTCTACCTTCACCACTCCGAAATTGGTGGCGAGAAAGGCGAAACGGCCGTATATGAAGATGTCGTTGACGGTCTTGTCTTCCATCATCGACTTGTTGTAGAGGTCCGGAATGTTGGTGATGTCGCCGCCGGCGGTGACGAGATCGATGTTGCTGTTGGCGTATACGGCAATCAGGCGGCGCGCCGCCTTCGACCATGCGATATGCGTTATGCCCACGTCGCTGAGTCCGTTGGTGCGGTCGTAGGTTGTCACCGACATGTCATTCTGGTTGTAAGAGTAGAGGTTATCGGATGCCCTTACGAACACATCATCTCCCGCCTGCACTATCTGCTGTATGTCGTGATATGCCATGTATGTCTTCCACGTGCCTATGGCGGCCTGCGCGCCGCCATGTCCGGACATGCCGCCGAAGAGGCATGAGAGCGCCCCGGCAAGGCAAAATACTGTTGCGGTGATGATTCTCTTCATATTATAATAATGTATTGTGATGCTGAAAAGAAAGCAGCCGCATGCAGGCATCCTTACGGAATGGCTGCAAACGGCTGCCTTATGTCAGATGGTGCCGAGGTATCCGGTCAGCTGTTCCACTGCCTTCGCCCTGTGGCTTATCCTGTTTTTTATCTCTGTTCCGAGTTCGGCGAATGTCTTTCCGTAGCCTTCGGGACTGAAGATGGGGTCGTAGCCGAAGCCCTCCCCTCCCCTTCTCTCGCGTATTATCTCTCCGTTGACTATCCCTTCAAACTCTTTCCTTACGGTCTCGTGTCCGTTGCCGTCTGTCATTATTAACGCGATAACAGTGCGGAATCGTGCCTTGCGATTGTTATTTTCTCCTAATTCGGCAAGAAGTTTGGCCATGTTGGCCTCGCTGTCGTGCCCGTCGCCGCCCGCATAGCGCGCGCTGTACACTCCCGGCGCACCGCTGAGGGCATCCACCTCAAGACCCGTATCGTCGGCAAAGACGCTCATTCCGTAGCGGCTGAAGATGTATGAGGCCTTCTGCATGGCGTTCTCCTCAAGTGTCTTGCCCGTCTCTGGGATGTCGGCGTCGCAGCCGATGTCTTTAAGCGAGAGTATCTCGAAAGACTCGCCGAGAATGCTCCGTATCTCGGCGAGCTTATGACTGTTGTTCGTTGCAAATACTATCTTCATGCCATTACTTGATGACTACATTCACCATACGCTTCGGAACGACGATGACCTTCATCACCTGCTTGCCTTCCATGTACTTGGCAGAGCGTCCGTCGGCGAGCACTGCGGCCTCGATGGTCTTATTGTCGGCATCGGCCGCGAACTCCATGTCGAAGCGGCACTTGCCGTTGAAGGCCACGCCGAGCTTCACCGACGTCTCCACGAGATACTTCTCGTCGTATTCCGGCCAGCTTGCGTCGCACACGCTGCCCTCTCCTCCGAGGGCGCTCCACAGCTCTTCGGCTATGTGCGGAGCGAACGGGGCTATCAGAACGGCAAGGCTCTGCATGAGGCTGCGGTTGCGGCACTTGAGCTGCGACAGTTCGTTGACGCATATCATGAAGGCCGAGATGCTCGTGTTGTAGCTGAAATGCTCGATGTCCTGCGTCACTTTCTTTATCAGTTTGTGCACGGACTTGAGCTGCTCGGGCGTTGCCGGCTCGTCGTTGAAGTCTATCGTGTCGGCTCCCTTGGCATAGAACAGGCCCCAGAACTTCTTGAGGAAGCGGTGGCAGCCGTCTATTCCGTTGGTATCCCACGGCTTGCTCTGCTCTACCGGGCCGAGGAACATCTCGTAGAGACGCAGCGTATCGGCGCCGTACTTCTCGACAATCATGTCCGGATTGACCACGTTATACATCGACTTGGACATCTTCTCCACGGCCCAGCCGCACACATACTTGCCGTCTTCGAGGATGAACTCGGCATCGTTATATTCCGGCCGCCATGCCTTGAACGCCTCAATGTCGAGTACGTCGCCGCTGACGATGTTCACGTCGACGTGTATCGGCGTGGTGTCGTACTGGTCTTTGAGACCTAATGAGACGAAAACGGGTGAGCCCCCCTCATCATGGGCCTGCCTATTGATTCTATATACGAAGTTGCTGCGGCCCTGTATCATACCCTGGTTGACGAGTTTCTCAAACGGTTCCTCCTTGCAGGAGTATCCGCAGTCGAACAGAAACTTGTTCCAGAAGCGTGAATAGATAAGGTGTCCGGTGGCGTGCTCCGTGCCGCCGACGTACAGGTCGACGTTCTTCCAGTATCCGTCGGCTTCCTTTCCGACGAGAGCCTCGCCGTTGTGCGGGTCCATATAGCGCAGATAGTATGCCGACGAGCCTGCGAATCCGGGCATGGTGTTGAGCTCGAGCGGGAAGACGGTGATGCCGTCGATGAGCGAGTTGTCCACCACCCTATTCTCTTTCGTGTCCCATGCCCACCGTGTGGCGTGGCCGAGCGGCGGCTCTCCCGTCTCCGTGGGCAGGAACTTGGCCACCTCGGGCAGTTCGAGCGGCAGGCACTCTTCGGGTATCATGTAGGGCATGCCGTCCTTATAGTATACTGGGAACGGTTCGCCCCAGTAGCGCTGACGCGAGAATATGGCGTCGCGCAGGCGGTAGTTGACCTTCACGCGGCCGATGCCGTGCTCGGTGACATACTTCTTCGTGGCGGCGACGGCCTCCTTGACGGTAAGGCCGTTGAGGGAGAAGCCCCCCTCACTCCCCCCAAGGGGGGATGAAGAGGATGCCGGTGAGTTAATAACTATACCCTCTTTGGCATCAAAACTCTGCTCGCTGACGTCGGCACCCTCTATCAACGGGATGATGGGCAGGCCGAAATGCTTTGCGAAAGCATAGTCGCGCGAGTCGTGCGCAGGCACTGCCATGATGGCGCCCGTGCCGTATCCGGCAAGCACATACTCCGATATCCATACCGGAATCTTGTCTCCCGTGAAGGGGTTGATGGCGTATGAGCCTGAGAACACGCCCGTCACGCGGTGGTCGCTGATGCGGTCGCGCTCGGTGCGCTTCTTCACATAAGCTATATATTCGTCCACTGCGGCGCGCTGTTCAGGCGTCGTCAGGCGGTCAACGAGTTCACTCTCAGGGGCAAGCACCATGAACGTGACGCCGAAAATGGTGTCGGCGCGGGTGGTGAAGATGGTGAAACCGTCCTCGCTTTGTCCTTCGGGGGCTGCAATATTAAACCACATCTCCGTACCTTCGGAACGTCCTATCCAGTTCTTCTGCGTCTCTTTCAGCGAGTCGGTCCAGTCTATATTGTCCAGTCCGTCGAGCAGACGCTGTGCGTATGCCGACACGCGCAGGCACCACTGGCGCATCTTCTTCTGCACCACGGGATAGCCGCCGCGCTCCGACACGCCGTCGACGACCTCGTCGTTGGCCAGCACAGTGCCTAATTGCGGACACCAGTTGACCATCGTCTCGCCCAGATAGGCTATGCGGTAGTTCATCAGTACCTCCTGCTGCTCTTTCTCGCTCATGGCGTTCCACTCTTCGGCGGTGAAGCGCAGCTCTTCGGAGCATGCGGCGTTCAGGCCCTCGCTGCCGTACTTCGGGAAGGCGTCGATGAGCTCCTGGATGGGCCGCGCCTTACCGCTGTCGTTGCAGTAGTAGCTGTTGAACATCTTTTGGAATGCCCACTGGGTCCAGTGGTAGTATTCAGGGTCGCAGGTGCGGATTTCCCTGCTCCAGTCGAACGAGAACCCTATCTTGTCGAGCTGCTCGCGGTAGCGCTTGATATTGGTTTCCGTTGTCACGGCCGGATGCTGTCCGGTCTGTATGGCATACTGCTCCGCGGGCAGTCCGTAGGCATCGTATCCCATCGGGTTGAGCACGTTAAAGCCCTTCAGGCGCTTGTAGCGTGCATAGATGTCAGACGCTATGTATCCGAGCGGATGGCCCACATGAAGTCCTGCTCCCGAGGGGTAGGGGAACATGTTGAGCACGTAGAATTTCTCCTTGTCCTTGTCTTCGGCCACTTTGTAGGTGCCTTGCTCCACCCATCTCTGCTGCCATTTCTTCTCTATTTCCCTGAAATTGTATTCCATTGTTATGCTTATATTGTTTTCTTTCACCTTATTATTAAGGTGCAAAGATAACTAAAACGCGAATAATAACAAAATAAACGGGTTGTTTTGTTGGCCTGCGGCAGGCACGGCAGCGGCTTGCAGAGGGTGCAGTTAAGGGGGAAAAAGCCCCTTTATATTTTGTTTTTAACTCCTTTTGCCGTATCTTTGCATCTAAAATACAGAGGTTTTTATGACTAAGAAAGATAAGGAATTGACCCCGATGATGAAGCAGTTTTTCGACCTTAAGGCGAAGCATCCCGATGCAGTACTGCTCTTCCGTTGCGGCGATTTCTACGAAACATACTGCGAGGACGCCGTCACGGCATCACAGATACTCGGCATCACGCTCACGCGGCGTAGCAACGGCGGCACCGAGATGGCCGGATTTCCGCACCATGCCCTCGACACGTACCTGCCGAAACTGGTCCGTGCGGGCAAGCGCGTGGCCATCTGCGACCAGCTGGAAGACCCGAAACTGACGAAAAAACTCGTCAAGCGCGGCATCACCGAGCTCGTCACGCCGGGCGTCGCCATGGCCGACAACGTGCTTAACTATAAGGAAAACAACTTCCTTGCCGCCATACACTTCGGCAAGGCGGCATGCGGCGTGGCCTTTCTCGATATCTCCACGGGAGAGTTTCTCACCGGACAGGGCACTTACGACTACGTGGAGAAACTTCTCGGGAACTTCTCGCCGAAGGAAGTGCTTTTCGACCGCGGACGTAAAAAGGACTTCGAACACTACTTCAGCAACCGTTTCTTCACCTTCGAGCTCGACGACTGGGTGTTCACGGACCAGAGCGCGCGGCAGAAACTGCTGCGCCATTTCGGCGTCAAGAACCTCAAGGGCTTCGGCGTAGACCATCTCGAGAGTGGCGTCATTGCCGCGGGAGCCATCCTCCAGTATCTCGAGATGACGCAGCACACCCAGATAGGTCACATCACCGCCATAGCGCGGATAGAGGAGGAGCGCTATGTGCGGCTCGACAAGTTCACCATCCGCAGCCTCGAACTGCTCCAGCCGATGCAGGAAGACGGCTCGTCGCTGCTCGACGTGATAGACAAGACGGTGTCGCCGATGGGCAGCCGCATGATGCGGCGCTGGCTGCTCTTCCCGCTGAAGGACGAGAAGCCAGTGCGTGAGCGCCTCGACGCGGTAGACTGTTTCTTCCGCGAGCCCGAATTCCGCCGCTGCGTAGACGAGCAGCTGCACCGCATGGGCGACCTCGAGCGCATCATGTCGAAGGTGGCCGTTGGCCGGGTGTCGCCCCGCGAGGTGGTACAGCTGAAGATAGCGCTGCAGGCCCTGCAGCCGGTGAAGGCCGCATGCCTGAGCGCCGGCAACGAGAGCCTGAAGCGGGTAGGGGAGCAGCTCAACCTCTGCGAGTCGCTGCGAGACAGGATCGAGCGCGAGATCGAGCCGGACGCGCCGCAGCTCGTGGGCAAGGGAGGCGTCATCCGGAGCGGCGTCAACAGCGAGCTCGACGAGCTGCGCAGCATCGCATACAGCGGAAAGGACTACCTGCTGAAGATACAGGAGCGCGAGACGGAGGCCACCGGCATATCGAGCCTGAAGATAGGATATAACAACGTGTTCGGCTACTACCTCGAAGTGCGCAACACCCACAAGGAGCGCGTGCCGGAAGGATGGGTGCGCAAGCAGACGCTGGCCAATGCCGAGCGCTACATCACGCAGGAGCTGAAGGAGTATGAAGAGAAGATTCTCGGTGCCGAAGACCGCATATTGTCGCTTGAGGCGCGGCTCTTCTCCGAACTGATAATGTCTATGCAGGAGTTCATACCCCAGATACAGATAAACGCCAATCTCGTGGCGCGCCTCGACTGCCTGCTCTCGTTCGCGAAGACATCGGAGGAAAACGGATACATAAGGCCGCAGATAGACTCTACCGACATAATAGACATACGCCAGGGACGCCACCCCGTGATAGAGAAGCAGCTGCCTCCGGGCGAGAGTTTCGTGCCCAACGACATCCTTCTCGACGGCGACAGGCAGCAGATAATGATCATCACGGGTCCGAACATGGCCGGAAAGTCGGCCCTGCTGCGCCAGACGGCCCTGATAGTGCTGCTCGCCCAGGTGGGATGCTTCGTGCCGGCGGAGAGTGCGCGCATAGGCATGGTAGACAAAATATTCACCAGGGTGGGGGCTTCGGACAACATATCGCTCGGCGAGTCGACGTTCATGGTCGAGATGACGGAGGCCGCCAACATCCTCAACAACGTCAGTCCGCGCTCTCTCGTGCTCTTCGACGAGCTCGGCCGTGGCACGAGCACGTACGACGGAATAAGCATCGCGTGGGCAATCGTCGAGTATATGCACGAGAATCCGCGTGCCCGTGCTCGCATGCTCTTTGCCACTCACTACCACGAACTGAACGAGATGGAAAAGAATTTCCCGCGCATCAAGAACTATAACGTGAGCGTGCGCGAGGCCGGCGGCAAGGTGATATTTCTCCGCAAGCTCGCCCGCGGCGGTTCGGAGCATTCGTTCGGTATACACGTGGCCGACATTGCGGGCATGCCGAAGAGCATCGTCAAGCGTGCCAACGTCATTCTCAGTCAGTTAGAGGCCGACAATGCCCAGGTGGGCACGGCCGGAAAGCCTACCGACGCCATTGCCGGCAGCCGCGAGGGCATGCAGCTCAGCTTCTTCAAGCTTGACGACCCGGTGCTCTGCCAGATACGCGACGAGATTCTCGGACTCGACATCAACAACCTCACGCCCGTGGAGGCACTCAACAAACTGAATGAGATAAAGAAGATAGTGAGCGGTAAATGACCCGCCACAGGCTGTCCGCAGTGGTTCATGTACCGACGGAAGACATAATAAACAGAAAGGAAAATAGAGGGAATTTACCGTAAATTCCCTCTATTTTCCTTTCTATTTATGTTCTATTATATTGTAGAAACCATCCGAACGGATATATCCTATCGTCCTGTTGTTCAGCGGTCGCTCCTCCATCAGTCCGCGTTTCACAAGATTTCTGAGGTCTGTTCTCGCTGTCTTCTCGGTGATGGAAAACCGCGTTGCTATCTCCTTTACCGTGATGATGCTGTCCGGTTTGTCCTTGATGATGTTTACTATATACGACTGTCGCAGGCTTATTCCTTCTATCTGCGTGAATGTCGTGATGCTGTTTCGTTCGCTTATCTTCCGTTGCAGATATGATTTCAGTTCTTCATAGGCCTTCTTCATCGTCACGAGATTGAAGAGTATGAAATACGACAGGTCGTAGTTGTCGTTCTCTGTATAGAGGAAAGTCTTTTCATATCGATTCTTGTTCTTATATATAATCCTCGATATAGACAGATATTCCGTGAGCCAGTAGCCTTTTTTTATGAGATACCAATAGACGAGCGACCTTGCCGTGCGCCCGTTTCCGTCTGAAAACGGATGGATGAAGGCAAGCATGAAGTGTATTATTATACCCTTGATTATCGGGTGTATGAAATCGTCGGGGTCGTCGTTGTTTGCAAAATGGCATAGCTCTTCAAGCAGTTGCTCCACCTCATCGTGCTGTGGTGGCACGTGGACGATGTCTCCCGTGATATCGTTAATCACCACAACGTTGTCGTCTTGCCTTATATTGCCTTCCTCTTCGGGTTTCTCAAGCGTCTTTGACGATATAAGTCTGTGTATGTCGAGAAGCTTTTTCACGGAGAATTCGTCTTGTCTGTGCTCTGCAAGATAGCGTATTGTGGAGTAATTGTTCACTATCATCTGCTGTCCCTTGTCTTTCGGGCGCTGCTGCTTTCTCAGCATTTCTTTGGCCACTTTGCGTGTCGTCGACGCTCCTTCCATACGGCTCGACGCAATAGCCTCCTCCATAATGGAACTTACGAGATAGAAGTTTCTGTCGTCTTCGGGTATCAGGTTCTGCGTGCCGAGGTTTCCGCCCATGTTCATGTCGAACTCGTGTAGCAGCACAAGCATTCTCTCTGTCACTGTAAACCGGAACACATATCTGCCGAACGTGACGGTCTTTGCATTCAGTATGCGTTGCAGTTTCACCGTCTGCCACAGCACCTTGCCGTCTGTTCCGTCGGGCGCGAGATACTTTACCTTGTCCCAATAGGCATACTCGTCGTTTATTTTCCGCAGTAGCGGCATCATCTTCTGGTCTGCAAGGAGCTTTACCGCTTCCTGCATGTCTTTCTTTCTTAATTCCGGAACCTTCTCTATCATATTACTGACAATTGACCGTTAGGCTGCAAATATACGATTTTTTTTGTCAAACGAAAAGAAAATAGAGGGAATTTACCGTAAAATCCCTCTATTTCCCTTTATTTGTTGTTGTCTGTTCCGTTGTTTCCGACAGTCGTGCCGTTTTACTTCTGTGTAGTGTTCCGTTGTCTACTGCCACTTCTTCAGTTCTCAAAAACGCTTTTCTTAACCCTCAAAAAGTTTTTGACAGCTTGCAGAAACGCATTCTTTGTTTGTAATTCAGCATTATAAATTTAGTACTTTTATCGCTAATCACCAATTTTTAAATTAGTTAATTTTCATCGAACTCACGTTAATATTTGAATTCTGCTATGATTCGTAAGAAGAGTAGGATGAATGGAAGGGAAAGTTATAGCGGGAAGATTAGTTGCCCGTACAGCTCCGGGAAGCACAGCGGTGTCCGCCTGTGGAATACTATCTGCGGGTATCCGATAGGAAAAGTTCAGGTGCTGAGCCGCTGCGTATACCTGAATGTATAGTAATAACGGACGTATGGATGCAATGTTGGGCAGGGGGATAAAAGTAGAAATAGGTGGGAGGCATTAGTAATGTTCTTAAAATATACTTATGTTTTAAAATGGCAAATCAAGGCAATAATCTTCACAGACTTTATCTCCCATATCCTTAAATACAGGATTATTCAAGTCCTTTATTTTTGAGCGGTATAGCAGATATTTGCTGTTATCCTCTATTTCCAGTTTTCTGTTACGGCTTAGTTCCACAAATTCCCTTTCCTTGTCGATACCGAGAAAACGTCTGCCTGTGAGGTTTGCGGCAATACCGGTGGTGGAGGAGCCGGTGAAAGGATCTAATATCCAAGCATCCGGCCGGGTGGAAGCTAATATGAGACGGACAAGCAAGGTCAAAGGCTTCTGTGTGGGATGTTTTCCACATGATTTTTCCCATGGCGCAATAGCAGGCAAACGCCATACGTCTGTCATCTGTTTTCCTTCGTTCAATTCCTTCATCAGTTCGTAATTGAAATAATGAGGACGCTTCTGTGACTTGCGTGCCCAAATAATAAATTCGGTGCTATATGTAAAGTAGCGGCATGAGATGTTTGGCGGAGGATTGGTCTTTGCCCATGTAACAACGTTGAGTATCTTGAATCCAAGCTCTGTCAGAGCATTGGCTACAGAAAAAATATTATGATACGTGCCGCTGATCCATATTGTTCCGTTCTCTTTCAGTTTGTCGCGGCATTGTGATATCCATCTGTTGTTGAAATCGTTTATATCGGCAGGGCTTTTGCCTTTATCCCATTCGCCTTTATCGACACAAACTATTTTTCCACTCTGCATGCTGATGCCGCCGTTGGAGAGAAAATATGGAGGGTCGGCAAATATCATGTCGAAATGGAACTTGAACTGCGGTAACAATTCAAGGCTATCACCATGAAGCAGAGTAAAGGCTCTATCGGTTGATTTGAAGAAAGGAATAATCTTAGACATCCGATTTTAATCGTTCCAAAAACTCTTTGAGTGTTGTTAAATTATATACAGAAGGGATTGTATAATATGCTTCTTGAAGTTTGTTTTTTGCTTTTTCCCATCCTTTCCCGTCTGTTACCCAAACAAATTCAAATCCGTTTATAGCATTGATTTTCGGACCTATCTCGGTAAAAGAACGTGCTGTTTCGTTCAACTTACTTCCGCCCCCGCTATAAAAATTCACTTCCATCAAATAAGTTTTATTGTCAGTATAGATGACAAAATCAAACCGTTTCTCATCTGTACCTAATGCGTTTGTTATTTCAGGCCATTCTCTTGAAACAACTTCTTTTCGATACTTAAGTCCTACATTATTTATGATTAGCTCAACTGTATCTTCCATCGCATCTCCGCTTCGGTTCTTGCGCGCATTCGAATCCAATCCGACTTCCACCCCGAAGACATAATCCACAAGGCTCTTTATGTTCTTGTTTTGGAAGATTTCAGCAAGACCGGTTTCTTTTATGAATTCAATCACGCCGTTCAATGTTGTCAGATAGCTTTCAAGTCTAACAAATTCACCGTCTGTATTGATAACTATTTTCTTATCACGTTTACGGCACGCTATGAGAATCAGCAGTACACTGAAAACGCTTTTATCGGTATTCCATAGTTCTGTAACAGCCGTTTCAAGGTCTTGCTTTCCTATAAGATAGTTTAGTGTGTTCAGCTTTATTTCAATACTTGCCACGTTTTCTTTTATCTTCTCAAAATTTGTCCAAAAGCTTAAAGTAGCATTCGTCTCAGATAGTTGTGACATAAATGTATTGAATTGCTCTTCCGTATGCTTATTCATAATGATTATATTGCAGTTTGTATGGCGATATTGTTAGTTGACTGTTTATAATTTCTGATGAGAAGTTCCGTAAGTTTTCCGCGCTTGCTTGCCACTGCGTTGACAGAACGCGAGGCATGTACCCGTTGGATGTCGAATCCTTCGTATAAATCTTCAAAAAACATATCCTGCGGATTCTTGGCCGAGCAATCGGAATTGCTCAGCATCCACCTACAATTCTCTTTTCCAGAAATCATACGACAAAAATCAGCAAGTTCACGCTGTTTGTCATCATCAAAGGCTTCTTTTACATACGAGTTGAAACTTGATGTCGAACTTAGCGGACGGTAAGGGGGATCAAAATAGAAAAATGACAAATAGTGTTCGTCAACAAAATCGGCAGTCTGAGTGAACTCACCGTTCAGTATTCTTACATCGCATCGGTTCATCAGTTCGCTGTCTGCATAAATAACATCTTCATTGCATATCGTGGGATTGGCGTATTTTCCGAACGGCACATTGAATTTTCCTTTTGAGTTTTCGCGATACAGACCGTTGAAACATGTCTTGTTGAGAAATACCAACAAAGCCGTCTTATCAACTTTAGAAACATTATCCTCATTAAAGTGCTTTCGCATCAGCAGAAAAAAATCCTTTCTTGCATCTTCACACAAAAGCGTTTTGTATTCCTTCTCCAAATGTTTCAACCGCAACACAAACTCTTCAGGATGTTCTTTAACCACCGTATAGGCATCGGTAAGATTCTTGTTTATGTCGTTTATGACGGCATACCTTATATTGGGGTACTTCTGCAACATAAAGAAAAGCATGGCCCCGCCCCCGACAAACGGTTCTACGTAAGTAAAACTCTCGTCACCGAGTTCTACAGGCAAAGCTTTTTCGAGTTGAGAAAGAAGTTGGCCTTTTCCCCCAACCCACTTTATGAAAGGACGTGCTTGATATGATGTGGACATTATTATAGGAATGTCTGTTTCCGTTGCAAAGATACGATAAAAAAGTGAAATACAGAAGAAAGATATAATGAAACATATACATATATAGATGATTGAAAAAATAATTTTAATATATAAATGTTTGGTCGTTACATATTATTTTTGTTATCTTTGTGGCGCAGTTCGGGTTATCTTGACTGCGATTTTTAAGGAACAAGGAGCGTTATGTCCTCGTCTTGTAAGTGCAAAGCCTGAGAAACTTTACAACTAATCAACAAGAGTTGACATGACAGTTCCCACGTTATAGCGTGGGCTGTTATATCATATCTTTTGATTAAGGTTTTCTCAGGGCCTGCACTTTAGGATGTGGTTCATAGCAGACCACGCTCTTTTGATGTATAATTTAAAGTGCTTCTATATGGTCTGGAGAGCTTGATTGATGATTATGAAAAATGTATTATCTATTGTGTTGTTTGTAATTCTTTCCGTTGCCGTGCAGGCACAGAATGATGTAACAAAGTTTCTTGGTATTCCTGTGGATGGCAGTAAGCAGGAAATGATACAGAAATTGAAAGCTAAGGGTTATAAGTATAATGCAACTTATGACAAGTTGGAAGGAGAATTTAACGGTAAAGATGTATTTATAGATGTTCAGACAAATAATAATAAGGTATGGCGTATAGCGTTGATTGATGCTTCTCCTACAAATGTAACAAATATAAAGATATGTTTCAATGATCTTTGCCGGCAGTTTGATAAAAACAAAAGGTATGCAAAATCATCTTTGGATGACTATCTGATACCTGATGATGAGGATATAAGTTATGAAATAACGGTTCATAATAAAAGATATGAGGCAAGCTTTTTCCAGTTGTCAGAGAAAGCGGATGACAATCCATATAACCGTTTTGTATGGTTTATGATAGATGAAAGATATGGTAAATATAATATTATCATGTTTTATGAAAATGGATATAACAAGTCGGATGGCGAGGATTTATAACATTATAAACAAATAAAATCATGGAAAAGAATTATCAAGAAAGCAATCTTGAAATAAGATGTGGTAAAGAAACGGACAGCTATGACAAGCAGGAAGAACTGTGTGAGAAAGAGGATATTGAAAATAAACTGATTTTATTGATGATTGGAAAGTATTTTAACTGCATGTTGTGGATTTACATATAATCAGATTATGGATATGCAGTTAAGATATTTTCCGGTTCTATGGCATGAACATCCGGTTTTAACAAACCGTTTATATCTTGATGCTTTGCTTTAATTTCATTTACTGCCGTTTCATATTCATATTGAGATGGTCGTTTATTATTGTTTGTCATATATCGTATTATCAGATAAATGATACAATGAAAATATAGTGAAGTTCGCTTAATAACTTTAGTTTGCTTAAACTTCGCTTAGCATAATACCCATTTTTTTCTTAGTGCTTGTTTATTACGTCCGTCCTCTTCACTATTCTTTCTCTGTCTAAATCCAGGCGTTCTGCCGTTCCTTCACTGCGAGCGACTCGCTTAGCAGCTTGATGAACTCCTGCATGGAGCGCTTGCGGTAGTTGTCACGAAGGGTATGCACGCAGCCTTCCATCTGGTTGTCGGGGATGTCGAGGGGTATGGCCTTGATGCCCGTCTCGTTGTGGATGGTGGCTTCGGCGAGCACCGAGACGAGGCGGTTCTGGCGTATCAGTTTCAGTAGGATGTTCACCTCGTTGAGCTCCACCCTTATGCGGAAGTTGTGGTTGCGGCACATCAAGGTCTGCTCGAAAGCATTGCGGGCCTGCAGGCCCTGAGAGGGTAGGGCGAGGTCGTATCTTGCGAGGTCTTCGGGCGTGACGCTCTCCCTTTCCGCCAGGGGGTGGCCGGTGCCGACGATGGCCGACAGGCAGTTTTGGAACAGGATGTGCGACTCGACCCCTTCCACCGGCTGCGACGGCTTGAAGGCGAGCACGAAGTCGACATCGCGGCTCCGCAGCAGGTCCATGAGCTCGGCCATGGGCTTGTAGAAGATGTTGAGCTTCACCTTGGGGTAGAGCTTCATGAAGGAGAAGAGCGTCTCGGTGAGTATCGGGCTGAACGAGTAGGTGACCCCGATGTTGAGCGTTCCGGTGAGCAGCTCCTTCAGGTCGTTAATCTTCGACACGCACATCTCGGCGTCGCGGAGGGTGTGGCGGGCGTAGGGCAGCAGCTGGCTGCCGGCCTCGGTGAGCGTCACGTTGTGGCTGCTGCGCTGGAGCAGCTGCGTGCCCAGCTCCTGCTCGAGCTGCTTCACCTGCTGTGAGAGCGTGCTCTGGGTGATGAACAGGGCCTTTGCGGCCTCGGAGAAGTTAAGTGTCTCGGCAACCTTGCAGAAGTATCTCAGTTGTCTCAGTTCCATTGTCGTATGTGTGTATCTTGTTGCAAAGATAGTCATTTTTATTATCTTGTGGCCTGAAAAGATATTTTCTTGAACAGAAAAACCGGTGCGGTGGCCCCTGACACCATGCAGAGCAGTATGAGGCCGCACGTCAGGCCGTTGGCCGCGAAGAGGTGGAAGCCGTGCATGAAGCCGCTCTCGCTGCCGGCCATGACGCACAGGGCGAGGCCGCCGAACGATTTGTAGGCGTATATTCCCGGCACCATCGGCAGCAGGGCGGGGAAGAGGCATGTCTCTGCCGGCGTCTTGATGGTGGGCGAGAGGAACACGGCGAGCGTGCCGGTGATGAACGCCGCCGCGAGCGTGGCGGGGATGATGTGCATCCGGGTGAGGCCGTCGGCCATCAGCACGAAGCGTGCCGAGTGGCCTGCGGCGGCTATCATGGCGCAGAGCAGGTATGCCCGGCGTGGCGGGGTGCTTATCGCGGCAAATCCGATAGCTGCTATCGCCGCGAACAATGCATCTTGAAATATCTGTAACATTGTAGTGATGGTTTTGTTCAGAACATTCCCACGCCCATCATCAGCATGCCGGCGCATAGCCCGGCAGACAGGCAGCAGGTGAGTACGGTGGCGTCTGCAAAGCGGCAGAAGGCGCAGATGTAGTGGCGGCAGAGCATGTCGCTGAAAGAGTTGAGGAACGGGATGCCCGGCACGAGGTAGAGCACGCTTGTGCCCATGGCCGTCAGCGGCGTGTCTCCGAGGCCGAAGAGCACGGCCGTGGCCCCGAGCACGGACGATACGAAGGCGCAGAGCATCGTCACCATGCGGGCGTCGGCCTTGCGGGCGAGCAGCTCCTGCTTCAGCATGAAGCCGGCGAGTGTGGCTGCTGCGACGACGGCCATCGCCGCGGCGTCTCCCCCGAACAGGCGGCAGAAGGCGGCGTTGGCCAGCGTGACGAGTGCGAGCACGGCGTATCTGTTTTCCTGCGCGGTGGCGGCGATGTCCTCAAAGCGTTCCTTCGTGGCCTCGAAGCTGATGCCGGTGTCGGCCACCTCCCAGCTGAGTTCGCTCAGGCGGGTGTTCATGTTGAAGTTTATCGCCGCCGGAGCCACCGTTGCCGACGAGGTGAAGGTGCTGTCGCTTCCGCGTTCATTCACGGTGATGTGCACGTGCCGGGGCATTATCGTTATCTCGGCCTCCTTGCCGAAGGCCGCCGCCATGCGCCCCACGTTCTTCTCGAGCCTTATGCACGTGGCTCCGCAGCCGAGCAGCCGGGCGGAGTAGGCAGCGAGGAAGAGGCATGCCTCGCGTGCCGAGGGGCGGCGTCCGGCGTCTGTCTCGGACGCTGCGGGCTGCTCCGTGGCCGCCGCGCGGTCAGAAATCCTCGTCTTCATAGTCTTCTGCTTTGATGGCATCTCCGGGCACGTAGAACTCGTCGCGCTCGCTGCCGATTTCGAACAGGCGGTGGCGGTGTCCTCCGCGGCTGTTGATGTCTCTGAATGTCTTTATCGCCATGAATGCCGATAGCAGTCCGACGACGATGCTCCATGTAATGATAGGTGTGTCCATAATGATTGTCTGATAGTTGTCTTATATCTCTTTTTCCGCTGCAAAATTATTAAATAAGCACCGCACGGTTTGCCGTCGGTTAGCGGAATAAACGATAACAGCTATTTGATAATCAATTATGAATTAGGAATTATGAATTATGAATCGGTCGGCCGATGAGGAATTATTGAATTACGAATTTATAATTTATAATTCATAATTTAGAATTACGACGTCAGTCGTGCAGCTTTCTACTGTCGTAGAACTGCCGCGTGAATAAGAAGAGCAGCATTGCGCCTGCCGTCTGCGACAGCGCCGTAATCCAGAAGGCTGCCGAGAAGCCGAGATACTCTATCGTAATGCCGCCTATCAGGATGCCCAGTCCCATGCCGGTATCCCACGACGTGAGTATCGAGGAGTTTGCCGTGCCGCGCTGGTCGTTGCGCGCCACGGTGATGAACATGTTTAGGAATGCCGGGAACATGCGGCCGTTGCCCAGTCCGATGGCCAGTGCCGCGCCGTAGTAGGCCCACTCTCCCGGGGCGAGGGCAAAGAGGGTATATCCCACGCAGCTCACTAATGAGCCGCTCAAGGCAATTTGCGTCAGCCTTCCCTCGCGCAGGGCCTTGGCTCCGCGGAGCCTCGACGTGAACAGACCGATGGACAGGAGGGCGAAGAAGAGGCCCGTGCCGTCGGTTATCCCGAGCTTCTGCTGGCCGTAGAGGGCCACGTAGTTGCTCATCACGCCCCAGCAGAGGCCGAACAGCATGATGTTTATCGCCATGAGCCAGGCACGCGTCAGGAAGAAGCGGTCGAGGCTGAGGCGCGGCTTTCCCTTCACCGGCTCGCGCGGCCGCAGCTTTACGGCCGATGCGCAGCAGAATCCCATGAACGCCACGGCAAGCGAAATCCAGAACAGCAGCGAGAAGTTTCCCGTGGCGTGATATATCCATATACCCGCCGAGGGGGCTATCGCCATGGCCAGGTTGTTGCTCAGGCCGTAGTATCCCGTGCCCTCATTGCGCCGCGACGACGGCAGCACGTCTATGGCCACGGTGGAGTTTGCCACGGTGGTGGCGCCGAACGGCAGTCCGTGGATGGTGCGGACGATGGCGAACATCAGTATCGTGCCGGCTCCGATGTAGCCAGCGAAGCACACGAAGAAGGCGAAGAAGCACGTCATCAGCACCTTCTTGCGGTTGAACGTGTCTACGACGAACCCGCTGAAAGGCCTTATCACCAGTGCCGCGACGACGTATCCTGACAGCACGATGCCTATCAGGTCCTTGTCGGCGTTGAACTGCGAGTCGAGATATATCGGCAGGAGAGGGGTCAGCAGGTAGAAGGCGAAGAACAGCATGAAGTTCGCCGCCATCACCTTGCAGTACTCGCCGGTCCATAGTTTTTCTTGTTTTATGTTGCCGTCAGTCATTTTTTTCTTGCCTTACTCCTCACCATGCACACCACGCCGAGCGCCACGAACGGTATGCTGAGCAGCTGCCCCATGTTGAGGAGCATGCCGGCCTCGAACGCTTCCTGTATGTCTTTGGTGTACTCGATGAAGAAACGGGCGGTGAAGATATACGTAAGGCAGAGTCCGAAGAAGAATCCCGTGCCCACCTTTTGCGGGTATTTGCGGTACAGCGCCCAGCCGATGAAGAGCAGCAGGGCGTAGGCGATGGCCTCGTAGAGCTGTCCCGGGTGGCGCGGCATGGTGTCGACGCGCTCGAAGATGAACGCCCACGGCACGTCGGTGATCTTTCCTATTATCTCAGAGTTCATGAGGTTGCCCAGCCTTATGAAGCAGGCCGTCGCGGGCGTGGCAATCGCTATGTTGTCGAGCACGGTCCAGAGCCTGATTCCCGTCTTCTTCACATAGAGCCAGAGGGCTATCATCAGTCCGAGCGTTCCGCCGTGGCTGGCCAGTCCCTCATAGCCGGTGAAGCGCCATCCGCCGTCTGGCAGGAAGTGTATCGGCAGGAGCATCTCCACCACGTGGCTCCACGATGTGAGGAAATAGTCGGGCTGATAGAACAGGCAGTGGCCCAGACGGGCCCCGGCGAGGATGCCTATGAAGCAGTAGAAGAAGAGCGGTTCGAAGAGCTCCTCCTTGATGTTCTGTTCCTTGTAGAGCCGCTTCACTATCAGATAGGCCAGCAGCAGTCCGACGAGCCAGCACAGAGAGTACCAGCGGATGCCGAGGAAGGCGGTGAGGTCGGGGTTCCAGACGATGTAGTTGAGTATGTTCATGATTCTTGACGGGAGTTAAACCGGGCGGCAACCGCCCGGCATGTGGTTATACATTAAACCTGAAGTGCATGATGTCGCCGTCCTGTACGACGTATTCCTTGCCCTCGATGCCCAGCTTGCCGGCCTCGCGCACGGCGGCCTCGGAGCCGTATTGGATATAGTCGTCATACTTGATGACCTCTGCGCGGATAAATCCTTTCTCGAAGTCGGTGTGTATCACGCCGGCACACTGCGGAGCCTTCCAGCCCTTGCGGTATGTCCATGCCTTCACCTCCATCTCTCCGGCGGTGATGAATGTCTCGAGATTGAGCAGCGAGTAGGCCTTCTTTATCAGTCTGTTCACGCCGCTCTCCTCCAGTCCGAGCTCGTCGAGAAACATCTGCTTGTCCTCGTAGGTCTCGAGCGAGGCTATGTCTTCCTCCGTCTTTCCGGCTATCACGAGCACCTCGGCGCCCTCCTCGCGGGCTATCTCCTCGACGCGGCGGCTGTAATCGTTACCTGTTTTGGCGGCCGTCTCGTCCACGTTGCACACGTAGAGCACGGGTTTCGACGTGAGCAGGAACAGGTTTCGCGCGGCCTCTATCTCGTCCTTGCTGTCGAACTCCACCGTGCGGGCGTTCTTTCCCTGTTCCAGTGCGGCCTTGTAGGCCTCGAGCACGCCCACCTCTATCTTCGCTTCCTTGTTGTTTCCCACGGCGGCCACCTTGGCTTGCTTCTGCAGCCGCGCCTCGATGGTCTCGAGATCCTTCAGCTGCAGCTCGGTGTCGATGATCTCCTTGTCGCGTATCGGGTCGATAGTCCCGTCCACATGGGTGATGTTATCGTCGTCGAAGCAGCGCAGAACGTGTATTATGGCGTCAGTCTCGCGTATGTTTCCGAGAAACTTGTTGCCCAGTCCCTCGCCCTTCGAAGCACCTTTCACGAGTCCGGCGATGTCCACAATCTCGCACGTTGCGGGCACGATGCGTCCCGGATGCACTATCTCTGCGAGCTTTGTGAGGCGCTCGTCGGGCACGGTGATGACGCCCACGTTAGGCTCGATAGTACAGAACGGGAAGTTAGCTGCCTGCGCCTTGGCGCTCGACAGGCAATTGAAAAGCGTGGACTTGCCCACGTTGGGCAGTCCCACAATACCACATTTTAAAGCCATATATGTATAAACGTTTATATTCTTAACGTCCTGCAAAGTTAGTCTAAATAGGACAAAGAGCAAAATAAAAGAGGGCTTTTTATGCTTTACGGCCTGTGAAAGCGTTATAGGGGGGTGCAATGAGGTATGTAAGGCGGGCCTTGCTGCCTGGCAGAAGGCTGTTTGGCGGCGGCCGGCAGGATTGTCTTCATAAAATAACTAAAAAACGGCAATGCTTGTATATGACTGCCGTGAGAAATGCCTATATTTGCACACAAAACGATAAATGACACTGAAGACGCAATGACACTTATCTTATTGTATCTGTCCGGGGCACTGGCTGTATCCTTCATGTGCTCCGTACTCGAAGCAGTATTGCTTTCAACGCCCGTATCATTCATCTCGATGAAAGAGAAGCAGGGGGCTGCGGCGGCCTCGCTGATGATGGAATACAAGACGAACGTAGACCGCCCTGTCGCCGCAATCCTCACTCTCAACACCGTGGCACACACCATCGGTGCTGCCGGCGTAGGCTCGGAATCGGTAAAGGTGTTCGGCGAGGCATGGTTCGGGGTTATATCGGCAGTGCTCACGTTGCTTATCCTCGTGTTTTCCGAGATTATACCCAAGACGTTGGGAGCTTCACACTGGCGCGTGCTTGCCATGCCGTCGACGCGGATAATACGTGCGATGATATTCATCACATGGCCGCTCGTATGGCTGTCCGAGCAGCTCACGCGGTGTCTCTCTCCGAAGATTCAGCCTCTTACGGTTAGCCGCGAGGAGGTGGCGGCGATGGTGAGCGTGGGTACCGACGAGGGGGTTATAGGCAGGGCCGAAAGCAAAGCCATACAGAACTTCCTCAAATTGGCTGCCGTGCGGGCCAAGGAAATAATGACACCGTCTGTCGTGGTGGCTTCCGTTCCTGAGCGGACGACGATGAAAGACTTTCACGCCGACCCTTCGCTGGCATCCTTCTCGCGTATTCCCGTATACGATTCACGGCGCGAGTTCATCACCGGCTACGTGCGCAGGGTGACGGTTCTCGAGATGCTCTCACAGGACAGGTTCGACGTGGCGGTGGGCGAGATAAAGCGTCCGATACTGTTTTTCACCGAGACGGACAGGGTATCGGATATCTGGCGTAAGATGCTTGCCAAGAAAGAGCATATCTCTGTGATTACCGACGAATACGGATGCATGCGCGGCATCGTCACGATGGAAGACATTATCGAGACGATGCTCGGCGTGGAGATTGTAGACGAGTGCGACACTACCGAGGACATGCAGGCCATGGCGCGTAAGAAGTTTACGCCATCTGCCATTGACTGATGGCTTGTCACTGCCGGCTGACGCCGCCGCAGGCGGTGCACTCCGGGTCTTTTCTTACCCTCAGCTTGATGAAGTCCATCGTGCGGGCGTCGAAGCGGAGCAGGTTGTCTGTCAGCAGGGTGCCCGTGCCGGTGAGATACTTGAGCGCTTCGGCGGCCTGTATCGTGCCGAGCATTCCCGCTATGGCGCCGAAGAGTCCGGCACCGGCCTTTGCCGGCATCACCTCGGGCGGCGGTGCGGCTCCGAAGATGCAGCGGTAGCACGCCGAACCGGGCACGTATGTGAAGGTGTGGCCCTCGAACTCGAATATCGCGCCGTGCGAGAAGGGCTTGCCGAGGGCCGTGCAGGTGTCGTTGATGAGCAGCTTTGCGGCGAAGTTGTCCGTGCCGTCGACGATGAAGTCGTAGCCGGCTGCGATGCCGGCGATGCTCTCTTCGTCGAGAAACTCCTTGTAGAGCACCACGTTGACGTTGGGGTTTATATCGAGCATGCGCCTCTTTGCCGACTCGGCCTTGCTGCTGCCGATGCCCCGTGTGGAGTGTATCACCTGGCGCTGGAGGTTGCTTATGTCTATGACGTCGCCGTCGGCAACGCCTATCGTGCCCACGCCGGCAGCCGCGAGATACATCAGCACCGGCGAGCCGAGTCCTCCGGCACCCACCACGAGCACGCGCCCGGCCTTTATCTTCATCTGTCCCGGCAGTCCGATGTCTTTCAGGATGATGTGCCGGTTGTAGCGTTTCAGTTCTTCTTCTGTCAGTCCGTTCATATCGATGGGTGTCTATCCGGTTGCAAAGATAGTGATTTTTTTGGAGAAAGGGAAGCTCCCTCCTTCCTACACCCTCTCCAGCGCCTGCGCTATATCCTCTATGAGGTCGTCCACGTGCTCGGTGCCGATGCTCAGGCGGATGGTCGACGGGTGGATGCCCTGCTGCTCCAGCTCCTCCGGTGAGAGCTGCGAGTGGGTGGTGGTGGCGGGGTGTATGACGAGGCTCTTCACGTCGGCGACGTTCGCCAGCAGCGAGAATATCTCGAGACTGTCGATGAATGCCCATGCCTCCCTCTCCCCGCCGGCAATCTCGAAGGTGAAGATGGAGCCGCCGCCATTCGGGAAGAGTCTGGTGTAGAGCTCGTGGTCGGGATGCGAGGGCAGCTGCGGATGGTTCACGCGGGTCACCTTCGGGTGGGCGGCGAGGAAGTCGACGATGCGGCGCGTGTTGGCGGCGTGACGCTCCACGCGCAGGCTCAGCGTCTCAAGACCTTGGAGGAGAATCCATGCGTTGAATGGCGATATGGCGGCACCGGTGTCGCGCAGGATGACGGCGCGGATGCGGGTGACGAAGGCTGCGGCGCCGGCCACGTCGGCGAACACGGCTCCGTGGTAGCTCGGGTCGGGCTGGGCCAGCGTGGGATACCTGCCGGCGTTGGCCTTCCAGTCGAAACGTCCGGCGTCTACTATCACTCCGCCGAGGCTCGAGCCGTGGCCGCCGATGAACTTCGTGGCCGAGTGCACCACCACGTCGGCGCCGTGCTCTATCGGGCGGATGAGGAAAGGCGTGCCGAACGTGTTGTCCACGATGACGATAACCCCGTGGCGGTGGGCTATCTCCGCGATGCGGTCGATGTCTGTGACGCTGGCGTTGGGGTTGCCGAACGTCTCTATTATGATTGCTTTTGTGTTGGGTCTGAATGCTGCCTCCACGGCGGCGAAGTCGGCGGGGTCTACTATTGTGTGGCCGACGCCCTGCGTGGCGAGCGTGTGCGCCACGAGGTTGTACGTGCCGCCATACAGGTTGTCGGCTGCGATGATGTGGTCGCCGGCCTGCGCCACGTTCTGCAGTGCATACGTTATGGCTGCCGCTCCGCTGGCCACGGCCAGTGCGGCCACGCCTCCTTCGAGTGCGGCCACGCGCTCTTCAAACACGCCCTGCGTGGAGTTTGTCAGCCGGCCGTAGATGTTTCCCGCGTCGCGCAGTCCGAAGCGGTCGGCCGCATGCTGCGAGTTGCGAAACACGTATGATGTCGTCTGGTATATCGGCACGGCCCGGGCATCTGTCGCCGGGTCGGGATTTTCCTGTCCTACATGGAGCTGAAGCGTCTCGAAGTGCAGTCTGCTGAGTGTCTCTTTTTTCATTGCTTTATTGTTTTTGGGGTTCCACTTGTTTCTGATGCAAAGGTAATAAGCCGTGAAAGAGTTTCCAAGCATTTCGTGTTTTTCGGAAAATATCACTATATTTGCACTGTTATTCAACGCATATTTTCTAAAAACGACGCATAAACATGAACGAAACAGAACGCCTTGACCATACCGACCTGCTCATCCTCGATGCCTTGCAGCACAACGCCCGCATGACCAACAAGGAGCTGGCGGCCCGCGTACACCTGTCGCCCACGCCCGTCTTCGAGCGCTGGAAGCGCCTTGAGCGCGAGGGATACATACGCAAATACATCGCCGTGCTCGATGCCGGCAAGCTGAACCGCGGCTTCGTGGTCTTCTGCAGCGTGAAGCTGAGCCGCCTGAACACCGACACGGCCAACGACTTCACCACCCGCATAGCCCGCATGAAGGAGGTGACCGAGTGCTACAACATATCCGGCCACTTCGACTACATGCTCAAGATACACTCGCTCGGCATGAAGGAATACCAGCAGTTCCTCATCAACGTGCTCGGCAAGATAGAGAGCGTGGCCTCGATAGAGAGCACCTTCGTGATGGAAGAGGTGAAGCACGGCTACGGCGTCGGTGTGGTGGAGTAGGGGGATGCGATGCCGCGGGTATGCTTTGACGGTGCAGCGAGGCCGTTTTGATGATGTAACGAGTTGCCCGTGACGGTGTGTCGGGTTGCCCGCCGATGTATTGTGGCTGCTTTCAAATGCGTTTTTGAGAGCTGTCAAAAGTGTTTTTGACAGGTTGCAAAAGAGTTTTTGAGAGCCGCTCCCGATCTCCCCAAGGGGAGGTCGGGAGAGGCTTCACTGCCGGTCGACGACGGCTCGGGCCAGCGCGAGGTCCATCTCCGCCTCGCCCTGCATCATGTATCTGCTGCGGTTGGCCTCCATCTCGTCGTATATGCGGCGTGCCTCGGCCTCGTCGCCGTTCATCAGCATGGCCACGGCGCAGAGTATGCGCTGCTTTGACGACATGGTGTTGCGGTATGACGCGATATATTTCTTCAGTTCGTCGGTGTATAGGCGGCGCGCCCCGGCAGTATCTCCGAGTACGAGAGATGTGAAGACGAGTTCGCATTCGGTCTCCTTGACGAGCAGGCCTATCATCTCGTCGCGGTGACTCTCCGCCTCGCTCAGCATGGCGTGGGCGGCAGGCATGTCGCCGGCGTCGAGCTTGCGGCTTGCCGCCATGATGACGGCCGCGGCGTGTATGGCGTCGGAGTAGTCGGTGGGCGAGGGTGTTTCAAACAGTTTCTCGGGAATGTCTTTCGGCCTCGTGCCGTCCTGAATCATGGCGTTGATGCGCAGCTGGTTTGCGAATAGCTTGCGGCTCAGCACGTTGCGGCGGAACAGCAAGATGTTGTAACCGTCGTTGGTGACGCCGTTCATTTTCATCGGGATGCCGTTGAGGGCGGCGAAGAAGAAGCCGGTGACGGCCGTAAATAATAATAGGTGGAAGGCGAAGATTGGGATGTCGCTGCACGATAGCAACGCCGCTGTGGCGGCTATGGCTGCCGCTATGTTGACGGCGACGCCCCCGGCGTTGTATACCGCGTAGGGCATGGTCTCGGGCGTGGTGTCCGGTGGTATCATAAGGCACTGCCCTCCCGTGCCGGCAACGCTGTAGCGGCGCAGGGCGAAGCGCCTGTCGTGGCGTATCAGGGCGATGCTGCCTATACGGAACGACACGAAGCGGTAGCCCGTGAGTAGTCCGCCGGCGAGGTGGCCGCCCTCGTGGATGACTATCTGGAACATCGTGGTGATGATGAAGGCGGCCAGCGACATTGCGCAGCTTACCGCAATGTCTGCGATATCCGCCTCGGAGAGGATACCGGCAATCTCCCCCACGCTCTTCCCAGTCATGGCGATGGCAATCAGGAACACTATGCCCACGCCTATCAGCATGCCGCCGAAGAGTGCCGCAATGAACTTTATTGCTTGCTTAGTCACTGTCTTATAATGTTTTATAGTTGTATTCTATTTGCTTTTTCGTGGTCTTTCGGGCCATTGTCTCACGGGAAACATCGCGTTACGGAAACTTTATAACTTTCCGCCGCACAACCTTACAACCCCATACCCCGATGGCCTCACACCCTATTTGTCCATTCCGCGCGTCGTTTTCATTGGTCGCTGCCGCTGCTTTACTGCCGTCCGATGACGGCGCGGGCCAGCGCGAGGTCCATCTCCGCCTCGCCCTGCATCATGTATCTGCTTCTGTTGGCCTCCATCTCGCCGTATATGCGGCGTGCCTCGGCCTCGTCGCCGTCCATCAGCATGGCCACGGCGCAGAGTGTGCGCGACTTCGACGACATTTCGAGGCTGTGTCCTGTGATGTACATCTTGAGTATGGGGGTGTAGAGGAGGCGTGCCCCGGCAATATCGCCGAGCACGAGCGAGGTGTATAGCAGTTCGCTTTCGATATCCATGACGAGGAAACTTCTTATCTCGTCGCGGTGGCTTTCCGCCTCGCGCAGTATGGCGTGGGCTTTGGCCGTATCGCCGGTGTCGAGCTTGCGGCTTGCTGCCATGATGACAGCCGATACGTGGGTGTCGTCGAAGTAGTCGGTGGGCGAGGGGATTTCAAACAGATTTTCGGGGATGTCTTTCGGCCGTGTGCCGTTAATGAGCATGGCTTTGATGTGCATCTGATCAGCGAAGAGCTTGCGGCTCAGGATGTTGCGATGGAACAGCATGATGGTGTAAGCGTCGTTGTTGTTACCGTTCGACTTCTTTGGTATGCTGCTGCTGACGGTTAAGATGAAGCCGGTGATGGCCGTGAATAATAGCAGGTAGAAGATGAGGGAGGGAATGTGGCTGTATTGCAGCAGTGCGGCTGTGGCTGCAATGGCGGTCACGGCGTTGGCGATGATGCCCCCGGCGTTATATATCACGTAGGGCATGGTCTCTGGTGTGGTGTCCGGCGGAGCCATAATGCACTGCACTCCCCTGTATGCCAGGTTATAGCTGCGCAGTGAGAAGCGGCCGCCGTGGCGTGTCAAGGCCGTGCTGCCTATGCGGAACGACACGAGACGGTAGCCCGTGAGCAGTCCGCCGATGAGGTGGCCTACCTCATGGATGGCAAACTGGGGCATCATGGTGACGATGAATACGGCCACCGACATTGCGCAGGATTTCGCAATGTCGGCGAAATCCGCCTCGGAGAGGATGCCGGCGATTTCTTCCGGGCTCTTCCCCATCATGGTCATGGTAATCAGAAACGCTACACCCGTGATTATCAGCATTCCGCCGAAGAGCTCCGCGATGGACTTTATTGCTTGCTTGATCATTGTCTTAAAAGTTTAATTAATTGTTTTATAATTGCTTTATCGTTGTCTTTTATTTGTTTTGTGGTTGTCTTTAGTTTGTCTTGCGGTTGTCTTTTATTTTGCTTTTTCGTGGTTTTCGGACCATTGTTTCACGGGAAACATCGCGCTACAGCAACCTCATGACCTCCCACCTGCCAACCTTATAACCTCAAAATCAATGTGCTTCGAGCCAGTTTGCTCCCCATCCGCAGTCGGCGGTGAGCGGCACGCGCATGTCGAAGGCGCCCTGCATCTCCTCCATGACGATGCGTTCCACGAGCTCGCGCTCTTCGGGAACCACCGAGAAGTTCAGTTCGTCGTGCACCTGGAGAATCATCTTGCTCTTAACGCCCTCGGCCTTGAAGCGCCGCGAGATGCGTATCATCGCCACCTTGATGATGTCTGCGGCCGTGCCCTGTATCGGGGCATTGATGGCGTTGCGCTCGGCGAAGCCGCGCACGGTGGCGTTGCGCGAGTTGATGTCGGCCAGATAGCGGCGGCGTCCGAAGAGCGTCTCCACGTAGCCGAGGCTCCGCGCCGACTCCTTGGCCTGCTCCATATAGGCACGCACGGCGGGGAACGTCTCGAAGTAGCCGTCTATCAGCTGCTTGGCTTCGTCGCGGCTGATGTCGAGCCGCTCGGCCAGGCCGAAGACGGTGATGCCGTAGATGATGCCGAAGTTGGCCCTCTTGGCCTTCGTCCGCTGGTCGCGCGTCACGCCGCCGATATCTTCCTTATATATCTTTGCGGCCGTGGCGGCGTGTATGTCGTGCCCCTCGCGGAATGCCTCTATCATGTTCTCGTCGCCCGAGAGATGGGCCATGACGCGCAGTTCTATCTGACTGTAGTCTGCTGAAAAAAACAGACAGCCCGGCTCCGGGATGAAGGCGCGGCGTATCTCCTTGCCGTCTTCGCCGCGCACGGGTATGTTCTGAAGGTTCGGGTCGCTCGACGAGAGGCGCCCCGTGGCCGTCACCGTCTGGTTGAACGACGTGTGGATGCGTCCCGTGCGGGCGTTTATCAGTTTGGGCAGGGCGTCGACATACGTGCCGAGGAGTTTCTTCAACCCCCTGTGTTCCAGTATGTCGGCCACTATCTCGTGCTTCCCTTTCAGCGTCTGGAGCACTTCCTCGCTCGTCACATACTGGCCCGTCTTGGTCTTCTTCGGCTTCTCCACAATCTTCATCTTGCCGAAGAGGATGTCGCCCACCTGCTTGGGAGACGCTATGTTGAACCGTTCGCCGGCCAGCTCGTAAATCCGCTGCTCTATCTCCTCCATCCGGGCGGTAAGAACTCTTGACGTTTCCTTCAGCGAACCGGTGTCTATCCGCACGCCCTGCATCTCTATCTCGGCGAGCACCGGCATGAGCGGCATCTCGATGTCGTAAAACAGCGACTCGGCGCCGAGCCGCTTCAGCTCGGGCTCGAGCCTGTTTTTCAGTTTCAGGGTGATGTCTGCATCCTCGGCCGCATACTCGTAGACGTCGGCCGGCGTCAGGTCGCGCATCGACTTTTGACTTTTCCCCTTCGGGCCGATGAGCTCGTCGATGTGTATCGTCCGGTATCGGAGGTAGGCCTCGGCCATGTAGTCCATGTTGTGGCGGAGCTCCGGCTGGATGAGGTAGTGGGCTATCATCGTGTCGAACATCCGGCCGGCGAGGGTCACGCCGTAGCGCGCCAGCACCTCGAGGTCGTACTTGAGATTCTGCCCCACCTTCATGATTTGCGGGTCTTCGTATAGCGGTTTAAATATGTTTACAATTTTTTGAGCTTCTTCACGTTCGGCCGGAACGGGCACGTAGAAAGCCTCGTTTTCCTCGACGGCGAAGCTCAGACCCACCAGTTCGGCGTCGATTGCGTCCGTCGAGGTGGTCTCTGTGTCTAAACTGAGAATTTGCTTTGTCTTAAAATAGTCATAAATACGCCGCATTCCGTCCTCTGTATCAATGAGTTGATAGTCATGCGGGGTGGTTTTAAGGCTCTCAAAACTCGAAAATTCGGAGCTTTCCGTCCCGTCGGGCGTATTTTCGGCAAAGAGATCGAGTTGCGCATTGTCGCTTTTTTGCTTCTTTTCAGGTTTTTTAAGAATCCTCTCTGCGAAGCTCTTAAACTCCAGTTCGGTGAAGATTTGGCGCAGCCGGTCCTCGTCCGGCTCGCTCACGGCGAGGGCGTCGAGGTCGAGTGGGGTGGGGACGTCTGTCCTGATGGTGGCGAGGAACTTTGAGAACTCGATCTGCTTGCGGTTCTCCTCCACCTTCTTCCGGAGCGCACCCTTCAGCCGGTCGGTGCCGGCGAGCAGCTCTTCGATGCTTCCGAACTCGCTGATCAGTTTCACGGCGGTCTTCTCTCCCACGCCCGGGCATCCGGGAATGTTATCCGACGCGTCGCCCATCAGTCCGAGCAGGTCTATCACCTGGAGCGGCGAGGCGATGCCGTACTTTGCTTCCACCTCGGCCTCGCCCAGTATCTCATATCCCGCATTGCCGTGGCGCGGGCGGTACATGTATACGTTCGGGCGGATGAGCTGGCCGTAGTCCTTGTCCGGGGTGAGCATGTATGTGGTCACCCCGGCCTCGGCCGCCTTCACGGCGAGGGTGCCGATGACGTCGTCGGCCTCGTAGCCCGCCACCTCGATGATGGGTATGCGGAAGGCCTCGAGTATGTCCTTGATGATCGGCACCGACATCTTAATGTCTTCGGGGCACGCCTCGCGCTGCGCCTTATACTCGGGGTAGGCCTCGTGGCGGAACGTGGGGCCGGCCGGGTCGAAGGCCACGCCGATGTGGGTGGGCTTCTCCTTGGTCATCACCTCGTTGAGAGTGTTGACGAATCCCATCACCGCCGAGGTGTTGAGCCCCTTCGAGTTTATTCTCGGGCTGCGGATGAGGGCATAGTATGAACGGTATATCAGCGCGTAAGCGTCTATGAGGAACAGTTTATCCATAATTCTATTTAAATTTAAGCGTAAAAGTACGAAAAAATAATCAGTATCCGAATAAAAATAACTAATTTTGTATCAAATTAGATTCGATGGACTATTTATCACGGATTAGAAAACCAATAGAGGCCAATCTGGGCGATTTCATCGGGTTGTTCAACGAGTCGCTAACGCATTCCGACGGCCTTCTCTCGCAGGCACTGGCCCATATACGCCGGCGCACGGGCAAGCAGATGCGCCCTATGCTCATACTGCTGATGGCGAAAAACTACGGCTGCGTGACCGGCGTGACGCAGAACGCGGCCGTCGGTCTCGAACTGCTCCACACGGCAAGTCTCGTGCACGACGACGTGGTGGACGACAGCAGCGAGCGCCGCGGGCAGGCATCGGTGAACGCCACATACGGCAACAAGGTGGCGGTGCTCGTGGGCGACTACCTGCTCTCCACCGCGCTGCTCCGCGTGGCCTTCACGCGCAACATCACGATAGTGGAATATCTCTCAGAGCTGGGCCGCACACTGGCCGGCGGCGAGATACTCCAGTTGTCCAACATACAGAATCAAGAAATATCGGAAGACGTTTATTATCAGGTGATTAAGCAGAAGACGGCAGCCCTCTTCGAGGCCTGCTGCGCCATGGGAGCGCTCTCCGCCGGAGCATCGGAGGAGGAGATAGAGGCGGCACGCCTCTTCGGGCAGAACCTCGGCATCATCTTCCAGATACGCGACGACATCTTCGACTATTACGACTCTGCCGAGATAGGCAAGCCTACGGGCAACGACATGGCCGAAGGCAAGCTCACCCTGCCCGTGATATATGCCGTAAACAATTCACAGCATCCATCGATAAAGACCCTCGCCCGCAAGGTGAAGGACCGCACGGTGACGGCCGATGAAATCGCCGTGCTGGTGGATTACACGAAGGCGCACGGCGGCATAGAATATGCCGAGCGCCGCATGGACGACTTCCGCCGCGAGGCCCTCGGGTTCATAGAGAATCATGTGAGGGATGAAGAGATACGGGATGCGCTCAGCGCATATCTCGATTTTGTGATAGAGAGGAAGAAATAAAGATTTCAAGAGGTGGTAAGTATATTTCCATCTCTTTCTTTTTTCCATTCTTTTGCTGTTTCTTTGGCTTTTCCTTGCCTTTTCTCCGCTACTGTTTTCCCTATTCTTCCGCTTTTTCTTTGCTACTTCCATAGAGCACAGAGACACGGAGACACAGAGAGTTGTTTCCCTTTATTGGTTGTTTTTCCTCCATTCTGTCCTTGCCCTGTACATCTCTTCCTTTATCCCTCCGTTCTTAAGGAATTCGCTTTTCTGGTGTTCAATCAGTCTTTCGAGCAGCAAATCGGTCTGGTGGATAAGCGTTATGGCAATGTTTGCCACGGTTTCATCGTTGCGTAAGGCTATCGCTTCGCGATAGAATCCGCTGTCGCTGTGCTTTCTGCACACGGTTCTTGTCTTGACAGATTTCTCGCTGTCGGGGGTCCATTGCTCCATGCCCCGCACGCGCAGATAGTCCTCATAGTCGGCTAATAGTTCCTGAAGGCTTGCCTTTGCCACGTTCGTCAGCTTGATTTCAGTTTCTTTCGATGTCGTTGCTGCCGCGCTTCCCTCGGCGATATTCTGCTTCCCCGAGCGGGCAGCCTGTATCATCTGGTCGATGGTGCGGTCGCCTTTGGCGAGATATTTGTGGGCGAAATGAAACGTGATGTCGTAGATGCACTCGGCCTTTTGGTATACGATAAGGTTTCTGTAGTTCTTGTTTTGAGGGAGAAAATCTTTTGGGTTCATAGTAGTGGATTTTCTTTGATAATTAATTGATTTTTAAGAGCCCCCTCCTGGCCTCCCCAAAGGGGAGGGAATGGGAGAGGATGGGAAAGCTGGGAGCCATGGGAAGACTGAGAGCTATGGGAAAACTGGGAGCCTTGGGAAAACTGGGAAAGCTGGGAGCAAAAGGAGAGACAGGAAAGGTTGGGCCGGCGGTTTTGGGCCTTCCCGTTTCCCTCAGTCTTACTATGGTTCTCAGTTTTCCCATAGCTCTCAGTCTTCCCATAGCTCCCAGTTTTCCCAAGGTTCTCAGTTTTCTAATAGCTCCCAGCTCTCCCATTGGCTCTCATCTTTCTCTCCCATTTTCTCCCCTTCGGGGAGGTCAGGAAGGGTTAAAAGAACTTCGTCTCTTCTCCTGCGATCTCGCTCAGAAGCATGTTTGCCAGGCGGCTGGTGCCGAGGCGCAGCCACTGGTTGGTGAGCCATTTCTCGCCCAGAACCTCCTTTACTATAGTGTAATAGATGAGTGCGTCCATCACCGAGTTGATGCCTCCGGCGGGCTTGAAACCTATCTGTATGCCCGTTTCATCGTAGTATTCCTTGATGGCCTGGCACATCACGTAGGCTGCCTCCGGGGTGGCGGCGGGCTCGAGCTTGCCCGTGCTCGTCTTGATGTAGTCGGCGCCGGCATACATGGCTATGATGGAGGCTTTCTTGATGTTCGAGGCGGTCTTGAGACAGCCCGTCTCGAGGATTACCTTCAGCTTACGGTCGCCGCACACCTGCTTCAGCTCGCCTATCTCGTCGGCAACGCCCTCGTAGTCGCCGCTGAGGAACTTGCCCACCGGCATCACCATGTCTATCTCCGTGGCACCGTCTTTCAGGGCCAGCGCCGTCTCGGCAACCTTCACCTCGATGAGGGCCTGCGACGACGGGAAACTGCCTGACACACAGGCCACTTCGACGCCGTCGACCTCGAGCGTCTGACTCACCACGCTGGCGAAGCACGGGTATACACAGATTGTGGCCACATGCGGCAGGGCGGGGTAGGCCTCGTCGAACTGGTTGACGCGCTCGGTGAAGGCCATCACGCTCTCCTCGGAGTCGGTGGTCTTCAGCGTGGTCAGCTCGATGCTGCCCATGAGGAACTTCTTTACCTCGGGCGTGTCGTTCTCATGCACCTTCTCGGCGATGATCTTCTTCACGGCCTCGCGCACGGCGCTGTCGTCGATGTTCACGTCATATTTGCTCAGAGCAATCTCGTATTTGCTCTTCTCCTCGTGGGCATGGTCATGCCCGCAACAGCAGTGTTCTGCATGATTTTCACTCATAATACTATTGTTTTATTGGTTATTGTATGTTGTAAAGCCCCTCCCAGCCTCGAAGGGGCCCCTCCCGGTCTCAGAGGAAGCCCTCCCGGCCTCCCCCAGGGGGAGGAGAAGGGTGGTCTTTGAAGGCGGTTTGGCCTTGCTTTGATGGTCTTTTGGCCTGGCTAAAGTAGCTATAATAGCTATGATAGCTATTATAGCTATTATGGCTGCAATATATTGTCTGTCAGACTATTGCGCGGCTTTGCCGTCCTTTTGGCCGCCCGTCAGCTTGGGGTTGCTTCTGTGCCTGTCCTTGTCGCGGCTCGTCTTCTTGAGAATGTTCTTGCGGAACGCCTCGGTGAGGTCTGTTCCCGTCTGGTTGGCGATGCAGAGCAGCACCCACAGCACGTCGGCCATCTCGTCGCCGAGGTCGGCCTTTTCGCCATCCTTGAAGCTTTGGTCGCCGTATCTGCGGGCCATGATGCGCGCCATCTCGCCCACCTCCTCGGTCAGAACGGCCATGTTCGTCAGTTCTGAGAAGTAGCGCACCCCATACTCTTTTATCCACTCGTCCACGATGCGCTGGGCATCCTTTATGCTAATCTCTCCATCCATCTCCTTAAATATTATATCTCCTTGATTTTCATTTAGTTACTCTTGATTCTCCGAAACCGCTCCAGTCTGTCACCTGGTTATAATTAATAATTTATAATTCATAATTAGAACAAGGAGTGATTCTTCGCCGAAGAATCACTCCTTGTTCTTCGTGTCCATGCATATCGTCACCGGTCCGTCGTTGAGCAGTTCCACCTTCATGTCTGCGCCGAACTCGCCCGTGCCGACGGGGCGTCCTATGGCCTCGCCGAGACGGCTGCAGAAGCGTTCGTAGAGCGGTATTGCCGTCTCGTGATGGGCGGCGCGCAGCCACGATGGGCGGTTGCCTTTCTTATATGATGCCATCAGCGTGAACTGGCTCACCACGAGCGCCTCTCCGCCGATATCGGTTATCGGGAGGTTCATCACGCCGTCTGCATCGTCGAAGACGCGCAGTGCGGCCACCTTTTTCACCAGCCATTCGACGTCTTCTTCCGTATCCTCCCCGCATATCCCGAGCAGTATCAGGAAACCGCGGCCTATGGCCGACTTCACCTTACCGTCTATCGCGACCGAAGCGTGGGTCACGCGCTGTATCACTATTCTCATCTTTTATGGTGCTGATATGGTTGTTTATTTGATATGATAGGTTTGTTTCTTTAAACCGGTTATCTTGTTTCTTTGAAAACATTACCTTGTTTATTTAATATGCAAACTTACATATAATTTTCCGAAAACGTGTTTGTTTCGCCCTGTTTTTAGGGCTTTGACGGTGCTTCCGGCGGCCCGTCTGTGCCTGTCTGTGCGCGTCTCCTCCCCTTTGGGGAGGCTGGGAGGGGCTTCCGGACGGCTCGTAGCATTGTTACGTGCCACGCGTCACACTGTTACGCGTGGCACGTTGCAGTGTTACGCATGGCACGTAACACTGTTATACGCGGCACGTAACAACTCCGTAAGACCGATGTTATAGTATATAAAGCGGATTATTATGCAGCCGGTGATAGGTGTATATGAGGTGCGGATGGGTATATGATAGGGTGATGAGGGATTTCCGGATTGTCTGCCTATGCCTCGGCAGATGCGGAACCGCCGTGGAAATGGCTGTGTATGATTCCCGCTTTTGCAGCGCCGACGATGCCGGTAAGTGTCTGTAAGTCAGATTCTTTAATCTGCTTGACGGTCTTGAGGCGCTTCAGCAGGGCCTCCTTTGTCTTCGGTCCGATGCCGCGGATGTCGTCCAGTTCGCTGTGCAGGGCATGCTTGGAGCGCTTATCGCGGTGGAAGGTGATGGCGAAGCGGTGCACCTCGTCCTGTATGTGCGTGAGCAGGCGGAAGAGCTCGCTGTCCGTCTTCATGCCCACCACCATCGGCGGGAAGCCGTAGAGCAGCTCGTTGGTGCGGTGGCGGTCGTTCTTGGCCAGTCCGGCGATGGGAATCTGCAGGTGCAGCTCGTCTTCGACGACCTCGCGCACCACCTCCATCTGTCCCCGGCCGCCGTCGGTGATGATGAGGTCGGGCAGGGGGGAGCGTTCCTCGATGAGGCGCGTATACCGCCGTCTGACGACCTCCTTCATCGAAGCATAGTCGTCCGGGCCGGTGACGGTCTTGATGTTATATTTCCGGTAGTCTTTCTTGCTCGGCTTCATCTTCTTGAACACCACGCAGGCCGCCACGGCGTCCGTTCCCGATATGTTAGAGTTGTCGAAGCACTCAATCTGATAGGGCATCTTAGGCAGCCGCAGGGCGTCCTGTATCTCCTTCATCAGGCGCACCGCCTTCTGCTCCGGATTGAGCTTTTCAGCCTGTTTGAGGCGGTCGAAACGGTACTGCCGGCAGTTCATCTGCGACAGGTCGAGCAGCGTCTTGCGGTCGCCGCGCTGCGGCACGGTGAGCGTCACGCCCTCTAACGGCAGGTCGAGGGTAAAGGGCACCACTATCTCGCGCGACGTGCTGCGGAAGCGCTCGCGCATCTCGACGATGCCGAGGGCAAGCAGTTCCTCGTCGGTCTCGTCGAGTTTCTTGCGGTATTCGAAGGTGAACGACTGGTTGATGCTGCCCGCCGTGACGTGGATATAGTTGATGAAAGCCGTCTTCTCGTCGCTCGTTATCGTGAAGACGTCCACGTTCGTGATGATGTGGCTCACCACCTCGCTCTTCGCGCAGAAGCTCTCTATGAGCAGATACTTCTTCTTTATCTCCTCGGCTTCCTCGAAGCGCAGCTGCTCGGCAAGGGCCTCCATCTCCGCGCGCATGTCGCGCAGCACTTCGCGGGTGTTTCCCTTGAGAATTTCCCGTGCGCGGTCGATGTTCCTGCGGTAGTCCTCTGCCGTCTGATGGCCTGCGCACGGGCCTCCGCAGTTCTTTATATGGTATTCGAGGCACACGCTGTAGCGGTGGCGGCTGATATCCGCCTCCGTGAGCGGGAAACGGCACGTGCGGGGGCGGCAGAGCTTCTTTATGAGGTCGAGAACGGCATACATCGAACCGAGATGCGAGTAAGGACCGTAGTAAGTGCCCCATTTCTTGTTTATGGTGCGCGTCTTGAAAATCCTCGGGAACGGCTCGTTGGTCACGCAGATGCTGGGGTAGGTCTTCCCGTCCTTAAGCAACACGTTGTAGCGGGGGTTGTATTTCTTTATCAGACTGTTCTCGAGCAGCAGCGCATCTTCCTCCGTGTTCACCACGGTATACGATATATCATGTATCTTGCTGACGAGCACCTTGGTCTTAAAGCGGTCTACCTCCGTGTGGAAATACGACGAAACACGGTTCTTCAGGTTCTTCGCCTTACCCACGTAGATAATCTTCCCGTCGGCATCGTAATACTGGTAGCTGCCCGGTTTGCCGGGCATGCTGCTGACGATAGCTTTCAGTCGCGCTAATCTCTGTTCGTTCTCTTCCTTTGTCATGCCTTAACTTGTTTGATAACAGGATGTTTGCCGGTTAAAGTTTCACGTGAAACAGGAGGATCTCTGAGGGCTCGGAGGGTTTTGGGTATCCGGAGTTCTCGGATGGCTCAGGGCTCTCCGGGGAGCCTGGGAGCTTGGAGTGCTCTTTTGAGTCATTGGAGAGCTCAGGACCCTCGGAGAGTTCCGAGGGTCGGTGGCAAATCCGTGGTGACCGGATTAGGTCGTAGGGACAGGGTCTTGTCTTTGTCCGCAGCCCGTGAGGGCTAATCCATGTGCAGATATGATATTTGTGCTTTATGGGTAAAGACATTGTGTTTCCATCCAAAAGCCCTTGCGGGCTACGGACAAAGACAAGACTATGTCCCTACAAAGGTGATGATATTATATCGTCTTTGATTTGCGGGCTACGGACAAAGATAAGACCCTGTCCCTACAAAGGTGATGATATTATATCGTCTTTGGTTTCTGCTGAATCCTCTCTGATGGCTCCGAGGTCCTCGCCCGATCCCTTCACCTCCCCTTGGGGAGGCCTGGAGGGAATCATTCTTATATTGTCAAGAGCGTCGTCACCTCGGTGCCTTTGTCGAATATATCCCTGCCGTGAAGTCCCTCGTCGGTTATTTCGATAATGAAGTTCACGAGGATATTCTTCGGCTTGAACTTGCTCACGAGGTTGTATGCGGCTTTCATCGTGCCGCCCGTGGCGAGCAGGTCGTCGTGCAGCAGTACGACATCATCTTCAGAAATGGCGTCTTTATGAATCTCTATGGTGTCGCTGCCATACTCTTTGGTATAGCTTTCCTGTACCGTTTCGGCCGGAAGTTTGCCCGGTTTGCGGCAGAGCACCACACCGGCGCCAAGCCGAATGGCGAGGGCGGACGACAGAACGAAGCCACGACTCTCGATTCCGACGATTTTCGTGATGCCTTTATCCTTGTAAATCTCGTACAGATCGTCTACCATTATGCGCAGACACTCCGGGTTTTTGAATAGCGTTGTCACGTCACGGAAGTTTATTCCCTTCTGCGGGAAATCCGGAATGCAACGCAGGTTGTCCATTAATGTTTTGTTGTTCATACTCAGTGAGTTATCAATATGTGTTTAATTAGTTTGTTTCACGTGGAACGCCGCTATCTTCCCATCAGCACCAGCATCACGTTTATGTCGCTCGGAGATATTCCGGGGATGCGGCTTGCCTGTGCCAGTGTCTCGGGGTTTATTCTTTGCAGCTTCTGGCGCGCCTCCGTCGAGAGCTGCTGCATCGTGGAGTAGTCGAAGCGTCCTTTTATCTTGATGTTCTCAAGGCGGTGCATCTTCTCGGCAACCATGCGCTCGCGCTCTATATATCCCTTGTATTTTATCAGAATCTCCGCTGCCTCCGCAATCTCTTCCTTGCGGTTTTTCGGCCGGTTTATCGCCTCTTTCAGTTGCGGCACGAGTGCGGCCAGCGTCTCCATGCTCAGCTGCGGCCGGCTGATAAGGTCTATCAGCTTGCATCCTTCGCGGAGTGGGGTGGTGCCTATGTTCTCCAGTGCGCCGTTGATATCGCGCGGTTTTACGGGAGTATTCCGGCAGAAACCGATGATTTCTTCGATAGCCTGCTTCTTTTCCATCCACCAGTTGTAGCGGTCGCGTCCGGCCAGTCCGAGGGCGTATGCCCGTTCCGTCAGGCGTGCGTCGGCATCGTCCTGCCGCAGCAGTATGCGGTATTCGGCGCGCGAGGTGAACATGCGGTAAGGCTCGTCGACACCTTTGGTGACAAGGTCGTCGATGAGCACGCCGATGTAGCTCTCGTCTCGGCTCATGACGAACGGTTCGCTGCCGGCGCAGAGCAGTGCGGCGTTTATTCCCGCCACGAGTCCCTGTCCGGCCGCCTCCTCATATCCGGTGGTGCCGTTCACCTGTCCGGCGAAGAACAGGCCGCCGACAATCTTTGATTCAAGAGAGTGTTTCAGTTGGGTGGGGTCGAAGAAATCATACTCTATCGCATACCCCGGGCGATAGACCTTGAGGTCGCGGAACGCCGGGATGCGGCGCAGCGCGTCAATCTGGATGTGCATCGGCAGCGACGATGAAAAGCCGTTCAGATACATCTCGTTCGTGTTCTCCCCCTCCGGTTCGAGGAAGAGCGGGTGCAGGTCCTTGTCGGGGAAGGTCATCAGCTTCGTCTCTATCGACGGGCAGTAGCGCGGGCCGATGCTCTTTATCTGTCCGTTATATAGCGGCGAGTCCGCCAGTCCGCTGCGCAGGGTGTCGTGCACACTGCGGTTTGTGTAGCATGTCCAGCACGGCAGCTGCTTCAGCACGCGCTTTGGGCCCATGAAGCTGAACTGGTGGAAGTCGGCCTCGCCCTCCTGTATCTCCATGTCTTCGAAGTGCACCGAGCGCCGGTCTATGCGTACGGGCGTTCCCGTCTTCATCCTTGCGGCCGCGATGCCGTGCCGCGTGATGCTCTCGGTGAATCCCGTCACCGCCGGTTCGGCAATGCGTCCGCCCGGCACCATGCGCCGGCCTATGTGCATCAGTCCGTTGAGGAACGTTCCCGCCGTGACCACCACGCTGCGTGCCCTCAGTTCGGCACCCCATATCGTGCGCACTCCGGCCGCCTGTCCGTTCTCCACGATGAGCTCTTCGGCCTGATCCTGCCAGATGTCGAGGTTCCCGGTGCTGTCGAGCACCGAGCGCCACTGCCAGATGAACTTCTCCCTGTCGCACTGGGCGCGTGGGCTCCACACGGCCGGTCCCTTACTGCGGTTGAGCATGCGGAACTGTATCGCCGTGGCGTCAGTCACCCGTCCGGTCTGTCCGCCCAGGGCGTCAATTTCCCTTACAATCTGTCCTTTGGCAATGCCGCCGATGGCAGGGTTGCAGCTCATCTGTGCAATCTTGTTCATGTCCATCGTCACGAGGCATGTGCGCGCTCCCATGCCGGCGGCAGCGGTTGCCGCCTCGCATCCGGCGTGCCCTCCGCCAATGACCAATACGTCGTAATCCATTCTCATAATCGGGCGCAAATTTAATCATAAAAAATGATTTTTACTTTAAAAAGTTTGGTTTATCATTAATTTATTGTAATTTTGCGGCTTAATATAAGAGGTGAAAATCCGCCCTCGGGTGGTGATGCTCATTCGTTTTATATCGGGCCGTGAGGCCCCGTTCACCGCTGGATAATCTTAGTTTTAATTTTTAAATAATTTAATTTCAATCATTTATGTGGTTATTTAATTCATCTATTGGTCGAAAGGTTGTGATGTCCGTCACCGGCATCGCGCTCATCCTGTTCCTGACATTCCACATGTCGATGAACGTTGTCGCGCTGATTTCAGGTGATGCTTACAACATGATTTGCGAGCTTCTCGGTGCCAACTGGTATGCCATCGTGGCGACGCTCGGTCTGGCTGCGCTTGCCGTGGCCCACATCGTCTATGCGTTCACGCTCACGATTCAGAACCGCCGTGCCCGCGGTGCCTCGCGCTACGACGTCACCGCACGTCACGCCAAGGTTGAGTGGGCTTCGCAGAACATGCTCGCGCTGGGCATCGTGGTCGTTCTCGGCCTGCTGCTCCACCTGTTCAACTTCTGGTACAACATGATGTTTGCCGAGCTGTTCGGCATCGCCGACCCGCTCGGAGATCCCGCAAACGGATACGGCTACATCCAGGAGACGTTCTCCAACCCCGTCTACGTGGTTCTCTACATCGTATGGCTCGTGGCCCTCTGGTTCCACCTGTCTCACGGTTTCTGGAGCGCCCTTCAGACAATGGGATGGAGCGGCAAGGTGTGGTTCTGCCGCTGGAGGATGATAGGTATCGTCTACTCGACGCTGCTCGTCCTCGGATTCATCGTCGTAGTGCTGTTCTTCGCCATCCAGCCCTGTCTGGGATGCTGCGCCGGATAATGCCTACTGGTAAAAGTAAATTCATTGTTAAGAAAAGAATATTATGGCAAAGACATTAAATTCCAGGATTCCCGAAGGCCCCGTGGCCGAGAAATGGACAAACTATAAAGCTCACCAGCGCCTGGTGAACCCCAAGAACAAGCTCAAGCTCGACGTCATCGTAGTAGGTACGGGTCTGGCCGGCGCTTCCGCCGCAGCATCGCTCGGCGAGATGGGCTTCAACGTTCTCAACTTCTGCATACAGGATTCTCCCCGCCGCGCGCACTCTATCGCCGCTCAGGGAGGTATCAACGCAGCCAAGAACTATCAGAACGACGGCGACTCTGTCTACCGCCTGTTCTACGACACCGTCAAGGGCGGCGACTACCGTGCCCGCGAGGCCAACGTATACCGTCTGGCAGAGGTGTCTAACGACATCATCGACCAGTGCGTGGCCCAGGGCGTACCCTTCGCACGCGAGTACGGCGGCATGCTTGCCAACCGCTCTTTCGGCGGTGCGCAGGTGTCGCGTACGTTCTATGCCAAGGGACAGACAGGCCAGCAGCTGCTGCTCGGAGCCTACTCCTCGCTGAGCTGCCAGATCAATGCCGGCAAGGTGAAGCTCTATGCACGCTATGAGATGGAAGACCTCGTGATCGTCGACGGACGTGCCCGCGGTATCATCGCAAAGAACCTCGTCACAGGCAAGCTCGAGCGCTTCAGCGCCAACGCCGTGGTGATAGCCACAGGCGGATACGGAAACACATACTTCCTCTCTACCAACGCCATGGGCTGCAACTGCTCGGCTGCGATGGCCTGCTACCGCAAGGGAGCATACTTCGCAAACCCCTCTTACGTGCAGATTCACCCCACGTGTATCCCCGTGCACGGCGACAAGCAGTCGAAGCTGACCCTTATGTCGGAGTCGCTGCGTAACGACGGCCGCATCTGGGTGCCCAAGAAGCTGGAGGACGCCAAGCGCCTGCAGGCAGGAGAAATCAAGGGCAGCGACATCCCCGAGGAAGACCGCGACTACTATCTGGAGCGCCGCTATCCGGCATTCGGTAACCTCGTGCCCCGCGACGTGGCTTCACGTGCAGCCAAGGAGCGCTGCGACAAGGGCTTCGGCGTGAACAACACCGGTCTGGCCGTGTTCCTCGACTTCTCGGAGTCTATCAACCGCTTAGGCATCGACCAGATAATGCAGCGCTACGGCAACCTGTTCGACATGTACGAGGAGATCACCGACGTGAACCCCGGCGAGCTGGCAAACGAGATCAACGGCGTGAAGTATTACAACCCGATGATGATATTCCCCGCCATCCACTACACCATGGGCGGCATCTGGGTAGACTACGAGCTGATGACAACCATCCCCGGACTCTTCGCCATCGGCGAGTGCAACTTCTCCGACCACGGAGCAAACCGCCTCGGCGCATCTGCCCTCATGCAGGGTCTGGCCGACGGATACTTCGTGCTGCCTTACACCATCCAGAACTATCTGGCAGACCAGTCTATCTGGCCGCGCATATCTACCGACCTGCCCGAGTTTGAGGAGGCCGAGAAGGCTGTCGAGGCAGAGGTAGACCGCATCATGGACGTATGCGGAACACGCTCTGTAGACTCATTCCACAAGGAGCTCGGCCACATCATGTGGGAGCATGTCGGCATGGGCCGTACCAAGGCCGGCCTTGAGGAAGGCCTGCGCCTGATCAAGGAACTGCGCAAGAAGTTCTACGACGACATCTACGTGCCCGGAGTGAAGGAAGGTCTCAACGTAGAGCTCGACAAGGCGCTCCATCTGCGCGACTTCTTCATCATGGGTGAGCTCATCGCTTACGATGCCCTGCACCGCGAGGAGAGCTGCGGCGGACACTTCCGTGAGGAGCATCAGACCGAAGAGGGCGAGGCCAAGCGTAACGACGAAGAGTTCTTCTACGTAGGCTGCTGGGAGTATCAGGGCAGCGACGAGAAGGCTCCCGAACTTATCAAGGAACCGCTCGAGTATGAGGCAATCAAGGTACAGACACGTAATTACAAGAATTAATAATTAGGTTATGAGGTTATAAGGTTATGAGGTCATAAGGTAGTGGTGGTTATGAGGTCATAAGGTTATAAGATGTGATGTGATAAATGCTTTGAGTATGGGACCGTATAAGAACTTGCAGGTTTGGCAAAAGGCTATGACTTTGGCAAAAGAAGTCTATACAGCGACTGCTTCTTATCCTAAAAGTGAAGTGTATGGTCTTGTGAGTCAGATGCGGCGGTGCGTCGTTTCGATAGCATCGAATATTGCGGAGGGCTACGGGCGTGGAACAAATAATGATTTGGTACATTTCCTGTATGTCTCATTAGGCTCATCCAACGAATTGGAGACCCAGTTGCTTTTATCACAGTCATTCTCTTACATAGAAGAAGGAGAGGCGCAGAATCTCTTGCAACAGAATGAGCAGGTGAACAAGATGCTTTCTTCTTTGATATACACGAGGATGCAACCGGCTTTTCAGAGTGGTAATATCACCTTAAAACCTGAAACCCCAAAACCTGAACCCCTAAAAAAAGCGGAACCTCAAAACCCTAAAACCCCAAAACCCTAAAACCTAAAAAATATGGCAAGAAATATAAGTTTCACACTGAAGTATTGGAAGCAGGATGGCCCCAAAGCCGAGGGCCACTTCGATACACGCGAGATGAAGAACATCCCGGATGACACCTCGTTCCTCGAGATGCTCGACATCCTTAACGAAGAGCTTATCAGCGACGGCTATGAGCCGTTCGTGTTCGACCACGATTGCCGCGAGGGTATCTGCGGTATGTGCTCGCTCTACATCAACGGACACCCCCACGGTCCTGCCACGGGTGCCACGACGTGCCAGCTCTACATGCGCCGCTTCAACGACGGCGACATCATCACCGTTGAGCCCTGGCGCTCAGCCGCATTCCCCATCATCAAGGACTGCATGGTGGACCGCTCGGCATTCGACAAGATCATACAGGCCGGCGGCTACACCACGGTGCGTACAGGCCAGGCCCAGGATGCCAACGCCATCCTCATCCCCAAGCAGGATGCAGACGAGGCTATGGACTGCGCCACATGTATCGGTTGCGGCGCCTGCGTGGCAGCCTGCAAGAACGGCTCTGCGATGCTCTTCGTCAGCTCTAAGGTGAGCCAGCTCGCACTCCTGCCCCAGGGACGCCCCGAGGCTGCGAAGCGCGCCAAGGCAATGGTGATGAAGATGGAGGAGCTCGGTTTCGGAAACTGCACCAACACCCGCGCCTGCGAGGCAGAGTGCCCGAAGAACGAGTCGATAGCCAACATCGCCCGCCTGAACCGCGAGTTCATAAAGGCTAAGCTGGCAGATTAAGCCGCCTGTTCCACAGGAGCAGATATATGACATTTCGGACGGGGCCGGCTATTGCAGCCGACCCCGCCTTGTTGTCATAACCACGATAGCTGAAAAGGGGAAGCCGCTATCACAACATTCTGTCTCAGGCAGCCCTCTAAGGTGCCATATTGCTTTCCCGACATTGCATTTTTGACCCATAAATGCTCAATTATTATTGTTCTTTCGGCAGAATCCCCGTGTGTTTAACTTCTTTTAAATCTTTCGGGGGGGGTAATTTATAGATTTTTCATAATTTAGCCGCACAAACTTAATGAATGGAACTATAGAACTGACATTCTGATAAAACCGAGGATACCATGACAATGGTAGCTTGCAAGATGGATAAGTGTAATTTTTACCATAAATCCCGCCGGGCCGGAAGGTTTCATGAGGCATTCTCTCCGCGCGAATGAGTGCGGGCGGGGTATAAACGTACATATTAATATACAGAAGATAGCGACTAACAATTATCACCAAATATATACATTTACTAATAAAAAAACCTAACGTAATGAAAAAATCAAAGCTACTTATTGCAGGTGCTTTATTGCTCGCGGGCAATATTGCGCAAGCTGAGATTGTCGACGGAGTAAGGCAGAAGCCTGTTCCCGCCAAGACACAGCTTCAGTATGGCGAGGCGTTGTATCTCTACAACGTGGGCGCTAAAGGTTTCTTCCTCGGAGCCAATAGCTATGATACCCGTGCTAGCTATGGCGACAAGGGTTACAAGGTGTGGATAACAAAGCATCTTGAAGAAGACGGCTCTTGGGACGGAAAGAGTATTATTTTAAAAGACTCCATTGAGGCAGGTTCTCCTAAAGGGAAAATCCTGATGACATGGTCTGCCACCATTGATCCGAATAATGCCGATGACCTTGGAAGCGTATGGGTAGATTGGGCCAATCAGGCCGACACACTGTGGACGCTCACTCCGCAGGCTGCCGATATCTACCGTATCTCTGTAGGCGCAGGCAATGCAAACAACAATGAGGCGACCTATCCCAACACAGCTTTCGGCGCAGACCTTACAAAGACCAGCACAGAGTTGTGGTGGCGTCTTGACACATCTGTAGAGACAAATGCCATCGACTGGTATTTCGTATCTCCGGAAGGCTATGCCGCCTATCTTGAGTCAATTCCTGCTTATACGGCATCCATCGACCTGAAGAAGCAGCTTGATGTTGCCAAGTCGAAGGGTATTGACGTTGCAACAGAGGAAGCTGTCTACCTCAACGAGGCTGCTACGGTGGAGGAAATCGAGGCTGCTACGGCTGCCGTTATCAAGAAGATTTCAGAATATGACGAGCAGCATGTATCGGCAGACCAGCCTATAGACAAGACGGAACTGCTCACCAACCCGAGCTACGACAAGAACACCAACGATGGTTGGAGCGGAACAGCCCCGGATAAAAATGCCCTGAACTTCACTGCTTTAGAGTTCTACAACAAGACATACAACTACTATCAGGCCAAGACAGACGTGCCTAACGGTGTGTATGCTGTAGACGTTCAGGCTTACTACCGTGCCGGTAATGCAGGCCCGTCGTATGAGAACTTCATAAATGATACGGAACACCGCGCGAAGCTCTTTGCCAAGATGGGTGAGGACACCGTGAGAGTGTCTATTGTCAACCCGTTCGCGGAGGCTCCTGCAGAGCCTGTAGGTATCGGCAATGAGTCTTCTGCCGGCGATCCCGCCCTCTATATCCCGAACAATATGGAGGCTGGCGCTGCTTACTTCAACCTCGGCAAGTATCACAACACCCTTTTCTTCGGTGTTGACGACAACGCACTCACCGTAGGTCTGGAGAAGAAGAGCACCATCGATGGAGACTGGACTATGCTCGACAACTGGACGCTGAAGTACTACGGTAACACCCCGGCTGCTTTCCAGGAGTGGATGAAGCAGGTTATCGCCGACGCTCCCAACTTCGACAACCTGCCCGAGGGTACTCTCATCACCAAGGGTATGGTAGATACTTACAAGGCTTCTGTTGCTGCCGTTGCCGGTGCATCGGACAAGGCTGCCGTGATTGCCGCTACTAAGGCTATCGAAGAGGCTGCCGCTCTGGTACAGGCAAACATCGACGCATGGAGAAAATATAAGGAGGCATACAACAAGGGTCTTGAGACTGCCAACAACGACCAGCTCCAGGGTCCTGATATGGATATCCTTTCCGACTATGTATACGGAGATGCTGAGGATTTCATGGATGACCTCACACTCACCACGGAGGAAATTCTCGCCGAGATTGAGCATCTGAACACCCTTATCGACAACGCCGTACGTAACTGCGTACAGCCCGGTCAGGATGTGACAAACATGTATCTCGTGAACGCAGACTATGAGAACGGTGCAACTGGATGGGAAGGCTCCCCGACCGTGAACGGTCCGGCAAACAACAAGTGCGCTGAGAAGTTCAACACTGCATTCGACGTTTACCAGGTGGTTAAGGATGCTCCTATCGGTGTATACTCTGTATCTCTGCAGGGCTTCTACCGTCCGGGAGACAACTCTGTCGCTTATCCCAAGTATCTTGACGGAACACTGCCTAAGAACAATACCATCTGCGTATATGTAAACAACAATACAGATGCTCTTACGAATATATATGATCAGAAGGTAACTCTCGGCGAACTGTTCCAGACAGAAAGCCTCATAGGTCCTGCTCCGTTCGAGGATACGGACAATAACTGGTGGTATGTCAACGATATGACAAATGCCGGTATAGCATTCTCTAACGGTATGTATACAAGCAAGGCCTTCGGTCTTGTAGCTAAGAAGGGTGATGTGCTCCGCATCGGAATCAAGGGCGAGAAAGACAACGCTAACCAGTGGGTATGCTGGGATTCGTTCAAGATGATATACGAGGGCTTCAACGCCGAAATCATCAAGCCCGAGCTCGAGAAGGCAATAGAAACCCTCAAGGGCAAGCAGGGCACTCCGATGGGCGTATCTATAAAGAAGATGGTCGATGAAGCACTCAATGCTGCAAATGAGGCTGTTTCTGGAGGTGACGGAGAGACAATGTTCAACGCTCTCTCTCAGATCTTCGAGGCTAACGACTCCGCTACAGTTTCAATAGCTCTCTTCGCACAGCTTCAGAACGCTCTTGAGACAGAGCTTGTGACAGCCATCTATGCTTATGAGCAGACAGCAGACAAGGATGTGGTTATCGCTGCCAAGACTCTTGCCGAGAAGATAAATGCCGGTATCGATGCCAATACTCTTGAGAATGCAGATGCCAAAGCACTGCTTCAGGAAATCAGACTCATGGTTGTCAAGCTGAGTCTCCCCGCAGGTGAGGCATCCGACGACAATGCCCTCGACTACACCAATGCCATCAAGACCCCGGGCTTCGACAAGGATGGTACCAACTCTACAGAAGGATGGGAGAACACCACCGGTTCAAGCTTCGGTAACAACGAGACCAACAAGGCAACCCTGATGCTCGAGTACTGGCAGAGTACAGTAGGTATCTATCAGGATCTCGTAGGCCTGCCCGAGGGTACATACGAAGTAAGCGTACAGGCATTCAGCCGCAACGGTTCTAACGAGGATGAGCTTGCTGCCAAGGTGGCTGGCGAGCCGGTTAAGGATCCCGCTTATCTCTATGCCGTGAACGGCGCAGGCGAGCAGTCTGCAGTTGTTCTTGCAGGTATCACTGACGGTGCTATCGATGCAGCTGATGCAGAGGCAAAGGGTTACACCGACCTGGGTTCCATCACCATAGACGGTAAGGACTATGCACTGCCCAACGGCATGGTATCTACAAATGCATTCTTCACCGAGGAGGGCAAGTACATGAACAGCCTTATCGTTAAGGTCGGTGCAGACGGCAAGCTCCGCATCGGTATCAAGAAGGAGACCAAGAAGGACAACGACTGGGTGGTAATGGATACATGGAAGCTCAAGTACTTCGGTGCAAACAGCAGCAAGGAGGTTACAGGTGACGCCACCGGTATCGAGAACGCTGTTTCCGAGACTGTTGCCAAGATGGAATTCTTCAACCTCAGCGGTGCCAAGATGAACTCTCTGCAGAAGGGTGTGAACATCGTCAAGGTGACCACAGCCGACGGCAAGGTGACAGTGAAGAAGGTTGTTGTGAAGTAACAACCACACGACAGAACAGAAAGAATACTCTATAAAAGCAAGAGTGGGGGATTAGCTCCCCACTCATGCTTTTTCCATCAAAACTTACGATTATTGACTACACTTACATGAAAAGAATCATTCTCAGCTCAGCCTTGCTCGTGGCTGCACATCTTACAGCTTCCCCGCAAATCGTCATGAACGTCGATGCAGCAAAGCGCGGACCGGAAACCAGTCCATATCAGTACGGACTGTTCTTTGAAGAGATAAACCATGCCGGTGACGGAGGCCTTTATGCAGAGCTCGTGAGAAACCGCTCGTTTGAAGAAGCTCTCGAAGGATGGAGCAGCGTGGGCGATGCAAGACTCAACACTTTCACTTCGTCGCTACTCAACAGCGTTCAGAAGACAGCCGTATGCATCACTACGACAGGTGCATCGGAAACAAACATGAAAGGCATAGCCAACGAAGGATTCTGGGGCATGGGTATCGTGAAAGACTCAACCTACACACTCAGCTTTTACGCAAAAGGCCCGGCAGGATATACCGGAAAGATTCATGCACGCCTTGTCAGCAACGACGGAAAGACCGTCATCGGCGAGGCAACGACAGAGGGAACCGTCAACCCCGGTAAATGGACCAAACAGACGGCGACGATAAAAGCCACTGCTACAGACAAGCAGGCACACCTACAGCTGGTGACAAGCTATGGCGGACAGCTCTATGCAGACATGATATCGCTCTTCCCCTACACATGGAAGAACCGCAAGAACGGTCTGCGTCCCGACCTTGCACAGTTGCTGGCCGACACAAAACCGACATTTCTAAGATTCCCCGGCGGATGCTATGTTGAAGGCGAGGGATCATACGACAATACATTCCAGTGGAAGAAGACCATCGGCCCCATCGAGGAACGTCCGGGGCACATGAACCAGAACTGGAGATACTGGTCGAGCGACGGACTCGGATTCGATGAGTATCTGCAACTCTGCGAAGACCTCAACGCAGCCCCGCTGTTTGTCGTGAACATCGGACTGGGACATGGATACACCTTCTCGCTCGAAGACACCAAGACGCTGGTGCAGGACGCACTCGACGCGATAGAATATGCCAACGGCGACGCCTCCACGGAGTGGGGAGCAAAGCGCATCGCCAACGGACACCCCGCACCATACAACCTCAAGTTCATAGAGATAGGCAACGAGAACTATCAGGCAGGAGGCGGCCAGCAGAGCGAGAATTATGCAGAGCGCTACTACATGTTCTACAAGGCCATCAAGGAGAAATATCCCGAGATAATAACGATAGGCAACGTCGAGGCATGGGGCACAGATAATCCCACATGGCGCAACGAATATCCCGTCGAGCTTGTCGACGAACACTACTACCGGAGCCACTCGTGGATGAGGCAGAACTACAACAAATACGACGGATATCCGCGCACCATCGGAATATACAACGGCGAATATGCCGCCAACGCCGCAGGGACATACGGAGTATACGGAAATATGAACAGCGCGCTGGGCGAGGCAATATATATGCTCGGCATGGAACGCAACAGCGATGTTTGCCGCATGGCATCGTTCGCCCCTATCTTCACCCACGAGAGTGACCCGCGGTGGCCATACGACATGATACACTTCAACGCCGGCGGAAACTTCGTCACACCATCCTATTACGTGCAGCAGATGCTTGGCAATCATCTCGGCAAGCAGAACCTGCTCTGGAGCGAGAGCGGCAACGCACTCACGCATGAAGTCAGTGACGTGAAGGTTGGTCTGGGAGCATGGAACACACAGGTGACATTCGACGATGCCGTGCTCACCGACCTTAACGGCAACCAGATAGCATCAGACGATTTCTCGGCCGGCATGAGCCGGTGGATCGCCGGCAACGGCTCTTGGGACGCCGGCGACGGAGCCCTTTCACAGACGGCATGGGCAGAGAACTGCACGGCAGTGCTCGACCTTCCAGTTTCCGGAGAGGGATATATATATAAGGTACGGGCGCGCAAGGACGGCGGCAATGAAGGATTCCTCATCATGTTCAACTATAAGGACAGCAACAACTATATATGGTGGAACATCGGAGGATGGAACAATACGCAGCACGGTGTGGAAATGTGCGTGAACGGCGGCAAGACCACCGTGGCCACGGCAGGCGGCAGCGTGGAGACAGGCCGCTGGTATGACATCGAGGTGCGCGTGGAAAACGGAAAGGTGACGTGCATGCTCGACGGAGCTACCGTGCATGAGTTCACCCTCAGCCAGGACCGTGCCATCTACCAGAGCGTCCAGATTGACGAAGAAGCCGGCGAGCTGATACTGAAGATAGTCAACCCCAACGACAAGGTACAGACGCTCAAGCTCAACGTGCAGAACATGAAGGCAGGCGGCGGAAAGGTTTACCGCCTGGCATCGGCAAACGGCACCGACGAGAACACCATGGACAACCCGTTCAACGTGAAGCCAGTGGAGGAGAGCGTGAGCGAGGCAGACCTTCAGTCGCTTGACATTCCGGCTTATTCTCTCAGTATCTACCGCCTTAAGGCAACGGAGATAGGGCAGGAGACCAAGCAGGTGTATGAGGCATACGAGAAGGAAGACGACGGCAAGTACGGCTATCTCTATGCACACATGCACACCACGCAGGAGATAACATGCTTCGCACTGAGCCGGAACGCCAACTACTGGCGCGACCTCATCGACAGCAAGGAAGTGTTCGACACGAAGAAATATACATCTACCGGCGGCATGCGCGACGCATTCGTATACCGCACGCAGAGCGGCAAGTTCATGCTTGCCGGTACGGACATGACCTCGCGTCTCGGATGGACGAGCAATCACAAGATGACTTTCATGACATCCAACGACCTCGTGCACTGGGACAACTCCATATCAATAGACCTTGAGACCCCTGAGAACCTGAAGGCTCTTGGCCTTGACAATGCAGAGCAGATGACGGCAGCGTGGGCACCGCAGATTATCTACGACCCCGTGACGGAGAAATATGTGCTTTACTACAGCGTGGGATTCCCCGACCGTCACCGCATCTATTACTCTCTCATAAACGAAGACCTGACAGGACTGACCTCGCCAAAGGTGTTCTACGACCCGGGATTCGATGTGATAGACGCCGATATTGTGTGGAATGATGTGGACAAGATGTATACCATGGTGTTCAAGCGCGAGGGCGACCGGGCTTTGAGCATGGCCACAGCCAAGTATATAGTGCCGGCAGGAGACAAGACGACAGGCAGTTGCCAGTGGGAACTTGTAGACGGATTCGGCATCGACGAGCCGGGACAGAGCATCGAAGCACCGAGCCAGTTCAGATATATAGGCAATACAACATGGAAGCTGGGATATCAGAAATACAGCAACGGATATAATTACCGGTTGATGGACCTTGACGAGCACGGCCGCAACCCGAAGAACCGGATGGACATACAAGGCTCGCTGGCGGCACAGCACGGCTCGTTCGTGAAGCTCACCGAGCGCGAGTACCGCCATTTAGAGACATGGGAGAAGGTTGTAAACGGCCTTGCCGAGGCAAGAAAGATGCAGTCGGCGGTGCAGACGCCGGAACTGGCCGGAGCCATAGCCAAGGCCGAGGCGGCGCTTAACACCAACGGTGCGACGTTCGATGCCAACGAGCAGGCAATGAAAGAGGCTGCTGAAGCCCTTGACAAGGCAGTGACCGGAGCTGACTATAAGCAGGCTCTCATAGACAAGGCCGAACGCGGCGAGGCTACAGATCTCACCTTGCTGATTGATAACGCGGATTTTTCTAACGGCAGTGCAGGCTGGACAAATAGTCCGGCCTTCACTGCCGCAAACGGATATGTGGCAGAATACTGGAACACTAACTTCAGTTTCTCACAGATTGTAGAGGGTCTGCCGAAAGGCGACTATGAACTGACCGTACAGTCGTTTTTCCGTAATGGCGACGTAAACAGCGCCCTTGCTTCCCATAACGACGGAACGGAGAAGCTCAGTGCCGTGATGTTTGTCAACGACATATCGTCGCCGGTGATGAGTCTCTACGACGAGAGTGCCACACGCTATACACAGACACCTTATACATACCCTGATAATGTGACTGCGGCCAACGAGGCTTTCAATGACCATGGCCTTTACGTGAACAGCATCAAGTTCTCGCTGAAGGAAAAAGGCGATATAGTATTAGGTATTTATAAGGATGAGTACGTATATAGTGACTGGTGCTGTTTTGACAACTTCACGCTGAACTATCTCGGTAATGATACCGGCATAAGCGAAGTGGCCGCGAGCATGCGGAAGACAGACGACGGCCGCTGCTATAATCTCAACGGGCAGCAAGTGGATTACGACCGGATAAAATCCGGATACCTGATAAAGAATGGTAAGATAATATTAAAATAATAGATTCCTATGAATTGCAAAACAATGAAACATTGGCTTCAGAAGCCGAATTTCGTGGTGAGTCTGCTCTTGGGAGGAGCAGCCGCCTTGCAGTCATGCAGCGATGATATGCTGACAGGGCAGCCAGGATGGCTCGGCAACTCCATCTATGAGCGTCTGCAAGAGGACGGCAACTATCGGACGACACTGCGTCTGATAGACGACCTCGGACAGCACGACGTGATGAGTCAGACGGGTTCGAAAACGTTGTTTGTTGCCGATGATGAGAGCTTTTCCCAGTGGTTTGCCAACAACTCTTGGGGTGTGCGAAGCTACGAACAGCTCTCTGAGGCACAGAAGAAGCTGTTGCTCAACAGCAGCATGGTGAATAACGCTTATCTGATAGAGCTGCTTTCGAGCGTGAGTGCCAACCCGCCTTCAGGAGCCAACACACCAGGAAAGGGCTTGTGCATGCGCCGTGCCACGGCGCTGTCTATCTACGACTCCGTCTATGTGATGAAACCAGAGGACATGCCTGTCAATCCGTCATGGAACTACTACAGGACGACTGATAAGAGCATAGTGCTTTTAAAGGATAACACCACCGCACCTATGGTGCATTTTCTGCCGGCATTCATGAACCATGTCAAGATGACAGGCGAAGACCTTTCCATACTCACGAACGGCAAGGCTGCGTCTGCTGCCGATGCATGGGTGAGCGGCTCAAAGGTTACAGAACGTGACATAATATGTAAGAACGGATACATACATAAAGTTGACGGCGTGATTGAGCCGCTTCAGAACATGGCCGATATACTGCGTAGCAATGAGGAAATGTCCGAATGGTCGAAACTTATCGACAGATATTCGGCTCCTTACTACGATGATGAGGCTACAAAGGAATATAACCGTCTTTATGGGACCACCGACTCTGTGTTTGTTCTCCGCTATTTAAGCAAAACTTCAAAAACCGGTGAGAACGTGATCAGGCCTGACGGTACAAAGGTTAGTTCGGATGTCGTGCTGGCGTTCGATCCGGGATGGAATCAATACGTATATTCCAATACCATGGGCGAGGACATGCACTACGATGCCGGAGCGATGATCGTGCCGACAAACGAAGCATTGAACAAATGGTGGACAGAAGGTGGTGGAAAGCCTCTTAAGGACATGTATGGCTCTTGGGATGCTGTGCCTGATGGCGTGCTTTCCGATTTGCTGAACGTCAATATGATAGAGAACTTCTACGATAAGATTCCGTCTAAGTTTGACAATATCCTCAACGATGTAAAGCAGCCATTAGGTATCACTCCCGCAGATGTGAAGAAATGTTTTGTCGGATGCAACGGCGTTGTGTATATGGTTGACAGAGTATATAGCCCGTCATCATTCTCGAGCGTTTCTTATCCGGCCCGTGTGAGGATGGATACCGACATGAAGGTTATAAACTGGGCCATAGAAGAGCTTGAGTTCAAACCCTATCTGAACTCAATGGATTCACGCTACAGTCTGTATCTTCCCACTGATGAGGCCTTGGAAAACTATGTAGACCCTATAAACAACGGAGAGGCACGTCAGACAATGTTGCGGTTCTATTATGACGATGAGGACAAGGTCGTAAAGGCAGAGAGATATGCCTGCACAGTCAACGAGGATGGAACGGTTGAGCGTGGTATACGCCTGGATCCGAATGTCAGTTCGACAATAATCCGTAATCGTCTTCAGGACATCATGGATCAGCTGATAATCATCGGAGATGTTGAAAACGGATATGAGTATTATAAGAGCAAGGGAGGTACTTACCTGAAAATTGTAGATGCTTCCAATCCTACAAACATGAGGGTTGCCGGTGGATGGCAGAGCGAGCGTAACACGTTCGTGCAGGTCAGCAAGGATTATAAATACGATAACGGAAAGTCTTACGAGCTTAAATCGCAGATACCGTTAGGTTCGGCTAAGTCTGTATATACGACATTGTCTGAGCATCCTGAGTACAGCGAGTTCCTTGACCTGTTGCGTGGCGGTGACCCTGCTACGCCCAAACAGAACCTGCTGATAAGGTCGATGGGTGCAAACGGCCAGTATACCTGTGCCAATCCGACGGGTAACTTAAACATGCGACTGTTCGAGAACTATAACTATACGGTATATGTTCCGACCAACAATGTGATACGTGGACTTATAAACGACGGTATCCTGCCCACATGGGAAGACTTTGAGGAGTATGCAGCCATCTGCGATGAAGAGAACACCTCTTCTTCCGAGGCAGAGAAAGAAGCAGCCAAGGCGGCATGCCAGATAATCAAGGACCGCATCTATAACTTCGTGCGCTATCACATCCAGGACAACTCGGTAATTATTGGCGGTGAGCCTGGCAAGGATGAAAACGGCAGCTATATCTTTAATGTAGAATATGAGACGATGAAGCAGAATCCTGATAACGGCCGTTTCTATCCGTTGAATGTAAATGTCAGCAACGACCAGATGACGGTAAGAGACAATATGGGCAACACCTGTCATGTGAATAAGACTGCCGGCCTGTATAATAACATCTGCCGTGAATACTGGTTCAGCGGTTCTGATAACGGCAGGTCTATCTATATGTCATCAGATGCTGTCGTACATCAGATAGACGGTGCGCTGTTCTTCGATAACGAGCAGAAGACTCCATGGAAAAACTTATTAAGATAAGAGGAGGACGTTGATAATGAAAAACAAAAAGACTATAATGAATATGCCTCGCGTGTTCTTCGTTGCCCTTCTGCTGTTGGTCTCTTCAGCAGTGTCGGCTCAGATAAATCAGATACGCGGAACGGTAAGCGACGATATGGGACCGCTGATTGGTGTCACGGTATGTGAGATTGACGCCAACGGACGTATCATCGAGAGCGCCCTTACAGACCTTAACGGTAACTTCACGATGAAGGTGCGTAACAACAAGGACAAGGTGCGTTTCAGTTATGTGGGAATGAAGACACTGTCTTTCCCCATCAACAAGACCACCTATATCATCAAGATGACCTCGAAGACGGAAATCAAGGAAGTGGTGGTGAAGTCGAAGAAGCGTATGCAAGGCAACGCCCTTCCTATTCCGGAAAACGAGATATCGTATGCCACACAGCGAATCTCGATGGAGGAGTTCACCGGACTCGGTATCAACTCTGTCGACGAGGCCCTGCAGGGACGTATCGCCGGTCTTGACATCATCGGAAACTCCGGTGACCTCGGTTCCGGTTCAACCATGCGTCTGCGTGGTGTGTCGTCTCTGTCGTCACTCACAGACACCAACCCGCTTATCGTTGTCGATGGAAATATCCGCAGCGTAGACATGTCGACTTTCGACCTCAGTTCGGCCAACAACGAGAAGTTTGCAGAGTTGCTTAACATTAACCCTGAGGATATCGCAAGCATAGCAGTGCTGAAGGATGCTGCCGCAACGGCCATTTATGGTAGCCAGGGCGGTAGCGGTGTCATCGAGCTTACCACAAAGCGTGGTACGCGTGGTGCCCCGAAGCTGACATACTCTCTCAAGCTCACTTCAACGTATCAGCCGAAAGGTTACGACCTACTGAGCGGTGACGACTATACCATGCTTATGAAAGAGTCTCTCTTCAATCCCTATCAGGATAATTCGGCCAATGATATCAGGGAGTTGAACTACGACCCCACCTTCTCTGAGTATGAGCAGTATAACAATAATACCGACTGGCGTGACGCCGTCACCCAGTGGGGTCTGCGTCAGAACCACTATGTGTCTATCTCCGGCGGTGGTGAGAAGGCTACGTTCCGTATCGGTGGAGGTTATGACCACGAGACCGGTACCATCATCAAGCAGAAGCTCGACCGTTTCTCCACACGTGTAGCCCTCGACTACAATGTCAGCTCGCGTATCAGGGTGTCGACAAACTTCTCGCTTACCTACACTAAGAACAACATGAACAGCGACAACCTGCTGGACCTCGCCATGAAGAAGATGCCTAACATGAGCATCTACGAGCAGGACCCCGTGACAGGTCGCAACACCAGTGCCTACTATCACATGCTTGCCAGTGCATCCAGCATCTTCGATGAGAGTGAGCGTGGCAAGCGCAATAACCAGAAAGGCTATGTGAACCCTGTGGCCAGCGCCAACCTCGCAAAGAACCAGCGCCGCACATACGACATGTCGCCGGAGCTTGTCATCAACTATCAGCTTTGGGGACTTGACGAAGACCATTGGCAGCTCAACTGGCGAGGCAATGTCTACATGAACGTCTTTAACCAGTATGACGATACCTTCTATCCTGCCGAGCTCATCTATGGCGGCTGGGAGGATGCAAAGAACTCATCCGGTTCAGGTAACTCGAAGAGCGTGTCGTTCAATACGAAGCAGACCCTTACCCTCATCCCGGCTTTCAAGAACAAAGACCATTCGCTGATGGTGATGGGACGCTTTGAACTGACCTCCGGCTCGTCGAGCGGTTCGTCAACAAACGGTAACGGTATCCCCTCGGGCGGAATCATGCGCCCCGATGCCGGCGGACTTGTATATATCAATGATTTGAGCTCGCGCTACTCTCAGTGGCGTTCGATGTTCTACACATTCTCTACGCACTATGCCTACAAGAGCCGCTATATGCTCGACGTCTCTCTGCGTGCCGACGGTACTACACGATTCGGACCCGGCAAGCGCTGGGGATATTTCCCGGCAGTGTCCATGCGTTGGAACATCAGCGAGGAGCCGTTCATGAAGTCTACGCGCAAGTGGCTGTCCATGCTTTCTCTGCGTCCCAGCTGGGGCCGTGTAGGCTCGCAGCCTAATCAGGACTATCTCTATACCAGTAAGTATTATTCTGGAGCCCAGTATATAGATATGGTGGGAATCTCTCCCGGCAATATCCGTCTTACCGATATGCGCTGGCAGATTGTGTCGAGCTATAACCTCGGTATCGACATAGGACTTTGGGACGATCGCGTGAACCTCACTCTTGAGGCTTACCACTCTACAACAGAGGATATGCTTATGAAAGACTATCGTATCCCGTCGAACACCGGTTATAATACCTTGCCTTACCGTAATAGCGGTAAGATGAGAAATATGGGTTGGGAATTCCATATCAACACTAACAAGCTCATACGTGCCGGAAAGTTCTATATGGATATGAATGTCAACTTCGGTAACAACCGCAATGAGATTCTTGAGATGGATGAGTATGTGCTCAACTCCCTTAACTCACAGTTTGCATACAATAACCGCGAATGGTTGCGTCGCGTTGAGCTCAACAGTCCGTTCGGTGCCATCTATGGTTTCCGTCATAAGGGTGTATACCAGTATAACTATGAGACGTTCGAGGCCATGTCTCAGGAAGACCGTGATAAGTTCATCGCATCAGGCAAGACAGCTCCAGTGTCAATGGATGCCAACGGCAATGTGGTTTATGACACTGACGGCAAGCCCGTGCGCATGATGTACAACTACTCTAACGAGAGCGGAAAGAACTATAAGTTCAGCGGTGGTGACGCCATCTACGAGGATGTCAATCATGATGGAAACATCGACGCGCTCGATATCGTTTACTTAGGCAGCTCCCTTCCGAAGCTGACCGGAGGTTTCGGTTTCTCGTTCAACTATGCCGGATGGCGTCTTAATGCCCAGTTCACTTACCGTGTGGGCAACAAAATCATCAACATGGCACGTCTTGACTCAGAGGCAATGATCAGTACGAACAACCAGAGTCAGCAGGTGAACTACCGTTGGCGCAAGGAGGGTGACATCACGAACATCCCGAGAGCCATGTATGGCGGCGACACCAACTATAACACGCTTATCAGCGACCGCTTTGTTGAAGACGGAAGTTATCTGCGTATGAGTTATGTCCAGTTGTCATACGCCATCGGCAAGAAACATCTGAAATGGATAGGTCTCAACCGCCTGAGCTTCTATCTCAGTGCGAATAACCCCTTCATCCTGACCAAATATTCAGGTGTAGACCCCGATATCACAAATGTCGGTTATGACCCGGCAATCGACAATTCCAAGACTCCGAGATCAAGGTCATACACACTGGGTCTTACAGTAGATTTCTAACAGAGACAGTGTTTACAAACGACAGTGTTTACAGATAAAAGAAAACGAATATGAAAAAAGTATATAGTGTAATCTGTGCAGCCACATGCTTTCTGCTTGGCAGTTTGTCATCGTGCAGCGATTTTCTCGTGATAGAGCCGCAGAACGAGATTATTCTCGAGAAGTTCTGGAGCGAGAAGGCCGATGTCGATGGAGTGGTAGCCAGCTGCTATGCCAAGATGCAGTCTGAGCCGGTAATCAAGCGCATGATGGTTTGGGGAGAGTTCCGCAGCGAGAATATCTCCACCGGAGGCAATATAGACAAGGATTTGGACTTGGGACGTATATTCAGAGACAATATCACTGCCTCTAACGGGTATACGACCTGGGTAGATTTCTATTATATCATCAACACGTGCAACACCGTGATTAAGTATGCCCCTACAGTGGCAGCCAAGGATCCCGGCTATACGGATACAGAGCTTAAGGCAACCATAGCCGAAGTGTCGGCTTTGCGCGACCTTTGCTATTTCTATCTTATCCGTACGTTCTGTGATGTGCCTTATTCCACAGAGGCGTTCACCGACGACAACCAGCGTATGGATCTTCCTGCCAGCTCGTTCGATGACATTCTTGATTGGCTCATTGCCGATCTTGAAAAAGTGAAGGGGGATGCCGTGACAAGCTATGCAGCCACTAACGACCGTGACAGGTACAACAAGACAGGCCGTATCACGCGTGATGCCATTCATGCCATGCTTTGCGAGATGTATCTTTGGAAGAAAGACTACCAGAACTGCATCAAGTATGCCGACATAATCATCGACCATAAGAAGCAGCTTGCTGAGGAACTGGAGAACAGCGGTTCTATTACTCAGGATGACGGACGGCTCAACGGTTTCCCGCTCGTGGCCAATAACCAGCGTGGTAGCACAGAGTTCGGATATGCCTATACAGACATCTTCGGAACCGGTAACAGTGACGAGTCAATCTTTGAACTTGTATTCATAAATGATAACAGCATGCCTTCAAATGCCGCGGTGACCAGTTTTTATGGAATCGGTTTCCTTCCAGGTTTTGCCGCTCCTTCCATGGCTGTGGCAGAGCAAGGTAACAGCATCGCATTTACCAACAAGTATGACACCCGTTACTATGATTATATGACCGGTACGCTACCGTCAGATGGCAAGTCTGCTATGTATAGCATATATAAATATAAGCAGGAAGGTGCGTATGTATATCTTCCAAATTTAACCAATATAGTTTTGGGTTATACTAATATGTATCCAGACAAGCAGAACAAGAGTAACTGGATTATCTATCGTCTTGCAGATATCATGCTTTTGAAGGCTGAGGCCCTGACACAGCTTGTGACAGATTCAGAAGACTCGGATATGACCGAGGCGAACACTAAGCTGCTCGATGAGGCATTCTATATAGTCAATGCCATCAATAAGCGCTCTATCGGTCAGACGACCCTGCGCGACACTCTTGTACGGAATGATTATGGCACTAAAGCTCTGATGGAAGACCTTGTCATGGACGAGCGCCAGCGTGAGCTCATGTTCGAAGGCAAGCGTTGGTACGACCTCGTGCGATATTCACGCCGTACGGGCAATACTCAGTATCTCAGCACCAATGCCACTGCCAAGTACAGTAGTGACAAGGCTATAGTGCAGAACAAGCTGACAAAGATGACAGCCATCTACTGGCCTTACAACAGAGATGAGCTCAAGGTTAACAAAAACCTGCATCAGAATCCGTCGTTCAGCAGTGGAGACAGCGGCAACCACGAGATTTCTAAATAACGTATGTGTATAACTAAACAACAAAACGCATATAAAAGTATGAAAAGAATCAAATATATTATCATCAGCGCTCTTTGCGCTCTCTCCTGCTGGAGTGTCTCCGGATGCTCCGATGAGCCGGACAGCGAGAACTTCTATATCTTCAACGGAGAGATGATGAGCGATTATATAGGATCACGTCCCCAGTACAGTGACTTTGCCAAAGTCATTGACAGGGCAAACCTTAAGACTCTGCTCTCAAACTACGGGCATATTACATGTTTCCTTCCGTCAAATGATGCTTTTGCCGATTATCTCAGTGAAAGAGGACTGACTTCTGTTGACCAGCTCACGGATGAAGAATGTGATACCATAGCCCGTACTCATCTTGTGAACAACATCTATTCTACGATGGACATGAATGACGGTGCTTTGCCTACACTCAACATGAACTATCGTGACATCCAGATTACACATGGATTTGATGCCGACAGCAACTCCGTTGTAGTGCTTAACACTTCGGCTCAAATATATTTTGAGCTTCAGGACGATTCCGTGGAGAACGGTATCGTGCATCCCATCAGTGCAGTGCTTGAGAACGATACACGTACAGCGGCACTCATCATGAAGGATAATGACCGGATTCAGCTCTTTTATAAGGCTTTGGTAGCAACAGGGCTGGCCGACTCGCTCAACCGTGTAGAAGACCATAACTATAACTCAAAGAACTATTCTTCTTACAAGTATACCTCAGATTTTTGGAAAGAGGTGGCTACAGTTCCCGATAAGAAGAAGTATGGCTTCACTCTTTTTGTAGAGCCGGATGATGTGTTCAAAAAGCACGGTATCGTTGATTTGGAAACTATGTATAACGAGGCTTGCCGCATTTACGACAGGGTATATCCAGAAGATGTTGACCAGCCGTATCATGCTTTCGACCAGATAACAGACAGGCGTAATCCTCTCAACCGTTTCATCGCTTATCATATACTTACACGCGATGTCATTGGATATAACTACCTCACTCCGCTTGCTCTGAGGTCTGGTATAGTAGACGGTGCCATCGGTATCAAGACGGAGCTGATGAATCCTAACGACTGGTATGAGACAATGCTGCCACATACCATGGTGAAACTTGAAATGCTCACCATGCGCGAATATATGGGAGCTGGAAAGATGAACCGTCATTACATCAACCGCCGTTTTGACGACAGATTCCATATAGAAGGAGTGGAGGTTTTGGAAACTGTTGAAAGCAATTATGTGCAAAATGCCCTTAACGGCCGCTATTTCTACATCAACGATATATTGGCATTTGATGAGATTACTCAGGAGACCGTCCAGAACTGCCGTATCCGTATGGATTTCTCAACTGTTTTTCCTGAGGTCATGACCAACAGCATACGTTTGAACGGAGACCCGACGAAAGATGACGACTCGAACAATCCAGACGACACTTACAAGAATGGCCGTAACTATTATTTCCCCGACGGATATCTTGAAAATGTCAAGATGAAGGGTAACTGTGCTCTTGTTTACCGCCGGCCTCACTGGAACTTCTGGTCATACGAGGGCGACGAGTGGAACCTTTTTGGCGATTATGACATCGAGTTCCGTCTGCCGCCAGTGCCTAAAAGTGGAGAGTATCAGATCCGTCTCGGTTTCTGTGCGCTTCCAACCCGTGGTGTAGCCCAGATTTACTTCGATGGTGTACCGCAAGGTATTCCTATCGACATGCGTAAGTTCCTTAACCACGAGTCTATTATGGGTACTGCATTTGACACAAAGGTGTATACCAGCATGACTGACGAGGAGAAGGCAGAAGACCAGAAGACCCTAAAGAACCTCGGATACTACCGTGGAGCTTATGGCGGATATCATACAGATGGCTCCAAACGTAATGAGTTTGTTGATAATCCAAGAACTTACCGTAAGGTGCTCTGTCAGGTAAACATTACCAACGACCGTGACCATTATCTCCGTATCCGTTGTACGTCTACCAGCAAACTCGGAAATAACAACGAGTTCATGATAGATTATCTTGAGATTGTGCCCAAGAGCGTATACGGTGTGACCGGTGACGGCGATCTTGAGGATGACCTCTGATTGTGGCGGAAGCCTTATATATAATAAAGACAAAAGAAAATAATTCGAACTATGATGAATAGCAGAATATATAAGAAAGCGTTAGGGCTGGCACTTGCCGCCCTAACCGCTACGGCTTGTTCCGACGAATGGAACGACCACTACGATGTCGGTGTCATCGGCAGCGATGTCTCTATATGGCAGGCAATCTCCGAAGACGAGAATCTGAGCAATTTTGCCAGTGTAGTGAAAGCCTGCGGTTATGATGCCGCACTGAACAGCAGTCAGGTTTTCACGGTTTTTGCTCCTACCAACGAGACGTTCTCGGCAGAGGAGGCCCAGCAGCTGATAGACAGCTACAAGCTTCAGGACGGCAAGGTGGAAAGAGAAGACAATACGGTCATTAAGGAGTTTATCCAGAACCACATTGCACTTTATAATTATTCCGTGGCTCCGGAGGTCATAGACACGATAACCATGCTCAATGGCAAGTCGCTCCATCTTTCTACTGGAAATCTGAGCGGAAGTGAGATAATATCGTCAAACAAGCTTCAGCGTAACGGAGTGCTTTTCACATTGAAGAACAAAATAGATTATTTTCCCAATGTATTCGAGTATCTCCGTAAAGATGCCGATCTTGACAGCGTGGCCAATTTCCTTTATGGATATAACATCTATGAGTTCGATCCCTCTCAGAGTGTTCCCGGCGAGATAAAGGATGGCAAGGTGGAATATCTCGACTCCGTCAAGATACTGCAGAATGAAATGTTCCGTTATCTTGGCCGCTTGTCCAGCGAAGACAGTACCTATTGGATGGTGGCTCCCACCAATGAGGTATGGAATAGCCTTGTAAGTGAGTATGAGCCATATTTCAACTACGCTGACAACGTCAACAAGCGTGACTCCTTGAGCTATGCCAACACCCGGCTCTCCATGATTCTCGGCAGCGTGTTCAGCCGCACGTTTAACCCTGACGATCAGATTAACGATTCTGTCAGGTCAACTCAGTCTGTTGCCTACGAAAGGCGTCTCGCAAGATATGGCTATAATGACATTCCTTATTACGTCTTTAACAAGCCTTTTGAACCGGGTGGCGTCTTCTATAACACGGAGAACCATCAGTGCAGCAACGGTCAGGTGATGAAGACCGGTGAGTGGAATTTCGATAAGCGTCTCACGTTTTTTGCGAAGAATCAGATAGAAGTGTCATACCGTAGTTATCTTGACTCTATTGACAGCAAGTCCACCCGTCCGCTTACCGTGAGAGAGGTTGAGCCGGGTAATCCGTTCTATGACAAGGTTATCAATAACCGGTATGCTGAAATATCATCTGTTACGGAGACAGGCCGTCCCTATGCTGTTTTCAATGTCACCAATACATTGTCGAACATCGGTTACGACATTTATGTAGTTACAGCTCCTGCTTTGGCCGGTGACACCCTTGCTACCGATATCGAGCGCTTGCCGAGCAAGATGCGTTTTACCCTGTACTATCCGGATCAGACAGGTAAGGAAGTTGAGGAAAGGTTGAAGAACGGTGACGAAAATGAATTCGTTAACCGTGTTGATGCGGTCGACTCGATACTTATTGCCAGAGATTTTAAGTTCCCGACCAGTACATATTATCTCGGTGGTTTCCATACCAAGCTGAAGATAGAGAGTCGTGCCACTTCAAGTGAGATAAGAAACAATACGTATACCAATACGATGCGTATCAATGCCATTATCCTCAAGCCGCATGAAGAAGAGAATTAAGAAATGATTTGATCACGAATTATACGTAATGAATATGAAACGATATATATTATATGCGATGACCATGCTGCTCGCCTCTCCGTTGCCCGTATCGGCTCAGACGGATGAAGCAGAGGAACAGGCAGAAACCGGTGTACGCAAACTTGTAGCCAAGAAAAAGGTCTACCCTGTGCGCACCATCAAGGGACGTGTTGTCAATGCCGTTTCGGGCATGCCATTAGCCGGAGCCATTGTCCGTGCCAGCGAGATGGACGGATATAGTACGCTGACAGACGACGACGGAACATACGAGCTGAAAGTTCCCGTGTTCACTTCTTCTGTATATGTCACCTCCCCTGATTTTAATTCAGTGTCGGTGGGTGTCACTAAGAAGGAACAGCAAAAAGACTTTGCTCTCTATCCATCGGCATTTACCGCCGACTATACGGAGAAGACCAATGTGCGTGGTGACCATTCGGCCGGAGGATTCGCCTACAGCTCTGCTGTCAATATCAAGGATGAGGTACAGAAGCAGTTGGGTGCATACGCCTATACCGTGAACCGCAACGGTACGCCAGGCGTCGGTGCCGTTACCTTCATGCAGGGTCTCAACTCCCTGAATGTCAATGCTCAGCCGCTCGTTGTAGTCGATGGTGTCATAATCGAACAGCAGTATGGACGCAAGCTCCTCCATGACGGACTTTACAACGATGTGCTGTCCAACATCAACCCTGCCGATATAGAAAAGGTGACGGTGATGCGCAACGGAACGGCACTTTATGGTTCAAAGGGAGCCAACGGAGTGATTCTCGTCGAAACTCGCCGTAATAAGTCTATGGCAACCAGAATCACGGCCAGCCTCTCTGCCGGTATCACCTTTGAGCCGAAGTATATCGATGTTATGGATGCCAACCTCTATCGCGGCTATGCTTCGGAACTGCTCAAGACCACCAACACGCGTCTTACATCGTTCCGTTTCCTCACTGAGGATCCAAACGACTACTACTACGCCCAGTATCATAACAACACTGACTGGAAAGACCTTGTATACCGCACGGCTTTCACGCAGAACTATGGTATCAATGTCGAGGGTGGTGACGCTGTGGCCAACTACAATCTCTCTGTCGGTTATACTTCTGCCGAGAGCAATCTGGAAAACAATAACTACAACCGCCTCAATATCCGGTTCAATACCGATATTGACCTTACCACCCGTTTGGGCGTGCGTTTCGATATTTCGTTTGCCAACCAGACGCGCAACGTCCGCAACGACGGCGCACCTTCCGGTTACGATGACGGAACGCCAACATCTCCTGCATTCCTCGCTTATGCAAAGAGTCCTTTCCTCAGTCCTTACTCTTACGGTCGCGGACAGTTCTCTGACTCACAGTTCGATGTCACGCCAGAGAGCTATCTTGATGAGGCTCTTGCCGGTTATCGCAACTACAACTACCAGCTTGCCAACCCGGCAACGATTCTCGAATACGGTGAGGGTGAAATTAAAAACCGCTTTGAGTCGTCACAGCTTAACATCGCTGTCACTCCGAAGTACCGTTTCAATCCAAATCTTTTTGTGAGTGAGCACTTCAGCTACAATCTCGTCAATACCAACGAGAAGTTCTATATCCCTATCAACGGTGTACCCCGCTATTGGGTGTCGAGTGTGTCCGGATATCGTAACAATGAGGTGCGTACGCTCTATTCCAAGCAGAACTCAGCCAGCAGCGATACACGTATTGACTGGTCAAACCGTTATGATGCCCACTCCATCCACGTCTTCGGAGGTGTCCGCTTCAACTGGGAGTCGTTCACCAACAACACCCAGCTCGGATATAACACCGGCAACGACAAGACTCCTTTCATGCGTAAGGATCTTCTCAATGCAAGTACGGCCGGAACAGACGACAGCTGGAACTCTATATCATGGTATGCACAGGCCGAGTATAACTATTTGGGCCGCTATTTCCTGCAGGCTAACCTTACGGCCGACGGCTCGTCGCGTTTCGGGCTCGATGCCGACGGCCTTAAGATGTTTGATGCTGTGTGGGGCATATTCCCGTCCATTCAGGCTTCGTGGGTTCTGACCAATGAGCCTTGGCTGTCGAACAACAAGAGCATCAACTATCTCCGTATTACCGCCGGTTACGACGTGAGCGGTAATGATGATGTGGACATCTACGCCATGCGTAGTTATTTCAAGGGACTGACATTCCTTAACAATATCTCCGGTATTGAGTTTGGCGGCATTGGCAACACGGCTATCAAGTGGGAGACGACGCGACGTTTCAATGCGGGTATCGACACACGTCTCTTTAATGACCGCATAGCCCTTTCGTTCAATTACTTCAAGAGCAAGACGACGGACTTGCTGGGCACACAGTCGCTCGGTTTCCTCTCCGGTCTCGACCAGAACTGGGTCAATGGAGGTTCGCTTGAGAACGAAGGATTTGACGTCGCTGCAAGCATCAAGGCCATCGCTGGCAAGGATTGGCAGTGGCAGATAGGTGCCAGCATGGGTCACTATAAGAATAAGATTACAGAACTTCCCGACGGTCACTCATACATAGACAGCAATGTCTACGGCGCCACAATCCGTACTCAGGTGGGTTCTGCTGCCAACCTGTTCTATGGATATGCGACTGACGGAGTGTTCGCTACCACTGCTGAGGCCCAGAAGGCCGGCCTCTACATTCTTGACGGTAATGGTGTCACCCGTAATTATTTCCAGGCCGGCGACGTCCGTTTCGTAGATAAGGATGGCAACAACCGCATCGACGATAATGACCGCGTGGTTATCGGTGATCCGAACCCTGATATCTATGGTAATATTTTCACCACCTTGACTTGGAAGCGTCTCAAGCTTGATGTGCGTTTCAACTACTCTTTGGGTAATGATGCGTTCAACTATATGCGTTCACAGCTCGAGGGCGGCAGCCGCTTCATGAACCAGACTACGGCTCTTGCCCGCCGCTGGCAGGTGGAGGGACAACAGACGGATATACCTAAGATTACGTTCCAGGATCCGATGGGCAACAGCCGCTTCAGCGACCGCTGGATAGAGGATGCCAGCTATCTGCGTCTCAAGACAGTTACCTTGTCATACGATCTTCCCCTCAAGTCGCAGTTCCTTCAGGGATTGCAGTTCTGGGTGCAGTGCAACAACGTGTTCACCCTAACCAAGTATCTCGGCAGCGATCCTGAGTTCTCCATGACCTCGTCAGTCATCGGTCAGGGTATCGACCTGGGCAATCTGCCTCAGAGCCGTTCACTCGTTGCCGGTGTGAAGATTAATCTATAGTGTGCTACAATGTTTATTGCAAACATCAAATATAAGTTTATGAAAACATCATTGATAAACAAGATAACCAGTGCCGTACAGCGTCCGGTTCTCGGCCTGATGGCAGCATCTATGCTTACGGTGTCGTGCAGCGATTTTTTCGAGCACGATTCGGAATACGTCATAGACGCAAACGGCAGTCACATAAATAATGCCTCTGATACAATATTCTCTGTCATAGGCGTTCTCAAAGGCGTACAGAAGCTCTCCGACCGCACCATCCTGCTTGGAGAAGCCCGCGGAGACCTTGTTGACATCACCGATGCCACGAGTTCAGACCTGCGCGATGTCGCTCTGTTCAATATCGGTTCCGATAATGTATACAACCAGCCGCGTGACTATTATGCCGTCATCAACAATTGCAACTATTTCATTGCCAATGCTGATACAGCCATGCGTAACAACCGTAACGAGCAGATTTTCTTGAAGGAGTTTGCTGCCGTGAAGGCTGTCCGTGCATGGACTTACCTGCAACTTGCACTTAACTATGGGCGTGTACCTTTCGTCACGACCCCTATTCTTACCAAGGAAGATGCTGATAAGACATATCCGACTATTGGCATTACAGAGCTCTGTGAGGAGCTAATAAAAGACATCCAGCCGCTTGCCGATGTGGAACTTCCTGGCTACAGGACTATCGGCGGGTTGGCTTCCAAGTCGATGTTCTTCCCGATAAACATACTTTTGGGTGACCTAAACCTTTGGGCTGGCCATTATAAGGAGTCTGCGCTCTGCTATTATAATTATATAAGCAAGCGCAACGGGGCAAACTCTCATTATGCTACGTCGGTAAATGGAATAATGTGGCAGGATACAAAGACATGGTCGAATCCTTGGAATAACTGGTCAAGCAATATAAACAGCAATGATTATGGTGAGACGTCTGAGCTTATCACTCTTATTCCTGGCGATTCGCTTGCATCAGAACCGGGTTATAGCAATATGCGTAACATTTTCAACAGCACGTCCACAAACGACTTCAAGGTGAGTCTCACTCCGTCGCAGGCAATCCAGGACATATCCATGGCTCAGACCTATTGTGACGTGACGCGCAGCTCAACCGGATACAATGTTATTTACGCTCCCAAGACTCTTACGAAAGGAAACGGCGACCTGCGTCTTGATAATACATGGTTCCATTCCGAGAATGGTGCCGTGATAGGAAACACAGGTGAGCGTCTTGAACTTTATCAGGAGATTAACAAGTATTTTTCGCGTAATGTGAAGATATATCGCCGCACACTCGTCTATCTGCGTATGGCCGAGGCTCTCAACCGTGCCGGCTATCCCCGTTTTGCTTTCCAGATATTGTCAAACGGTATCAATAACAAGGTGATAGAAGATTCGGTCATTCCGCATTACCGTGCCGACTCTTTGTGGCTCCGCCGTTTCAACTTCCCCAACACTTCATATGTGCTGAATACGGTGGATGGATTCAATGGTGCCGGCTTCTCAAACAGCAATACCCAGGGCATCCACAGCCGTGGCTCCGGCTATACGCCTATGAATGCTTACTACCAGATGCCTTACAATGATGAACTGGCCGACGATTCGCTCGGTCAGATAGCATGGCAGACGGAGAAGGTCGAGGACCTTATTGTAGACGAAGGTGCCCTTGAGTTCGCTTTTGAGGGTATACGCTTCTACGATCTCATGCGCATAGCCTTGCGCCGTAACGACCCCGCTTATCTTGCCGACCGCATCTACGCCCGCCGTGGCAAGGCTGCCAGCGGTGCAATGCAGAGTGCCATCAAGGCCGATCTTTACGATATGCAGTCGTGGTATCTGAACTGGAACAACAGCATCGGCTTCCTTGTTGGCAAGGAAGAAGAGTAGTCATATCAAGCCAAAGGTCTGGATAGTTTGTACCGGCGCCTCCGTCACGGACCCTCCGCAAAGTATTCAGTCCTTTGGCTTTTCATCCTTAAAGACATCCATAAAAACTATAGCCTGTGATTATGAAAATTATCTACTATGCCTTTATACGCCGCTTGCGCATGCTTCTCGCCTGCGCGGCTTTATCGTTTTCTGCCATTCTCAATTCTGCCAATACCACCGAGACTGTAGAGCAGGTCAGTGGAGCAGTCACATTGTCTTCAGCTGTCGACTATGTCATTACCTCGTCGACCCCGTTTGCTGCCGGTGCCACACTTGACATCACTGATGCAGACAATGCAGTAGTGATATTCAAGAGTATAAGACCAACGGCAGCGACCCGTCATCTTGCCAACATCACTATTAACGGACAGCGTGCTGCTACGGCCTCCAACTGCCAGTTGCGCATCTATGCCGACGGCACCATCCTCTTGCCGTATCACGACAGTGCCAAGTCTCTTACCGTATATACCGGCAAGGGCCAGACGGGCGAGTCTGAGCAGTACGGTGCAGGTGCTCGCGTGTCGCTCGGCGGAAAGCCGATGGACAATGTCATCCGTAGTTTCACGCTTCGTCGCGGATATATGGTGTGCTTTGCCACCAAGGCCGACGGCAAGGGCTACAGCCGTGTCTATATTGCCGATAAGGGCACTTTAAATATCGACCTTCCCAATATTCTCTCTTCCGCCGTTTCGTCTATCCGGGTGTCAAAATGGAATGACGCCAGTAAGAAGGGATATGCCGGCAACGATGTCACAGCCAACACGATGCTCAATACTACGTGGTGCTATAACTGGGATGCCGGTGTCAACGTATGGGCTGACCGCGAATACGTCACCCAGCATCACCATGAGGGGTGGCCCGGAATCAGCGATGTGGGCAACAATGGTACGTCTGCCAATATCCTCGGCAACAACGAACCTGACAATACCAACGATGACCGTGAGCAGGTGAACACTGTCGATGAGGTGCTCCGCACATGGCCCGACATGATGGCCACCGGCCGCCGTCTCGGTTCGCCTGCCATGTCAAGTAATCTCACGTGGCTCTACAATTTTATAGACTCTATCGACAAGCGCGGTTGGCGTTGCGACTATGTCGTAATGCACTGCTACTGGTATAGCGACTGGAGCAGCTGGTATAACCAGCTCAAGGCTGTGCACGACCGGACCCGCCGCCCCATTTGGATTACAGAGATGAATTATGGTGCCAACTGGACCGGATGGCCTGGTTCCGACCGTACAGGTTCGGCTGCCAACTATGCCATTGAGTTGCAGCACATGGGTCCCGTGGTCGATGGTCTTGAGGCTACACCGTGGCTTGAGCGTTACGCTATATACAACTGGGTGGAAGACTGCCGCAAGGTATATGACAATGTCAACGGTGTGCTCACTCCTTTCGGTGAGTATTATGCCCAGACCCCTTCTGCCGTGGGTTATGACTCACGCTATGATTATGTTCCGGCAATTCCGGCCATGCGCGCTCCCACGGATTTCTCTGTCAAGTTTGATAAGTCCTCGTCGACGGCTCATCTCTCGTGGCATGAATATAACGGGGAGTATAACGGCAGCATGACCGTTGAGCGTAAGATTTCTGCCGGTCGCTGGGAGACAGTGGCTGAGGTTAAGCTTCAGGAAGAGGAGGCTGACTACACGTTTGATATAACTCCGGCTGAAAACGGTTCTGTATACCGCGTTCATGTGATAGATGCCACGGGTAAGGACCTTTACACCCGTGAGCAGATGGCTTCAGCCAGCGACTTTGAGGCCGGAGACGCCGTAACCGATGATTCCGGTGCCACGCGTTATCTTGGCGGCAATGTTTTTGTCAACGGCGATTTTGACCTTGGTATCACATCATGGAGCAACGGCGAGGGAGAGCCTATCGGCCAGCCTCATTTTGAGGTGATGAGCCATGGCAGTATCGACGGCGGTACATACCTTCAGGCTTTCTCTGATATGGCGGCCGATGGTGCCGGTTCGGTTAAGGCTGTCATCGATATAGCTCCCGGTGCCGACTATTATTTTTCTGCAGCCGTGTGTGCTGACGGATTGACTTATAACAGACTGAGTCTTACTGCCGACGGTAAGACAGAGAATTCTACTGTCGTTTCATTAGGCATCAGTCCCACATGGAGCAATCAGGCCTTTTATTTCAACAGCGGTGAATATTCAAAGGCTCTGCTTTCGTTGCGCCGTCAGGCTGCAATGTCCCAGATTGATAAGATCATGCTCTGCCGTCTTTACGACACCCGTGCCGAGGCCATTGCCGATGGTGTCTCTGCCTTGAAGCTCAGGGCTGCCGCAGTGAACAGCTATATATCTTCAGATAAGGCGTTGGCTGCCGAACTGTCAGAGGCTGTCGCTTCAGCCACCGGTAGTGATGAGACTACTTACCTTGCCTTGCGTCAGGCTGTGGCAGATGCGTTGCGGGCATATAATACCAGACAAGCCATCGACTCTCTGCTTACCGTGGCCGGAGCCATAGAACCTTTCTGCCTGCCTGGCAGCGACGAGTTGCTTTTGGCTGTAGATGAGGCGAAGTCTGCGTCTACGGCTGTTGCTGTCATCGATGCTCACCGCCATCTTGCTGATGCTTTGGAAGCATGCCTTCCTCTGTCAGTTGCCGGCGATGTGATAAAGTCACCCGACTTTGCCACATCTTCATCCGGATGGACTGTCAAGAGCGGAACATATACCGGAGGCGACCAGCGTATGGCCACCATAGCCGGCAAGAAATGCTGGAACGCATGGTGGTCAGGCATAGACGCGGCAGAAGGCTCAGCTGCCACTTTGGGAATTAGACAGACCGTAACCGGTCTTACTCACGGTCTTTATGTGCTCGATTGTGTTGCTGCCACAGAGCATTATTGTCTGTCAGACCAGCACGCCTATCTCGTGACGTCAACAGACAGCGTGGTGTCACCGTTGCTTTCTGCCGATCTAATCGACATTTCCATGGCAACATCTGGGCAGATATGGCAACCGTTGTCCACTGCTCCCGTCTATGTCGGTGACGACGAAGCTGTGACTGTCGGTTTCTGCAGTTCAAAGAACGGAGCTATAGATAATGCGTGGCGGAAACTTGGCGACAAGACATCCACCGGTGATAAGCGCGAGGGATGGTGGTGTGCCACGGATTTCCGTTTCCGTTACCTGCCGCTTCTCCGTACAGCCACTGATAAGAGCCATTGGGGTACGGTATGCCTGCCTCAGGCCATTACTCCGTCGAAAGGCATGACGCTTTATAAGATTGCCGGCGTCAATGCCACCGGCACGGAACTCTGCCTCACGGAGGTGACAGAGACAGTACCCGGTGAGCCTTATATCTATCATTCTGCGGATACGGTTTCAATATTCTTCCAGTCTGGAGAGTCCGTAGCGCGTGCCATCACGGATGAATCCGGAATGCGCGGTTATTTCAATGTGAGGGTGAAGGCACCGGTCGGCAGCTTTGTCCTTACCGGTGGAGAGTGGAATATCGTTACGGCCGACAACCGTCCTCAGGTGAGCAATTATTCATCGTTGATTTATAATCCCGACAAGCTCAGGCTTATAGAGTCATGGGACGGAGTGACGATGCCCATCCACGGATTCACTGTGACGTCTGTCAATGGCATCACAGCCGATGGTGTATCAGCCGCAGACAAGGTTTTCACTGTTGGTGGGCGTCCTGCAGCATCTTCTTCTGCCGCTCATGGCATATATATCAGGAAAGGCAGCGGACAGACGCGTAAGATTGTGAAATAATATAGTTAGTAGTTGGAAGCCGGGAGGCATGCCGGGGATGTGCTTTTGCATCCTGCTGCATGCCTCCCTTTGCGTTTTGTATCCTGCTCTTCGTCATCTTTTGCCTGTCTTCATTTTTTTTTGTAAGGTTGATTTTGCCATAAACTTTTAAATTGGTATCTTTGCCGCGTATAATATATAAAAACGCAACGATTATGGCATTAGGCAACCTCGACGAGAGATACGTCAACTTTTATACCGACTTTGCTTTCAAGAAGCTGTTTGGAACGGAGGTTAACAAGGACCTTCTCATCAGTTTCCTCAATTCCATGTTTGACGGCAAGGAAGTCATCCGCGACCTTACCTACCTCAACAGCGAGCAGCTCGGGACAGGAGAGCTCGACCGTAAGGCCGTGTTCGATGTTTATTGCGAGAATGAGAAGGGCGAGAAGTTCCTTGTCGAGATGCAGAAGGCCGAGCAGCAGTTTTTCAAGGATCGCAGCGTGTTCTATTCCACATTCCCCATCCGCGACCAGGCTATCCGTGGCAACAGCTGGGACTATAACCTCAAGACAGTGTACACTATAGGCATCCTCAACTTCTGTTTTGACGATACAGACCCCGAATATTTCCATCACGAGGTGAAGTTGGTGGATATGCATACGGGCAAGGTCTTCTACGACAAGCTGGTGTATGTGTATCTCGAGATGCCGAAGTTCACCAAGACAGAGAAGGAGCTTGTCACCCTTTTCGACAAGTGGCTTTATGCCATCCGTCACCTCGCCACTCTCTTTGAGCGGCCGGCAGCTTTACAGGAAAAGGTCTTCCAGCGCCTGTTCGAAGTTGCCGAGATAGCCAAGTTCAACCGTCGTGAGCGTTTGGGCTATGAAGAAAGTCTTAAGATTTACCGCGATTGGTACAGTATCATGACTACGGCCGAGAAGAAAGGACTGGACCGTGGATTTGAGAAAGGCATGGAGAAAGGCATGGCCGAGGGCCGCATGGAAGAGAAGCGCTCTATTGCCCGTTCCATGCTTGGCATCGGTCTTTCGGTTGAGCAGATATCTGCTGCAACAGGTTTGTCTGCAGACGAGATAAATGTGATTGACAAGTGAGTGAAGGATGAATAATAATATCCAGGTGAGTGATTATATATGATTAGGTTAATGACGGTTAGATTGAAAATGGAGTTTAAGGCAGTCATAGCCATGGCTTTTGCCATGGGATTATCGCAGCAGGTCATGGCACAGATAAGATATCCGGAGACAGTGAAGGGCAATACGGTGGATGAATATTTCGGTACTAAGGTTGCCGATCCTTACCGGTGGCTCGAGAACGATACGAGCGAGGCAACGGCCCGCTGGGTAGAGGCAGAGAATAAGGTCACGAACAGTTATATGGCGAAGATACCGTTCCGCGCCAAACTGCTGAAGCGGCTCAAGCAGGTTGCCGATTACGAGAAGATAGGGACGCCTTTCAAGCGTCACGGGCGCTATTACATATACCGCAACGACGGCCTGCAGAACCAGTCGATACTCTACACCATGGACCGTCTCGACGGCGAGCAGCGTGTCTTCCTTGACCCGAACAAGCTCTCCGACGACGGTACGGTGGCTCTCAAGGGCGTATATTTCTCTCATAACGGCAAGTATGCGGCCTATTCCATCTCGCGCAGCGGCAGCGACTGGGAGGAGTTCTATGTCCTCGATGTAGCTACGGGCCGCTTGCTTGACGACCATATCGAGTGGGCAAAGTTCTCCGGTGCGGCATGGCATGGCGACGGTTTCTACTACAGCGCATACGATGCTCCGCTGGCCAAGGGTACGGAATTTTCCGGCGTCAACGAAGGGCATAAGATATATTACCATAAGATTGGTACGCCCCAGAGCGAGGATGTGCTCTTCTATCAGAATCCCGCCTATCCCAAACGCTTCTACAGCATCACCGTCAACGAGGAGGAGACGATGGCCTTCCTCATGGAGAGTGGCGAGGGAGCGGGCAATAATCTCTATGTGCGCGACCTGCGGCAGCCCGGCTCCCAGTTCATCCAGATGACGTCAGACATGAGCTGTTATTACTACCCGATAGAGAATTTCGGCAATCAGATAGTCATTATGACCAATCACGGAGCGCCCCGCAGCCGGCTCATGTCGGCCTCATTAGCCGCTCCCGGCATCGGCAGCTGGCTGCCTTTGGTGCCCGAGGAAGAGAATGTGCTCACCTCGGCCGAGGTCATCGGCGACCGCCTTCTGCTCACATACTCCAAGGATGCCACCGATCATGCCTATGTTCACGACAGCTACGGCCGCCGTCTTCACGAGGTCACGCTGCCCATGATCGGCTCGGTGGGCTTCAGCGGGCGTAAGGGCGACAAGGAGTGCTTCTACGGTTTCGGTTCATATACCATGCCGACCACTATCTACAGCTACGACATAGAGGCCGACAAGAGCACCCTCTTTGCCGCGCCCAAGGTGTCGTTCCGCCTTTCCGACTACGTCAGCGAACAGATTTTCTATACCAGCAAGGACGGCACGCGCGTGCCCATGAGCATCACCTACAAGAAGGGTATGAAGCGCAACGGCCGCAATCCTGTCTTCCTTTACGGCTACGGAGGCTTCAACGTCAGTCTGTCGCCCCGTTTCTCCTCCTCCCGCATACCTTTCCTTGAGTGTGGCGGCATATACGTTGAGGCCAACCTGCGCGGTGGCGGCGAATATGGCGAGGAGTGGCACCTGGCCGGAACGAAGATGCAGAAGCAGAATGTCTTTGACGATTTCATCGCGGCGGCTGAGTATCTCATTGCCAACAGATACACCTCTCCGGAGCGTCTGGCCATCGTCGGCGGCAGCAACGGCGGCCTTCTTGTCGGTGCCTGCATGACGCAGCGTCCCGACCTGTTCCGCGTGGCCGTGCCCGAGGTCGGTGTCATGGACATGCTGCGCTACCATAAGTTCACCATAGGGTGGAACTGGGCCAGCGACTACGGCACGAGCGAGGACAGCCGTGAGATGTTCGAATACCTGCACGGCTATTCTCCGCTGCACAACCTGAAGCCCGGCACGTCATATCCTGCCACGCTCGTCACCACTGCCGACCACGACGACCGCGTCGTTCCGGCCCATTCGTTCAAGTTCGCGGCCACGCTTCAGGAGTGCCACTCCGGACCGTCTCCCGTGCTCATCCGCATCGACACTAAGGCCGGACATGGCGGCGGTAAGCCGTTGGCAAAGGTTCTCGAGGAGCAGGCCGACATCTATAGCTTCATTCTCTATAACATGGGTCTGAAGTATTGATGCCGCGGATGGGTGGGGGATTACTCCTCAGTATCCCAGCTCCTTCAGCTTGCCGTTCACGAGCCTTGCAATCTCCTTGTATCCCTTTGCCGTGAAGTGCACGCCGTCCGTCAGCAGCTGCGGCGGCACCTGCCCATGCCTTGTCGAGTCGCGGTCCGCGCTTGTCGGGGTGAGTCCTGCGTGTTGCAGTCCGCCCCTTACGAGCGAGTCGCGCAGGTTTATATAGTGATTGCCGAAAGCCGTGTGCAGCGAGTCTTCCATCTCTTTCATCCTTGCTATTGTGGGCATGACCCCATTCGGTTTGTGGAAGCTGACGACCACAAACCTGCCGCTGCGGCTGTATCTTATCATGTCCTTGAGCTGCCTTGTCAGGTCTGCCGCATCGGAGAAGCCACCGTTCTGTCCGATGAAGAACACGTTGGCATACTTTCCCCGCAGGTGTTCCATGGCGTATGTCGTCACTGTGCTTCCCGCTTTCAGCGTGTACGACGAGTCTGTCTCTTCCTGCGGACTGATGAAGTAGTTGTATTCATGTACGAATCTGCCGTTTTCTTTCCAGTGTTTTGATTCGGAAGATATCGTGAACCGCTTGCCGGCTATCGTGCATGGGTTCATCTGTGCCGGACTGTCCGTGTCGTATCCCAGTTGCAGCAGCGGCGTCACTTTTTTGCCGTTATACGACGATACGAATCCCGCGACGTCTCCGTTGCCTATGAAGTTGTCATATTCCTCCTCGCTGCTCCTGTATACCGTCACGTCGTGGGCCAGCTTCATCGGCCATGCTCCCTGCCTTGCCATTATCGTCAGGGTGTTCTCTCCGCCCACGCCGGCGTTTATTATCTCATATCCGCTGCCTGCCATGTCTTGCAGATAGTCCGGATATGCCTTTCCTTTGATGATGCCTTTGATTTTCGATTTTATGCTCTTCCCGCCGTGCGGGGCAGTCAGGCTGTCGCCCCAGCATACTATCTCTTTGGATTTTTCATCGCTGCATGCAGCCAGGGTGGTGAGCAGGGCTGCCGCCATTACCGTTCCGGTAAGTCTTTGTCTGATACTTCTCATTTTTTATTGCTTTGTTGGTGTGTGTCCGTCGCCTGTCGGCAGAGCAGCCCCGCAACCGTAAAGACGGAAAAAGGCGCAGACTCCGCCATTCTCCAACCGGGCTCACCACAAGCCCTGACACGTCATGGGAAGTCTGCGCCCGTAGGGCACGACCTCATGACATGTCAGTCTATATTGTCCCGTTCTTCGTTCGAGGTGGTGATTCGGTTGGAGAATGAACAATAAAAAAATTGCGCGCCCGTAATCTGCGGGCACGCTGCAAAGTTATGAATAAAAATCATATTCCCCGCCGTCGGCGGCAGAAAAATCGTCAGTAATCTGTGTTTTTCGTTGTTACCTGCCGCGCGTAGCAGTGTTACGTGCCACGCGTTACGATGTTACCCGTGGCGCGTCACAGTGTCACCCGTGGCAGGTAACACCGTTACGCGCCACGGGTAACGGTTTAAGAATACGGTAAAGTGGTTATCGGCAGATTCTCTTCACCACCTTTGTGGTGCCGTCTGCAAATGTCATCTTCTCTATTACGAGTCCTTTCGGGTTGGCTATGCGTCGTCCGCAGAGGTCTGTAAATACCGTAGTGACCGGCTTTCCGGAGCCGTTGCCGCTGCTGATGCCGCCGATGCTGTCCTTCAGAGCTTTCTCTGCGGCCAGCCTGAGCTGTGCGTGCACGTTGTAGTAGGCCGGTTTCGGCTTCAGGCTGCTGTCGAAGAGCAGCGGGCTGTTCTGCCTCCACGAGTGGTTGTCGGATATTCCCCATACCAGCATCGACGGGCAGTTGTCGTTGCGCAGGAACACGCGCGTTATTGCGCCATATTCTTTTGCCTGCGCCTCGAGGGCACCTTCGGCATGCGGGTCGGCCAGTGCGATGTCCAGTTCGGTGATGATGCAGTCGAGTCCCAGCTCCGCATAGCGGCGTATGTTCTTCTCTAATTTCAGCGTGTCGAGTTGTCCCGTGGTCAGGTGGCACTGCAGTCCGCAGCCGTCTATCGGCAGTCCGTCGGCCTTCAGGCGCTTTATCAGGTTGTAGTAGGCCTCCGTCTTGGTGTCGCCCATGAACTCGGCGCCATACTCATTGATGAACAGGCGTGCGTCCGGGTCGGCCTGGTGCGTCCATACGAATGCCGAGTCGATGAACTCCTCGCCGATGTACGTCGACCAGATAGACGGGCGCAGCTTGTATGCCGTCGGGTCGGTGCGCACGATGCTCTGGTCGTCGTCGAGCACCTCGTTGCATACGTCCCACTCGCGGATGCGTCCCTTGTACTTGCCCACCACGTTGAAGATATGGTTTTTCAGTATGTCGAGCAACTCGCGCTTCGTGAAGTCGTTATTGTTCCTCTTGCCGTCCTCGCTCACCCATTTGGCCACCTGCAAGTGCCATGCCAGCGTGTGGCCGCGCACCTCCTGACTGAAGCGCTCCGCAGCCCACATCACCGCGTCGGCGCCGCCGTAGCTGAAGCTGCCCTGGGCCGGCTCCGTGGCGTCGAACTTCATCTCGTTCTCGCCCACCAGCAGGTCAAACTCCCGTCCGGCCAGTCCTGCCTCGCCGTCGTCGCGGCTGCAGTCATAGCGGTATGTGGCCAGCGCCACGCCGATGTTCTTCTTCAGTATGGCCGTATATCCGCGCAGCGGGGTGTCGTCGGTCATGTCCGCCGTCCAGTCGTCGTCGGGATATCCGCCGTTGCCTCCTGTCTCTTCATCGTCGTCCTTGATGTCTCCCTGTCCGCTGTAGTCGAGCGATGTCACTTTCGCCACCACGCTGAAGCTGCCGTCGGTGCCGTCGCGCTGCTCCACAACCCATGTGCAGGCCTTCGGATAGCGTATCCTGAAGCTCCAGCTGCCGGCGTCCTTGCGTGTCGCCGTGAGCAGCGTCATCTCGTCGTTCACCTGCGGCGCGGCGTCTTCCGTCAGTTCGATGGTCAGTCGCGGCGTCTTGTCGGAGTCTTCGAAGCCCTCCGTCTTCGTGCTGTATGCCAGCGTTCCGCGTATGTCGAGGCGGCTGTGCGTGCCTGCGTCCTTCACCCTGCACACGATGTTTGCCTCCGGATGCAGCGTCACGTTCGCCTTTTCTGTCGACGCCGTATGGTCTGCGAAGGTCAGCGTGCCTGTCGTCTCCGTGCCCGGTTTTATCTTGCCGTATACCTCCGTGCGTGCGCCGATGCTGCCGTTGCCTCCCAGCGTGGTGCCTCCGAATACTGTCACCGTGCCGCTGTTGCCCGTCGCGCCGCTCTTCTTTCCTGTCTCTGCTGCAGCCGCGTCGTTACATACGAGCAGTGTTCCTTCCGTCAGCCGTATGCCCGCTCCTATCTCATTGTCGTTGCCTGTGATGGTGTATGTTCCTGCGCCCTCCTTTATCAGGCCCACCTTGTTGCCCGATGCCGAGGCATATATCCTGCCGGCCATCACTGCGTCGGTGCCGCTTGCGCCCACCACGTAGTACGAGTTGGCCGTGCTCTTCTTGTAGTATCCGTCGAGCGTGCTGCCTGCCTCGGTGCTGAGTTCGCCGAACCTTATGCCGCGCGTGCCCGACTCCACGGCCATCGTGGCCCCGTCGTGCAGCGTCACCCGGCTTGCGGCAAACACCTCGTTGCACCTCGATGCGCCGACGTTGTCAGGCTGGAATGTCCCGCTGTTCAGCAGCAGGCCGTAGAAGCCGCATCCCGAGGCCACCTCCTTGTACGGATATACGTGCACCTCGCCCGTCATGGCGCTCCAGTCGGGCCATGTGGAGCCCTTGCTCGCCTGCGTGCCGATGTACGACCGCTCTCCGCCTGCCAGTATGTTGAGCCGTCCGCTGCCGGCCACCTTGCCCGTCCATTCCGAGTATCGCGACGTCTTCACGTTCACCGTGTTTCCCTCCGGGATGTATATGTTGTCTCCGATGGTGCGGTACGAGCTCGACGTGTTGGCCGAACAGTAGTCCAGTGTGCCGCCGTCTTCGGCCGTGATGTAGTCGTCAAACTCTCCCACGAGCCTGATGTTGTCGATGTAGTAGTCGGTTTTGTTGTGGTGCAGGCCGAGGCGTATCACGCCCGCCGTATTGTCCGCACCGGCCGGTGCCATTGGGTATGTCCTGCCTTGCCACACGTTCCGGTCTCCCTGGAAGGGGTATCCCTCGTCACGGTAGACCTCCTGCGAGCCTATGAACACGGCAAACTGCTTCCAGTCGTCGGCGTCTTCCTCGCTGCGGAGAATGTCGCACGTCACCGTCGGGTAGCGGTCGGTCAGCTCCTTGCCGCGTAGCGGCGTGGGCAGTTCAAACTCGGGGTGGCATCCCCATTCATTCAGTACGATGTGCAGTACCTTGTTGTCTGCGTTCTTCGGGTCGGTCACCACCGTCGCCGTCGAAGTGATTTCGCCGCCGCCGCTGTGCCATAGCGTCCACGTGGTGCCCGCTGGATAGCTCTCGAAGTCGCACACCGTGAGTGGTGCGCTGCCTGCTGCCGTGGCCGTCAGTGCCGCGGCAATGAGAGTGTAGATTTTCTTTTTCATGATCTTTGTAGTTGTTTAAATTTGATTAGCAGTCCTTTTGGCTATTGATAATATGCAAAGATAATACAGATGCAGCGTAATGGCATGACAAGTCCAGCGCCGTTAATATTCTTTAACCATCTGGCCGCCTTTCTGCGGCAAAGCCCATCTTTCCCGGCCGAATCCTTGCATATCCCGGATTTTTTTCCGAATATTGCATGATTAATACAAACTATCGGTACGGCAATGATACAACAGATACAGATAACGCTCTCTGCCCGTAGCCGCGGATGCCATATCATCACCCGCGAGATAATGGAACAGCTGCCCCGTCCGCTGCCTGCGGCCGGACTTCTAAACCTCTTCGTGCGCCACACCTCGTGCGCGCTGACCGTCAACGAGAATGCCGACCCCGACGTGCGGAGCGACATGGAGAAGATAATGAACCGCATCGTGCCGGCCAACCAGCCCTTCTACGATCACGTGCTCGAGGGGTCCGACGACATGCCGGCACACGCCAAGAGCTCCCTCTTCGGCGTGAGCCTCACCATCCCGATAACCGGCGGCCGCCTGTGCCTCGGCACGTGGCAGGGCATCTACCTCTGCGAGTTCCGCGACTACGGCGGTCCGCGCACCGTCGTGGCCACCGTATATAGCTGATAAGGCCATCGTGAAGCATACTGTAATTCACCTTAAAGCATATCGCTGATGAGCAAACCGTCCGGACCTTGGGGCATCCCCGTCAAGGTGGCCGCAGGCTATGCGGCCCTTCTTGCCGTGGCAGCCCTCGCCGTCGCCCTTGTCTACTCCTACACGCGCTCTGCCGTCGAGCTCTCCGCCGTGGCCCGGTGCACCGGCGAGCGGCGCGAGGCCATGAACAGTCTCGTGTCCGGCATGTTCCGTCTCGACAACGCCGAGCGCGCCATCTTCATGGGTCATACAGACCGCGAGGAGGCCTATTGCCGTGCCGCCGACAGCGTGCTTGCCCATGCCGACAGCCTCGCCGTGCTGCTCACCGATTCCGGTCAGCGGGTGAGGGTGGACACGCTGCGTGCCCTCCTGATGCGCAAGCGCGAGAACACGCTGCTCCTGCTCGCCGCCATGGACGGCGGCGGCCGGGCCAGCCTCTATGAGCGCAAGGCCGAACGGCTGCGCAGCGGGCGCGACTCCGTGATGGTGCACAAGAGCGTTCCCCGTGCCTCGGGCGAGAAGCGCGTCACCTACGTGGTGAACAAGACCCGCCGCACGTTTTTCGGCCGTCTTGCCGATGCCTTCCGCCGGCAGCGCAACGACACCACCGCCACCACGGTAGACTCCGTCGCCGCCGCGGCCGACAGCGTGCGCCAGGCCATCGACGTGGCCGCGCCCGTGGCCGATGTGCTCGACGATATCGGGCGTGCCGAGGAGAGCATGCGCCTCTCCCGCCGCGGCCGCATACGCCGTGAGGGCGAGGCCTTGCTGGCCGCCGGCATACAGCTGGCCGACCGTACCGGCCGCCTGATGGACGACATAGGCCGCGCCGAGACGCAGTGGCTGCGCAAGGCTGCTGTGCGCGATGCCGCCAACCGCCGCTCGGCTGCTACGCGGGTGTGGCTCCTTGCCGCCCTTGCCGTGCTCGTGGCCTCGGTGTCGCTCGTCTTCGTGTGGCGCGACAACCGCCGTGCCGACCGCTACCGCCGCAGTCTTGAGCAGGCCCGTGCCCGTGCCGAGCGCCTTCTTGCGCAGCGCGAGCGCCTCCTGCTCACCATCACCCACGACATAAAGTCGCCCGTGGCCGCCATCTCGGGGTTCGTGGAGCTGCTCCGCGCCCACGTCAGTGCCCCGCGGCCGGTGGCCTATATCGACAACATACGCTCCTCGGCCACCCACCTGCTCGCCCTTGTGGGGGCGCTTCTCGACTATCATCAGCTCGAGAAGGGACAGATAAGCATACGCCGGTCGAGCTTCTCACCGGCCCGTCTCACGGCCGACTGCGTCGGCAGCTTCCGTCCGCGGGCCGTGGCAGCCGGCCTCTCGCTGATCTTCCGCTACACCTCTGACGCCTCCGCACTGAGCCGCGGCGACGCCTTCCGCATCCGCCAGGTGATGGAAAACCTCATCGGCAACGCCGTCAAGTACACCAGTGAGGGCGGCATCACCGTCACCGCCGGAGTCGCCGGCGGCATGTTCACCTTCAGCGTGGCCGATACCGGCCGCGGCATGACGGCCGAGGAGACCTCCCGCATCTTCGACGCCTTCGTGCGTCTGCCCGGTGCCCTGGGGGTCGACGGCGTGGGCCTCGGGCTCTCCATCACCCACGAGCTCGTGTCGCTGCTCGGCGGAACTATATCCGTGGAGAGCCGGCCGGGCAGCGGCAGCGTGTTCACCGTGGCCGTTCCGGTGGAGGAGGATGCCGGCAGCGCGGCCGAGACCACCCCGCCGGCGGCCGGAGACGGTGAGATTGACGCCCTGCGCGTGCTCGTCATCGACGACGACACCGTCATGCTCGACCTTATCGGCAGCATGCTCGCGCGCCTGTCGTATGGCCGCTGCCATGTGGTGGCCTGCACGCAGGTCGAGGAATTCTTCGTCCGCCTCGACGCCGAACCGTTCGACATCATATTCACCGACATCGAGATGCCGGGCATGAGCGGCTTCACCATCGTGCGGCGCATCGCCGGCCGCGGCATCCCCGTGGTGGCAATGACGGCCCACGACTCCCTCGGCGATGCCGTGTTCACCGATGCCGGCTTTGCCGCCCGCCTCTCCAAGCCGTTCAGCGTCGGGCAGCTGGCAGAGGTCGTCTCGGCCGTGTGCCGCCCCGTGGAGAGCACCGGCGGCCGTGAGGGTGGGGCGGAAGAGGCGGGTGACGCGCCCGAAGATTCCGCCGCCTTGCACCTCGATGCCCTCACGGAATTTGCCGGAGGCGACGCCGCGGCGGCCCGCGGTATTATAGACAGCTTCCGCGAGTCGACCCTCCGCGACATTGCGGCCATGCGTGAGGCCCTCGCGGCCGGTGATGTGGCTGCCGCCGGCGAGCTCGCCCACAGGCTCATACCCGTGTTCACGATGATAGGGTCGCCCATAGCGCCCGTGCTCCGCATGCTCTCCGATGAGCGGCAGGCCTGCGGCGTGCCCGCCGGGTGGCACGGCCGGTGCAGCGAGGTCATTGCGGGGCTTGAGCAGGCTGCTGCCGTTGCCGGACATCCCGAAAGGTTTATATAAAGTTAAAAAACGCCGCCTGTTTGCTCTCCGCTTGCGCGAAAGCCTTAACTTTGTCAATCCATAATGGCGCATATACTTATAATAGAAGACGACCTGACATACTCCACCATGCTGCGGACGTGGCTGTCGAAGAAAGGTTTTACCGTAGACACCGCCGGCCGGGTGGCGCCTGCGCTGCGTCTGCTGGCCGACGGCGATTTCGACCTCGTGCTGTCAGACATGCGCCTGCCCGACCATGACGGCATCACCGTGCTCGACTGGCTCAGCCGGCACGGCCGCCGGATTCCCTTCATCGTGATGACCAGTTATGCCGAGGTGCAGAATGCCGTGCTCGCCATGAAGGCCGGAGCCTGCGACTACGTGGCCAAGCCGGTGCATCCCGATGTGCTTCTCCAGAAAATCAACGATGCCCTGTCGGCAGCGGATTCCTCCGCGGCTGGCTCACAGCCGTCTGCGTCGGAGCCTGCCGCCGCTGCTAAGAGTGCCGCCGGCACCGCCCGCCCTGCCGCGAGGCGATATCTCGAAGGCACGAGCGATGCCGCCCGCCGGCTCTACGACTATGTGCGGCTTGTGGCTCCCACGCCCATGTCGGTGCTCATCCTCGGTGCCAGCGGCACTGGCAAGGAGCATGTGGCGCGCCGCATACACGAGCAGAGCAGCCGCGCGGCAGGTCCTTTCGTGGCGATGGACTGCGGAGCCATATCGAAGGAGGTGGCCGCATCGGAGCTCTTCGGCCATGTGAAGGGGGCCTTCACCGGTGCCGTGGCCGACAAGCGCGGTGCTTTCGCCGAGGCATCGGGCGGCACGCTATTTCTCGACGAGGTGGGAAACCTCGGCTACGACGTGCAGGTGCAGCTGCTCCGCGCCATCCAGGAGCACCGCGTGAGGCCCGTCGGAGCCACCCGCGAGATTGAGGCCGACTTCCGTCTCGTGTGCGCCACCAACGAAAACCTGGCCGATGCCGTGCGCCGCGGCACGTTCCGCGAAGACCTGTTCCACCGCGTAAACGAGTTCACCATAGACATGCCGCGGCTGAAAGACCGCGGGGCAGACCTCTTCCTCTTTGCCGACTTCTTCCTCGATGAGGCCAACCGCGAGCTGGGACGCAGCGTGGCGGGATTCGACGCCGGGGCGTCGGCACTGCTGGCGCGCCACGACTGGCCGGGAAACCTGCGTGAACTGAAGAACGTGGTGCGCCGTGCCGTGCTCCTCGCACGTTCCGAACGCATCACCGAGGCCGACATCACCATCACCGCCGCACAGCCCGCCGATGCCGTGCGGCCGCTGCACGACGAGGCGGCGGAGCACGACCGCATCGCCGGGGCCCTGCGCTCGGCCGGCGGCAACAAGAGTCTGGCGGCGCGTCTGCTCGGCATTGACCGGAAAACACTGTATAACAAGTTGGAAAAGTATGGCATAACCGACTGAAAAGACCGTGCCGCTACACAGCGTTCCACACCCGACTGTGGAAAAACTCCACACCCGTGCCACACTATTCCACACTTATGAACACACCGCCCGCCGCCGCGCGGAAACACTTATATCTTCATAATCAGCCGCTTACGCCCGCTGCCGCGTTTCTGGCACGCACGTTGCACCTCTTTTGGTGTGAACATAATACATATCATTCAATAGATAACTAAAATTAAAAGATTATGAAGAAGATGACAATTATGGCAATCATCGCCATGGCAGTAGTTTCAGTAAGCGGAGCTTTCGCAAGCCGTTCAGTATCATGCACAGGCAACGCAGTGGCAACAGACTCTACGGAGACGACGGAAACGGCAGCTCCCGCAGTGCCCGCCGCCGACACCGTTGCTGTAGACACAGCCGCAGTGGCAAAATGAGCATGACGTTAGTGTGACAAGATAAAGTCCTTTTTGATTCATGACCGGAGAGCCGCGCCCTCGCTATCGAGGCCGGCTCTCCTTTTTTTATATTCCTCCCCGCACCGCCGTAACCGATTTTTTATTATCTTTGCATCCGGTAAAAATCATTTGTGAGGCTTTGCCCGCAGACTTATTTTAAAGGTAACGATATGCGTAAGGTTATAGGAATAGGCGAGACAGTGCTCGACATTATCTTCAAGGACGACAGTCCGATAGGGGCCGTGCCGGGCGGCTCGGTGTTCAACGGCATCATATCGCTCGGGCGTTCGGGCGTCAGCACCACGTTCATCAGCGAGACGGGCAACGACCGTGTGGGGCGGAGCATCGTCGCTTTCCTGCGCGACAACGGTGTGAATGCCGACAACATCAACGTCTATCCCGACAGCAAGTCGCCCATTTCGCTGGCTTTCCTCGACGGAAACAACGATGCCGAGTACCTCTTCTACAAGGACCACCCGCACGACCAGCTCGACTTTGCCTATCCTGACGTGCAGCGCGACGACGTCGTGATGTTCGGGTCGTACTATGCCGTCAATCCCGTGATACGTCCGCAGGTGGCCGGTTTCCTCGAGTATGCCCGTAGCCGGGGCGCCATCCTCTACTACGACGTCAACTTCCGGGCCTCGCACAGTAGCGAGGTGATGAAGCTGACACCCAATATTCTCGAGAATCTTGAATATGCAGACATTGTCCGCGGCAGCCGCGAAGACTTCGAGGTGATGTTCCGCAAGACCGACCCCGACCTGATATACCGCAGCGAGATAGCCTTCTACACAAAGAAATTCATCTGCACGCAGGGCTCCATGCCCGTGGAGCTGCGCGCCGAGGGAGGCATGCGCAAGTCGTACCCGATAGTGGAGACATCGACGGTGAGCACCATCGGAGCCGGCGACAACTTCAACGCCGGTTTCGTCTACGGCCTTATCCGCTACGGCATCACCCGCGACAACATCGAGGCCGGGCTGACTGAGGAGCAGTGGGACAACGCCATCGGGTGCGCCCGCATGTTCTCGGCAAACTGCTGCAAGAGCATCAGCAACTCGATAGACAAGGAGTTCGGCGACCGGATGCGCCGCGAGATGGCGTCGGGAGAGCTCTGAAGACTCTGAGTTCTCCGGGGACTCTGAGCTCTATGAACCCTCCCGATAAAGAAAAGAAATCACAAAAAAACATCAAAAGACTATGCAGAAAATAACGGATCATGTCTATTATGCCGGCGTGAACGACCGCAACAAGAACCTCTTTGAAGGTCTGTGGCCGCTGCCCGACGGAGTGTCTTACAATTCATACCTCGTCGTGGACGAGAAGGTGTGCCTCGTGGATACCGTCGAGGTGGACTTCTTCATGCCATATATACAGAATATTCACGATATCATCGGCGACCGGCCGATAGACTATCTCGTGATAAACCACATGGAGCCGGACCACAGCGGCGCCATATCACTGATACGGAAGTACTACCCCGACGTGAAAATCGTGGGTAACAAGAAGACGTTTGACATGATGTCGGGATTCTACGGCATCGGCGACGGACGCCTTGAGGTGAAGAACGGCGACACCATCGAGCTGGGCAGCCACTGCCGGATGAGTTTCGTGATGACCCCGATGGTGCACTGGCCTGAGACGATGATGACCCTTCTGGAAGATACCGGCGATGCCGGTGCCGGCATGTCGCGCGTGCTTTTCTCCGGCGACGCCTTCGGATGCTTCGGCGCTCTCAACGGCGGCGTGCTCGACTCGCAGATCAACTGCGACGTGTTCTGGCTCGAGATGGTGCGCTACTACTCGAACATCGTGGGCAAATACGGCACTCCCGTGCAGAACGCGCTGAAGAAACTGGCCGGCGTGGAGCTCGACTATATTTGCTCGACACACGGTCCTGTGTGGCACGATAATATCTCACGCGTGGTCGGGATGTACGATGCCATGAGCCGATACGAGACCGAGCAGGGCCTCGTGATATGCTACGGCACGATGTACGGCAATACCGAGCGTGCGGCAGAGATGATCGCCCGCGCCGCAAGTGAGGCCGGAATAAAGAACATCGTGATGTATAACGTGTCGAAGACGCACCACTCCTACATCATCCGCGACGTCTTCCGCTACCGCGGTCTCATCGTCGGCGCACCGACATACAACGCCGGTCTCTACCACGAGATGGACGTACTGCTCAGCGAACTGGCCGGCCGCGACATAAAGAATCATTATCTCGGCTGGTTCGGCAGCTACGCATGGGCAAGCAAGGCTGTTCCTAAAATCGGCGAATGGAACGAGAGACACCTCCACTTCGAACCCGTCGGTACGCCCGTGGAGATAAAGCAGAGCCTCAATGCCGATACCACCGCGCAGTGCACGGCCCTCGGCCAGGCAATGGCGAAACGATTATTAAATGAAGAATGAAGAGTGAAGAATGAAGAATTTGCTGCCGCGGTGGCATTAGATGGAAAGCTCAGAGCTCTCGGAGTACACTGCGGTAGCAAATTCTTCATTCTTCATTTTTCATTCTTCATTAAGAAGACTTCTTATCTCTTCGATATTCTCCGCCACGCGGATGCGTTCGCGCCAGTTGCCGCGGATGAAGCCGCGGCCTTGCAGGTCGTCGAGTATGGCGATGAGAGAGTTCCAGAATCCCTTGATGTTATATAATATGACGCGCTTCGAGTGGTAGCCGATGGTGCCTGCGGCTGCCACGGTGAATATCTCGTCGAGTGTCCCTATGCCGCCGGGAAGGGCGATGAACACGTCGCTTTGCGTCACCATGAGGTCCTTACGGTCGCTCAGGTTGTCGCAGGGGATGTGCACGTCGATATGCCGGCTGGTGCGGCCGCGCTCCTCCACCTTCGTGGGCACCACCCCGACGGTATGCGCACCGCTGCCGCGGGCCGTCCGCCCGATACATTCCATCAGTCCCATGTCGCACCCGCCGAACACTATCGTGTGCCCGCAGGCTCCTGCCCAGCGCCCCAACTCCTCTGTGGCGGTGAAGAAATCGGGGTCGATGTCGCTGTTGGCGGAGCAGAAAATACATATTCTCATAATCTGTCTGTATTGTAATTGTTTTCTGTTTGTATTGTAATTTTTTCTGTCTGTATTGTAATTGTCTGCCTCCGCATTATATCGTGTCTGCCTCCGCAATGGTAGGGACACATTCTCGTATCTGTCCGTAGCCCGTAAGGGCTTTTATCGGGATACTGTGGCCCTTTGCCCTCACAAGATGTTGGATATGCAAACGGATGGTTAGCCCTTACGGGCTGCGGACAGATACGAGAATGTGTCCCTACCATTGCGGAGGCAGACCCTATATAATGCGGAGGCAAACCATGTATAATGTGGAGTCAGACCAATCACGTCACATGGGCAGACATGATGCGGCGAGGTGCCAGCCATGATATAATGCGGAGGTAGAACCATCCCTTTGCGTAGCCAGACACAGCCTGCCTTTGTGCCGGATTTTGCCCCGGCGCTTCCTCTTTTCCTCCCTTTCCCTTTGCAAAGATAGCATTAAATCGCAGAAAAACGGCGGGTGGCGGCAGCAAATAAATACCATAAAGGAAGCGTATGCCGATTGTTTTAATTATCTTTGCATGGTGAGAAACCCGTTTATAAGATGCTGATTGTTAATTAATAAGGAATTAGCATTAAATTGACACGGAGTTGACAACGAATTGACATGAAATTGACAAGCAGTTGACACGGAATTGACAAGCCGTTGACAACGAATTGACACGGAATTGACAATTTGCCGATAAGTGACTGATAATGAACAGATAAGAAATTGACACAATAGAAAAAGAATATCATAATGAAACGTATTGCCTTTTTAATAGTTTCCGCTGCGATGGCTTTCGCAGCTCACGCAAGAGATTTCTATGTGGCTCCGGACGGCAGCGATGCCGCTTCCGGCTCAGTAGCGGCACCCTTCGCAACGCTGAAGAAGGCCATCGAGAGAGTCTCGGCGGGTGATGTGATATACCTGCGCGGCGGCACCTACAAGCCGTCTGAGCAGGAGATAATGGGCTATCAAGAGGGCGACCTCTACGCCTGCGTCTACAACCTGACCAAGAGCGGCACGGCGGAGAAGCCGCTGACAATAGCCGGCTATGCGGGTGAGCGCGCCGTGATAGACCTCAGCGGCATACGCCCCGAGGGCAAGCGCGTGAGCGGATTCTATGTGAAGGGCAGCTACTGGCGGCTGAGAGACTTCGACATCGTGGGCATACAGGTGACCATCACCGGGCATACGCAGAGCGAGAACATCAGCATGCGCGGCGGAAGCAACTGCATAATAGAGCGCGTCAACATACACGACGGCATGGGAATAGGCATCTACTTCACCCGCGGAAGCAACAACCTCGTGCTCAACTGCGACGCATACAATAACTACGACCCGGTCTCGGAGAACGGCAAGGGCGGCAACTGCGACGGCTTCGGATTCCATCTGAACAAGGCTTCGTATACCGGCAACGTCATCCGGGGCTGCCGCGCGTGGCGCAACAGCGACGACGGGATAGACCTCATCTCCAATCTCGCCCCCGTGGTGGTCGACAGCTGCTGGGCATGGGAGAACGGATACGATGCCAACCGCGTCTCGCGGGGCGACGGCACGGGCATAAAGGCCGGCGGTTACGGCATGGGCACGATGAAGGGCGACGTCGACGCGCCGCGCAACATCATAAAAAACTGTATCTGCTGGGCCAACAAGGCCAACGGATTCTACTCCAACCACCATCTCGGCGGCAACGACTGGCACAGCAACTCGGCCTATCAGAACAAGTATAACTTCTACATGGTGAACCGCAAGGCGTGGGATGAGGCCGTCGACGTCGACGGATACGGGCACGTGCTGACGGAGAACCTCTCGTATAAGGGCCGCAAGGGCGACTACGGCACCATCAATGAGGCCCTCTGCACCCTGTCTAACAACACCTTCCTGCCTACCGTCGCACTGCGCGATGCCGACTTCGAGAGTCTTGACGGCAGCCAGCTGCTGCGCGGCCGCAAGGCCGACGGCTCGCTGCCCGACATCTCCTTCCTGCGGCTGAAGCCCTCGGCAGAGGCCTACGGCCGGCAGATAGGGTGGCAGTTTGACCATGAAGCCGTGACCACGGGCATCGCCGCCCCGGCCGTCAGCCCCGGAAAAGCCGCCGCCGGCCGCGCCTTCGACCTGCGCGGGCTGCCCGCAGAGCCGCATGCCAAGGGCATCCGCATCAGCCGCGGGCGGAAAGTCATAGTGCGGTGAAGCGATGAAAGGAATGCGGCGTGCGAAAGAAAAAGTACCCGTTAACGCTCCTATCTCATTTATTTTCACTACCTTTGCAGCCGCAAAGCCACTAAACAGTCGGTTCGGCCGCGCCCTGCCGCGGTGAGATGAGACAGGTTAGGGGCGGCGATAGTATATACATTATAAGACATTTGATTTGAAGACATTTGAAGAATTGGGCGTAAGCGAAGAGATTTGCCGCGCCATCACGGAGCTCGGCTTTGAGCATCCGATGCCTGTTCAGGAAGAAGTAATCCCTTATTTGCTTGGAAACAGAAACGACGTCATAGCACTGGCGCAGACCGGAACCGGCAAGACGGCCGCCTTCGGCATCCCCGTGCTCCAGCGTATCGACACGGAGAGCCGCCGCACGCAGGCCCTCGTGCTCAGTCCTACGCGTGAGCTCTGCCTCCAGATAGCAGACGACCTGAAAGACTTTTCCAAATACATGCCCGGCATCAACGTCGTGGCCGTATACGGCGGAGCGTCCATAGAGACGCAGATACGCGCCCTGAACCACGGCGCGCAGATCATAGTGGCCACGCCGGGCCGCCTCCTAGACCTCATGAACCGCGGCAAGGCCGTGCTCGACGACGTGCGCAACGTGGTGCTCGACGAGGCCGACGAGATGCTCAACATGGGTTTCTCGGAGAGCATCAACGCCATCTTCGAGGGCGTGCCCGAAGACCGCAACACGCTGCTCTTCTCCGCCACGATGAGCCGCGAGATAGAGAAGATAGCCCAGAACTACCTCCACGACCACAAGGAGATTGTCGTTGGCAGCCGCAACGAGGGCGCCGAGAACGTCAACCACGTATACTATATGGTCAACGCGAAGGACAAATACCTCGCCCTGAAGCGCGTCGTCGACTACTATCCGCGCATCTTCGCCATCATCTTCTGCCGCACGAAGCGCGAGACGCAGGAGATTGCCGATAAGCTGATACACGACGGTTACAACGCCGAGTCGCTCCACGGCGACCTCAGCCAGCAGCAGCGCGACCTGACGATGCAGAAGTTCCGCCAGCACATGACCCAGCTGCTCGTGGCCACCGACGTGGCCGCGCGCGGTCTCGACGTCGACGACCTGACGCACGTCATCAACTTCGGCATGCCCGACGACACCGAGAGCTACACCCACCGCTCTGGTCGCACC
>CAJMSE010000006.1 GCA_905216025.1 uncultured bacterium | reverse complement strand
TTTTTTATTTTTATGGTTTAGTTAGTTTTTTGGTACATATTTTCTTTTTTTTCGTATTGTAAAAATTTTATTTTAATTATCTATTTGGCGGACAAATACGAGAATATGTCCCTACAATCTGCGTGAGTCTGATATTGAAATAGTCCCTTTAAATTTCTTGTTATTCCCTTTTCATCAAGCTCTTCATCCACGCTATCGACTCGTCGTTGGTCTCGGGGAAGCGCCAGTGGCCGCTCGTGGGCGTGACGCTGAGCTTCTTCTCCGCCTTTATCTCGTTGTATGCGGCGTATGTCGATGTGGGTGAGCATGTGTCGTCGTTATATCCGAACGAGTAGAACACGGGGCATTTCACCGTCCGTGCGAAGTTCACCACGTCGTAGTATTCCATAGTCTTCTCTGCTCCGGCAGCCTCTTCGCGGCCGTTCCAGTATTTAGGCCATCCGCCGGCGCGTCCGTGGCGGAAGCCCATGACGTCGCACAGGGCGGGGTAGAAGGGCACGCAGAATGTCACCTTGGGGTTCAGTGCCGCCGTGACGATGGACAGCGCGCCGCCTTGGCTGCCGCCCGTCACGCCCACGTTGATGCCGTCCCAGTCGGGCAGCGAGCAGAGGAAGTCGACGCATCGCGAGCAGCCCGCATATACGCTGCGGTAGTAGAACGTCTCGCGGCTGCCTATTTCGTTGCGGTTGTATCCGGCCGCCACTTTCTCGGCCTCTTTATATTCGTCGTCGCCCAGTTCGGGATTGCATCCGCTGTGTATGTTGATGTTCAGGTAGATGAATCCCTGTTCGCTGTAGTATGTCGTGGGAGTGATTTTCTTCGACCCAGCTCCCGGCGGACAGAACAGCACCGGATGCTTGCCTCCGCCGCGCGGCCGGGTGAGGTAGCCGTACATGTTGCGCCCGTCCTTGCCTACGGTGAGCTTCACGAGGCTCACCTCCACCTTGTCAGTAGAGTGCTCCGGCAGGGGCGTTATCTCCGGGTCAAGGCCGGCCTTGGCCGCCTCGGCCAGCGTCTTCTTCCAGAATTTGCCGAAGTCTGCCGGCATGGGAGTAAGCGGTTTGATGGCTTCCGGACTGTAGCCCACCTTCACCATGTCCTTGTATGTCTGGCCGTAGACGGTGAAATGGAGGCTGCACGAGCGGAACCCCGGTTCGGTGCGCGTGCCCATGGGGATGGCGGCTCTGCCTCCCGTGAATACCGTCGAGTCCTTCCTGCCTGTCATCATCTCGTCGCCCGTGGTGTAGTAGACCGTCACCCCGTCAAGCGGCATGCCGCCCTTGTATGCCTCGATGCTTACCGTGGCCTGTTCGCCCGTGGCGTAGTTGCGGTCGGCGTGGTCGGCCGTTACGATGTATTCCACGTATGCCCGTCTCGGTTTCGAGAACTGTGCCGTGGCGGATAGCGCCGCCGTGGTCAGCAGCGCGGTTGCAATGAGTCGTATCATGTCAGATGTTTGATGTTATATGTTAGATGTAAGATGTTATATGTTAGATGTCAGAGGCTATTATTTCGGACATTGCCGCCTGGTAGCTGTCCATCATTGCCTGCATGTTCTCTTCCGAACGGCATACCGTCAGGAGCAGTCCGTTGATGTCGTCGGCGGCATCGAGCAGTGCCGTGTCGATGGGCCTGTCGTGCAGCAGTATCGTCATGGCGTTTATCAGCAGGCTCACCAGCGTTGTCTGGTTGAGGCCGTTGCCCTTGCCTGCGGCCCTGACGCCGAGGGCGTATGCCTTTACCGTCGCTGCGGTGAGCGTCTGTATGGCCGTCGCAGTGTCGTTTGCGGCGCTGCCGTCGCCCCGTGTGTATCTGCCGAGGTGCTCGCCGGCGTCGGCAAAGTGCCCTTCGAGCATGTCCGTGACGTTGCGTATATACTCCGTCTTCATCGTCTCGAACATCTCTTCCGTGCGGCAGGCCATTTGCATGAGCCTGACCATCGTGGCCTTCTCCGCTGCTATTTCCCTCACCCGCCGCTCAATCTCTTCGAACGTGTAGTTGAGCCGTGCGATGGGGAAGAACAGCGTGTCGTGAAACTCGCCGGTCATCTGCTCGTAGTGTGCGGAGGCTATCTGCTTTATCGTCTTCGGGGTCAAGTCAGCCCGTGTGCCGTCTGTCGCCGTGCCGTCGTTTACCCCGTTGATGTACGCCTCGAAGAAGATGCGCTCAAGTGCGGCCATGATCTTGTATCTGTCGATTTGTCCTGTAGAGTCCATTGTAGTGTCATTGATAGTGTGCGGTGCAAATTTATTGCTTTTATTTGAGCCCCGCAAGTGTGCGGCTCGTTTTTTATTGCTATCTTTGCGTTTGCGAAAATATAACGGATATGATGGACGAGAAAAGATGTACGGAGATTCTACAAGAGCGCGGCATACGCCCGACGTCTAACAGGATTCTGGTGGTGAAGGCCCTTGCGGCTGCCGACCGCCCGATGTCGCTTTCGGAACTGGAATACAAGATACTTACGGTGGACAAGTCGGGCATATTCCGTGCCCTGTCGCTCTTCCGCGAGCAGCGCCTCGTGCACGTCATCGAGGACGGCAGCGACGGCGTGCGCTATGAGTTGTGCATGAGTCATGGCGGCGACGGCGACGATGAAGACATGCACGTGCACTTCTATTGTGAGGCGTGTCACCGCACGTTCTGCCTCGACAACGTGCCCGTGCCGCAGGTCGAACTGCCACGCGGCTATGTAAGGAACACTGTGAACTACATGGTGAAAGGCCTGTGCCCTGAGTGTGCCGGATGATATATCAGTGCGTGCCGGAAGGTGTCCATCTGTTTAAAGGTTGCCCAGCAACCAGCCGATGTATGCTATGTAGCCTGCTGTCAGCACGGCGCCTTCCCACCGTGCGACGGTGTATTTCGTGAATGAGAACAGCCATACGGCTGCCATCGAGACGAGCATCACGGCCATGTCCGTCAGTGTGATGCCGCTGATCTGCATCGGGCATACGGCAGCCGTGATGCCGAGCGTGGCGAGGATGTTGAACACGTTGCTGCCGATGACGTTCCCTATGGCTATTGCCGACTGGCCCTTGCGTGCTGCCACGATGCTCGTCGCCAGTTCGGGCAGTGATGTGCCGCCGGCCACGATGGTCAGTCCGATGACGCTCTCGCTGATGCCGAGCGTGTGGGCCACGTCCGTGGCACTGTCTACGAAGATGTCGCTGCCGATTATCAGGAAGGCGAGGCCGACGACGACGGCCAGCAGGCTCTTCCAAGCCTTCACCGTTCCGGCCTGCGGCTGCGGCCCGGGAGGCGTCCCGTTCTTGGCCATGCGTAGGGTGTAGGCCGTGAAGGCGGCAAAGCCCGCGAGTAGTATCGCACCGTCGAGGCGGCTTATCGTGTTGCCCTGTACCGTCGGGGCATCGAATCCGTCGAGGCAGAGGATGATGAGCAGGGCCGATGCCGCCACGGCGAAAGGTATGTCCTTGCGCACGGTGTTCTTCGAGATGGCCATCGGAGCCACCATCGCGGAGCATCCCACGATGAGCATTGTGTTCAGTATGTTGCTGCCCACGATGTTGCCCACGGCAAGGTCGGGCGTGCCGTTCAGTGCCGACACGAGACTGACGAACAGCTCGGGAGCCGACGTGCCGGCTGCCACGATGGTCAGGCCTATCACTATCTCGGGCACGTTCATGCGGCGGGCGAGGGCCGATGCCCCTTCTGTCAGCTTGTCGGCGCCGCGCAGCACGAGGATTACACCTATTATAATATATAGTATATCAAGTACCATGGCATGTCAATATCTTTATGATTCTCCGCCGGCGATGCCGCCGCGGATGGTTCTCTCTATCACTTCAGGAAAGTGGCGCAGCTCGAGTGCGGCCACCGAGGCTGCAATGTCGCCGGCCGTGCAGCCGGGAACGACGGGCACGGAGGCTTGGTATATTATCTCTCCGCCGTCGCAGACGTCGCTCACGTAGTGCACGGTGATTCCCGTCTCAGTCTCTCCGGCGGCGAGCACCGCCTCGTGCACGTGGCGGCCGTACATGCCCTTGCCGCCGTATTTGGGCAGCAGGGCGGGGTGGATGTTCACTATCCTGCGGCTGTATTCCCTCACGAGAAACGGCGGAATCATAAGCAGAAAGCCTGCCAGCACGATGAAGCCGATGCCGTATCGCTTCATCGTGCCGAGCAGGCTTTCCTCGTCTTTGAACTCTTCGCGGGGCATCACGACAGCCGGAACGCCGAGCGAGCGTGCGCGTGTCAGCACGTAGGCATCCTCCCTGTTGCACACGACGAGGGCTATCCTGATGTCGCGGCTGCCGGAGAAATGCCGTATTATGTTCTCGCAGTTGCTCCCGTTGCCCGATGCGAATATGGCTACGTTGGTCATAGTCTTATCCTCGCTGGTATGGGATCAGTAGCCGAAGGTGTACTTGACAGCCTGTCCGTTCTTGCCGGTGACGGTCATCGTAGCCACGCTCTTGTCTGCGTTGAGCTCGGTGGTGACGGCGTATTTGCCGTCCTTACCCTTGGCCTCGGCGATGATGAGGCTGTTGCGCATGTTGCGGAAGAACGGCACGAGCATGTAGGGGTTGCACTCTTCCACTCCGAGGAGCAGCTGGTTGGCGTCTACCGACTGGTTTCGGTTGTCCGTTCCGGACATCTTCAGCTCGAGGCTCTCCGTGTAGTCGGCCCTTCCGTCGGTGTAGCGGTGATAGTATTTCAGGCTGTCGGCCGAGTGTTCGTCGTCTCCCCCGAACTTCTGTCCGTTGAGGTAGAGCTGCGATGAGCCCGACACCTCGCCGCCGGCCCTGCGCCGCGTCACGCTGATGGCTACGCTGCCGTAGAATATGTCCTGGCCGCTGCTGATGGTGTCGGTCGCCGATGTCAGCGAGGTTATCTGGTAGCCGAGGGCATATTTGCCGCTGAGGTAGTCTCCGGAGTTTCTTACGGTGATGGAGGTGTCTTTCTCGTTATAGGTGAACGCCAGGTCATGGAGTACGGTGCCGCCCTTCTTCACTGTTATGTCCGTGGGTCGGTCGTTGCCGTCGTATGCGATGCTGATGTCCGTACCGTCGTCGCCGGTAATCGACTTCACGAGCGGAGCGCTGCCGAGGGAGCCGTCGCCGCGTGTCGCAGTCTGGAAGAGGCTGAAGTCGACGTAAGCCTTGCTCTCGTTGACGTCTTCAAGATGAAACTGTGCATAGCGTATCTTTCCGCTGCGGTTGACAGTGAACTTGGTGGGTATCGTGTAGTAATAGTTTCCTTTTCCGCTCATCCTTTCCACCGTGCACCAGTCTGCTCCGGTGCGCTGCGCCAGTGTCCAGTCGCCGAGTGCGGCGAATGCGATGTAGCCGGATGTGTTGTTTGCATACCCTGAAAAGCCCGACATCGATCCGAAGCCCGAACTGCTCGAATCGTCGTTGAGGCATGAGGCGAGCAGCGGGAGTGCCGCCGCGATGATGAATGATTTGATTGTTTTCATAAGCTGTACCTTTCTTTATCGTTGTTTAATTGATAGTTGTTGAATAAAACATGGTTGGGCGTCAGTCGTCTCCGTCATCCCCGTCGTCGAAGAGCCATCCGCCGTCGTCGCCGAGACCCTCGAGCGACGGTCCGATGAAGGCGTCGAGCGAGCGCCGCTCCTTCTTTGTGGGGCGTCCTGTACCGCGTGCGCGGTCTACGAAACCGCTGATGCGGTTCATCTCGAGCAGCTCATACTGGTCGGGCGTGGTCACGTTCTCATATATCTGCGGAATCATCTTGGCTCCCACGCGCTGCTCTATGGGCTGGAGTATCTTGAACGAATAGGTCACGGGTGGCTTGCGCACGCACACCGTCTCGCCGGCCTTCACCGTGTGTGCCGGCTTCACGTTGGTGCCGTTTATCGTTATCCGTCCGTTCTTGCATGCGTCTGCCGCCATGGAGCGGGTCTTGAAGATGCGTGCGGCCCATAGCCATTTGTCTATCCTTGCTTCGTTTGCCATCCTTGAATTTCTTTTGTCCGGTGTTGCAGTTTAATAGCCGTGCAGTGGCTGTTTTCAGGTTGCGGCGCCGTTACGGGCCGCTTGTAGCTTCGTTACCTGCCGCAGGTAACGCCGTTACCCGTGGCAGGTAACAGTGTGACTTGTGGCAGGTGACATCGTTACCCGTGGCAGGTAACGATGCGGGGTGCTGATGCCCCGCAGCTCACCGCTTCTTGTTGTAGGCGTTCATGGTGAAGTCTATGCCGGCGAGGACAAAGCTTCTGATTATCTCGCAGGCGGTGTCGAACTTCGGTTCGAGCACCTTCATTTCTTCCTCGTCGTACCGTCCGAGCACCCACTCGACCTGCATGCCGCGCGGGAAGTCGTTGCCTATGCCTACGCGGAGCCGGCTGTAGCGGTCCGTGCCGAGCACAGACTGGATGTTTCCCAGCCCGTTGTGTCCGCCGTTGCTTCCCGAGGGCTTCAGGCGCAGGGTGCCGAGGGGCAGCGAGAGGTCGTCTACGATGACGAGCAGGCGCTCGATGCCGATGTTCTCCTTGTTCATCCAGTAGCGCACGGCGTTGCCGCTGAGGTTCATGAACGTGCTCGGCTTGAGCAGGAATACCTTGCGGCCCTTGATGCTTGTCTCGGCGACGAATCCGTAACGGCGGTCGTCAAAAACAATATTGGATGCCTTCGCGAAGGCATCCAATATCATAAATCCCGTATTGTGGCGGGTCATGTCGTACTCGTCGCCGACATTTCCCAGCCCGACAACCAAGTATTTGTCCATTATTCAGCGGCAGCAGCGGCAGCAGCCGATTTAGATGCACGTGTTGTCTTGACAGAACATACGATAACTTCTGCCGGTGTCGCAATCTCAAGACCCTCGAAGCTGAGCTCGCCAACCTTGATGCTCTTGCCCAGACGGAGGTTGGTCACGTCGATGTCAAGATGCTCGGGGATAACCTGATAGGGGGCTGTGACGTTGATCTTGCGGATAGAGAGGTTGATGCGGCCACCGTCGCGTACACCCTGGGCCAGACCGTTGAGCTTCACGGGGATGCCGATGGTGATGGGCTTCTCCTCGTTTATCTCGTAGAAGTCTACGTGCAGGAGGGCGTCAGATACCGGATGGAACTGCAGTTCCTTGAGCACTGCCTTGTGATTCTCGCCGTCGATGTCAAGGTTTACCACGTAGATGTGGGGAGTGTAGACGAGCTTGCGGAGCTCGGCTGCGGGGATTGCGAACGAAAGAGCCTCGGGAAGACCGTTCTCACCCTTCTTCTCTCCATACATGTTACAGGGTACGAGACCCTCCTTGCGCATCTGCTTTGATGCCTTCTTGCCTACGTCGGTACGCTTTTTACCGCTCAGATTGATTGCTTTCATAACTTTGTGTTACTCTAAATTAAGTTTAAATACATGTTCTTGCCTAATTCACCATCACACGGATTTTAATCTCTATGTGCTTGAAAAAGCGTTGCAAAGTTACCGCTTATAATTCAAATACGCAAGCATTGATAAAAAAAAGCACAATATTTCAGGCTATTTCTTGCATTATAGAGCTTTTTTAGCTAATTTTGCAAGCAAAAGATTGCGTAATTAAGGATAAGAGTATCTATTAATAGAAGCAACAGAAACGAGAATTATGATAAACCGCGAGATTATAAGAATCAAGATAGTCCAGTTAACCTACGCGTACTATCAGAATGGTAACAAGAACATAGACTCGGCTGAGAAAGAACTCTTTTTCAGCCTGTCGAAGGCTTATGACCTGTACAATTACCTGTTGTCGCTCATCGTGGCGGTGACGAAAGAGGCGCGCCGGCACGTCGAGGTGGCTCAGGCGAAGGCTAAGCGTGAAGGCGGGGAGGAACCATCGACGAAGTTCATATATAATAAGTTCGCCATGCAGCTTGAGGAAAACAAGATGCTCAACGAGTTCATGGCCAACCAAAAGAAAGACTGGGACGGCGAGGCCGAGTTCCTGAAGAAGCTCTATCTGCAGATAACGGAGAGCAACATATATCAGGAATACATGGCAAGCGGCGACGACTCGTATGCCGCCGACCGTGAGGTGTGGCGCAAGATATACCGCACGCTCATACAGGAGAACGAGGCCTTAGACGACATCCTCGAGGAGCAGAGCCTCTACTGGAACGATGACAAGGAGGTGGTGGACACCTTCGTGCTGAAGACGATAAAGCGCTTCGACGAGAAGAACGGCGCCAAGCAGGAGCTCCTGCCGGAATATGACAGCGAGGAAGACCGCGACTATGCACGCAAGCTCTTCCGCTCGGCCATCATGAATGCCGATGAGTATCAGCGCTTCATGAGCGAGGCGTCGCGCAACTGGGACTTCAAGAGACTTGCATACATGGACGTGGTGATAATGCAGATTGCCATCGCCGAGATGATGACCTTCCCGTCCATACCCGTCAGCGTCTCCATAAACGAGTTCGTGGACATTGCCAAGCTGTACAGCACGCCGCGGAGCGGAGGATACATCAACGGCATGCTCGACACGATAGCGCGCCATCTCGTGCACACGGGCAGGCTTATGAAGAGCATCGGAGACCCGAGGGGCGCAAGGAACAAGGGAAAGGAAAGACCGGCTGGAGCAGAGACGCATGCCAGAGGCAGCGAGAATGTGGATTAAAGGCAATAAATAAAGAAACGATATAGAAATGACAACAACATTATTACTGTCTGCTCAGTCCGCCCAGGGCGGCAGCATGACAAGCATGCTCGTGATGATGGTGGCGCTGTTTGCCATCATGTGGTTCTTCATGATAAGGCCGCAGCAGAAGAAGCAGAAGGAGATACAGAACTTCCAGAACTCGCTTGAGGTCGGCACGGCTGTGGTGACCGGAGGCGGTATCTATGGAACGGTGAAGAAGATAGACCTTGCTGCCAACACCGTTGATGTGGAGATAGCCAAGGGAGTCATCATAAAGGTAGACAAGGGCTATGTCTTCAAGGACATGGCGAGCACTCCTGTCCAGGGCAAGTAAATGGACAAGCGGCGCCGCATATTGCATATAATCAGGAAGTCCTTATTCAGACTGGTGAATAAGGATTTCCTGATTTTTTTGTTCTTCCTTGCCCTTTCGTCAGTGTTCTGGCTGCTGATGACGCTCAACGAGACCTACGAGCAGGAGATACGCATACCCGTGAGCATGGTGAACGTGCCCGACAACGTGGTGCTCCTCTCGCCGGATACCGACACGGTGAAGGTCACCGTGCGCGACAGGGGGCTCGTGCTGCTGGGATATGTATACGGAGATGCGCTCCGGCCGGTGCGCCTTAACTTCAAGTCGTATGTCAGGGGAACGGAAAGTGCGAGTGTTACGGCGTCGGAGCTGCAGCGTCTGGTTTATCAGCAGCTGTCGGCCTCGTCGAAGATTGTGGGCGTCAAATCAGAGAAACTGGAGTTTTTCTTCAACTACGGACTGTGCAAGCGGGTGCCCGTGAGATGGAGCGGCCGCGTCATACCCGAGCATCTCTACTTCATCTCGCAGGTGGAGTACTGGCCGGACAGCGTCGACGTGTATGCTGCCGAGGAGAAACTCGACAGCATCAGTACGGTGTATACCGAGCAGCTGAACTATGCCAACTTCCGCGACACGCTGTCCATAACATGCGGCCTGCAGCCCATACGCGGCGTGAAGTGCGTGCCCGACAAGATAAAGATGGCCTTCTATACTGATGTGCTGACGGAGGCAAGCATGAGCGACATTCCCGTCAAGGGCATCAACATGCCGCCGGGAAAGGTGCTGCGCACGTTCCCCGCAAAGGTCACGGTGCGCTTCGTCACCGGAGTGAGCCAGTTCAAGAGTCTCCGTCCGTCAGACTTTACCGTCGTGGTAGACTATAACGACGTGGCGAGCCATCCGTCAGACAAGTGCACCCTCTACCTGAAGTCCGTGCCGCACGGCATCTCGCGTGCGAAGCTCGACCTCAAACAGGTGGATTATCTCATAGAGGAAGAATGAAGATAGGCATCACAGGAGGCATCGGGAGCGGCAAGAGCTATGTGTGCAGGCGGCTCGGCGAGCGCGGCATCAGCGTCTACGACTGCGACGCGGCGGCCAAGCGCATCATGCGTTCGTCGCCCGGGATAAGGCAGGCGCTGACCCGTCTCATCGGCAGCAATGCCTACGAGGGCGGCACTCTGAACAAGGCGGCGGTGGCGGCATTCCTCCTCGCCTCGGAAGACAACGCCCGGGCGATAGATGCTATAGTGCATCCCGCCGTGGCAGACGACTTCGTGAGCAGTGGAAGCAGCTGGATGGAGTGTGCCATTCTCTATGAGTCGGGCTTCGACCGGCTGGTAGACAAGGTGGTGGCGGTGGTCGCCCCGGAAGAGGTCCGCATAGCGCGGATAATGCAGCGCGACGGCATCACGCGCGAAAAGGCCATGGAGTGGATATCGCGGCAGATGCCGCAGGACGACGTGGCGCGGCGTGCCGGTTATGTGATAATAAACGACGGGACATGCGATGTGGACCGTCAGATAAACAAAATAATAAACAAACTGAATTTAAACAAGACATGTTACAGACAATCTTAGCAATCTCGGGCAAGCCCGGACTTTACAAATTAGTTTCAAGAGCAAAGAACAGTCTTATCGTCGAGGCGCTCGACGAGACCCACAGGCGCATGCCGGCATTCGCCACCGACAGGATAACGTCGCTTGCGGATATAGCAATGTATACCGATACGGACGACGTTCCGCTGCACAAGGTACTCACCAGTCTGAAGAATCTTGAGGACGGAAAGACCGCCTCGATAGACTACCGGAAGGCCGGCAACGATGAGTTGCGCGAGTATTTCGGCAAGGTCCTCCCCGATTTCGACCGCGAACGGGTGCACAACAGCGACATAAAGAAGCTGATTCAGTGGTACAACATACTGATAAGCAACGGCATCTCGGACTTCGATGAAGAGATGACGCCCACCGAGGGAGACAACATCGACGACCGGAAGGAAGAATGAAAACGAGACAGGCACATGCCATCCGGCATGTGCCTGTTTTCTTTTTGGTAGGGAAGGTAGGTTTTTTAGGGATAGTAGGGATTTTAAAATGATGCGAAAATGAAAATATTTGAGTTCTTTGCGGCGGGCCGCTTCTCCGACCGCCTCGTTGCCACGCTGCGCCGCTTTCCGCTTGCAGTGCTCCTCATCGTCTGCCTGTCGGGCTTCAGCATAGCCTTCAACCACAGCGAAGGATATATCGTCAGTGAGCGGTTCACGTTCTTCTGCCTTTTCTATCTGTCCACGGCGAGCGTGCTGGCAGTGTCGTTGAGGCTTTACGGCGAAGACCGCAGCGGACTCATGCGCCATGCCGTCACCGCCGCCGTGCATGCCGTGTGGATTGCCGCGGCCGTCTATCTGGCGTTCCATTATCCGTTCGACATAATGACGGGGTGGGGCTGCTTCGCCCTGTGCACGGCCGTTGCCGTGTCTCTATGCCAGCTTCCTTTCCTGCGCCGGCCCGACGACCTGCGCCTGTGGAATTTCACGCTGCGCCTCGTCTCGGCTGCCGCAACCGTCGGAATCGTCGGTATCCTGCTCGGCAGCGGCATCAGCATACTGCTCCTTTCGTTCGAGCATCTGTTCGGACTGAGCATCTCCTACCGTTTCTATATCGACGCATGGATATTCTGCGGCACGCTCCTCTGTCCCGTGCTCTTCCTGCTGCTTGTGCCGTCAGGGGCTGAGAAGCACGACGACAGCGCCCCCGCGTTCACCGGCTTCGGCAAGGGAGTGATTCACTACCTGTTCATCCCGCTTCTTGCGGCATATCTCCTCACGCTGTATGTCTACTCGGCAAAGATAATCATCAGCTGGGAGCTGCCCGACGGGTGGGTGACGTGGCTCGTCTCGGTGTCCATGCTCGGCATGATAGCCATCATCTGCATCGTCTATCCCGTGCGCTTCGCCGCCGGAATGCGCTTCGACAAGTGGCTCATGCGCTGGCTGCCGCTCATGGTCCTGCCGCTGCTCCTGCTCATGACGGTGGGTACCGTGCGCCGCGTCGGCGACTACGGCATAACTGTCTGGCGCCTCTATCTCATTGCTTTTAATGTGTGGTGCTATGCCGTCTGCCTTGTCCTTTTCTTCACGCGCTCACGCCGTATATGGTGGATTCCGGCCTCGTTGTCGGCCGTTCTCCTTGTCACGTCCGTCGGTCCGCAGAGCTTTGCCAACGTCACGCGCACCGTGCTTGCCCGCGATATCGTCCGCGAGCTTGCCTCGGCAGGATACGGCCGCCTGCCGCTCACCGGCAAGGACTACCGCAAATGGATAGCCGCGGAGGGCGACGGAGACACCAACAGCAAGATAATATATCTGTACCGCCACTATAACGGCGATGCACTCAAGGGCATAATAAAGCCCGGCGTGAAGCTCGACTTCGCCCTCGACGGCCGCAGCGGCAGGCGCGGTGACACCGCGGCGGTGCACGTGCCGGACCAGTCGTACTCCGCACGCTGCTTTGCCGACCCCGCTGCAGTTCCTGCCGGCTACCGGCGGGTGGTGCCGGTGGAGACCTGGAAGCATGTCGGCGGCAGCGAAGTGAAGAGCGGATACATATCGGTGACGTTCGATTCTAATGCCGGCAGCACCGAGGTGAGAATCCCCATAAGCCGCCTTCAGGAGTTTTCAGAGACCTGTGGGAACGAAAAAGGGAAAGGCAGCGCACCGTTGGTGCTTGCCTCTCCCAATGCTTTATTGTATGTAAGTAGCTATAATCTCAGTCTTACCGGCCGTCCGCCGTATTATTTCAACATATCGGGGATACTCTTTTTGAAGTAAAAAGGGGCGGCTCAGCGCCATTTCCCGGCCATTTCCCGGCCGGCAGTCTCTGATGGGAGACTATGGGAAGGCTGGGAGAAATAGGATTTATGGGGCTGCCGTCGCCGGCTTACCACCACTTCCCCTCCCCTTAAGGGAGGCCGGGAGGGGCCCCTCCGGGAGCTTCGGGGGCTCTTTAGAACCTGCCCGGACCGCCGAAACCGCCGCCTCCGCCTCTTGTGCCGCGCGGCATACGGTCGCCCCGTTCACGTCCTGGACCGCCATCGCCGGGACCCATTCCCTGGCGTGCGCCCTTGCCGCCAAAGGCGTTCATCCTGTAGATGACGTGCAGCATGGCGTAGTTTGTGATGGCGTTATACTCCACGTCGCTTCTGCTCATGGCGTTGATGGTGCGGCTGATGGTCGACTGCCGGTGCAGCAGGTCGTACATCTGGAGCGACAGCGTAAGGCTCTTCTTCTTCAGGAAGCTGTGGCTCAGCTGCGCGTTCCATATCAGTTCGTTGGTGTTCATCGACTCGTCGTTGAATCCCCGGCGGCTGTTCATGCTCAGGTCGGTGGCCAGGCGCGTGCCCCATGGCAGGGTCACGTTGGTGTTGAAGCCGTACGAGTAGCGCCATGTGTCGAGGTCGCTGTTGGGCTGGAGCTTGTTGCGGGCGTAGTTGTAGGTGAACGATCCGTTGAGTTCAAACTCGAACCAGTCGTTGCGGTAGCTTGCCGCGAGGCGTTCCATGACGCTCATCGCGCGTGTGACGTTCTTCTCGGAGTCGGCGTTGCGGCTCAGGCTGATGTATCCCACGTTGTTGGCATAGCTCATGTCCGTGGTAGTGTTGATGTTGAAATACCCCGCCGTGTCTATCGCCATGTTGTAGAAGAACGAGCCCCGCGTGTTCCAGTTGCCGTTTATGTTCTCCGGGCGCGACGTGCGTCCACCCGTCTCCTGGTTGTATGTCACCATGTTGCTGATGCTGTTGCTCGTCGTGTTGAAGCTCACGTTAGCGCCGATGGCCTGCTGGCGGTGCTGTATGTAGTTGTTGTAGCGCAGGTAGAACGTGTTTGTGAACGACGGCTTCAGTCCCGGGTTACCCATCGTTATGTTCAGCGGGTCGCTGTTGTCAGTGATGTCGAGCAGGTCGGTCATGCTCGGCTGGCTGGTATATCCTCGGTAGTTGAAGCGCAGCTGGCTCACCTTCGATATCTTCCAGCGGAAGTCCAGCGTCGGCGTGACGTTCGTCACCGTGCGCGTGGTGTCCGCGTGGTGTCCCTGATAGTTCTGTATGAAGTGCGTGCGCTGCGGCATCACGGTGACACCCACGTTGAAGTTGTATGCCTTGCGTATGACGCGGAGCATCAGCTGGATGTCGTGTATGTAGTTGGTATACTCCGAGAAGCGGCTCAGATCGTCGTCGAGATAGCTGTCGAGCGGGTTTTCGAGCCGTGCCAGATAGCCGTCCCATCCGCGGTAGGCCGGTGTGATGCCGCTGAAATAGTCTTCGCCGAGGTTGCTGAAGTCGAATGTCGAGCGCTCGCTCTTCGTGTATTTGTACTGGAACTCATAGCTGAACTGGAGGAATGTGGCCCTCATTATCGGTTCGCTGTACGTCGCCTTCACGCTGTAGTTGTAGTTCTTCTGCGGCGTGAGGTTGTATCTGTTTGTCTGATAGGTTGAGTCGAGGCCGAGAATGTTCATCGTCTGATACAGGTGCACGTTGTTCGTGCTGAGGCTGTTGCTCTCCTTCTCGCCGTAGTTGGCCCTCATGCGCAGCGTGACGTTGCGGCCGGTGTTGCTCAGTTTCCTGTTTATCTGGAGCATGCCGCCAAGACTTTTCGAGTCGCTGTAGCTTATGGAGTTGTTCACCCGGTGGTTGACCATCTGGTCGGCCTCGTCGAGCAGGTCGATGGCATCGGCGTCGAGAGGGTTCGTCACGAGCAGGTAAGGGTCGTCCTTGAACATCGCCGACACGCTTGCCGACAGTCCGTCGCTCTTCGAGAGGCTTGCCGTCGGGCGGAACATGATGTTCGTCATCGTGTCCGGCATCCACTCCAGTCTCATCTGTGCGTTCCAGTTGTTGCCGCGCGAGTATCTCTGGCTGAGGCTGTTTGAGAACGAGCCGGCCGTGCTGACGAAGTTTTCAGAGGCCGTCTTGCTGAAAGCGTCGCCGTCGCTGTGGTCCCACCGTATGCTGCCGTCTACCTTCAGCTTGTTCTTTTTCTCGTAGTTCACGTTCACGCCGGCCATCTTGTTTGCCGTGAGGCCCTGCCGGCCGCCGCCGAAGCGTCCGCCTCCGCCGCCTCCGGGGAATCCCATGTCGTTCACGTTGTTGGCGTTTCCGAGGGCCATCACCCTGAGGTTATCCTTCATGCTCGCCCCCATGATGCGTGCCGCATAGCGGTCTTTCGTACCGATGGCGAGGTCGTTGTTGGTGAAGAAGCCCTTGTTCATGCCCTTCTTGATGCCGAAGTCGAGCACCGTCTCCTCCTCGCCGTCGTCAATTCCCGACACGCGGGCGAGGTCGCTCTTCTCGTCGTAGGCCTTCACCTTTTCTATAATAGAGGTCGGCAGGTTCTTCATGGCCGTCTTCGTGTCGCCCGTCATGAATTCCTTTCCGTCCACGAGAATCTTCTTCACTTCCTTTCCGTTGATGGTTATCTTGCCGTCGTCGTCCACCGTGGCTCCCGGCAGCTTCTTGACGAGTTCCTCTATCACCGATCCCTCCGGCGTGCGGTATGCCGCGGCGTTGTAGATGAAGGTGTCTTCCTTCACCGTCACCTTTGCGGCGTGTCCCGTCACGGTGGCCCCCTCCAGCATTATGGCGTCCGGCGAGAGCGCTATCGTGCCGAGGTCGGCATCCCGGCCGTCCTTTATGGTGATGTTGCGGGTGTAGCTCTTGAATCCCACGCACGTGATTCTGACAATGTATTTACCGTCTTCCGGTGCCGTCACGGAGAATGCTCCGTTCTCGGTCGTCAGCAGTCCCTTGACGAGTGTGCTGTCCGCCTTCATCAGTTTCACCGTCGTCATGGCCAGCGCCTCCCTTGAGTCGCTCTCCACCACGAGTCCTTTCACCGTGCGCTGCGCCGAAGCCGATACGGCCGCAGCGATTATTGCCGCCAGCAATAGTATCCTTTTCATATCCGTCCTTAAGCTGTTCTGTATGTATAACCTTTTTTATCTGTTCACGGTTTTATGACGTCCGGCGGCCGGAAAGGTTTAAACCGGCGCGTGTTTTTGTGCTAAGCGGTTGTTTCCCAATGTCCGTTCTTGTTGCTTCCTATTCTCTTTATCAGTCCGGCCTGCTTCAGTGTGGCTATGTATTTGCGCACCATGCGTTCCTTCAGGTTCAGCCTTTCGCCCAGTGCTGCCGCCGTGAGTGCCGGCTCGGCCTTGAGCAGGCGCAGTATATCCGCTGCGCATTCGGGCATGGCGGGATGTCCGCAGGTTGGTTTATCCTGCACTTTATCATGTAATTTATCCTGCACTTTATCCTGCACTCCGTCTTGTCCGCCCTCTTGCCGCATCTTCAGCGTGTTGAGAATCTCTCCCAGCATGAAGTCGATGAACGGGCCGGACTGTCCTTGTCTCGTGCTCTCGCTTATGGCGTTGTAGTATCTCTCCTGATTGGCGAACACCATGTTCTCAACCGGTATGTGTTCAAAGAGCGGGTGCAGCCTGCCGAGGATGATCGACTGCCACAGGCGGCCGATGCGTCCGTTGCCGTCGCAGAACGGGTGGATGAACTCGAATTCGTAGTGGAAGACGCATGAGCGGATGAGCAGATGGTCAGTGGCCGAGGCTAACCAGTCGAACAGCTCCTGCATCAGGTAGGGCACGCGGTCGGCCGGAGGTGCCATGTGGACACATCCTTGCTCGGAGAATACACCCACACCGCCGCGCCTGAAGTGGCCGGCGTCTTCTGTTAGTGCTTCCATCATCATGCCGTGTGCCCGAAGCAGGTCGTCCATGGAGAACGCATCGAGCGTGCTGTACCGTTCGTAGGTGTTTATGGCGTTTTTTACTTCCTGTATCTGTCTTAGCGGGGCAACTACCGTCTTGCCGTTGATGATGTCGCGCACATCACTCTCCGACAGGGTGTTGCCTTCTATTGCGAGCGACGAATGTATTGTCCTTATCCTGTTAGCCTTGCGCAGGCGCAACCTGTCTTCACCCTCCATGCGGATGGCGTAGCGTTCTATCTGTGCCGAAATCTCGGCTATCAGGTTTATTGCCCGTGGCGATATGTTGAATGGAGGGATATACATTCTTTGTCTGTCAGCGTTGTTTCGGCGGCACTCTGTGCTCCGGTTGTTTGATAATAGCAAAGATACGGATAATTTCTTATATTACCGCAGCATTTCTGCTTTAATTTTGTGACATCTTTATATTAGTCTGTTTCTGATATGGAGACGTATCCGTGACGGTGCAACGGGGCCGTTCTGACGGTGCAACGAGTTGGCTTTGACGGTGCGAAAGGTTGCCCGCCATGGTATTCTGCCTGCTTTCAAATGCGTTTGTGCCAGCTATCAAAAGTGTTTTTGAGAGCTAAGCTAAGTGCTTTTGAGCGCTGACGGAGGGATAAACGCAAAGGCGCAGGGGCGCAAAGAGAATTTGTACAGATACCGTTACTAATCAAAAATGCTACGGAATGAAAGTAAAAGGCGGTGCGGAGGGCAATATATCAAATAATTGTCGTACCTTTGCTACATATTATAACATGGCTTGCCGTGCATCGGCAATGCAGCCATACACATATTATTATATAGATTATGGAAAGACAGGAAGTGATAATATCAGACGATATAGCCGCGTCGCTGGCCGACGCCATCGGCCGGTGCCCGCACGACCGCCTCTTCGTGCTCGCCGACGAGACCACCGCCCGCCTCTGCCTGCCCCTCGTGGAGCAGGCCGGCAGCATGCGCGATGCACGGAGGATAACCATCAAGGCCACGGACGAGAACAAGAACATAGAGTCTCTGGCGCACGTGTGGACCGAACTCGGACGCATGGGCGGCACGCGCCACTCGCTGATGGTGAACATCGGCGGAGGCATGGTGACAGACCTCGGTGGCTTCGCTGCGTCGACGTTCAAGCGCGGGATAAGCTACATCAACGTGCCAACGACGCTGCTCTCGATGGTCGACGCCTCGGTGGGAGGGAAGACGGGCATAAACCTCAACGGACTGAAGAACGAGGTGGGAGTGTTCAACAACGCCAGCACCGTGATTCTCGACACCGCCTTCCTGCGCACCATGGACGACAGCAACATACGCTCGGGATATGCCGAGATGCTCAAGCACGGACTGATAAGCAGCCGCGAGATGCTCGACGGTCTCATGGCCTTCGACCTGGCGCAACCCGACCTCGGGGCGCTGCGCCGCATGGTGGCCGACTCCGTGGCCGTGAAGGAGCGCATCGTGGAGGCCGACCCGACGGAGCGCGGCCTGCGCAAGGCCCTCAACCTGGGCCACACGGCGGGCCACGCATTCGAGTCGCTTGCCATGCGCCGTGGCCGGCCGGTGCTCCACGGATATGCCGTGGCCTTCGGAATGGTGTGCGAGCTCTATCTGAGCACGGTGAAGGAAGGCTTCCCCACAGACCTGATGCGCCGCACGGTGGCCTTCATCAATGAGTATTACGGCCGCCCGGAGATGACCTGCGACGACTATGAGGAGCTGTTCGAGCTGATGACGCACGACAAGAAGAACACCGCCGGGCGTGTAAACTTCACCCTGCTCGGTGCCCCCGGCGACATACGCATAGACCGCACGGCGGAGAAAGAGGAGATTTTCGAGGCTCTCGACTTCTACAGGGAGGGCCTCTGAGATGAACATAGAGCCGATAGCATTTTTCAAGTCGCCGTTTACGTCGAAGTTCGGAATACCGCGCCAGAGCGGCCTCGTGGACTCGCTGCCCGGCAGGATAGTCTTCACGGCAGAGTACAGCACGCCCGAGGCCCTGCGCGGGCTCGACGGTTTCGACCGGATATGGATGATATGGGGATTCTCTGGGAACGTGGCGGCGAGGAAGCACCCCACGGTGCGCCCGCCGCGGCTCGGCGGAAACCGGCAGATGGGCGTCTTCGCCACGCGCTCTCCCTTCAGGCCGAACAATCTCGGGCTGTCTTCCGTGCGCATAGCGGGGGTGACGATGGAGAAAGGCCGCATGGCCATCGACGTGCTCGGGGCAGACCTCATGGACGGCACGCCCATATACGATATAAAGCCATACATACCGCAGGCCGACTGCCACCCCGGCGCCCGCGGCGGATTCACCGACACGGAGCAGTGGGAGACGCTCTCGGTAGACATGTCGGGCGTGCCCGCCGGACTTTTCACCGATGCCGAGCTCGAGGCGCTCCGGCAGACCCTTGCCCTCGACCCGCGCCCCCACTATCACGACGACCCGCAGCGGGTCTACGGAATGCCCTTTGCCGGGCGTGACGTGCGCTTCACCGTCGGCGGCGGAGTGGTGCGCGTTGTCGGTGTGGAGAGCGTCAGCGGGCGAACTTGACGGTGACGTGGCGGAAGCCCATCGACTCCAGCATGCCCCGCATCTGCGCTTCGCCGTTCTCCTGCGCGGCGGCGATGTTCGCCTTCGTGAGGCCCCGGCGCAGCATGGCGCGGCGCGCCTTGTCGTAGAGTGCGTCGCGGTCGGTCTGGCTCCAGCGCCCGCTCTCGTGGAACGGACGCGTGCGCGCCTCGTCGATGAAGTCGTTGTCGAGCAGCGTCACCGGCGGCAGCGTCATCACCACTGTGTCTCCCGACGCCTTGATCCACCCCGGACCGGCCTGATGCAGGTTCACGCCGAGGCGCATCGTGCCGTAGTATACGCGTGCGAGATGGTCGTCGCTGAGCAGTCCGCGGCGCACGGTGTCGGCCAGTTCCTCGTCGGCCACGGAAAGAAACTCCCACTCGCCGATGGCTTTTATCGACCGTATCACCTCGGGAGTGATGTCGATGCTGTCGCTCTTCTCTATGGTCACGGTGGTCTCGCCGATGGCGCTTGTCAGTTTCAGGGCAAGCACCACGGCAACGGCGGCGGCCGCACATACGAGTGCCACCTTCACCGTCAGTATGCTGAAATATCTTCTTTTCATCGTTTCTCTATTGTCGTTTTGTCGAGTAATGTCCTTATGTCTGCCGCGCCGAACTCCTTGCGGAACGTCACGGTGATATTCTTTTCGTCATATCCCATCTGCGAGATCATCGGCACGAGCACCCGTGCGGCGTTCTCCCGGGCCGTCTCGATGATGCCCATCTCCGGTATTGCCGCTATTATGGCGGCGCGCCCCTGCTGCTCGTAGCTGCTCATCTCGGCGTCGGTGAAGCGCGAGCGCGTCAGCGATACATACTCCCTGACGTTCTGCCGGTCTATCCTGGTGGCCGTGAGCACCACCTTCGGGTCGGGCAGCACTATCGTTATGCGGTCTCCGCTGCGCTCGATGTTCTCCTCGGAGAAGCCGGAGAAGTCGATGTATGCCTTCAGGCGGGCATCCATCGGGATGGCAATCTTGCGGTCGCCAACGGGCATCTTCACGTCGAACGGCCTGCCGAGCAGGTTGCCCTTCAGGCGCATGACGTCGTCGTGGGTCACTATCTTGTGCACGTTGTACTCCGCGGTGTAGAGCCGCGAGTGCTTCCTTATCTGCACCACCATCGCCGGCACGGTGTCAACGGCGGCCTCCGGAGCAGCCTCCGGCGCCTCATTATCGTGCGAGCACGAAAAAAATAATAAAAAAAATGCAACTATGTACAATATACTATGTTTCATACCGTTATTTAAATAGATTGCTTTGACTTTGTTATTGCAAAAATACGAAAAAAACATCGTTCGCTAATAAAAACGCATTTATTTTTCCGTTTTCTTTAAACTTTGGGCCGGCTGATACGTCATATTAACAGTCGCGACTATTAAGACAGAAGGAATAATAACAAAAGTAACAGGCAATTATGAAGAAGACGATATTGGCTTTGGCCATGATGACGATGATAAGTGCGGGCGCAGCAGCCCAGAGCAGTGACAGGCAGGGACGCCGCAGCATAGACCGCACGGAACTGGTGAAGAAGCGCACCGATGCTATGGTGAAGAAATACGGGCTTAATGAGGAGCAGGCAAGCAAGCTGCTCGAGCTCAATAAGAAATATGACGGGACGATGGGGCGCCGGATGGTACAGAGACCGGGCGCAAGACCGGGAGACATGAGGCCACGGCCGGCAGGCGCCGACTCGCTCAAGGCAAGGACAGCACCCCGCAAACCGGCAAAGGCCGGAAAGGCGGCTCCCGGGCGCAGCCTCATGACGGAGTCGGCAGCGCAGTATGAAAAGGAGCTTGAGGGCATAATGACGCCCGATCAGTATGCCGCATACAAGGCGGAACGGGAAAAGCGGATGGCCGCAATGGGTAAGGATAAAAGACAATTTTTCAATGATAATAAGGCCGTGAAGGCTGATAATTTAAGAGTTAAACAATAGTGATTTAGGTAAAATAGTGTTAGAATGGGTGGCAAGCGTGCCACGACTTCAGAGGTGTTTAATTCTTTGAGTAAGAAGAATTGAAAAGGATGACGTGGCGTGTCTCACTCCGGTGAGGCACGCCTTTATTTTCTATTGGCGGCCGCGGCGCGTATGTTTCTCATCAGTCCGTCATACTTGGCTCTTTTCACGGCGCTGCCCTTGAAGAGCCGGCGGTAGTCTTCGACAGACAGGCTGTTCCATCGTTCCTTTGTCATAGTGAGCAGTTCGGGGCTTGGTTGCAGCTCCGGCTCCGTGCATGGGGTGGCAAACCTGTTCCACGGGCATGCCTGCTGGCACCGGTCGCAGCCGTAGATGCAGTCGCCCATGGCGGCGGCCGCGGCGGGCGGGATGTCTCCGCGGTTCTCTATCGTCTGGTACGAGAGGCAGCGCTGGGCGTCGAGACCGTCGTCGCCGAGTGCTCCCGTGGGGCATGCGTCGAGGCATGCGCGGCACGTTCCGCAACGCGGCGGCATTGGGGCGTCGTAGCATAGCCCGATGTCGAGGAAGAGTTCGCCGAGGAAGAACATGCTGCCCGCGCCGGGGATGATGAGCTGGCGGTTGCGTCCGCGCCAGCCTATGCCGGCCCGGCAGGCCCAGTAGCGTTCGAGCACGGGAGCCGTGTCGCAGAAGGCGCGCCAGGCTATGGCGTCGTTTCCGGCGAGGTCCTTCACAGCCTCTGCCAGGCGGCGGAGCTTCGCCTTGACGATGTCGTGGTAGTCGCGGCCGTAGGCGTATGCGGCAATCTGGTATCCGCCGTCGGGAATACGCACGGCGGGAGCGTAGTTCATGGCCACGCAGACGATGCTCTTCACGCCCGGCATGAGCAGGCGCGGGTCGAGGCGCATGTCTTCGTGGGCGGCCATATACCCCATGCCGGCATGCCCGCCGCCGGAAATCCAGCGTCTGAACGAGGCCGCCGCGGCTTCGTCCACGGCCGTGGCCTCGGCCACGCCGCAAGCAAAAAAGCCGAGAGCGTGTGCCTCGGCTTTTATCTTTTCTGTGAGCGGCGCTATGCCGCTATTCAAAAACTCTGAACTCATATCCTTGTCCTTTCAGCCACTTTATAGCCTCGGGGAGAGCGGTGCGCAGCTTGTCGATGCTCTTCAGCGAGTCGTGGAAGGTGATTATAGAACCGTTGCGGACATATCGCTTCACGTTGTTCAGCACCCCCTCGGCGGTCATCCACTTCGAGTAGTCGCGGGTGACGAGGTCCCACATCACGATGCGGTATTTGCGGCCGAGCCAGAAATACTGGTCAAGGCGCATCCATCCGTGCGGCGGACGGAAGAGGTTTGTGTGCAGCAGGCTGTCCGCTTTCTCGGCGTTGTCGTAGTAGGTCTTTATCGAATGGCGGAATCCGCCCATGTGGTTATAGGTGTGATTGCCGATCCGGTGACCCTCAGCCACCACGCGGCGGTAGAGCTCGGGGTATTTCCTGACGTTGTCGCCGACCATGAAGAAGGTGGCCTTTATGCCGGCCGTGGCCAGCGTGTCGAGTATGAATGGCGTGGCCTCGGGGATGGGACCGTCGTCAAAGGTCAGGTATACTGACCTCTCACGGCTGTCCATCCTCCATGTCGCCCTGGGGTAAAGCCAGCGCAGCCACATTGCCGGTTGTTCTATTATCATTGCCTTTTAGAAGCGGGTTTCGAGGCGCTTAGCTGCCGAAGTCTATCCGGCCGCCTTTGGCGTGATATCTGTTGACGATGTTTTCAAACTCTTTCTGCTTCTTCTCGCTCCATGCGCTGTCGGTCTCGGAGCTGAACATGGCCACCTGCTGGAGCACGTTCAGGTGCATCATGCACTCGCGGCGGGCGGCGGCGAAGCGCATGGCGTCGAGCGACATGTACCAGTTGAGATACTGCTCGGACTTCTTCCACAGCGTATTGAACAGGCGCATGGCATTCTTCTTGTTGCCGAGGAACGCGTAGACACGGGCCTGGTCGAGTGAGCCGTAGTAGTAGTCGGCGGGCACGTTGTACTCTGGTATCTGCTTCTCGAGGTATGCAAGCACCTCGGCGGCCTTCTTGTCCTTGCCCTCGGCCACGAGGTTCATGGCGAGCTGGGTCATCACCTTGCGGTGTGTCTGGCACATGCGGGATACCGTTTCGTCGAGGTAGATGCCCTTCTGGTTTATTCCTCCGAACTTAAAGCGGTTCATCACGATGTCGTAAGTCTTCTCGGTATCGAAGTTCTTGGTGCCCTGTACGTTCGTCGTGAACGGCGAGATACGGTTTGCGAGACCTTCCTGTATGAAGTTGTCGCCGAGGTTCATGTAGTTGGCCGGGCCCACGGAGATTGCCACGTACACGGGTCTTGTCCAGTTGCTCTGGGCTATTATCTCGAGCATCATCAGGTCGCCCTTGTACAATGCGTTCTTGCCTTTGAGCGAGATGGTCATCATGTCGGGGATGGAATCGCCGGCCATGAGCATTCCGCTCTTCTTCACGGCCTCCTTGTCGATAGTCACGTAGACGGTGTCGGTCGGGATTACGTGTATGCTTCCGCGGTCGCCGCCGGTGAGCATGGTCATCACTTCGCGCTGTGTCTCGTCTATATCGTTGCGCACCCAGTATTTGAGGATGTTCTTGAGTTCGAACGGATTGTCGCCGAAGAGCTTTTTAGCTTCATCCGGATACATCTCGTATATACCCTTGATGTTTTCCTTCAGTCTCGGGTCTACCTGTATATACTCGTTCGTTCCGGCGCAGTATTCCAGGCGGCTCCATGTTATCGGCACTGACGGAGAGTCGTAGGCGGGACGCCGCATCTGGTCGATATACCAGTCTGTCTGCAGGTAACTGAGGTTGCAGACGCGGGTGTCGGTGCGCACTCCCTCAACGTCCTGGGTGTACCAGAGCGGGAAAGTGTCGTTGTCTCCGTTGGTGAAGATGATCGGGTTGCCTTCCTTCTGCAGCGACATGAGATAGTTCTGGCCGAAGTCGCGGCATGTGTAGCGTCCGCTGCGGTCGTGGTCGTCCCATGTCTGCGATGCCATCTGCACGGGGACGAGCAGGCAGGCAACACCCGCGATGGCGGCTATAGCCGTCTCATGGCCTTTCAGACGGCGGCATATCTCCTCGATGATGGCGGCCACTCCGAGTCCGCACCAGATGGCGAAGGCATAGAATGAGCCTGCGTAGGCATAGTCGCGCTCACGCGGCTGCATCGGCGTCTGGTTCAGATAGATTACGATTGCGAGTCCTGTCATGAAGAAAAGGAAGAACACTACCCAGAACTGGCGGATGCCTTCGGGGCCTTTCCGCAGTGACTGCCAGAACAGACCGATGAGTCCGAGGAGCAGCGGCAGGCAGTAGAACACGTTGTGTCCCTTGTTCTCCTTCAGCTCGTCGGGCAGCAGGTCCTGGTCGCCGAGACGCCAGTTGTCAAACCACGAGAAGCCCGTTATCCAGTTGCCATGCTCCAGTTCGCCGTTGCCTTGCAGGTCGTTCTGGCGTCCGGCGAAGTTCCACATGAAGTAACGCCAGTACATGAAGTTGCACTGATAGGACAGGAAGAAGCGCAGATTCTCAAACTGCGACGGCATCTTCACCATCATCGGCTCGCCGCAGCGGTCGTAGGGAACCTGCGAACCGCTCACGCCGCCCATCCAGCTCTCGTATGCTTCGGTGTGGTCTTTGCTGTACATACGGGGGAACAGCATGTTCTGCGCATACTTATATTCGTCTCTCGTGCGTACCACGAAGTATGAATCCTTCTCATCTGCCGACGCTTTCTCCTTGCGCTGGTATACGGGAGAGCCGATCGACATCTGCGGGCGGCAGTATTCGCCGTCCTTGTCGAGCGCCACCTGCGAGGTGTAGGCCTGTCCGTAGAACAGCGGGCGGTTGCCGTACTGCTCGCGGCCGAGATACTCGCCGAGCGTGAAAATGTCCTCGGGAGAGTTCTGGTCCATGGGAGGATTGGCCGCAGAGCGTATCACTATCAGCGCGTAGCTTGAGTAACCGATCATCAGCATCAGCATGCAGAGCAGCGAAGTGTTCTTTATCCGTGCGGTGATGGGCGACTTCTTATGGTTCAGCACGAGCCACAGCAGGGCGAGGACGATTACTCCTATCACCACAGCCTGTATGCCGTGGCCGTAGAACGGGATGCCGAGCATGGCCACCGAGCAGGTGAACGCTATGTTGGTGCGCTTCTTGTTCTTGTCGTGGTATGTCTCGTAGATGGCCCAGATGATGCAGGCGATGAGCAGGACGATATATACTATCTCTCCCGTATTGAACGGACAGCCGAGCGTGTTGACGAAGAACAGCTCGAACCAGCCGCCCACCTGCACGATGCCGGGCACGACACCGTAGAGCACCGCCACGAGGATACCCACCGAAATGGCCAGTGCGGCGATGGAGCCGCGCAGGTCGGCGTTGGGCGACTTGTGGGGGAAGCGGCGGTAATAGTATACCAATACGATTGCCGGGACGCAGAGAAGGTTCAGCAGGTGGACACCGATGGAGAGGCCGGTCATGTACATGATGAGTACCAGCCAGCGGTCGCTGTGGGGCTCATCGGCATGCTCTTCCCACTTGAGGATGAGCCAGAACACGATTGCCGTGAATGCCGATGAATAGGCATAGACCTCTCCTTCGACGGCGCTGAACCAGAATGTGTCGCTGAATGTGTATATGAGTGCGCCGACAAGACCCGACGCCTCGATGGCGATGGTCTTCGCGACGGTCAGCTCGCTCCAGTCCTTTACGAGCAGCTTGCGCGTCAGATGCGTCACCGTCCAGAACAGGAACATTATCGTCACGGCGGAGAGCAGGGCGCTCATGGTGTTCACCATGTATGCCACCTGCGACGGATCGCTTGCAAACTGTGAGAAGATATTGGCTGTCAGAGCAAAGAACGGGGCTCCAGGCGGATGCCCGACTTCGAGTTTATAGCCTGTTGTGATAAACTCAGGACAGTCCCAGAAGCTGGCTGTCGGCTCGATGGTGGAGCAATATACGAAGGCTGCTATCAGGAAAGACAGCCACCCAAGCAGGTTGTCCACTCGTTTAAACTGTTTCATTATCTTAATAGTTATGATGTTGTTTTCTAATAGTTGTGATGTCGTTTAAAACTTGTTCTTGCTCTGATGATGCCTTATAGCGGACATATCATCCGTGCAAAGTTAATATAAATACATATAGATAGAAAGTATTTCATTTTTTTTAACTCCCCTTCCGCCTGCCTGCGGCAGGGTTGAAGCGGGCCGGTTGCGTCCCGTTCATATCAGCAGGCTTGCCCCGTAGATGAGCAGGAGGTATCTCAGGAACTTGCCTATCGTTATGCTTATGAACGATATCGTGATGTTGGCACGCATCAGTCCGAGGGCGATTGTTATGGCGCTGCCGAGTATCGGCACGAAGGCGAAGAAGCCCATCCATGCTCCGTGGCCGGCCATGAAGCGCTCGGCGCGTTCGAGGTCATTGCTTTTCACGTGCAGGTACTTCTCTATCCATTCCAGCCGGCCCAGCCGTCCCACGTAGTAGTTGAACATTCCGCCCGCCACGTTGCCCGCCGTGCCGTATACTACGAGCAGTCGCGGGTCGAGACCGGCAGCCAACAGGGCCACCATCACGGCCTCGCTGCTGAACGGGAAGAAGCTGCCGGCGAGGAATGCCGCCACCAGCATGCCGCCGTAGCCGTATTCTGTCAGAAGAGTGGTGATGAAATCCATAGGTTATATCCTGTTATTGCGACGGCCGCGGCCACGATGATGCAGAACGCTATGTTCGTGATGCGCGTCTTCGTCAGTGCGAGGAAGTGGGCTGCAAGCGGAGCTATGTTTATCGCCAGCATTCTCGTCAGCATGTCATAGTGCTGCGGGAATGCGGCAAGGAGGCCCGCCGCCGTCACCGTCATGAGGATGAAGCAGTTGTATATCATCCTCGTGCGTATCTTGTCGTTATAGCTCGTGCGGATGTAGTGCACCGTTCCGGTTATCGCGATGACAGCCATGAATGCCGCCGTGAGCATCATTCCCACGGTCATCGATGTGTAGTCGGGCAGCTGCGGCATGACCGTCAGAGGCCGGAAGTGGTCCAGTGCCTCCGCCGGGCTTGCGTAGTATATATAATATAAGGTGGCAAACCAGTATGGCGTGACCGTGCCGATGAGCGATGCGGCCAGCGTGCGGCGGCTCATCGACTGCAGGCTGGTGGCCATCATGAGCCATATCACCGGTATGAAGACGAGTATGTGCACGTAGAAGAGGCTCGCGATGCCCGTCAGCAGGAAGGAGTAGAACACCGGTCCGGCTGCCGCACGGTTCTGATAGCTGTGGAAAAGTGGCAGGTATGCCGCCGTCATTAGGGTGGCGCAGGCCGCTTCCCGTATGCTGGCCATCAGGAATGTGGGCATCACCGAGAGCACTATGAACGAGCACGACACCATCCGGCTGTAGATGCGTATCAGCGCGTTGCTGTTGTTCAGCTCCACCATCAGCAGCACGGAGAGCACGAAACAGGCGAACTGCACCCACCATTGCATGTGGTACAGTCCGCCCGTAAGCCATACGGCAGTTCCGTACAGTGCCGTGAACGGCAGTGCGAACCTGCTTCCGGAAATCCTGTTTTGTAAGCGTTTGGCCATAGTCGTGTCAGTGATGCGTGGACAATTACTGTTCTTTTCAGTCTTTTCCGGCCAGTCTTATAGGTCGCTTCCTATGTCGCTGCGGAAGTATTTGTCCGTGAACTGAATCTTCTGTGCCTCCTCGAACGACTTTGCCAGTGCCTCGCTCTTGTCCTTGCCATACGAGCTCACGGCAATCACGCGGCCGCCGTTGGTCACGGTCTGTCCGTCCTTGAGTGCCGTTCCGGCGTGGAACACGATGCTGCCCTCGACGCTTCCGATGCCGCTGATGGGGTAGCCCTTCTTGTATTCCTGAGGATATCCGCCGCTGACGAGCATCACGCAGACTGCCGCGCGCTCATCGAACTCGATGCTCTTAGTGTCGAGATTGCCCTCGGCAACGCCTTCGAATAGGTCGACGATATCGCTTTTGAGCCGCAGCATGACGCTCTCCGTCTCCGGATCGCCCATGCGGCAGTTGTATTCAATGACCATCGGCTCGCCCTTCACGTTGATGAGACCGAAGAAGATGAAGCCCTTGTAGTCTATTCCCTCGGCTGCCAGACCGTCTACCGTGGGGCGGATGATGCGGTCTTCCACCTTTTTCATCCACTCCTTGGTGGCGAACGGTACGGGCGTCACGCTGCCCATGCCGCCTGTGTTCAGTCCGGTGTCGCCCTCGCCGATGCGCTTGTAGTCCTTGGCCTCGGGCAGAATCTTGTAGTTCTTTCCGTCGGTGAGCACGAACACGGAGCACTCGATGCCGCTGAGGAACTCCTCGATGACAACCTGTGCCGACGCGCCACCGAACATTCCGCCGAGCATTTCCTTCAGTTCCTTCTTCGCTTTGTCGAGTGTCGGCAGTATGAGCACGCCCTTTCCGGCGCACAGTCCGTCGGCCTTGAGCACGTAGGGAGCCTCCAGCGTCTCGAGGAAAGCCAGTCCCTCGTCGAGCGTCGTGCCGTCGAACGTCCTGTACTGCGCCGTCGGTATGTTGTGGCGCATCATGAATCCCTTTGCGAAATCCTTGCTGCCTTCGAGCACCGCGCCGGCCTTTGACGGGCCTATTACGGGCACGTCCTTTGTCCTCGCGTCGTTCTTGAAGTCGTCGTAGATGCCCCGCACCAGCGGATCTTCAGGTCCTACCACCACCATGTCAATCCCGTTGCCGGCGATGAACTCCTTGAGACTCTCGAAGTCGTTGACGCCGATGGCCACGTTCTCGCCGCAGTTGCCTGTGCCGGCATTGCCGGGGGCGATAAACAGCTTCTCAACTTTCGGGCTTTGAGCAATCTTCCACGCCAGTGCGTGCTCGCGGCCGCCGCTTCCTAAGAGTAATATCTTCATAGTCTTATATGTTTTTTTATTTGAGATAGTCTTCAAAATACTGCGTGATGCGCTCGTGCAGGTGCACGCTCTTGTGGCCCATCATGTTGTGCCCTTCGCCCGGATATACGAAGAAGTCGGGCTGCGTGCCCGCTTCCGTGCAGGCGTCGATGAACTGCAGGGCATGCTGCGGCACCACCGTCGGGTCGTTCATACCTATTATTATCTGCAGTTTGCCCTTCAGGTCCTTTGCCTTTCCGAGCAGGCTGGCCTGGCTGTAGCCCTCCGGGTTGCTCTCCGGCGTGTCCATATAGCGCTCGCCGTACATCACCTCGTACCACTTCCAGTCTATCACCGGTCCGCCGGCGACTCCCGCCTTGAACACGTCCGGATAGTTCGTCATCAGAGAAATGGTCATGAATCCGCCGTAGCTCCAGCCGTGAACGCCGAGTCTTTCCAAGTCGGCGTAGGGCAGGGTGCGCAGGAATTCGACGCCCTTCATCTGGTCTTTCATCTCCTCCTGTCCGAGGCGGCGGAACGTTGCCTGCTCGAAGGCAAGGCCGCGGTTCTCGCTTCCGCGGTTGTCGAGGATGAAGAGCAGGTATCCTTTCTGTGCCATGTACGTCTCCCACGACCGGCTCATGTAGTGCCAGCGTGCGTCGACGTTGTGCGCGTGCGGCCCGCCGTATACGTATATCACCGTCGGGTACTTCTTGCTTGGGTCGAATCCGGCCGGTTTCACCATCCTGTAGTAGAGGTCTGTCGTGCCGTCGGCCGCCTTTATCGTGCCGCACGAGTATTCCGGCACCTCATATCCCTCCCACGGGTCGGGCGCGCTGAATATCATGCTGCGCTTTCCCGTCGACGTGCTTGTCACCTCAATGTTTCTCGGCACGTCCGGCTCGCTGTATCTGTCATAGAGCATAGTGCCGGTGGCCGAGAGCCTTCCGGCGTGCACTCCGCGGCCGTTGTCTATCGGCTTGCGCCGTCCCGACTTGATGTCCACCGCGAAGAAGTTGCACTGTATCGGACTTTTCTCGTTCGATGTGATGATGACGCTACGGTCCTTGCGGTTGAATCCGGCCATGCCCATCACCACGAAGCTGCCCTTCGTGAGCTGTCTTGTCTTGAGATACTCCATGTATCTCACGCCGGCTGCCGTCTCGTGCACATCCGGATACACCTTCGTCTTGGTGTCCATGACATACAGGTGGTTGTATCCGTCGCGCTGGCTCTGTATTATGAACTTGCCCTCGTCCCACGGGAGGAACACTATCGGGTGCAGCGGCTCGACGTATTTGTCGCTCATTTCCTCGTATAGCACGTCCTTGCGCTGTCCTGTCGCGGCGTCGTAGCAGACGAGCTGCATGTGGTTCTGGTCGCGGTTGAGCTCCTGCATGTATACCGTCTTCGAGTCTGGAGCCCATGCTATGTTGGTGAAATACCTGTCTGTAGGGTCTCCGGCGGCCAGCCATACGGTCTTGCCCGTGTTCATGTCATACACGCCCACCGTCACCTTGTGGCTTGTCATTCCCGCCATCGGGTATTTGTCCGGCTCAAGCTCTGCCGTCCTTGCGAACGTGTTTACCTGCGGATAGTCCGTCACCATGCTCTGGTCCATGCGGTAAAAGGCGAGCCTGCTCCCGTCGGGGCTCCAGAAAGTGCCGTCCATTATGCCGAACTCGTTGCGGTGCACGGCCTGTCCGTATACTATGTCGCGGCTGCCGTCGGCGGTCAGTACGGCCGTCTTGCCGTCGGCGCCGGTGACGGCGAGCTGATTGTCCTTCACGAAAGCTACCGCCCTCGACGTGCTGTTCCAGTTGCTGAAGCTCTCTCCGGCGCAGTCCTGACGCCACTCGACGCTCTTCTTCGCCCAGTCGTAGAGTATGCGCTGCTTGCCGTTTTTCAGCAGAGCGAGCGTCTTGCCGGGGTAGGGGAACGTCACGTTCATGGCCGAGCGTATCTTGTCGTCTCCGCCCAGTGCGGCGTTCACCTCGCCGATGGTCAGCACGGCCTTCTTCGCCCCCGTCTTCACGTCGAGCGTTCCGGCTTCCTCGGCATCCTGATACATCAGTATGTCGCCCCACCATGTGAGGTACATGTTCTTTGGCGACATGTTATAGTAGTTGTTTCCGCCGAAGTTCAGGTCTTCGAGGGTAAACTGTTTCAGCTGTGCGTTCATCGCCGTGGAGTATAGAACGGCCAGTATCAGGAGTGCGACCCCTGCAGCCTTAGTCTTCATTGCCATATCCTTTGTATTTCTTGTCGTAGCCGCGGCCGCCCTTTCCGGCGCCGCCTTTGCCGTATGAGTCTTTTCCGCCGCCCTTTCCGAAGTTCTTTCCGCTGCGGTCGAAGCGCTCGTGCCCGCCGCGGTTGCCGTCTTCACGGCCGTAGTCCCTGCGGCGTCCGTTGTCTCTGCGGTCGCCCGTGCCGAAGCCGCGGTCGCCTTTTCTGTCGCGTCCTGCGTCGCGACGGTCGCGTTCTCCGCCCTTCCTGTCGCGTCCGAAGCCCTTGCGCTCGCCGTCTCCGTCGTCGCGGCGCGGGCGGCCCAGGCTCTTGCGCATCTTGTCGTCGCTGCTTTCAAACTTTATGTGGTGGAACTTGAACGAGCGTATGTCGCCGTCCTCGTTGTTGTCGTCGTCCTCCGTGACGCGCTTCTTGAACTCGCGTTCTTTCTTGAAGCGGTGTTTCTCGGCCATCTGCTTCTTCTCTTCTTCCGTCTTCACGATGCCGCCCTCGCTCCTGAAGTCCTTTAGCTTTCCGTCGAAAATCTGGTATTTGCGGAACTCACACTCCAGCGAACCGTTGTACAGCGGAATCTTTATCGACGGCTTGAGGCCTATCTGCTCGAAGCACTCCTCGCGGTAGCTCAGCACCCATGCGTCGTTGTCCATGAACTGGTGCTTGAACCTTTCGCCTATCATCTTGTACGTTCCGAGCAGGTCGGGTGTGGAGATGCGCTCGCCGTAGGGCGGGTTTGTGACGATGATGCTCTTCTCCGCCGGCTGCGTGAAGTCCTTGAAGTCTCTCTCCTCGACGGTGATGATGTTCGTCAGTCCGGCCGCCTTCACGTTCAGGCGTGCCGTGTTCACTGCCTTTATGTCTATGTCGTAGCCGTAAATCTTATGCTTGAACTCGCGCTCCTGCGAGTCGTCGTTGTATATCGCATCGAAGAGGTCCTTGTCGAAGTCGGGCCATTTCTCGAAGGCAAACTCCTTGCGGAACAGTCCCGGGGCCATGTTGCATGCAATCAGTGCCGCTTCTATCAGCAGCGTGCCCGAGCCGCACATCGGGTCGATGAAGTCCGTGTCGCCCTGCCAGCCCGTCATCAGTATCATGCCGGCCGCCAGAACCTCGTTCAGCGGGGCCTCCACGCTCTCCTGACGGTAGCCGCGCCGGTGCAGGCTCTCGCCGCTCGAGTCGAGCGACAGGGTGCACTGGTCTTCGGCGATGTGCATGTTCAGCCGTATGTCGGGGTTGGCAACGCTGATGTTCGGGCGCTTGCCGCTCTTCTCGCGGAACTGGTCTACGATGGCATCCTTCACCTTATATGATACGAACTTGGAATGGCGGAACTCCTCAGAGAACACCACCGAGTCCACGGCGAACGTCTTGTCCGTCGACAAATATTCTGTCCAGTCGATTTTCTTGACCTCTTCATACACGTCGTCGGCCGACCGCGCCTTGAAGTGGCATATAGGTTTCAGTATCCTGATGGCGGTGTGCAGCTGGAAGTTAGCCCTGTACATCAGTTCCTTGTTTCCCGTGAACGACACCATTCGCCGTCCTGTCTGCACGTTGTTGGCGCCCAATTGCGTCAGTTCTTTCGCCAGCACGGGCTCCAGACCCATGAATGTTTTGGCGATAAGCTCAAATTCCTGTTCCATTTATGATTTGCTATATATTCTGTATGTTCCTTTCTTCCGTATACCGGCCGGCGTCCCGGTGCGTGTATCCGGTCCTGTGCCTGTGCCATGCCTATATATATAATAAGGTGTGATGCGGTGCTGCTTTTCTCCTTAGCGCTGCTCCGTGGCCTATCCTTTCTTGTATATCCTGCTCTCGGGCGGCAGGTCTTCGGTCACCCAGATGTTTGCCCCTATCACCGAGCCGCGTCCTATCGTGATGCGTCCGAGCACCGTCGCGTTCGAGTATACTATCACGTCGTCCTCCAGTATCGGATGCCGCGGTATTCCCTTTATAGGGTTACCGTCGCTGTCGAGCGGGAAGCTCTTTGCCCCGAGGGTCACTCCCTGATACAGCTTGACGTTGTTGCCGATGATGCATGTCGCCCCGACGACGACGCCTGTGCCGTGGTCTATGGTGAAGTGGTGCCCTATGCTCGCCCCCGGGTGTATGTCGATGCCCGTCTCCGAGTGCGCCATCTCGGCGATTATTCTTGGTATCAGCGGCACGCCGAGCAGCAGCAGCTCGTGCGCTATGCGGTGGTTGGTCAGCGCCTTTATCACCGGGTAGCACGATATTATCTCCCCGTAGCTCTCCGCCGCCGGGTCGCCGTTGTATGCCGCCTCGACGTCGGTGGCCAGCGTGCGCCTTATCTCCGGCATCCTCTCTATCAGCTGCGCCGCGATGGAACATGCCCGCCCGCGGCAGTCGGTGGCGCATACGCACTCGCTGCACGAGAAGCACAGGCCGGCCATTATCTGGTCGGTCAGCAGGGTATGGAGCCTTTCTATGTCCACGCCTATCTGGTATCGTATGGTGCAAGTGTTGACAGATGACTTTCCGAAATATCCGGGAAAGAGAATGGCCCGTGCCAGCTCTACAATCTCCTCAAGCGCCTTGCCCGATGGCAGGGGATTGCCGTCGCGGTGCTGGTGGAACAGCCCTTCGAGCGACTTTGCTTCCGACAGCTCGTCTACGGTACGGGTCAGTATATGAGTGAAATCAGTGCTGCTCATCTGTCGTTGTGTCAATATTTTCACGCCTGCAAAGATACTGCAAAGCGGGCAAATACACAAATAAAAAACGCTTTTTTTGCTGTGGCTGTCTTAGCTAAGGCAGCTATTTTGGCTGTCATGGCTACCTTGTCCGCCGCTGCCGCCGCAGCGGCTGTAACCCTATTGTAATATCGCCTTAACCCCGCTGTAACACCGCACGCCTATCTTTGCACCGGTAAGCACCGTCCGGAGGCCGTGATGCCGCCGGCGGTGATAAGACAGAATATAACCCAAATATCACTATTTATGGAAATGATTTATCTTGTAATCGTAGTGTTTCTGCTCATGCTGGCCGTCTTCGACCTGTTTGTCGGCGTGAGCAACGACGCTGTCAACTTCCTCAACTCGGCGATAGGAGCCCGTGCCGCCCGTTTCAGGACGGTGATGATGGTGGCCTCGGCGGGCGTGCTTGTCGGCGTGTTCATGAGTTCCGGCATGATGGACGTGGCGCGCCACGGCATCATGCGGCCCGAGAACTACACCTTCCACGAGGTCATGACCGTGTTTCTCGCCGTGATGGTGACAGATGTCATCGTGCTCGACATGTTCAATAACCTCGGTCTTCCCACGTCGACGACGGTCTCCCTCGTCTTCGAGCTGCTCGGCGGAACGTTCGCCCTGGCAATACTCAAGATGATGGGCGACCCCTCCCTGTCGCTCGACATGCTGATGAACAGCGACAAGGCGCTCGGCGTCATCATAGCCATCTTCGTCAGCGTGGCCCTGGCTTTCTTCTCTGGTGTGGTGGTGCAGTGGCTGACCCGCATCGTGTTCACCTTCAACTACAAGGCCCGCCTGCGCTATACCGTGGCGCTCTTCGGCGGCACGGCCTTCACCGTGCTTGCCTATTTCATCTTCCTCAAGGGCCTCGCCGGCGCGCCTTTCATGCCTGCCGGTCTGAAAGCCTATGTCTCGGCAAACACTCCCGGCCTGCTGCTCGCCACCTTCGTGTGCTCCGTTGCCGTGGCGCAGGTGCTCCACCTGCTCCGCGTAAACGTGTTCAGGGTGGTCGTGCTGATGGGTACGTTCGCCCTTGCCATGGCCTTTGCTGGCAACGACCTTGTCAACTTCATCGGCGTGCCGATGGCCGGTCTCGACGCATACAGGGACTTCTCGGCCAATGGCGGCGGCGATGCCGGCAGCTTCATGATGCGCTCGCTGATGGAGTCGGCCGCCATGCCGGTGCCCTATCTGATTGCGGCCGGCGTCGTGATGATTGTCGCCATGACAACGTCTAAGAAGGCCCGCGGTGTCGTCAAGACGAGCGTCGACCTGTCGCGGCAGGATGAGGGCGACGAGATGTTCGGCTCGAGCCGCGCCGCGCGCAGCCTCGTGCGTGCCTCGCAGGATGCCGGCGATGCCGTGACGCGCTGGATGCCGCGCAGCGTCATGACGTGGATCGACTCGCGTTTCCGCAAGGAAGAGGCCGTGCTCGAAGACGGCGCAGCCTTCGATATGGTGCGCGCGGCGCTGAACCTCGTGCTCGCCTCGGTGCTCATCGTCATCGGAACCAACTACAAGCTGCCGCTCTCCACCACCTATGTGACGTTCATGGTCGCCATGGGTACGAGTCTTGCCGACAGGGCATGGAGCCGCGAGAGTGCCGTGTTCCGCGTCACGGGCGTGCTCTCCGTCATCGGCGGATGGTTCATCACGGCCGGCGTGGCCTTCGCCTCGTGTGCCCTTGTGTGCCTGCTGATGTATTTTGGCGGCTTCCCCATCATGCTTGCGGCCATCGTGGCCGTGGTTGCGGTGATAGTGCGCAGCCATGTGCGCTATGAGAAGAAGGCCGGAGAGTCGTCGCGCGGCGACGTGTTCCAGCTGATGATGCGTGCCCGCGACCCGGAGATAGTGTGGGACCTGCTGAGCAAGCACGTCTCCCGCACGCAGAGCTTCGTGAGCCGCTTCTCCCTCGAACAGTACGGCAAGATTCTCGACGGACTGCTGACGGAGAACCTGAAGACCCTCTCCGGATGCCGCCGAGCACTCGACGGCGAGCAGGAACTGCTCAAGAACTACCGCCGCAAGGAGCTGCTGGCCATGCGCCGCATACCCACCGAGACGGCCATCAGCCGCAACACGTGGTATCACCTCGGGGCAAACAGCGACCGCCAGTTCATCTACTGCCTCAAGCGCATGCTCGAGCCGATACGCGAGCATGTTGACAACAACTTCAACCCGCTGCCCAGCCACTGCGCCGAAGAACTCGAGACGGTGCGCCGCACCGTCACCGACCTCATGACGCGGGCCGAGGCCATGCTCTCCACAGGCCGCTTTGCCGGGTGCGACGAGCTGCTCGAGGAGGCCGACCGTGCCAAGGACAACCTCTCGGCAGTGCGCAAGCGCCACTACGACCGCATGGCTGCCGAGCGCGGCACAGAGAGCCTGAAGATATCTCTCGTATACCTGAACATACTCCAGGAGAGCCAGGAGTTTCTCGGGATAATGCGCCATCAGCTGCGTGCGGCAAGGCGCTTCTACGGCGAGTAGCTGCTCCCTGCGGCGTTACGTGCCACGTGTAACGGTGTCACCTGCCGCACGTCACATCGTTACGCGCCACGGGTAACACTGTGACGCGCGGCACGTAACACCGTCACCTGCGGCAGGTAACACTTTCAACGCAAAGCCGAGGAGATTTCAACGCAAAGACGCAAAGGCGCAAAGGATAATTGAGCTTAGGATAAGCGACAAGAGATAAAATCTTTGCACCTTTGCGTATTTGCGTTAAGCCCTCCTCGGTTTTGCGTTGAAAAACACCAGGAGACACCGCCGTGAGGCCGATAATAGACCGCAGAAAAATAAAAATCCTTAAAAAGTTTTCTGTCTTTGGAAATATTGTATACCTTTGTCGGGCAGAAGAAAAACGACGTGCGACAAAGAATTTATGCCATAAGGAGGGCCGAGCGCTTCTCGCCTAACTCGGTGGAAAGGGACGCGGCCATCCTTGATAGCGTGGCTGTGGCCTTGGGCAGGCATGGATATGATGTCATGACCGTTGCCGAGACGGAGTTTGACGGTTGCGCCGATGCCGTGGCATGCCTCTCGATGGGGCGCCTGCGGCGTACTACCGCCATGCTCGCAGAAGCAGAGAAACGCGGCGTCACGGTGATAAACAGCGCGCGCGGCGTGGAGACCTGCTGCAACCGCAGGCTCGTGAACAGGCTCATGGCTGAGGCCGGGGTGCCGCTTCCGCCGGCAGAAGGCCGGCATGGATATTGGGTGAAGCGGGCCGACGGCACGGCCGAAGGGCCGGGCGACGTGCGCTTTGCCGGGTGCAGGGACGAGGCTGAGGCCGTGGCAGCGGGGATGAAACGGGCCGGCGCGGCCGACGTGATAGTCCAGGCCCATGTCACGGGAGACCTGCTGAAGTTCTACGGCGTGGCCGGTACACCGTTCTTCCATGTGTGCTACCCTGGCGACGACCGTCAGTGGAAGTTCGGCGACGAGAGCCGCAACGGCGTGCCGCAGCACCATGCGTACAGCATGGACCGCCTGCGGAATATGGCCGCACTCGCGGCCGCAGCCTCAGGGACAGATGTCTACGGCGGCGACTGCATCGTAGGCAGTGACGGCGGCATCACCATGATAGACTTCAACGACTGGCCCAGCTTCTCGCGATGCCGCGACGCGGCTGCGGAGGCAATAGCCGGAATGACGATACAGCGCATTGAGGCGCGTGAAAGAAATGGAAACTACTAAAGTGACAAATAAAGACAATATGCCGGAAGGATATATTTTCGACTACGGAGGCACGCTCGACACAGGAGGATGCCACTGGGGTAAGAGGATATGGCATGCATACGGGCATGTGGGTGTGCCCGTCGGCGAGGCTCTGTTCCGCGAGGCTTACGTGTATGCCGAGAGGGAGCTGGGCCGTAATCCTATTATACAGCCCGACTACACGTTCCGCAAGACGCTGGCCGTGAAGCTGCGCATAGAGATGGAATATATCGGCGAGCGCATGCCGGAATTCGACTGCGCCCGCTGGCACGGTCCCGTGCTGGAGCGGCTCTACGCGCAGACAGTGGAGGAGACGGCCCGCAGCCGCAGCGTGCTCCTGCGCCTGAAGGAACGCTGCCCGATGGTGCTTGTCAGCAATTTCTACGGCAACATATCCACCGTGCTCGAAGAGTTCGGGCTCGGCGGCATCTTCGGCAGCATCGTCGAGTCGGCCGTCGTGGGCGTGCGCAAGCCGGACCACCGCATCTTCACCCTCGGCGTCGAGGCACTCGGGATGGAGCCCGGACAGGTGACCGTAGTGGGAGACAGCTACGGCAAGGACATCGTGCCCGGCAAGAAGGCCGGCTGCCGCACGGTATGGATGCGCGGCGAGGGATGGACAGACGACGGGGAAGACGACACGTCGGCTGCCGACCGGATAATAGAGAGACTGGAAGATTTATTGTAATACACTAACAAATATTCATGGTAATGAAACAAACTAATGTTAAGCCGGCTGACGGCAAATTGGGAATTATGGTTGTGGGCAACGGTGCCGTTGCCACAACATTTATGACGGGTGTTCTCATGGCACGCCGCGGACTGACCAAGCCCGTCGGCTCCATGACACAGTATGACAAGATACGCGTGGGCAAGGGCGACGACAAGAAATACCTCAGCTACGGCGAAATCGTGCCGATGGCAAAACTCGACGACATCGTCTTCGGCACATGGGACGTCTATCCCCAGAACGCATATCAGGCAGCGATGTATGCCGAGGTGCTGAAGGAGAAGGACATCAACCCCGTGAAGGACGAGCTCGAGAAGATCGTGCCCATGAAGGCCGCCTTCGACAAGAACTACGCAAAGCGCCTCGACGGCGACAACGTCAAGGACTGCAAGGACCGCTGGGACATGAAGGAGCAGCTGCGCGCCGACATACGCAAATTCAAGGCCGACAACGGATGTGCCCGCATCGTGGTGCTCTGGGCAGCATCGACAGAGATATACGTACCCGTGTGCGAGGAAGTGCACTATAAGCTCGAAGACCTCGTGGCCGCAATGAAGGCCGACGACCGCGAGCACGTTGCCCCGTCGATGTGCTACGCCATGGCCGCACTCGAGGAGGGAGCCCCCTTCATCATGGGCGCGCCCAACACCACGGTAGACATTCCCGCAATGTGGGAGCTGGCAGAGAAGACCGGAATGCCCATCGCCGGCAAGGACTTCAAGACCGGACAGACACTGGTGAAGAGCGGTTTCGCCCCCATCATCGGCACCCGCTGCCTCGGACTGAACGGCTGGTTCTCTACAAACATACTCGGAAACCGCGACGGACTCGTGCTCGACGAGCCGGCAAACTTCCGCACCAAGGAGGTGTCTAAGCTCTCGACGCTCGAGACTATCCTCAAGCCCGACGTGCAGCCCGACCTCTACGGACACGGCAACGACGAGGACACGCAGTACTATCACAAGGTGCGCATCAACTACTACCCGCCGCGCAACGACAACAAGGAAGGCTGGGACAACATCGACATCTTCGGATGGATGGGCTACCCGATGCAGATCAAGATCAACTTCCTCTGCCGCGACTCTATCCTTGCAGCACCGCTCTGCCTCGACCTCTGCCTGCTGAGCGACCTCGCCGCACGCGCCGGCCGCTGCGGAACACAGCGTTTCCTCAGCTTCTTCCTCAAGTCGCCCATGCACGACTACACCAAGGGTGAGGAAGCAGTCAACCATCTCTACCAGCAGTATACCATGCTGAAGAACGCCATCCGCGAGATGGGGGGCTATGAGGCTGACGAAGAGATAGACTAAACAAACACTTCTCCGGGAAGCGGGGGAGCGGAGAGCATGGAGTGGGAATGCTCCTGTACACAGGATTCTGCGCATGGGCATTCCCTCTCCTTCCTCTCTCCTCCCTTCTTCCCGATTTTTTCTAAGATAAAAAGATTTGGATAATCGGAGAACAACATACTTGCTGCTCTTCCTGTTACTGGCGGTACTGCCGTTGCGGGCCCAGATTTCAGGATATGTCATCGACGGAGAGACGGGTGACAGCATACCCTATGCCAGCGTGATGTACAAGGGACACAACATCGCGGTGGCGTCGAATCTCGGCGGCTACTTCACCATCGCACGCCACGACGGATGGCAGCTGACGTTCAGCGCCGTGGGATACGTGCAGAAGACCATCACCGTGAATGCCTCGGTGAAAGGCCGGCTCACCGTGAAGCTGAAGCCCGACACCCGCAGCCTGAAGGAGGTGACGGTGAAGACGAAGCGCCGCCGCTACAGCCGGAAGAACAATCCGGCGGTAGAACTGATGAAGAAGGTGATAGAACGGAAGAAGCAGACCGACCTCGACAACCGCGACTATTACCAGTATAACAAATACCAGAAGATAACGCTGGCACTCAACGAGATAACGAAGGAGCGTCTCGAGTCGCCGAAATTCAAGAAAGCGGCGTGGCTCAAGGACCAGGTCGAGATGTGCCAGTATAACAAGAAGCTCATACTGCCGCTGTCGGTGGACGAGACAGTGACGCAGAAGATATACCGCAAGAGTCCGCATACAGAGAAAAACATCGTCAAAGGACAGAACTCCACGGGCGTGAACGACCTCTTCCAGACAGGAGACATCCTCACGACGACACTTAAGGACGTGTTCACCGACGTCAACATATACGACGACCAGGTGCGCCTGCTCCAGTATCCGTTCACCTCGCCTATCGGCAAGGGGGCGATAGCATTCTACAGATATTATATTGAAGATACGGTCTACGTGGACCGCGACAAGTGCATACACCTGCATTTCCTGCCCAACAACCAGCAGGACTTCGGGTTCCGCGGCGACATATACATAATGGACGACTCGTCGTATCAGGTGAAGCGGTGCGAACTGACGATACCGAAGAAGAGCGACGTGAACTTCGTGGAGAACCTGAAGGTGGAGCAGGAGTTCACCATGCTGCCCGACAGCACGTGGGTGCTCACCGTCGACGACATGATAGCAGAGCTCAAGCTCGCCAGTTTCATACAGAAGGCAATCGTCATCCGCACCACGAGACTCAGCGACTATGCCTTCGATGAGCTGCCCAAGCAGCTCTTCAAGGGTAAGGCCCGCGAGGTGAAGGAGGCCGACGCGATGATGCGTGACGACGCCTTCTGGGACAAATACCGCCAGGTTCACCTGACGAAGAGCGAGAGCAAGATGGATGCTTTCGTGCATAACCTCGAGCAGATAAAGGGCTTCAAGTACATCATCTTCGGCGCAAAGGCCTTCATCGAGAACTTCGTGGAGACCGGAAACCCGAGCAAGGTGGACATAGGACCGATAAACACCATGCTGACGAGCAACTTCGTGGACGGCACGCGCACGCGAATAAGCGCGCAGTCGACGGCCAACCTGAACAAGCACTGGTTCTTCAGCGGCTACGCCGCACGCGGCTGGGGCAGCCGGAAGAACTACTACAAGGGAGAGATTACCTACTCGTTCAACAAGAAGGAGTATCTGCCGCGCGAGTTTCCGAAGCGCACGCTGAGCTTCATGTCCACCTACGATGTGTGCTCCCCGTCGGATAAGTTCATGCATACGGACAAGGACAACGTGTTCACGTCGTTCAAATGGTCGACGGTGGACAAGATGATGTTCTACAACAGGCAGGAGCTGACCTTCGAACGCGAGGAAGACTGGGGCTTCAAGACCACCGTCGGCATCAAGACCGAGGAGAACGTGCCGTGCGGCGAGCTGTATTTCCGCCCGCTCTCGACAGGCGAGAACATAGGGATGCGCACGACGGAGGTGCGTGCCGAGCTGCGCTTCGCCCCCGGCGAGACGTATATCAACACCAAGCAGCGGCGCCTGAAGATAAACCTCGACGCGCCGGTCTTCATCATCGGCCACACGATGGGACTCAAGGGTGTGCTCGGCGGCGACTACCGGTACAACTACACCGAGGCAAGCATCTACAAGCGGTTCTGGATGAACAGCTGGGGAAAGATAGACTGCTATGTGCGCGGAGGCGTGCAGTGGAACAAGGTGCCCTTCCCGCTGCTGTGCATGCCGGCCACCAACCTGTCGTATATCATCCAGGACTTTACCTTCCAGCTGATAAACAACATGGAGTTTCTCAACGACCGCTTCGTCAGCGCCGACGTCAGCTGGGACCTTAACGGCAAGATATTCAACCGCATACCGCTCATAAAGAAGCTGAAGTGGCGCGAATACATAGCCGTGAAGTGCCTGTGGGGAGACCTCAGCGACAAGAACAACCCCTACTTGCCGCAGAACAGCGGCGACGCCGTGCTGATGGAATTCCCCGAAGGCTCGTATGTGATGAACCCGAAGACTCCCTATGTGGAGCTGTCTCTCGGCATACACAATATCTTCAAGCTCGTGCATGTGGAGTATGTGCGCCGTCTCAACTACCTCGATCTGCCCACGGCAAACAAGCATGGAGTGCGCTTCATGATACGTATGACGTTCTGACGGTTGCCCGTTGCGTTATTTTTTTGCATCCCGGTGCAACTTTCTGCCGCCAGGCTGCGTCTAACAGACAGTACAAACATATAAAATCAATGAGTATGAAGAGACTGTTGGCATTTGCCGTACTGGCAGTGGCGTTTGCTTCCGGAGTGTATGCGGTATGCAGCGCGGATGGAGAGAAGGTTAAGACAGAGAACAGGTCTGTGGGTAAGTTCACCAAGATTGCAATCGACTGCTCGCTGTGCGTGCACTACACGCAGGGCAAGAATGTGTCGGTGAAGGTGGAAGGACCGGAAGACAAGTTGCAGAACGTTATTACAAAAGTAGAGGGAGGCACGCTCGTTGTCTCGTGCACTAAGGCTCAGAAGAGGAGTGGCAGCGGCGGCTTCTTCTTTAACACCGGAGACATGAGCGGCGTGGAGGTTTATGTCACGTCGCCCGACCTCGTGGGAGTGCGGGTTCTCGGCTCGGGCGATTTTGACAGCCGGAGCAAGCTCGACACCGACAACATGAAGATAGAGCTGCGCGGTTCGGGTGATATCTACTTCTCAGACATAATCTGTGACAATATATACACCGAGCTTGTCGGCAGCGGCGACGTGGTGCTGAAGAACGTCGACGCCCTCAAGTCGGTGGTGTCGCTCGTCGGCAGCGGCGACATAACCATATATCAGAAGAACGTCAAGACAACGACGGCAACGCTGAAGGGCAGCGGCGACATCAGCATAGGGTTCACGAAGTGCGGCACGGCAGACTGTTCGCTTATGGGCTCGGGCGACTTTGAACTGAAAGGGACGCTCGGACGGCTCAACAAGAAGACGCTCGGCAGCGGCGATTTCGACACCAGCGGACTGCGGACGGGCAACTGACATTATTATATTATAGCATATATCAACAGCGGCTTTACCACCAAAAAGCCGCTGTTTTCTTTTTCATTCTCATTTATAATTAGTAATTTTGCCGCACATTTAATTAATGTATGACAGAATGAAATATGCTGTAATAGCCGCAGGAGAGGGCAGCCGGTTGGCTGCCGAGGGAGTCGAGGCTCCCAAACCATTAGTCAAGGTTGGCGGAGAACAGTTGATAGACCGGCTTATCCGTGTGTTTATGGCAAACGACGCAGAAGAGATTGTCGTGATATGCAACGACTTGACGGCTCAGGTGAGCCTGCATCTCGTGAAGCTGCAGCAAGACGGGCTTGAGGGACGCCCCGTGCCGTTGCGCTTCGTTGTCAAGAGCACGCCGAGCTCGATGCACAGCTTTTTTGAGATAAGCTCCTATCTCGGAGACGGGCCTTTCTGCCTGACGACGGTAGACACGATATTCCGTGAGGAGGAGTTCGGCCGCTACATAGCCGCCTTCAGCGCCGCCGTAGAGAGCGGAGAGGCAGACGGAATGATGGGCGTTACGGACTATATAGACGATGAGAAGCCGCTCTATGTCGGAGTGGACGAGGGCATGAACATCACCGGATTCCTCGACAAGTCGGACGATTGCCGCTATATCTCGGGCGGAATATACGGCCTCACAGCAGCGGCCATCGACACGTTGAAGGGCTGCATGGAACGCGGCGAGAGCCGGATGCGCAACTTCCAGCGCGCATTGATAAAGGACGGACGGCGCCTCAAGGCCTATCCCTTCTCGAAAGTGCTCGATATCGACCATGCCGGCGATATCGTGAAGGCTGAAGAGTTCATATCGGAGGGCGACAGATTGGTCTAAAACCGGCTGTTCACTGATTGCAGGCAGCCGGTTGATTAGTTTCAAGTAAGCAGTTCATTAGTTTCAAAGATATATCTATGGAGAAAAGTTTTAGCGAGTTGCTTCGTGCTTCGTTCAAGTCGAACGACACCGAAGAGTGGCTTGACGTATATTTCACGCGCCCGATAGGGCTGGCCTTTGCCTTGCTCTGGGCGCGCCTCGGGGTTCATCCTAACACGGTGACCATCGCCTCGATGTTTCTCGGTCTGGGTGCCGGGTGGATGTTCAGCTACACCGACCTGTGGCATAACGTGGCGGGAGTGGTGCTCCTCATGTTTGCCAACTTCTGCGATTCGACCGACGGGCAGCTGGCCCGCCTCACCGGGCAGAAGACCCTTATCGGCCGCATGCTCGACGGAGTGGCCAGCGACGTGTGGTTCACGGCGGTGTATGTAGGCATCGTCTTCCGTCTCTATCCGCAGCCGATGCCTTTCATCGGGGTGCAGTGGGGGCTCTGGGCGCTGCTGCTCTGTGCGGTTGCCGGTCTCGTGTGCCACACCATGCAGTGCCGTCTGGCCGACTATTACAGGCAGATTCACCTTTACTTCCTGCTCGGAAAGAGCGGCAGCGAGCTCGACGACTACGAGTCGCAGAAGGCTATCGTCGATGCGCTGCCCGCGAAAGGTGCCTTCTGGGAGCGGGCCTTCTACACCAACTATGCAAAGTATTGCCGTGCGCAGGAGAAGAGCACGCCCGAGTTCCAGGCCTTCTACAGGAACATACGGTCAAAGTATCCCGATGCGGAGGACATGCCGCAGGCTCTGCGCGACGACTTCAGAAAGGGCTCTCTGCCGCTGATGAAGTATACGAACCTGCTCACCCACAACTCGAGGGCTATCACCCTGTTCATCGGTTGCCTGCTCGGCATACCCTATATATATCCGCTTTTCGAGATAATAGTGCTGTCAGCAATCTACTGGCACATGCACCGCAGCCATGAGGCACTGTGCCGCAGGCTTAACGTGAAGTACGGAAGCTGATTCGGAGAGATACCCGTCAGAGTGAAATTATGAATAGAGAAAAAGACACAGCGATACGGAAAGGCCATTCAGTGATGCTCTTCGTATCGCTGTGTTGCTTTTTTCTGACGTCACACGGTTTGCCGTGCGCGGCCCGTCCGGCATCTGCCGACACTTTGAAGTGGTACGAGCGGGTGCAGCAGCTCGACGGGATAACGGTGCGCTCGGCCGGAAGCCGGTACAGCCGCAAGGGCAATCCGGCGGTAGAACTGATGCGCAAGGTCATTGCGGCGCGGCGCGGCAACGGCCTGTCGGCCCACGACTACTACCGCTACGGGAAGTATCAGAAGCTGACAATGGCTGTCAACGATATAGGGCAGGCCGACCTCGAGAGGGGAATGCTCGCCAGGTTGCCCGGCGTTTACCGGCAGATTGAACTGTGCCCGTATAACAACAAGCTGATACTGCCCGCCGTAATGACCGAGAGCGTGACGCAGGAGGTATACCGTAAGAACCCCGCGGACCGCAAGACGATTGTCGTCGGCGAGCGCTCCGACGGCATAAACAAGGTATTCCAGTCGGGCGAGCTGATAGTGGCGACGCTCAAAGACTTCTTCCCCGCGGTCGACATATACGACGACCGGATACGCATGCTCCAGCACCGGTTCACCTCTCCGATAGGCAGCGACGCCATCCGGTTCTACCGTTTCTCCATCGCAGACACGATGCAGGTCGGCGGCGACCGGTGCATACGCCTGCGCTTCACCCCCGAAAACCCGCAGGATTTCGGGTTCAGCGGCGAGCTGTACGTGATGGACGACACGTCGTATCAGGTCAGGCGGTGCGAGCTGGCGATACCGCGGCGCAGCGATGTCAACTTCGTGGACGGCATGCGCATCTTTCAGGAGTGGGTGCGCACCCCCGGCGGCGACTGGGTGCAGACGGTGGACGACATGGTGGCGGAGCTCAGTCTGTTCGATTTCATGCAGAAATGTATAATCGTCCGCACCACCCGCATGTACGGACATGAGTTCACCGAGCTTCCCGACGTGCTCTTCCGCGGCCCCGCCGCCGAGGTCAACGGCCGCGGATACGACCGTAGGGACGAAGGCTTCTGGATGGTAAACCGCCGTGTCGACCTCACCCCCGGCGAGCGGAACCTGCCCGGTTTCGTGCGCGGCGTGAAGCTGGCGGGGCAGAACAAGGTGCTGGTGAGGCTGATGAAGGCAGTCGTGGAGAACTATATGGAGACGGGTACTGAACGCCGGCCAAGCCTGTTCGATATAGGACCGGTGTATTCCATCCTGTCACGCAACAGCTTTGACGGCCTCCGCACGCGCATCGGCGGGCAGTCGACGGCATATCTCAACCCGCATGTCTTCTTCCGCGGATACTATGCCAGAGGGTGGGAGAGCCGCGAGAACTACTACAGTGGAGAACTTACATACTCGTTCTGCCGCAGGGATTACCTGCCTTACGAGAAGCCGTTGAGGAACATCACATTCTCGTCGGCATACGACGTATGCGCTCCTTCCGACCGCGGGAAGGGCTCGGACGGGGGCAACATGCTTACCGCACTGAGGTGGGTGACGGACGACCGGCTGATGACATACAACCGGCAGCAGCTCCGCATCGAGCGCGAAGAGAAGTGGGGACTCACATCCTCGCTCGCCCTGACGGCCGAAGAGAACATTCCGCGGGGCAGTCTGACCTTCACGCCGGAGGCTCCGCGCCTGCGCACCACAGAGTTGAAAGCCATGCTCCGCTTTGCCCCGGGAGAGACGTTCGTGGCCACCAAGCGCGGACGGCGCATGATAAACCGCGAGACCTCGGTGCTCACGCTCAGCCATGCCATAGGCATCGACGGCTTCTTAGGCGGAGATTACAGGTACAACATCACCGAGGCGACGCTGTACAGGCGCTTCTGGATGAAGAGCTGGGGAAAGATTGACACGCGGCTGACTGCCGCCGCACAGTGGAACAGCGTGCCGTTCCCGCTCCTTGTCATGCCGTCGGCCAATCTTTCGTATGTTATGCGCGACGGGACGTTCAACCTGATGAACAGCATGGAGTTTCTCACAGACCGCTATATAGCTGCCGACATATCGTGGAATATGAACGGGAAACTGCTCAACCGCATACCGCTCGTAAGGCGGCTGAAGTGGCGCGAGCGCATAGGGATAAAGGCGATGTGGGGCGACCTGACGGACAAGAACAACCCGTCGGCAGGCAGTGAGGCGGCAGGGAGCGTGCTGATGCCGTTTCCCGAGGGCTCGTACATCATGGATGGAGGCAAGCCCTACGTCGAGATGGCCGTCGGAGTGCACAATATTTTCCGCTTCTTCGACGTTGAGTATGTGCGCCGGCTGACATATACCGGTCTGCCGGGAGTGAGGAAAGACGGTGTGCGCTTCAGGCTGCAGCTTCAGTTTTGAGAGATGTCAGTATACATTATATAATATAATAAGGTATGAGAAAGATAAGGAATCCGTGGCTGTCGAAGCCCGGTTACGATTGTTTCGGCTGTTGTCCGGAAAATCCTTTGGGTGTTGCGATGGAGTTTTTCGAGGATGGCGACGATATCGTCTGCTTCTGGAACCCCAAGGGACACTATCAGGGATGGATAGATACGCTGCACGGCGGGATACAGGCGACGCTGATAGACGAGTGCGCCTCGTGGGTGGTCTTCCGCAAGTTGCAGACCACCGGCGTGACGAGCAACCTCAGCGTGAAGTACCGCAAGTCGATAATGACCACCGAACCGCAGATCACCATCCGTGCCCGTCTGCGCGAGATGCGCCGCAGTGTGGCTTTCATAGATGTGCGGATAGAAAACTCGCGCGGCGAGCTGTGCACCGAGGGAGAGGCCGTCTACTTCACCGCCAATGCGGAGAAAGCCCGTGAGATGGGCTTCACGGAGTGCGTCACCGAGGGCGACGAGCTGCTCTCGATGTAGTTTAGATATCCTCGTCGTCTTCCGCGCTGGTGTCCAGCTGCGTGTCTTTTGAAACCGTTATGCCTCCTGTCCTCGACACGGAGACAATCAGCGGTATGTACTCGTCGGTCTGCGGATGGCTCACGCTGGCGGCGAACAGGAGCGACTGTCCGTCTGTCTTGTCGAACACGAGACCCTCGAGGATGCCTGTCCGGTTGTAGTCGTCGGTGATGTTGCTTTCAAAATCGGCCTTGGTGAATACCTTTTTGAAGAATGTGCTGCCGTCGCTGCGTATGATTTCAAGAGATATGCGGTTGTCGACAAACTGCTGTCCGCTTTCGTCTTTGACCATAGCGAGGCTGTCGTCGGCTGTCCTTCTTATCTCGCATGTATATGTGGAGCCGAGCCATTCGATGTCCTTCGACTGCGTGTAGTCCTGCATCCGTATCGGTGCGGCCGGTCCTTTCTTCTCCGTCTTCAGCGTTATGATGTTGTCGTTCTTCTTCTCTCCGCCACAACCGGCCAGCATTACGGCCAGCAGTCCGGTGGCAATCATGTATGGAAAAATCCTCATTACGGTTTCTTTATTGGTCTGTTATCTGATGCAAAGATACTAAGTTTTTTTGTGAAATCGCCCTAAAGGATGGCATAAGGCGGCCTTTGGCTTATTTTGTCTTTGCCGACGTCTCCCTTATCACAAGTTTCTGGGGCACCCGCTTGTGGTATATGGTCTTGTCGCCGGCAATGTTCCGCAGCAGCAGCTGGCACGCGGTGACGCCCATCTGGTGCGACTGGTCTTCGATTGCCGACATCCGCGGCGTGACGTATGCGGCGTGCACGTCGTCCGTGAATCCTATCAGTGCCACGTCGTCGGGTATCCGCAGTCCCAGCTGCTTTATGGCGGTGAATGCCGCGAAGGTGATGATGTCGTTGAAAGCCAGTATCGCGTCCGGCCTGTCCGGCCTGCTGAGCAGTTCCGTTGCCGAGTGCAGTGCCACGTTGTAGTCAATCCTGTCGCATACCACCATCTCGCGGTCGATGGCAATCTTGCTTTCCCTCAGAGCCTCGAGGTATCCGTGCTTCCGCCTTTTCACCATGTCGAGATGGTTTGGTCCGCCGATGAATGCTATCCGTCGGCTGCCTGTGTCTATGAGATGCTGTGTTGCCTGCTGTGCGGCCTCGTCTCCGTTGGCCGTCACGGATGAGAACCTGTCCGTCAGGCAGGTGCGTCCGAAGAATACGAGAGGTATGCCCATGTCGGCAATCTCCTCGAAGTGGGAGTATTCCGTGGTGCTCTGTGCCAGTCCGGCGATTATCCCTTCCACGTGCAGCCCTATGAAGTTGTCTATCACACGCATCTCCGTGGCGAAGTCTTCATGGCTGTTTGCGCTTATCACGGAGTATCCCTCGCGCCTTGCCTCGTCCTCGATGCCGTCGAGCGCGGCCGCGTAGTGGTGGGTGACGAGGTTCGGCACGACGACACCTATTATCTTCGGTGCTTCGCGCCGGAGGCTCTGTGCGAACGGGTTGGGCCGGTAGTTCAGTTTCCTGGCCAGCTCCTTGACCCTGTCCTGCATATCCTTGCCTATCTCCGGACTGTTTCTGAGGGCCCGGCTTACGGTCGCGATGCTCACGCCAAGTTCACGCGCAAGATCTTTCAGCGACGTCCTTCGGTTATTGTTCATTATCAAATGTTTGGTAGACAATAGTCTCTTAAGTAGTCTGTATAGTTGCAAAGTTACGCAAAAACAGGTAATCCGCAAACGTTTACGTTATATTTTTTATATAAAAGTGCGTAAAGTTATCAAATAGTGACTATCTTTGCATCAGAAAACAGAATGAGTAATGAATAGTTGATAATAAGTTAGTTAGAAACAGAGGATTAAGCCTGTCGTGAGACACACTTAATCCTTTTTTTATGTCCATGCCCCTGCCGCCGGGCGGATGCCGGCCCGTCAGGGTGCAGCAAGAGGCTCATTCCCAGTTGTTTCTGATGTCTTTCCACGCTTTTCTGAATGCCGCCATGCTGCCGTAGACGATGCTTGCGCCCTCGTCAGAAAGCATGCTGTCGGGCAGGGGACCGGTGTTCACCGCCACGGTGAATATCCCTGCGGCCACTCCGGCGCGCACTCCGAGCGGCGCGTTCTCCACCACGATGGCCTCCCAGGGGCTCACTCCGGCCTTCTCCAGTCCCTTCAGATAAGGCTCCGGGTCGGGTTTGCCGCGGCTGACATCGAAACTTGCCACGATGAGCTCTTTTGAAATGAGTCCGTCGAACTCTTCGGTGAGCTTGTCGAGCAGCGTTCTCTGTCCGCTTCCGGTGACGACGACGAGCTTCATCCCGTCGGCCTTCATGTCCTGCTGGAGCTCCTTCACGCTGTCCATCACCCCGGCTTTGGGGCATAGTGAGAACATGCGCGTCTTCTCGTCGTACATCCTCTGCGCCTCTTCATCGCTGATTTCGCGGTTCCACTGTCCGCGTGCGAGCAGCTTGATGGTCTCCACTCCGCGCATGCCCTCATACTTATAGGCATCCTCCGGCGGCATGTCGAGTCCAAAAGTCTTCATAGACTCGTGCCAGCTGCGCGCGTGGTTGGGCATCGAGTCGTACAGCACGCCGTCCATATCAAAAAGAACGGCCTTAGGACGGAATGTCCTAAAGCCGTGTCTTTCCAAGTATTTATCAATCTCTTTCCTATACATTATATATAATATAGTTTCCCTTTGCTTATGCTTCCTTTGCCAGGCGCTCCTTGATGGCCTTGCTGTCGGCCTCATATCCCGGCTTGTCGAGCAGTGCAAACATGTTCTTCTTGTATGCCTCGACGCCCGGTTGGTTGAACGGGTTTACTCCGAGCACGTTGCCGCTGATGCCGCATGCAATCTCGAAGAAGTAGATGAGCTGTCCGATGTAGTACTCGTTCAGTTCCGGCACGCTGATGCGGATGTTGGGAACACCGCCGTCCACGTGTGCCAGGCGTGTGCCGAGCTCAGCCATCTTGTTCACCTCGTCGACGCGCTTGCCGGCGAGGAAGTTCAGACCGTCAAGGTTTTCATCGTCGTTGGGGAAGAGCAGGTTGCGGTTGGGCTGCCCGATGCTGATCACCGTCTCGTAGATGGTGCGCTCGCCCTCCTGTATCCACTGTCCCATGGAGTGCAGGTCGGTGGTGAAGTCGCACGATGCGGGGAAGATTCCCTTGCCGTCCTTGCCCTCGCTCTCGCCGAAGAGCTGCTTCCACCACTCGCTGATGAAGTGGAGCTTGGGCTGGTAGTTCACCATTATCTCAATCTTCTTGCCAGCCTCTTCGTAGAGTCCGTTGCGCACGGCGGCATATACAGCTGCGGGATTCTCCTCGAAGGGAATGTCCTTTCCGCAGGCCTTCTCCATGTCGGCGGCACCGGCCACGAGCTTCGTGATGTCGAATCCGGCGCATGCTATGGGCAGCAGGCCCACGGGAGTGAGCACGGAGAAGCGTCCGCCCACGTTGTCGGGGATTATGAATGATGTGTAGCCTTCCTTGTCGGCGCATGTGCGTGCCGCGCCCTTCTTGGCGTCGGTGACGGCCACGATGACCTTCTTGGCCTCGTCCTTGCCGCGCTGTTCCTCGCACTGCTTCTTGAGCAGGCGGAATGTCAGGGCCGTCTCGGTGGTCGTGCCCGACTTGGATATGTTGATTACGCCGAACTTCTTACCCTTCAGATATTCGGTGAGCTCGGCCAGATAGTCCTCGCCGATGTTGTTTCCGGCAAAGAGGATGGTGGGGTTCTTGGCGTCGCCCACGAGCCATGCGAACGAGTTGCCCAGTGCCTCGATGACGGCGCGTGCTCCGAGGTAGCTTCCGCCGATGCCTGCAACGACGACAACCTCGCAGTTGCTGCGCAGCACGTCGGCGCAGTCCTGTATTTCCTTGATGAACTCAGGAGTTATCGACGACGGCAGGTGGAGCCATCCGAGGAAATCGTTACCGGGGCAGGTTCCGTTCTCAAGAGCTTCCTGAGCTGCCTTCACTTTGGGTTCATACGCTTTCACTGCGCCCTCCTTAAGGAACTGGGCGGCCTTGGTGATGTCTAAGGTGATATTTTTCATAATCGTTTAAAATTGGTTTTTGTTGTCTTATCTGAATGAGTCGGTCAGCAGCTTGATTTCTATCTGCGGGCTTATCCGTTCGTACAGTATGTTGTATACGGCGTCGAGGATGGGCATGTTGACGTGCATGTGGCGGTTGATTTCCTTCATGCACTTCGTTCCGAAATAGCCCTCGGCAATCATCTCCATCTCTATCTGCGCGCTCTTCACGCTGTAGCCCTTTCCTATCATGGTGCCGAAGGTGCGGTTTCGCGAGAAGTTGCTGTATCCCGTGACGAGCAGGTCGCCGAGGTATACCGAGTCGTAGACGTTGCGCTCCATCGGGTTTGCCGCCTGGAGGAAACGCGACATCTCCTGCACGGCGTTGGCCATGAGCACTGCCTGGAAGTTGTCGCCGAACTTGAGGCCGCTGCAGATGCCCGCCGCTATGGCGTAGACATTCTTCAATACCGAGGCATATTCGATGCCGATGACGTCTCCGTTCGTCTTCGTCTTCACGTAGTCGCTCGCCAGCACGTCGGTGAACGCCTCCGCCTTATCCTTGTCCGAGCACGCTATGGTGAGGTATGTGAGCCGCTCCAGCGCCACCTCCTCGGCATGCGACGGTCCTCCGAGGCATGCAAGGTTTTCGTACGGCACGTCGTAGACCCTGTGGAAAAACTCCGAGCAGATGAGGTTCTCATCCGGCACGATGCCCTTTATGGCCGTGACGATGAACTTGTCCTTGATTCTGCTCTTCAGTTTCTTGAGGTGATTCTTTATGTATGGCGACGGCGTGACGAACACGAGCGTGTCGTAGTTCTGTGCAATCTTGTTGATGTCGCTTGAGAAGAACACCTCATCCATGTTGAAGCGGACGCTCATCAGATAGGCCGGGTTGTGCCCGAGACGCCGGAAATCCTCTATGCGGTCGTCGCGGCGCATGTACCATCCGATGTGGTGTGTGTGCTCCACGATTATCTTTGCGATAGCCGTTGCCCAGCTTCCGCCTCCGATTATTGCTATTTTTCCGCAGGTAAACATTCTTTTTTAATGAAGAATGAAGAGTGAAGAATGAAGAATTTGCTGCCGCGATTCTTTTAAGTGAAGAGGGAAGAGTGAAGAGGGAAGAATTTGCTGCCGCAATGATATTAAAGGAGTGAGAAACGAGAAATCAACCGCAGCGAAACCTTTGCGTCTCTGCGTCTTTGCGTTTAACCCTCCGCGCATAGCCACCGCGGCAGCAAATTCTTCACTCTTCATTCTTCATTCTTCATTTAATGCCACCGCGGTGGCAAATTCTTCACTCTTCATTCTTCATTTATTCGCTTTCTCTATCCACGCCGCAAACTCGTCCACCTTCGGGTTTTCAAGTCCCAGCTTGTATTTCTTGTTCACTCCGCAGACGTCTTGCTGGAGCTTCTGCGGGTTCAGTTCCCTGATGTCTGCCACCATGTAGTAGCCGCACTTGTTCAGCAGCGGCACCCACTCTTCGTGCACGCCGATGGCGGCCCATTCGGCAACGGAGCTCTTGGGAGCTTTCTTCTCCGGCTTCATAGTCGGGAAGAGCAGCACCTCCTGGATGGTGGGCTGGCCCGTCATGAGGATGGCCAGACGGTCGATGCCGATGCCGATGCCGCTCGTCGGCGGCATGCCGTACTGCAGGGCGCGCAGGAAGTCCTGGTCGATGATCATTGCCTCGTCGTCTCCCTTGTCGGCCAGGCGCATCTGGTCGATGAAGCGCTCCTCCTGGTCTATCGGGTCGTTGAGCTCGGAGTAGGCATTGGCCAGCTCCTTGCCGTTGACCATCAGTTCGAAGCGCTCCGTCAGTCCGGGCTTCGAGCGGTGCATCTTCGTCAGCGGGCTCATCTCCACGGGATAGTCGGTGATGAACGTGGGCTGTATGAACGTGCCCTCGCAGAACTCTCCGAAAATCTCGTCTATCAGCTTGCCCTTGCCCATGGTGTCGTCAATCTCCATGTTCAGCTTGCCGCACACACAACGTATCTCGTCTTCCGTCATGCCGCTGAGGTCGTAGCCGGTCTTCTCCTTGATGGCGTCGAGGATGGGCAGGCGGCGGTAGGGAGCCTTGAAGCTCACGGTGTTGTCGCCTATCTTCACGTCGGTGGTGCCGTTCACGGCGATGCATATCTCTTCGAGCAGCTTCTCGGTGAACGCCATCATCCAGTTGTAGTCCTTGTAGCTGACGTACAGTTCCATGCAGGTGAACTCCGGGTTGTGGCTGCGGTCCATGCCCTCGTTGCGGAAGTTGCGGCCTATCTCGTATACGCCCTCGAATCCGCCCACGATGAGGCGCTTCAGGTAAAGCTCCGTGGCGATGCGCAGATAGAGGTCTACGTTGAGCGCGTTGTGGTGCGTGATGAAGGGGCGTGCGCTGGCGCCGCCTGCAATCTGCTGGAGTATGGGCGTCTCCACCTCGGTGAATCCCGCCTCGTCGAACACGCGGCGCATCGTGCGCAGTATGGTGGCACGCTTCTCGAAGGTCTCCTTCACGCCGTCGTTCACCACGAGGTCGACGTAGCGCTGGCGGTAGCGCAGCTCCGGATCGTCGAACTTATCGTAGGCCACGCCATCCTTATACTTCACTATCGGCAGAGGCTTGAGGCTCTTGGAGAGCAGCGTCAGCTCCTGTGCATGCACGGAAATCTCGCCCGTCTGCGTGCGGAAGGCATAGCCGCGCACACCGATGAAGTCGCCGATGTCCATCAGTTTCTTGAACACCTTATTATATAAGTCCTTGTCCTCGCCCGGGCAGATGTCGTCCCGTGTGATGTAAACCTGTATGCGGCCTTTTGAGTCCTGGAGCTCGGCGAAGCTGGCCTTGCCCATCACGCGGCGGCTCATCAGGCGGCCGGCGATGCACACCTGACGCGGTTCGGCGTCGTCGCTGAATTCATTTTTTATGTCTGTGGAGAAAGCATTGGTCGGATATTCTGCTGCGGGATACGGGTCGATACCCATTTCGCGCAGTTCCTGCAGGCTCTGGCGCCTGCCGAGTTCCTGTTCACTCAGTTCTAAAACGTTCATAGTCCTTTAAATAGAATATATATTCGGTATGTGGGTGCAAATTTAATAAATAACGTTGGAATAAACGAATAAAAAGGAAAGAGATTTCAGCCGCCGTGCTTCTTGAAGCCCGCAACACGCGCCCGCCCGGCCGCCGCAGTTGCAACGGCGTGCCCGTGGCGGTGCGGCGGGGCCGTTCTGACGGTGCGATGAGGCCGTTCTGACGGTGTAACGGGCAGGCTTTGACGGTATGAACGGTAGCCCGTGGATGTATGCTGCTTGCTTTCAAACGCGTTTGTGCCAGCTATCAAAAGTGTTTTTGAGAGCCGGGCAAAGTGTTTTTGAGAGCTGTCAAAATGCCCGCGGGGCGTTGGCGGCGGCTCAGCATGCTGATATGCTGCTTCTTCCGCCTGACGGCATCCTTTTTCCTCCCTTTTGGGGAGGCAGGGAGGGCGCTCTTGTAGGGGTGGTAGGGTTGTTCGGGTAGGTGCGGTAGGGCCGCTTGGGTAGGTGTGGTAAGGTGGTTAACGGTTAATTATTCTTAAATCACGGCGTTCCGTTATCTTTGTTGTGGCGATATTTACTATATTTGTTGAAAAATAAGGACACCCCTGGAAAACCGGGAAAAATACGCCAAAGAAGTGACAGATAAAGAAGTAAAGACAAGGGTCATCGGTCTTGATATAAGTTATGACGAGACTACATGCGCAGTTGTTGACATCCGTGGAAATATCCTCGGCATACGTAAGTTTGTGACGTCAGACTATCCGGACATAAACGAATATGTCTCGGTGCTGTGCAATGAGATTGTTGAGCTTGCAGAGTCGGTCTGCGGGCTGGAGAACATCCGTTCTATCGGAATATCCGCTCCGAGCGGTAACCTGCTGACAGGGTGTATAGAGAACTCGCCCAACATGCCGTGGAAGGGAGTTATCCCGCTGGCTGCCGTGCTCCGCGACAGGCTTGGCATGGCCGTGGCGCTCGGCAACGACAGCCATGCCGTGGCGCTCGGAGAGTATACATTCGGCTGCGGGCACGGCATGAAAAACTTTTCTGTCGTGACCATCGGCAACGGTCTTGGCAGCTCCCTGTTCTCACGCGGCAAGCTGCACCACGGCAACAGCGGCTTTGCCGGCGAGCTGGGACATATATGTATGGTGCCAGGCGGCCGTAAGTGTAACTGCGGACGCGAGGGCTGTCTTGAGAGATATGTCGCCGGCAGCGGAGTCGTGGCGACGGCCTATGAGGTGATGGAGGAGAGCGACAAGCCGTCGCTCATGCGCGGTCGCATGAAGCTGACGTCGAAGATGATATCTTCTTTCTGCGACGAGGGCGACGAACTGGCTATAGAGACGTTCCGCCGCACCGGCCGCATACTCGGTGTTGCCCTGGCAAACTATGCCACTATAACCGACCCGGAGGCCATCATCCTCACCGGAGGAGTGGTGAAGGCAGGCAAATGGCTCATGGGACCGACGATAGAGGCGTTCGACGAGCATGTCTTCCCGAATATCAGCAACAAGGTGGCGCTGCTTACCTCGACGATGAACAACCGCGAACGCGACATCCTCGGGGCAAGCGTGATGGCATGGGGCGTGAAGGAATACTCGCTATTCAAATAACAAGAGAAAGAGGCTTTCATGTCAGATGTTAGATGTCAGATGTTAGCTTGCGGCGTGAAACTGAGGTAGAGCAAAACCACGCCGCAGGTTAACATCTGACATCTAACATCTGACATGAAAACGTTTTTACGTTTTTTGGTACAGGATAATATTATGAACATAGACAAGGAAAGAGACAGTGTATTGTCAAAGCCGACCATGGCGACAGCACTCGGCATGCGCTTTTTCTCGACAGACGACCCCGACACCTGCCGTGCGGAGATGGATGTGAACGCTGCGACGAGGCAGCCTTTCGGTGTGTTGTGCGGCGGAGCCACCCTCGCACTGGCCGAGACGCTGGCCGGACTCGGGTCGCTCGCCGTCTGTCCCGGCCGCCGCTGTGCCGGAATAAGCGTCAGCGGCAATCACATGAAGGCCGTTGACGAGGGCGATACCGTCACCGCGCTGGCACACATCGTGCACCGCGGACATAAGATACATGTGTGGAACGTGGACGTGAGAAACTCCGCAGGCGAGCTTGTATCGTCCGTCAGCGTGACCAACTATGTGACAAGTCTTCCGAATAACTGCTGATATGACCGTAGCTTACGATATGCAGCAGCCCTCGTTCGCTTTTTTCAGGCTGCCCGGCGCAGACCATTATACAGGCATCGTGCAGCGCTCGGGCGCTCCTGAACGCCTCTCTTCGCCCTCCGACCTCAACGGCCGGAGCGGTTTTGTTGTGGCCCCGTTCGTGGCGTCGCCATCGTGCCCGCTGCTTCTCATACGGCCCGACGAGACGGTGCGGGTGGCTGTGGGTGACGGCGGAGAGGGCGGTGGCAGCCGTGGCGATGCATTGCTGAGAGAAGTAGTGTCGTCGCTGCGCCTTCAGCCGTGCCCATATCCCGTGATGCCGCCTTCCGCTGCGCGGTCGGCCTACGGCCGTTCGTTCGTCTCTTGCCATGAGCGCCTCATGTCGGGCGAGTTCAGCAAGATAGTGCTTTCGCGCCGCTCGGTAGAGCCTTATGCCCAGGGAGACGACCCCGCACGGATGTTCCTCCGTGCCTGCGAGATGTATCCGCGCATGTTCGTCGTGCTCGTATCCACGCCAGACAGCGGCACATGGCTTGCCGCCACGCCGGAGATACTGCTCGACGGTGACGGAGATACGTGGCGCACGATAGCCCTTGCCGGGACGATGAAGATGAGATATCCGGTGGAGAGCACGGCGTGGGGCGGCAAGGACAGGCAGGAACAGCGCTATGTGGCCGACTATATCGCGGGTGTGCTCGGGCGTCTCGGGGCCGACGCCGCCGAGACAGGACCGTACACGGCCCTTGCCGGCGGACTTGTGCATCTGCGCAGCGACTTCACCTTCAGCCTTCCCGCAGGAGTGGGGGCGGGCGATGTCGTCTCACTGCTGCATCCCACACCGGCCGTCTGCGGACTGCCCTGCGAGGCTACGCGCCGCCATCTGCTGGCAGTGGAGCCGCACAGCCGCAGATATTACAGCGGATTCACCGGGCCGTTCGGCATAGGCGGAGAGACGCGTCTTTACGTTTCGCTGCGCTGCATGGAGATTTTCAGCGGCTGTTGTGCGCTCTATGCCGGCGGCGGACTGCTCCGCGACAGCACCGAGATGAAGGAGTGGGCCGAGACGGAGGCCAAGATGAAGACCATGAGAAGGATAACGGAGCAGGGCGCCGGCTGACGCCCCGCCTCTCCATACATACAGATTATGTACAGTTCAAAGGAAAATATAAACATGCTCACGGCGCTGCTCATAGCCCATGGGGTGCGCCATGCTGTGGTGTGCCCCGGTTCGCGCAACGCCCCGATAGTGCACAACCTCAACGAGTCGCGCATCTGTTGCCACGCCGTGACAGACGAGCGCTCGGCCGGTTTCTTCGCCCTCGGAATGGCCCAGGCTCTGAATGATGCCGTTGCCGTGTGCGTCACGTCGGGCTCTGCGCTGCTGAACCTCGCTCCGGCCGTCGCCGAAGCCTTCTATCAGCAGGTGCCGCTGGTGGTCATCTCGGCCGACAGGCCGCAGGCATGGATAGGTCAGCTCGACGGGCAGACGCTGCCGCAGCATGGCGCCCTCGGCTGCTTCGTGCGCCGCAGCGTGACCCTCCCCGAACCTTCGGACGGCGTGGAGCGATGGCACTGCAACCGTCTTGTGAACGAGGCGCTCATCGACATGCGCCGCGGGGCGTGCTGTCCGGTGCATATCAACGTGCCGGTGAGCGAGCCGCTGTTTGATTTCACCGTACCGGAACTGCCCGCGGAGCGCACCGTAAGGCAGATACAGGGCACGGCCGTGGACGTCGCGGCAGCCGGTGAGATAGCCGGCAGGCTCTGTTCGGCATCCCGCCCGCTGGTGGTGATGGGGCAGCATGCGCCCGACAGCCGTATAGACAAGGCCCTTGAGGCACTTTCGCGCAGGTTCACCGTGCTGTGCGAGCCGCTCGGCAGCGGCAGCGCGGCGTCGCCGGCAGACAGCGCCCTGTGCATGATGGACAACGCGGCAGACTATCACCCTGACTTCATACTCTATGCCGGAGGCACCGTCGTGAGCAAGCGGCTGAAGCAGTTTCTGCGCAGCGCGGCATCGGCGGAGACATGGGCGTTGAGCGAGGATGGCGGCGTGCACGACACATTCTGCAACCAGACGGCCGTCGTCTGTGGCGATACCGCAGAGATTCTCACCGCGATAGCCGGCTGCGCGACAGGCGACGGTGCACCTGCATGTACCGGAGAGGCTGCCCGATACCTCACCGCATGGCAGGCCCTGCTCGACGTTGCGCGGCAGCATGCGGCGTCATACCGGCCCCGCTACTCGCAGATGGCGGCGGTGCGACTGTTTGAGGAGATGCTCGGCAATGCTGACTACGGCTTCAGCGTGCACTACGCCAACAGTTCGGCGGTGCGCCTCGGATGCATCTATGCGCCGCATCATATATATGTCAACCGCGGCGTCAACGGCATCGAAGGCTCGCTCTCCACAGCCGCGGGCTTCTCGGCGGCGACGGACGATATGACGTTCTGCGTCACGGGCGACCTCAGTTTCTTCTACGACAGCAACGCGCTGTGGAACGGCAGCGTGGGCGGAAACTTCCGCGTGCTGCTACTAAACAACGCCTGCGGCGGAATATTCAGGACACTCAGCGGACTCAGCGACAGTCCGGTGGCCGACAGCTACGTGGCAGGCAGTCACCGGTCGAGTGCCCACGGCATCTGCGACGCCCACGACATCGGCTATATCGCGGCACGCGACGCCGATGCGCTGGCCCGCCACATGGAGACGTTCCTCTACAGCGGCACCCGCCGTCCGCTCGTCTTCGAGGTGTTCACGGATGCCGGCGAGGATGCCGGGGCGCTGCGTGACTTTCACGCCCGGTGACCTGCGGCCTGCCGTCGCGGCAAAAAAAGCGCGTCCGTGTCTTTATTGTCGGTGGGAAGTAGTACTTTTGCAGTATATTAACAAACAAAACAAAGTATAGAAATGACCAGGGAATGGAAAAAGATAAGGAATTTCGAAGAAATCCTTTTCGAGGAATATAACGGCATTGCCAAGATTACAATCAACCGCCCGCGCTACCGCAACGCCTTCACGCCGAAGACCACGTGGGAGCTGTCGCAGGCGTTCTCGCTCTGCCGCGAGATGCAAAGCATCAGCGTTGTGCTGCTCACCGGCGCGGGCGACAAGGCTTTCTGCTCCGGCGGCGACATGAACGTGAAGGGCCGCGGCGGATATGTCGACGGCGACGGAGTGCCGCGTCTGAGCGTGCTCGACGTGCAGATGCAGATAAGGCGCCTGCCGAAGCCCGTCATCGCCATGGTCAACGGATATGCGATAGGCGGCGGCCACGTGCTTCACCTTGTCTGCGACCTCACCATAGCCAGCGAGAACGCCATCTTCGGGCAGACCGGTCCGAAGGTGGGCTCGTTCGATGCCGGCTTCGGAGCGTCCTATCTGGCCCGCATCGTAGGTCAGAAGAAAGCCCGCGAGATATGGTTCCTCTGCCGCCAGTACACGGCTAAGGAGGCCGAAGAGATGGGCATGGTGAACAAAGTGGTGCCCCTCGACCGCCTCGAAGACGAGTGCGTGGAGTGGGCCGAGACGATGATGGAGCGCAGTCCGCTGGCCCTCCGCATGATAAAGGCCGGCCTAAACGCCGAGCTCGACGGGCAGGCCGGCATCCAGGAGCTGGCCGGCGACGCCACGATGCTCTACTATTTCCTCGACGAGGCACAGGAGGGCGGCCGCGCATTCCTTGAGAAACGCAAGCCCGACTTCAAGAAATACCCAAAGCTACCGTGATTAAATGAAGAATGAAGAGTGAAGAATGAAGAATCTGCTGCCGCGGTGACTATGCGCGAGGAGTTAAACGCGAAGACGCAGAGACGCAAAGGTGTTGCTGCGGTTGATTATTCATTTCTCACTCTTCACTCTTCATTTAAATACTCTTCATTTAATGCCATCGCGGCAGCAAATTCTTCATTCTTCATTCTTCATTCTTCATTTAAAAAACTATGCGTTACAAAATAGATATTACGGAGCGAGTGCTCCACTTCAAGCAGCCGGCGGGAACATCGCGCGGCGTGTATACAACCCGCAAGTCGTGGTTTTTGGAACTCACCTCGCCGGAGATGCCCGGGCGGAGGGGAATCGGCGAGTGCGCGCCTTTGCCGGAACTGAGTTGCGACGATATACCCGAGTACGGCAAGACGCTGCGCGCCCTCTGCGACAAGTTTGAGCAGGAGGGATGCATCGACTATGCCGTGATGCGGCCTTACCCGTCGATGCTCTTCGGACTGGAGACGGCCCTGCGCCACTTCGAGACCGGCACGCCGGCTCTTTTCGACACGCCGTTCAGCCGCGGCGAAGAGGGGATAACCATCAACGGACTCGTGTGGATGGGCAGCTACGACGAGATGCTCAGCCGCATGGAAGCCAAGATAGAGCAGGGCTTCCGCTGCATCAAACTCAAGATAGGGGCGATAGACTTCGACCGCGAACTCGACCTGCTGCGCCGCATCCGCGAACGCTTCTCCCACCGCGAGATGACGATACGCCTCGATGCCAACGGTGCCTTCCCGTTCGACGAGGCCCTCTACCGGCTGGAGCTGCTTTCCCAGTATGCCGTGCACTCCATCGAGCAGCCCATTGCGCCGCGCCAGTGGGGCAACATGGCCGAGCTGTGCCGCGAGTCGCCGCTGCCGATAGCTCTCGACGAGGAGCTCATCGGTGTGAATCAGCCCGAGATAAAGACCCATATCCTCAACGTGATAAAGCCCGCATACATAGTCCTGAAGCCCTCGCTGCACGGCGGCATGCGCGGCACGGAAGAGTGGATAGCCGCAGCTCGCGCCAAGGACGTGGGCACATGGATAACGAGTGCGCTCGAGAGCAACGTCGGCCTGAATGCCATCGCCCAGTTTACGGCTCATGTGTATGGCGGAAGCGTCGGCACGCCGCAGGGGCTCGGCACGGGTCAGCTCTTCACCGACAACATCCCGATGCCGCTCGAGATACGCGGTGAGAAACTTTGGTTCGCCGGCGAATGAGCATCGAAGAGTTCCTCAGCGAGTGGCATGACGCCTCCGACCGCCTGCTCGTGCACACGAGCGGGTCGACGGGCGAGCCCAAAGCTCTGCGGGTGGAGAAGCGCCGCATGGAGGCTTCGGCCCGCATCACGTGTTCGTTCCTCGGCTTGAAGCCCGGCGACACGGCCCTGCTCTGCATGCCGCTCGACTATATTGCCGGCAAGATGATGGTGGTGCGGGCGCTGACGTGCGGCCTGCGCCTCTTCTGCACGCCCCCGACGGGCCATCCCCTTGCCGCCGGCAACAGCCTCTCTGTCATGGAAACATCCGCCCCTCCGCAGGCCTTCCATCTAACATCTGACATCTCCTATCTAACATCTCCCATCTCCCATCTCCCATCTCCCGTCTTCCATCTCGCCGCCATGGTCCCCATGCAGGTATACAACACCCTGCAAGTGCCCGCCGAGCGTGAGCGCCTCATGCGCGTGCGCCATCTGATAATCGGCGGCGGAGCCATCGACGACGCCTTAGAGGCAGAACTGCGCACGTTTCCCAACGCCGTATGGAGCACCTACGGCATGACCGAGACCCTGTCGCACATAGCCCTCCGCCGCATCAGCGGACCGGAGGCGAGCGACTGGTACACGCCGTTCTCTACGGTGGATGTCAGCCTCAATGCCGACGGCTGCCTCGTGATAGACGCTCCGGAGGTGTGCTCATCAGTTTTGGAGACGAACGACCGCGCCGAGCTGTCCCCCGACGGCCGCCGTTTCCGCATCCTCGGCCGCCGCGACAATGTTATATGCAGCGGCGGCGTTAAGATACAGATTGAGGAAGTGGAGCGCGTGCTGCGCCCCCATCTGCCATTTCCTTACATGGTGACCCGCCGCCGCGATGCGAAGTTCGGCGAGGCCGTCGTGCTCCTCATGCAGTCTGCCGACGTCGCGTTCGCCCGCTCGGTATGCCGCCGCGTCCTTCCCCGCTATTGGCAACCGAAGAATTACATCCCCACCGCCGCCCTCCCGATGACCGCCACCGGCAAGCCGGCGAGGAAGAAGGCGGAGCAGTATGCCGCGGAATATCACCCTAACGTGAGTTCGTAGGACTCACGTTACCCTATCGTTCAGCCTTAATCAACGAGCCATTGGCGCATCAGAAACAACCCGTTTCTGATGCGCCAATGGCTTGTTCCTGATGCGTTAATGGCTCGTTTCTGATTTGAAACCAAACCAGCCTCCATCTGTTACAGTCGCTCTTGTAAATTCATTGCCGTAGACTTGATTGTAACCAAAATAAGACGTAATGCTTACGGTTTTTCTGATGATTCTTGGCAGGACCGATGGATATGTGATGCCGCTTGATTGAAAAATATTTAACTCCGACCAACCTTATTTCCGTTTATAAAGCACTATTCTTTGAGAAAATGATTATCTTTGTGTCATTATTGGAATTTTTATAACACAGCGTGGAAGAATCAACCGCCACACGGTGATTCCCGCAAATAAAACTAAGTATATGGCACGAATTTATGATAATATAGAATCCAAGTTCGCAGAGGGGCTGCAAGGCATCATTACCAATGTAGGAGTGAAGCGTGTCGACTTCTGCGTCGGATATTTCAACCTGCGTGGATGGAACCTTGTGGTGGAGCAGGTTGACAGCCTTAGCGGAGATTATGTATATGAGAATGACAAACGGATATTTCGTAAATGCCGTTTGCTGATAGGCATGCATCGCCCTGCAGAAGAGCTTGTAAGACAGCTCTACACAGAGCAAGCCCTGCCCGACGCGAACTACGTAAGCCGGTGTAAAATTGAGATAGCCCGTGATTTCAGACGCCAGCTTCTGTTAGGCTTACCAACAAAGCAAGACGAATTCACGTTGCGCCGTCTTTCGGCACAGATGAAAGACGAAAAGGTTTGTGTAAAACTGTATTTGCGCGAGCCTCTTCACGCAAAGCTGTATCTTGCCCATCGCCCCGATGACAATTTCAATAAGATTCAGGCTATCATGGGTAGCAGCAATCTCACCTATTCCGGACTGACGAAGCAAGGTGAACTGAATGCGGAGTTTGGTGACAGCGATAGCGCAGAGAAACTTTCCCGTTGGTTTGACGACCGGTGGGAAGACAAGTTCTGTCTTGACATCACAAAAGAGCTGATAGACATTATAGACAACAGCTGGGCCGGCGAAAGGAACATTCCACCTTATTATATTTATCTGAAGACAGCTTACCATCTGAGCGAAGAAGCCCGTTCCGGCATCAAGGAGTTTACTGTTCCGGCAGAATTCAGAAGCAGCCTCTTCGATTTCCAGCAGATGGCGGTCAAGATTGCGGCCCGGCATCTGAACAATGAGAAGCGTGGCGGCGCAATGATTGGCGATGTCGTGGGACTGGGCAAGACCATCACGGCATGTGCCATAGCCAAGATGTACGAGAACACTTTTGGCAGCAATACGCTGATTATCTGTCCGGCCAATCTGCAAGACATGTGGGCGAAATATCGCAGGCAGTATGACCTGAAGGCGGATATCATGTCGATGGCTAAGCCGATAGATGTGGATAATGCGCGATATTACAAACTTATCATTGTTGATGAAAGCCATAACCTGCGCAACAGTCAGGGCGCACGCTATCGCAATATAAGGGAGCTTATTCAAAAGCAGGATTGCAAGGTGCTGCTCTTGACGGCCACGCCTTATAACAAGCAATATAAGGACCTGAGCAGTCAGCTGCGTTTGTTCATAGACGATGATACAGATTTGGGCATACGCCCGGAAGCCTATATCCGGGAAATCGGCGGTGAGCGCAAGTTTTCGGATAAGCATGAAGAGTTTATACGAAGCATAAAGGCGTTTGAACGCAGTGAGCATCAGGAAGACTGGCTGGAGCTGATGAAACTGTTTCTCATCCGCCGTACGCGTACGTTCATTAAAAACAACTATGCCAAGACCGATGCAGCGAACGGCCGCCACTATCTTGAATTCAAGGACGGACACCGTTCTTACTTTCCCGACCGTGTGCCAAAGGCTGTCAGATTTCAGACAGTAGATGGCGACCAGTATAGCCGCCTGTACTCGGAAGAGATGCTCGGACTGATAGAAAACCTCAAACTTCCGCGTTACGGACTTATCCACTATCTGGATGAGAAGAAGACTGCAGACGCATCAAATTTGGAAAAAGCGCTGATAGACAATCTTTCCCGTGCCGGTCAGCGTATGATGGGCTTTTGCAAAAGCACATTCTTTAAGCGTATAGACAGTTGCGGATTCTCGTTCCTGCTGACTCTGTATCGCCATATTCTCCGCAATGCTGTGTTCGTATATGCCATTGACAACAAACTGAAACTGCCCGTCGGTGATGAAAACACATTCCCTGAGGATTTCATGGAAGATTCAGACATCAATGATCTCTTTACCTATAATGATGGCGAGAGTGAATCAGATGAGAAGTTATCACAGATACCCAACACGATGGAGGCCTATATGCAGAGAGCCTGCGACTATTACAATGGCCTTGCTGGGAAGAACAATGTGCAATGGATAGACTCAAGATACTTTAAGCGTACATTAAAGCAGGAATTGAAAAAAGACTGCGAACAACTCATTGCCATGATAGACCTGTGCGATGTATGGAATCCTGATACAGACCAGAAGCTGAACAAGCTGGAAGAACTGCTGAACAGCCGGCATGAAAGAGATAAAGTGCTCGTGTTCACCCAGTATTCCGATACAGCCAACTATATCTATCATCAGTTGCGGAAACGGGGTATACAACATATCGGAGTTGCCACGGGCGGCACAAAGAACCAGACTGCTGTCGTTGAGAAGTTCTCGCCCGTGAGCAATAAGGCCGATGTCTCAGCCGAAGACGAATTGCGCATACTGGTTGCGACAGATGTTTTGAGTGAGGGTCAGAACCTTCAGGATGCCCACGTCATCGTGAACTATGATTTGCCTTGGGCCATCATACGCCTCATACAGCGTGCCGGACGTGTAGACCGTATCGACCAGAGTTCTGAAAAAATCTACTGCTACTCGTTCTTCCCTGCCGATAAGGTGGAGGAATTAATACGCCTGCGCACACGGCTGAATGCGCGTATCAACGAGAATGCCGGCATCGTGGGCAGCGACGAAGTGTTTTTCGAAGGCAACGAGAAGAATCTTCTGGATATGTACAACGAGAAGAACGGCTGTCTGGATGAAGACGAAGATGATATTGATGTAGACCTCGGCTCTCAGGCTTTTCAGATATGGAAGAATGCCACCGACGCAAACCCGGATTTGAGACGCATCATTCCCGAACTGAGCAACGTTGTATATTCCACAAAGAAAGCCGCGAGCGCTATCGAAGACGGCGTCATCACATACGCCCGTACTTACAATGATTTTGACGTGCTGACATGGTACGACTCAAAGGGCGAAGTTGTCAGTCAGTCGCAGAAGCGCATACTTCAGGCAATGGCATGCACCATAGACGAGCCTTGCCTTGACGCGCAGGAAAATCATTTGGAACTGGTTGGCAAAGCCGTCGGAAGCATCAAGAACGAGAACACCGGTGTGGGTGGTATTCTCGGCAGCCGCTTCAGCACAAAGCGTAAGATATACAACCTGCTGGAATATTACTACGAGCAACCTCTCAGCCTCTTCTATACACAGGAAAAGAAAGCTCTGCTGAAATTTGCCATTGACCAGATATACAACTATCCGTTATTAGAGAATTCCAAATTCATTCTTGGCCGCATGATGCGGACAGGCAGCACACACGACGACATCGTCGATACCGTCATAGAGATGTATGAGAATGGCAACCTTTGCCGTGTGGACGAAGATAAGACAAAGCATAAGGACCCGGTCATCATCTGTTCGATGGGGCTGAAAGCATAAAAACAAAACGAGTATGAAAAGAAGCGTATTCAACCAATACATACAGACAGGAAATTTCCGTGAGTTGTTCATCACCGAAATGGGATGGAACAATCCTTCCGGTGCGACCTCGCTGCCGGAGTATATAATCGACGAGCGTACATTCCGTATAGAACAGATAGCCGACCGCAGCGGTTTCCAGATTCTCCGGTGCGAGGTGGACGAAATACCCACTTCGTCTGTTTGCAGGAAGTTAGACACAAAACTGCGTCGCAATGCGGAGAATTATATCTGCATCTTCACGGTTCCCGACAGCTTGCACCACCTTTGGGTGGCACCGGTGAAGAAAGTGGAGAAACGTGACATTGTGTTGGTCGATTACGACACCATCGACAAGGCGAGCTTCCTGTTTGAGAAGATGGAGGGCCTGTCTTTCTCTCTCGACGAGACACCGACTATCCTTGACATCATAGCCAAGGTGCAGTCGGCTTTCATCATCAATTCGGAGAAGATAACAAAAGATTTCTATACCGGTTTCAAGAAAGAGCATACCAACTTTGCCAAGTTCATCACCGGCATCGACGACCATATTGCCGACAAGGACAACAAGAACAAGCAGTGGTATACTTCCGTAATGCTCAACCGACTGATGTTCTGTTATTTCATTCAGAAGAAAGAGTTTTTGGACGGCGATGTAGACTATCTGCGCAATAAATTGGAATGGACTCAGAAGAACGAGGGTGAAGACCGCTTCTTCCGCAAGTTCTACAAGGGCTTTCTCGTCAATCTTTTTCACGACGGGCTCAATGCTCCTCATCATGACAGTGCCTTTGAAGATATATACGGGCGCATACCTTATCTGAACGGCGGAATGTTCGATGTGCATCAGATAGAGCGTGACTATGCCGGACTCGACATTGCCGACGAGGCTTTCAAGAGTCTCTTCGATTTTTTCGACAAGTGGCACTGGCATCTCGACGACCGCATGACGGCCAACGGGCGCGACATCAATCCGGATGTGCTGGGATATATCTTCGAGCAGTACATCAACGACCGGGCGCAGATGGGAGCCTATTATACCAAAGAGGACATCACGGAATATATCGGCCGCAACACCATCATACCTTATCTGATGGATGCCGTGAAGCGGAAGGATGAAAAGCGATTCAAGGCTGACAGCGACCTGTGGCAGTTTCTGCGCGACAGTGACGACCGCTACATATATGACGCTGTGAAGAAAGGAAGCGGCCTTCCCATTCCCGAAGATATTGCGGCGGGCATCGACACCACGCTGCCCAATCTGCCGGAGCGGCGCAAACTGTGGAACAGCCGCACACCCGAACCATTCGCACTGCCCACCGAGATATGGCGCGAGACCATAGAGCGATTGCAGCGCTACGAGAGCATAAAGGCAAAGATTGAGAATGGAGAGATAACGGCCGTCAACGACTTCATAACATATAATCTCGACATACGCGGGTTTGTTTACGACTATCTTGCCCACACGGATGACCATCTGTTTGTGGAGCATTTCTACGATGCCCTGCAACGTGTCACCATTCTCGACCCCACCTGCGGCTCGGGTGCTTTCCTCTTTGCCGCGCTCAACATCCTTGAGCCGCTCTATGAGGTTTGCCTCTCCCGCATGGAGGAGTTTCACGGGCAGAACCCGCACCTGTTCGTAAAGCAACTGCAAGAGATTAAGAGCAAGTATCGCTCCAACATACAGTATTTTATTTATAAAAGCATCATCCTGCGCAATCTCTATGGTGTGGACATCATGGTTGAAGCCACGGAGATTGCAAAGCTACGCCTGTTCCTGAAGATGGTGGCAGTGGTAGATGTTGACAAGCGCGACCCGAACTTAGGACTCGACCCGCTGCCGGATATTGACTTCAACATCCGCTGCGGAAACACGCTTGTGGGGTATGCCACGGAAGAAGAATTGGAGGCAGGCATTGCCTATACCGACTTTTTCACGGCTAAGATGTTCCGAGACCGTGTGACCGAGGAGATGGAGAAAGTGGCCCGAACCTACGATGTGTTTAAGAGCATCCAACTTACGCAAACCGAGGATATGGCTGCTTTCAAACAAGCCAAGCACGACTTAAAAGTCCGTCTTACATCTCTAAACGATTTGCTGAACCGTCAGATGTATGGCTCTGTTAATGCTAAAATCGACTACGATTCTTGGCTAAGTTCTCATCAGCCTTTCCATTGGCTTGCCGAGTTCTATGAGATAATCAATGAACACGGTGGCTTTGATGTGGTTATCGGTAATCCGCCGTATGTGGAATACAATAAGAAGATGCAAGGGGTTGCAATATCCGATATATACAAACTTAATGGTTACAAAACTATTTTATGTGGCAATTTGTATGCGTTTTGCATAGAGAGAAGCAAGACGATATTAAAAGAAACATCCGTTTTTGGTATGATAGTTCCTTTAAGTTTGTCTTGTGGAAATAGAATGGAGGTACTGAGAAATTTCATAATAAATAGTTTTAAGCGAAATTATTTTGCGAATTTTGAAATATTTCCCTCTAAATTGTTTGATGGAGCATTCCAAAGAATAACAATTACAATCTCGAACAATTTATGTAGTAATTTAGAGTCTATGATAACCAAACTTCATAGATGGTATAATGTAGAGCGGATAAATATCTTTTCTAAGTTGTGTTACACAAAAGTAGATTTAGTTTTACCAGAAATAGGCATTGCTAAGCTAAATACAGGATTGCATTCTAAAGTTCTTAATAAAATCATTTCATATGCAATGTTAGCAAGATATATAACTAAATCAAAAAATGAAAATTTCATATATTATCAAGAAGCAACAAACTATTGGATGAAAGCAGCTATGCGTATACCTTATTATAAAAAGAACGGAATAGTTGTGGAACCAGCACACGGACGAAAACTCTTTTTTGAAAATTCCACAATCGAGCAGGCCGTTTTTAGCTTAATCAATAGTTCTCTGTTTTATATATGGTATATTGCATTTTCTGATGGTTTTCATTTGTCAGATAATGTTGTCAAACGTTTCCCGTTAGATATTGGATTAATTGACAACATTAAAGTATTAGATCTTTCTACTAAATTACAAAATGATATTGACTCAAATTCGTTTATAACAACAAGGAATACAGCCAAAGATAATATAGAGATAGAATCATTTAAATTGAATGCTTCCAAGTCTATCATTGATGAGATAGACAAAGCCTTTGCCAAACATTATGGTTTCACTGAAGAAGAATTGGATTTCATAATAAACTACGACATTAAATATCGTATGGGTGATGAGTTAAATGAGGAATAATATGGAAAGATTTAAGGGAAATAAACTAATCAAATATTGTTTCAATGGAGTTTCATGGTAATTTTATCTAACTAAGGTAGTCTTGTCAAAACTGATCGGTAAGTGATAAAAAGAGTTCATTTAATAAAAGAATCAGAGTTTTATGATTACAATTAATGGGAAAGAAGCTCTGGAAGAGCTAAAAAAACGATATAATAACGATAAAGTATCATTGCTTGTTGGTGCCGGTTTTTCCAAAAACGCATGGAAATCATTTCCTATGTGGGATGGATTGTTATACGACATGGTAAAAGAAATGTATGGCTCAAAGAAAAAAATTGATAAAGTATTGAAACAACAGAGCTATTTAGATATTGTGTCTGATTACATAAAGAAAAAAGGAATGCGCGAATCTGTGGAATATTATATAGAAAAACATATTCCTTATATAAAAGATGGAGAGCAAACACTAAGATTCCCAGAAAAGAAAGCAGTACGTTTATCTGACGAAGATTTCGCTATCCATAGGAAATTATTAAGTTCAAGATGGCAAAGAATATATACAACAAACTATGATGAACTTTTGGATATTGCCGGCAAACAAAATGGATTGAGATGGCGAGCAATATCTTCAGCGGATGATTTGACTATAAACGATGATAATAGCAAGTTGATTGTTAAATTGCATGGAACGATATTTCATCAAGATTCTCCAAATCATAGATTTGAATTTGATGGTAATCATCATCATAGATATATTATATCAAAGGAAGACTATGACAACTATCCCAAAGAACATGAAGCCTTTACGCAATTGATGAGAATATCTTTGCTACAAGGGACATTCTGTCTGATAGGTTTCTCCGGAAATGATCCGAATTTTGTTTCTTGGTTAGAATGGATGCGTGATGTTCTGATTCGTTCCCCTAAAGAATATAATGTAGATAACGCTAAAGTATTCTTAATTGACGTGTTTGGAAACAAACCGTCTCCAGACCAACAATTGTTCTATATTAATCATCATATTGTATATGTGTCTTTGCGTGAAAAAGATGTCTTAAATATACTCAATGTCGACACAGACATCATGACTTTAGATGATGAAGATGAGCAAAACCGTCATTTAATGGAAAGGTTTATATCGTTCCTTAATGCTCCCCAAGAAAGTATTATGGAGGATAAAGAGCCAATTGAGGAATACTCATCGCTATGGTATAAGACAGTAAATTTTAGAGATAGAAAAATTGAGGTTGATTCGTCTGTTGTAGAAAAAATCATGCAACGGATGAGAAATAATCGATTTGTGATACATGATGATTATCAAAAATATTTTTTGTCTGGAATATTAGGAAAAGAAGCTCTCACTCCTGAAGAAACTTCTCTTGTTTTAATTGCACTTAAGGAAACAGGACTGCCACTTGGATATTATCCAGAACTTGAGAAACGGTTGCATAATACATCTTTAGAAGAATGGCAAAAAGAAGAACTGTTACATTTGAAACATAGGAATCGAGTATTATCTGGTAAGAAATTGGGTGGTATTGCGAATAATAGCAAATTTGTTTATGATAAAATATTACAATTCGCTTTTTGCTTAGACTTCTCAAAATTGTATTCAACTCTTTCTATATGGAAACCATGTTGTTATGATAAACTAAAAAAAACAATATGGATGTATTTTATGGGAGATAAGGAATGCGAGTCACTTCTTGAAGATTATAAAAAAGAAACAGATAATATTCAAGAGGAATATTGGGCCACAGAATATTTAAGGGTGTTTACTTTTTACAGTAAATCTAACTATTCAACAGTTAAGTATGCTAATATGGGGCTACAAAGTATGTATAAAGTAAAAGATTCGATAATAGACGCATGTTTACCACAAAAGGAGAATATAAAACCATACGGAGAATCACAAAATAAAGTTTATCGGATGGACAAAAGTAATACAGAATATGAACATTCTGTTAAGGCTTTACAATTCCTTCTGGACTTCCCTTATATGCCTTCAATAGGCATAATAACAATGATAAGCCCTGAAAAATGGTATCATATTTTTAGGGGTATATATGAAATACATCCATATCCAGCATTATTCTATAGTTTGACTATTAATGATAAAAAAGTTCTGAGAAGAATTGGACAGGATTTCTGTTATTCCGACAAACTTTTTAACAGCGGAGTGTTGGATGATATGGGAAGAAGACTGATTAAAGGTATGTTGGATGATAAAATGCCAAATCTTTTTAGAACACATGCATATATTGTATTTAGAGAATTGTTGAATGTCATAAAAGTAACTACATGGGAAAGTGGTTTTATGAAAATATGGCGTAAGTTTTTCCTGCCAGTTTATGGAGAAGATACCAGACTTGATGAGATTCTTAGTTTTGTGGAAAAAGGTGTTTCTATGATTGAGTTGTCGGATGACATCAAAGAGGTTGTGAAAGACTGTCTAATACATTCGAAGAAAGACAGAAATAAAACTATAGACATTCTTTATTATGTTCATACTCAAATTAAAGATAAGCCATTAAACTTAAATGACGAAATATCTCAATTTATAGAAAATATTGATGATATTGAAGATGTTCAGATATTGGGTAATATAAATGAGTGTCTGACAGAAGAGCATAAACAGAAATTATGTGATAAAATCTTGGCATTGAATAAAGGAGAAATCCCTATAAAGGATTCTATTAATGCTTTATGCTATTTGGCGAAAGACAATCCTGTTCTTTTGCCCACCTTAAAAAAAGCGATACTAAGTAGTAAAAGACTTTGGGATAATGGTATATTGAAAGATGGAGCGACACAAGGGTATCCTCTAAATATTTCTCAATTTGACAATAATTTAAAATGGACAGATAATGAGGTTATACAGATATACAATAAGTTGAAGATTAACGTGGATACGCTTCTTCAGTCTAAATTATATAAGGATGAGGATGGCTTTTCATGGTTTTTGGGGCATTATGATAGTCTTTTCTTAGAAATGGTAAGGTTTATAGAACTTCATAGAGGAGTATTAGGACAACAAGAGGGTTTTGCCGAGCTGTACGCTACAATACAAAATGAGCTGAACAAAACTCGTGGCTTTATTGATATTGAGGATGGTTTGCTTTCTGATGATAAGAATGAAGAAGCAGATGCAATGAAAGAACTGGTTTATAAGATGAGAAAAGGTTATCAAAAAGAGCATGACAATTATGTTGAAATGATAGCAGATCGCATATTATATAACAAAAAGGAAGGCTTTGAGGCTTGTCTTTATTTCTTATCCTATATATTAAAAACATTCTATAAAGATGTGGAGTTGCCAAAATCCCTTGTACATAAAATACAACTAATATTGAAGAGAAATGATAGGTCTACATTAGCAGACATGGAGGTAGATTTGTTCAAGACAATAAAGTATCTTATATCACTTGCTAAAACAATGGAAGAATTCCAGATGGCATCTGATGATACAAAGAAATGGATAAATTTTGAAAAATCAAATAGATTTTATTTTAAGTCGGATGATTAAATCCTCATACGTATCTATAATTAATGTATAGCTCCACTAAAATATAAGATATGAGCAAAATATCAACACGTTTTTAAAAACGACCTCGAAGTGAGGGCTGTTTGAGTGGAGTTAGTCAAAAAAATAAAAAGCTATAAATAATAAGACAATGATAACAAAGGAAGAAATACAAGCATTGCTTCACGATATAGAAAGCGATAGAGTAGAGCGAACTATATCAACAACAAATATAGATAAGTTCGGTGAGGCTATTTGCTCTTTTTCTAATGATTTACCAGACTATCAGAAGCCGGGCTATCTCATAATCGGTGCGGATGATAAGACTGGTAAGGTAATGCCGATTAATATCACAGATGCGCTATTGAAAAATGTCGCGGCAATACGAACGGAGGGAAATATACAGCCACAGCCATCAATGACTGTTGAGAAAATAGAACTTGATGATGGCCCTGTTGTCGTTGTAGAGGTTCAGCCTGCACATTTTCCTCCTGTAAGATACAAGGGGAAAATCTGTGTACGAGTGGGACCACGCCGTGGAACTGCTAACGAGAACGATGAACGTAAACTATATGAGAAAAGAACTTCTCATGTACTTACATTTGATGCTATGCCTTGTCTTGACAGCTCTTTATCGGATTTAGACGTGAGTATATTCCGACAAATATATCTTCCTAAGGCTTATCCTGAGGAAGTTTTGGAAACAGACAAACGTGATGTGCGCCTGCAATTGCAATCTCTTGGCTTTTATGATATGAAGTACGATTGTCCGACATTTGCAGGAATACTGATGTTTGGTATTAATGTTGAGCGTCGCTTGCCGGGAGCATACATTCAGTATGTGCGTTTTGGTGGCGATACTCGAGGGGCTGACATTATCAATGACTATAAGTTTTCCGGCAATCTGATGATTGTTCTAAATCAACTTGATACATTTGTCTCAACATCAATAGCAAAAAAACGTCCGGTTCCAGTGACGGCATTGAGAGAAGAGAATATAATGGATTATCCGTCGTGGGCTATACGAGAGTTACTAATGAATGCTGTATGCCATCGCGATTATGAGGGAAACGGACCTATTCAGTTTTACCAATATGATGATAGGATAGAAATACTGAATCCCGGAGGATTATATGGTAAAGCTAATCCAAATAATTTCCCATGGGTGAATGATTATCGTAATGGAGTTATTGCTGAAGCAATGAAAGTGATGGGATTTGTCAATCGTTTTAGTCGTGGAGTACAGCGCGTGCAAGAAGAATTAAAGGCAAACGCCAATGGCGAAGCCGACTTCAAACTTGATCTTGAAACAGCTTTTCTTGTAAAAGTCAATATATCCCAAAAAGTTCTTGAAGCAAAAGGTGAAGCAAAAGGTGAAGCAAAAGGTGAAGCAAAAGGTGAAGCAAAAGGTGAAGCAAAAGAATTATCTGATACTGCATCACTTGTATACCAATATATTAAAGAAAAACCGAATATAACAAGAAAAGAAATGTCCTTACAATTAAATGTATCTGTTTCAAAAATATATAGAGCAATAAACGAGTTGAAGCAAAAAGGATATATCAAACGTTTAGAAGGACGAAAATTAGGACATTGGGAAATTATAAAATATCCTTGAATATTTCATGAACTGTATGGAATATCAGAACCGGATATGAGTACTCGCAATCAAAGTCTGACCGATAAAAATTTTATGAGCAAGATATCAACACGTTTCTACAACGACCATGAGGTGAGGGCTGTTTGGGATGAGGAACATTCCAAATGGTAATTCTCTACAACGAGATAACGGCATACAGCAATAACGCCAACAGGCAAAACGATTAACAATAAAGAAACATGAACGAGAATAAAGTAATCATATATACCGCCAGTGACGGGCAGACAAAGATAGACGTGAAACTCGAAGATGAGACGCTGTGGCTTACTCAGGCGCAGATGTGCGAACTTTATCAGACAAGCAAATCAAACATAAGTGAGCATATAAAACACATTTTTGAAGAAAGCGAATTGCAGGAAGATTCAGTTGTTCGGAAATTCCGAACAACTGCCGCAGACGGGAAATCGTATCTGACTACTTTCTATAATTTAGACATGATAATAGCTCTCGGTTATCGCGTCCGCTCCATCATTGCAACCCGTTTCCGCCAATGGGCTACTCAGCGTTTAAAAGAATATATGATAAAGGGCTTTACGCTTGATGACGAACGTCTGAAAAAACTGGGCGGTGGAGGCTATTGGAAGGAACTGTTGGAAAGAATCAGGGATATCCGTGCTACAGAAAAGGTGATGTATCGTCAGGTACTTGAGATATACGCCACAAGTATCGACTATGATCCAAGGGCATCTGTATCACAAGAGTTTTTCAAGAAAGTGCAAAACAAGATACATTTTGCGATTCACGGACACACGGCGGCAGAACTTATCGTTGAACGGGCTGATGCCGAGAAAGATTTTATGGGACTATTGACCTTTAAGGGAAATCATCCTACACTTGTGGAAGCAAAGACAGCAAAGAACTATCTGGATGATAAAGAGCTTCGTGCCATGGGACAGTTAGTTTCCGGATATTTGGATTTTGCGGAACGGCAGGCAGAACGTGAACAACCGATGACTATGAATGATTGGGCTGCCTATTTGGATAGAATTTTGACCATGTCGGGAGAAAACCTCCTGCAAGGTTCCGGAAGTGTGTCTCATGAAGACGCAATGGAACATGCCACCAATGAGTACCGCAAATACAAGCAACGTACCATCAGCGATGTGGAGCACGATTATCTGATGTCGATTAAAAATATTGAGGATTTAGGTAAGAAAGGTAGCAAAGATTCTGCATCTGAATGAAGCATTTTCTCAACAAAGAGATAACAGCATACAGCAATATCATCAACGGGCTAAACGTTAAATAAATATGAGTAAGATATGATGACAGCAGATATAAACAACTTGATGCGCTATGGTGAACGTATCAATATAGAATATAAAGAAGCATCAAGCGAATTACCTAAATCGCTTTGGGAAACCTATTCTTCGTTTGCAAATACAATAGGAGGAACCATTGTATTAGGTATTAAAGAACATCGTAACAAACCAATAGATGAGAGGTTTGAGGTTAAGGGCGTTGGTGATGTCAATAAATTGCTCAAAATTTTTGGGGATACGATAAACAGTGATAAGGTAAGCCGCAATATTTTAGTTGATGATGACGTGGAATGTGTGAATTACAATGGTAAGATTCTCATTATTATACATATTCCTATGGCAAACTATACCATGCGCCCTATCTATATTAATAAAAACCTTATAGGTGGTAGCTTCAAGCGTAATTACGAAGGGGATTATCATTGTACCGATGAGGAAGTAAAGGCGATGTTGCGTGATGCCAATGAAAACGGCAACGACGGTGTTATGGTGGAGAACTACAACATGGACGACATTGATATGACGGCGTTACATGCCTATCGCAACCGTTTTGAGGTGAGAAATGTTGATCACGTGTTTAATCAACTCGATGACAAGGAGTTTCTTCGCAATATGGGTGGATACACCATCGATCGTAATACACAGAGGGAAGGGCTTACTGTGGCCGGGCTGATGATGTTTGGCAAAGGACTTTCTGTGCGTGACCGGTTTGATAACATCCGTATGGATTATATTGATAAGACCGACTTGGTAGGGGAGAGCAGATGGAGCGACCGTCTAACATACGATGGTACATGGGAGAACAATCTCTACAATTTCTTCACTCGCGTAATGCCAAAACTGACGGCCGATCTGAAACGTCCTTTTAAGCTTGAGGGTATGGAGCGCATTGATGACACGCCAATACATAAAGCCGTAAGAGAGGGACTGACAAATATGATAATCCATGCCGATATATTTATCACCGGTGTGCTTAAAGTGGAGAAACACGACAATGAATTCATATTCTCTAACCCTGGTTCATTGAAATTGCCTATAGAGGATATCATGCATGGTGGCAACTCTAAGGCACGTAATCCACGTATCCAAAATATGCTTCGTATGATTGGCTATGGTGATAACATTGGCAGTGGGTATCCCACCATTCTGAAAACATGGAAAGAAGAGAATTGGCGCAAGCCCACTTTACTCGATCGGACAGAGTTGCGACAGGTAGATTTAAACTTACCTATGATAAGCTTACTGCCTGAAGAAGTTGTGCATGAAATGAAAGCTTATTATGGAAGCGATTACTACAGCAAATTGACAGCAGAAGAGCAACAAATTGTGGCATACGTTTGGAATGGAGACTGTGTAAGTAATGTTGAATTGCAGCAAATGTTCGGGCTAAACTCTATTGAAGTTGGTAAAATGCTCCATCAAATGGTGGAAAAACAAATGCTGAACCAAGAGAATAAAAAGCGTTGGACAACCTATACCATACGCAGGGATGACTCAATATATTATTCAAGTGATAAAAAGAGTGATAAAAAGAGTGATAAAAAGAGTGATAAAAAGAACGAGGGAAGAAAAAGGGTGGAACTTACTGTTATTGAAAGGCAGGTATTGACATTAATAAAGGAAGATGCCAGTGTAACTTACGAGACATTGGGACAGAAACTAGCACTTGGTAAAACCACTCTCTATAAGGCTGTTCATAATTTAAAGAATTTGAGTATTATAGTTCGTGAAGGCGGACGCAAAGATGGATATTGGAAGATTATCAAGACATTAAATAATAAAAGAGGTGTCAATTAATAAAAACAATACTGAAACACACTTCGAAAGAATGGAAATGAATGTACAATATCTCGGCAATAAGGAACTTCTGAAGTTGGAAAAGACGGCTTTTCTGGCTTCTGGCACAATTGCTTCCGAAGCGGTGCTGAGGTGCTATGACTGGGCAACGGAGATGCGCAGACGGGGAGAATGCGTTGTAAGCGGATTCAGCAGCAGGTTGGAGCAGGATGTGCTTCATTTCCTGTTGAAGGGTGAACAGCCCATTATCATTGTCCTTGCACGAAAGATGTATAAAGTGATTCCTGTAGAATTGAAAGCACTGATAGAGCAAAATCGCCTGCTCATCATATCGGTCAGCAATGCTGGACGGCAGTCAAGGGCAACGGCGTTGGCACGCAACAAATATATTTGTGAGATATCTGAGCGGATTTTGTTCGTGGGAGTGACGGAGCAAAGCAGCCTTAACACCCTGAAAACAACCTTTAAGGACAAGGTGTCGGCATCATACATGCAGACTGAATAATGTAATGTTGATGATTATATCCTTAATAAAGCATGATGAATAATGTATAACAGATAAACAAATAATGTATAACAGATAAATGAATGGCAAATGAAAGATAAGAAAATGAACAGAATAACAGAACTTTTCGGTATCGAATATCCCATCGTACAGGGTGGGATGGTGTGGTGCAGCGGATGGCGGCTGGCCTCTGCAGTGAGCAACGCCGGCGGACTGGGGCTGCTCGGAGCAGGGTCCATGCATCCGGAGACGCTGCAGGAACATATTGCGAAGATGCGGGCGGCCACGGATAAGCCTTGGGGAATCAACGTGCCGTTGATGTATCCGGAGATAGACAGGCTGATGGATATCATCGTGGAGAGCGGAGTGAAGATAGTGTTCACTTCGGCCGGAAGCCCAAAGAAGTTCACGCCGATGCTCCATGAGGCGGGTGTGACGGTGGCGCATGTGGTGTCGAGCAGCCTGTTTGCCCGCAAGTGCGAGGATGCGGGAGTGGATGCCGTGGTGGCTGAGGGCTTTGAGGCCGGCGGACACAACGGCCGTGAGGAGACCGCCACGATGGCGCTCATCCCGCAGGTGCGCCGTGCAACGCGTCTTCCGCTCATCGCTGCCGGAGGCATAGGCAGCGGCGAGGCCATGCTGGCAGCGCAGGCACTGGGTGCCGAGGGTGTGCAGATAGGCACGCTCTTCGCCCTTTCGGCAGAGAGTTCGGCATCGGAGGCATTCAAACAGCGGTGCACGGAGATCCATGAGGGAGACACCATGCTGTGCCTGAAGAAGCTCGCCCCGACGCGGCTGGTGCGCAACGCACTATATAATAAGGTGGCGGAAGCTGAGGCCCGCGGCGCCGATGCCGAAGAACTGCGTGGCATCCTCGGCCGCGCGGCGTCTAAGCGTGGCATCTTCGAGGGAGACATCGATGGCGGCGAGCTTGAGATAGGGCAGGTGGCATCGGCCGTGAAGGCGGTAAAGCCCGTGGCGGATATAATGCGGGAGCTTATCGATGGCTATGAAGAGGCAAGGAGACGCATAAATGCAGAGGTGTATTTCTAAATGCAAAACCGAATGTTTTAAATGCAAAGCCGCAAAGGCACAAAGAGTGCAGAGGTCTTTTCTTAGCGCAAAGGAAGTTAACACAGAGACGCAGAGACACAGAGAATAAAGGACGTTATGTATTATCCTTAAATATCTCCGTGTCTCTGCGTCTCTGTGTTCAGAAAGATTCCTTCGCGCTCTTTGCGCTAAGAAAAGACCTCTGCACTCTTTGTGCCTTTGCGTCTTTGCGTTTAAAATATTCGGCTTTGCGCTTATAGACTCAAAAAGCTCTGTCTCTCTGTTCAGTCCAGAGGGCCTGTGTACTTCTCATTCCCTGCGCTGGGTATGTCGAACCATTCGTCACTCTCGGGCTTTGGCTCATCGATGCCGGGGCTCGTGCATATCATCTGCTGCGGTTCAATGTCTATTATCTCTGTTTCGGGTTTGCTATATATCTTTTTCATAATCTTGTAATTGGAGCCCCTCCCGACCTCCCCAAAGGGGAGGGAAAGGTAGAGGCAGGATTTGTATTATTAATTCTCTGAGAACTTTGAGGCTGTGTCGCGCTCCAATTCTCCCCTTTGGGGAGATTAAGAAGGGCCGGGTCTTAGAGGGGCTTCACTTCACCTCCCCTTTGGGGAGGCCGGGTGGGGCTTCACTTTCTTTCCGTTCTTTATCACAATTCCCTTGTATCCGGCACCGACGCGGCGGCCCATGAGGTCGTATGCGGGCGCGTTGTCGTCGCAGTCGGGTGCGTTAACTTCGCTGATGCCCGTCGTCTCGTCGTCGAAAATGGCTTTCAGGATGTCCTTGGCGTTGCCACCCTGCGGAGCGGTCACTTTCAGATAGGCGCGGCCCGGGTTCAGCGTTGCGCCTGCGCCGATGCTCACGAAGTTGCCCGCGCTCCAGCCGTAGTAGATGTTACGGTCGGCTTCTTCCGGCGTAAACTCTTTCTTGGTGTATACTCCGTACAGGCCGTTCTCGTCGCCCTCCGTCATTTCGGGAAGACCGTCGATGGCTTTGATGTAGGTGTTAAATATCACCCGCACATCGCCTGCCGTCTCATTCGGTTTGAAGAGATAAGCCTTGTTTGCTTCGGTATAGCCACTTGTCAGCTTCGTAAACTTCACCGTCTTGCCGTCGTTGCAGTCTTTAAACTCATAGAATGTTCCGTCGTTGTTGTCGGCGTTTGCCGCGAAGGGCAGGCAGACGGTGGATATTTTGCCGCCCGTGAACGTGCGGGTGAACGATGTACTTCCCCCGGAGCCGAACTTTACCACATAGTTTTCATCAAATGCGTCACCCGATGTTGATGCCACATCAGAAAGATAAAACACCATTCCGCGCTTCGCGAAGTCGCTGTTGGTCGCTGCCATTAGTCCGCCTAATCCCGCTTCGCGCATGTCGAGCGAGAGCAGGCTGTTGCAACCGGCGAATATATTGTCATAATACTCCAATTTAGATGTTCTGAAGTTGCTGAGGTCGAGGGCCTTCAACGCGCTGCAACCTTTAAACATAAACGTCATGTTCTCCACTTTTTCGGTATTGAAGCTGCTGAGATTGAGAGTCGTCAACGCACGGCAACCATCGAACATAGAGTTCATTTTCGTCACTTCCCCTGTCTTGAAGCTGCTGAGGTCGAGAGTCGTCAACGCGCTGCAACCAGCGAACATACGGTTCATGTCCGTCACTTTCTCTGTCGTGAAGTTGTTTCCAAGAGTAAGCGACTCCAAGGCACTGCAACCATTAAACATAGACATCATGCTCTCCACATTCCCTGTCGTAAAACTGCTGAGGTTAAGAGACTTCAATGCACTGCAACCATCGAACATAGAGGTCATGTTCATCACTTCTCCGGTATTAAAGATGCTGAGGTTGAGGGCCTTCAAGGCGCTGCAACCATAGAACATAAACATCATGTCCGTCACTTTCTCTGTCGTGAAGTTGTCTCCAAGAACAAGCGACTCCAACGCGCTGCAACCATAGAACATCTGGGCCATGTACGTCACATTCCCGGTCGTGAAGCTGCTGAGATCGAGAGTCGTCAATGCTTTGCAACCGTAGAACATATAGCTCATGTTCGTCACATTCCCGGTCGTGAAGCTGCTGAGATCGAGAGTCGCCAATGCTTTGCAACCGTAGAACATATGGCTCATGTTCGTCACGCTCGCGGTATTCAAGTTTGCTATTCCTTCTATTGTTGCCAATTTAGCGCAATTATAAAACCAGTAACAACAAGAATTCGGTTTCACATCCTTAAAAGACTCTTCGAATACAACGCGCGTGATGTTTTTGGTGTTGCTATTCCAATCCGGAGTATAGTAACTATCCGACGATGTCACGGCTACTCCTGACCATACTTCGGTAATCGTTTGCCCGTTGTAAGTTCCTGTCGGGGCTGTTTCCGCGGCAAGGAAATAAAGACTTGCCGGGTCGTTCTCGGCATTGCTGCCCGCGCAATACACGGCGTAGGCCGTCTTTGTCTGTGCCGACATCGTCGTGGCTATGAGCGACAAGACGGCAAGAAGTAATGTTTTAAGTTTCATATTATTGTTTATTTGTTTATTTGTTCATAAAAGGAGCCGGGACGGTAAGCATGCCGGCATGTGTGGTTAGTATAGGCCACAAAGGTAAACAAATAAACACCAACGTTTTACCCCCCCCTGTTAAAAAACATTAAAAACAGGCCGGAATTCCTCCCATGACAAAAGCAAAGCCGGTGTTTTAAACGCAAAGACGCAGAGACACAGAGATATTTAGGGATAAAACATTGTTCCCTTTTTATTCTCCGTGTCTCTGCGTCTCTGTGTTCAGAAAGATTCCTTCGCGCTCTTTGCGCTCAGAAAAAAGCCTTTGCGTCTTTGCGTTTAAACGTATAGTGCCTTTGTTATCCGCAGTGGAAGTATCTTCTCACCAGTCTCAGCATCTCCTCTTTGTCGCCCTCAATGTCGCGGCGCAGCGTGCTGTCGCCGTATGAGCGCAGGCGGCTGATGGTGCCGTCGATCATTGCGCGGCTGAACACGCCGTGCTGCTCGAATACTGCGCGCTGGCGCTCAAGGCAGGCGGCGGATGCAGCGCAGCTGTCGGGCAGTTGGTCCAATGCCGCCAGCCGGTCGCGGTTCTCTTCCTTGTGGATGTTCACGTTGACGTAAGTGCGTCCGGCAACATCGAGCGCATCATCCATCTCGAAACCGTGACGGCAGGCCACGGCGAGGGCGGCTATCAGCAGATACACGTCGGCCGAACCGTCGGGCGAGCGCATCTCCACGGTCTGCTTCTGCGTCGTGTCGCGCTTCGTGGGGCGTTCCAGCGGATTGGCCGTGGCGCACATGTCGGCATCGGCCGACCATCCCAGCGGCACGCGCACGAGCACCGACCGGTTGCGGTCGCCCCAGCAGATGTTCGTGGGTGCTTCCTGATGGGGCACGAGGCGGAAATAAGACGTCGGGTTAGTGTTTCCGAATGCCGTTATCGACGGTGCCAGGTCCATCATGCCTGCGATGGCGCGCCGTGCCGTGTCCGAGAGGCGGCCGCCGTCGAGCATCATGTTCTTCCCGTCTTTCATCATCCGCATGTGTATGTGAAGGCCCGAGCCGGCCTTCCCGGCCGTTATCTTCGGTGCGAAGGTGATGTCGTATCCCTCACGCCGTGCCAGGTTGCGTATTATCCACTTTGCTATCATCAGCTGGTCGGCAGCCTCTTCGGCCGGCACGGGCAGGAACTCGATTTCGTTCTGCTCGTATGTGATGCCGTCGAGCGTGAAGTTGCCCACCTCGGAGTGCCCGTATTTTATGCGTCCGCCGGCCTGTGCGATGTATGCCATGCACCGCGTGCGGAAGTCGCCGAACTTGGCATACGGCGCCGACTCGTGATATCCGCGCTGGTCTGTGGCGGGGAATGTGCCGTCGTCGTCCGCCGTCACGTAGTATTCCAGCTCGCCCATGGCCTCGAATGTCATGCCTGTTGCCTCGGTGAAAGCCCTGCATGCCTTGCGCAGGGTCTGCTCCGGCGAACTGGCGAGCGGCTGCCCGTCTTTGTCGAAGAACGAGCAGAGCATGGTCAGTGTGGGTATTTCGGCAAACGGGTCGGGGAATGCCGTGCTGAACCGCGGTATGACATACAGGTCGCTGCTGCCCGCCTCGATGAACGGGAAGAGGCTCGAGCCGTCCACGCGTTCGCCGCAGGTGAGTATTGTCTCGAGGTGCTCCATGTCGTTGATTACGAAGTTGAGCGTCTTCAGCCGTCCGTCAGCCGCCGGATACATGAAGTTGACCATCTTCACACCCTCCTCGCTGACGTATCTCACGATGTCTTCCATCGTAAACTCCCGGCACGGCTTGCCCAGGAAAGCCACCAGCCTGTTGGGGCTCATCTCTATTTCCTTTTTCATAGCCTGATTGTTTTAAGTTGTTTGAGTATTCTTCCCCAAAGATACGCAAAAGATTCGTTAAAGCCATGGCTTGCCTGCGGCTTTTAGATTTTTATGCGTATATTTGCCCGATAAAAAGAGAAAACAATGTTGGAAGTCAAAAACGCATCGTTACAGATTGGCGGCGGCCGGCTCTTTCACGACCTGTCGTTTGCCGTGGGCGACGGCGAGATGCTGTGCGTGACCGGGCCGTCGGGCTCCGGCAAGACCACGCTGCTCCGCGCGCTGCTCGGTTTCCTGCCGCTCGACGGGGGATATATCAGCATCGACGGCGAGCTGCTCACGCCCTCTTCGGTCGGCGAGTTCAGGAAGACGATGGCATACGTGCCGCAGGATGTCGCCATGCCGGCAGAGCGGGTGGGCGACATCTGCAGCCTGCTTGCCGGGCTGCGGGCAAACCGCGGCGCGGTCTTTTCGCGTGAGCGGCTTGTGGCGGAGTGGGGGATGCTCGGTCTCGACGCGTCGCTCTACGACAAGCCGGTGGCGGCGCTGAGCGGAGGAGAGCTCCGCCGCGTGGCGCTTTCGGTTTGCGGACTGCTGAAGAAGAAGATTGTGCTGGCCGACGAGCCTGCCTCGGGCCTCGACCCAGATGCTGCCTGCCTCGTGGCGGACTATCTGCGGCGGATGGCCTCGGCCGGATGCTCGGTCGTCGCCGTGAGCCACGACCCGGCTTTCGCCGCCTCGTGCGACAGGGTTGTAACGCTGTGACGGCCGTCCGGACAAGCTCCGCGCGCCCGCCGGCCGACAAAGGACTTAGACGAGCTAAGTCCCTACAATCGAAGGGCTATGCCGGATGCTACACATTATTATGTATATAGCTACACCTTATTATATTATAGAGAAATGAATACGATAGACATATCATACACCGGGCTTGCCGTGGCCGCGCTCCTGCTTGTCCTGCCGCTCTACGCCTTCCATGCCCTTGGCGTGCGGCTGTTGCGTCCGGCCGTCGTGGCTGTTGCCCGCATGGCGGTGCAGCTGTTCCTTATAGGGTTTTACCTGAAGTATCTCTTCGAGTGGAACAATCCGTGGATAAACATCCTCTGGGCCGCGCTCATCGTCGTTGTGGCCGCGTTCACCGTCATCCGCCGTGCCCGGCTGCGGCTGCGCTATCTTGCCGTTCCGCTGTTCGGAGGCCTTTTCGGGGCTGCACTCGTTGCCGGTCTCTACCTCCTCGTCTTCGTGCTGAGGCTTCCGGGACCGTTCGATGCGCGCTATTTCGTGCCGGTGACGGGCCTGCTTGTGGGCAGCATGACGGGCGTGTGCGTCATGGGGCTCAGCACGTTCTACGAGGGTCTCGCCGCCGACCACCGGCTCTACTACTACCTTTTAGGCAACGGCGCCAGCCACATCGAGGCCGTGCTGCCTTTCGTCCGCCGTGCGGTAGAGAAGGCGTTTGCGCCCTGCATTGCAGACATGGCCGTCATGGGCATTGTCTCCATGCCCGGCACGATGCTGGGAATGGTTTTCGGCGGTTCGTCGCCGGGCATAGCCGTGAAATACGTTGCGGTGATATCCGCCGCGGCCTTCGCGGCCTCGGCCGTGTCGCTCCTTGCCACGCTGTACCTCGCCGACCGCCGTTCGTTCGATGTCTACGGGCGGATGAAAAACGTGCGCCGGGGGTGAGAATCGGGCCGGACTACCGCATGTCTTGCGTGCAAGTCCCCTTTAAAAGCACATTTTTTCAAAAAAAAGCGCCAAACATTTGGTGGAAACAAAAAAAACGATTACCTTTGCATCGCAATTCAGAAATGAGGCGATTGCAAGAGGCTCCTTAGCTCAACTGAATAGAGCATCTGACTACGGATCAGAAGGTTATAGGTTTGAATCCTATAGGAGTCACAAAAGAGACCGATAAGGTCTCTTTTTTTGTTTATGGGAGAGCCCCTCCCAACCTCCCCAAGGGGAGGATAATGGTTTTGATTTGTAGGGCCAGAGCCTTGTCTTTGGCCGTAGCCCGTAAGGGCTAATTCACGGGCAGCTACGATATTCATGTTTTATTGGGAGAGACATTCTATTTCCATCCGAAAGCCCTTGCGGGCTGCGGACAGATACGAGAATTTGTCCCTCATGACGGCTCACCTGGAGGAGACAGCGTCTGTCTCCTCCAGGTGCCTTTATTCCACTACTTTCTTACCGTTTCTTATATATATGCCCTTATGCTGCCCTCCGGCATTTACCGGCCGTCCGCCTATGGTGTAGAGGCGGGTCTGCCGTGCGGAGGATACGACGGTTCCGGCAGCGTGTATCCCGGTGGGCTCTCCGCCGTCCATCACGTCCTTAATCTCCGTCGCTGTGAGGGCCCCGTTGTATATGCGCAGGTCGGCAATGCTTCCTGTCAACAGCGGATCGGCAGCAAACTGGCTGCGGCCGATGTAGCATCGCACAGGCATGAAGTCGGCGGGACGTATTGTCATGCCGGCGGTGGTGGCCGCCTGCTCTCCGTCGATATACAGCGTCACGGCATCCTGAGCCAGCGTCACGGCCACATGGTGCCATCCTTTCTGAAGGGTTGCCGTTGTCAGCCGTTGCTCCTCGCCTCCGTTCTTCATTACGACGCTCATTTCCGAACCGTTGTTTGGAGTGAGGAAGAAATACTGGTCAGTGCCGTTGCCGAAGTCGAAAATACGCTGCCATGCTCTTGTTCCTGTCACATTGACCCATGTGCTCACCGTCATGTCAGAGTAGTGGGTGACAGCAGGCGGCAGCATGAGGTAGGCTCTGCCGCCAAGACCGATGCATCCGGCTTCCGACGGCACCTCTGCCGCATTGTATGCGGCTGTTCCTTCCACGACGGCATCAAACACATTGTCTGTGATGTCGTTTGCCGTTCCGTCGAATACGTAGCGTGCCACGAGTGCCGTCCCCTTTCCACGGCCGTCATAACCTGCGGTTACCGTTCCCGATGCCGCCGACATGTTTCGGCTCTTGTCCACTGCCTTCAGCTTGTATACATACTGCACGCCAGCCTCGGCGCTATTGTCGACAAACTCCGTACCTGTAATCATGCGTCCTATCATGTCCCATGAATCGCCGTCGGTGAGTTCTGCTCCTGCCACGGCCCGCAGCACGCAATACGCCTCCACGTCGGTCTCGGCGTTGGCGTCCCACTCCAGCCTCACCGAGGCCGGCTGAGGCGTAGCTCTCAGGTTCTTAGGAGCCATGGGAGCGTCAGACTCCAGTCGGGCTTTGACCGGCATGAAGCGCCACTGCTGGTTGGGCGCTCCGGTGAAGTCGGCCTGCTGGAGATAGGCATTTGTTATGGTTGATGATTTGCGTATCTCAAGATACAGTCCGCTGTGCCGTGAGCGCAGATACCAGTATCCCTCTCCCGCATATTCGGCAAACCACTGCTCATTGCTTCCGCCGCTGCCGGAAAAGCCTATTATTTCTCCGCCGGCCGCTGTGCTCCAGTCTTTCACATCCATCACCTGCATGGTGTCGCGCACATTGCGCAGCATGAAGTAGCTGTAGTCGCCGCCTATCCTTTCATTCACCGGCTTCACCGTCCATTGCTGGTGGGTGGCGGCGTTTGACGAGCTGTATGCCATCTGCGTGATGTTCACAGCCTCACCTCTGGCACCGTTGTAGAACCCGAGGCACTTGCCTGAGTTCCTGTTCATTATCACAAACGTCCCTCCGGTCAGGTTGTCCAGAGGCACATCCTCGCCCTTGCTTATCTGTATCAGGCGCTCCGCATTGGTCTGTCCTTTCTGATAGCCTGTACCTCCGGGTATGGTCATGGCATAGCTGTATACCGGACCGTAGCCGTCGTAATACACCGGGCGGTCTGTTGCCGTGAAGTCAAACGACGAAGTGCTGGCCTGCCGCTCCGATGAGCCGGCGAAAGCGTCTATCCGTCCGCCCTCGCGCTTGTATACGGCGGCAGCCGTCCATGCGCTCCGGTTTTCCGCATATCCTATCTCCTTGCCGGTGAACGACGCCTTGCAGTATTCTCCCCGTGCGGCACCGTCCCATCCCCACCACACTCCCGACTGCATGCCGTAGTGTGCGCCGACAAACGCCTCGCCTACATTGTGCAGCTCGTCGGCCGTGGCATAGTTGCCGTCGGCACGCACCTGGCTCCAGAAGGCGGCATACGTATCGAAGCTACCCGCCAGCTGGTGCGTGTTGCCCTCTGTCACATAAGGCTTCATGTAGTCGTACCACTCCAGGGCCTTGTCGCAATTGAGGGTGTTGCCGGCCGATATCCTGATGCCCTTAAATCCGTCATCCTCGGCTATCAGCTTGGCTATTGCGCGGAAATGCGCCTTGGTCCCTTCGCCCCACGGAGTGTAGTCGGGCTCGTTGAACGGCGACACCGTCACGACGTTGAAGCCTTTTTCACGGATATACTTCACGCTGGCCTTGATCACTTTATACCATTCTTCCGGCTTGCCGTAGTAGTTGGACGAGTTCAGGGCTTCATGGTCGCAATTCAGTATTACGTCGCGCACGCCGCTTATCCTGATGTGGTTGAGCCGCGACAGCAACGCCTTCTGCTGTTCTGCCGACAGGTTGCCGTCGTCACCGACGGGGTCGCTCGGCTGGAACGACACGCGGCCGGTGCGCATGACATCCTTGCCGATATAGTTGGTTCCGCGGGTTACGTTGTCCTCGCTGTCCCATGCCGTATCCATGCCCCATAGTATCGGAGCGTCCGGCACTGTGCACCGGCTTATGTCCGTATCTGTCCTGAACGGAACGGGAATGGCGTTGCCGGCGCTTCCCCGCATCATCATCGACGCATGGGGAGTCCGCTGTGCGCATGCCGTGCCGCTAAGGCCTGCACCGGAAAACGGGATTGTAATGAGTGTAGCTAATAATACATGTTTCATAATGAATAAATAAGGGTTATGATAGATTGATGTTTGTGCCCGTCGGGCATGGCGCGCTTCACGTATTCCTGCCTGCGGGCCTTATTTTGCAAAGATACTAAAAAATCCGTTATAACGGCTTTATTCACTGAATAAAAAGCCGGTGTCCGGCTGTATGCCGCCGTATATGCAGCAAGTGTTTGCCATTGAAGGTGTTACGTGTGGCGTGTAGCATTGTTACGTGCCACGCGTAACGATGTGACGCGTGGCATGTAACAATGTTACGCATGGCACGTAACGATGTGACGCGCGGCACGTAACAATGCTAACGGTTGAGATACTCCGCCATGGAGCTATGGAACAGGTTGCCGTAGCATGCGGCGTTGTATACCGTGGCGTGGCTGCCCACCGTGTTGCGGGCGAGCGTATAGTACAGGTCGCGCAGGGTTATGTCCGGCCGCTCGTCCACCGTCTCCTGGAAGGCACGCGTAAAACCGTTCGACAGCCATATCCCCATCTCGGTGTCTTTCATGTCCGCCTTCGACGGCTCGGCCGGGTTTGCCGCCGTGACGACCAGCACTCCGGGCACTCCCGAGCATGCCTCGCCGATGCTGCCGCTGTAGCATGCGTCGATGACGAAGAGCATCTTGCGGTATCGGCCGGCATCGTGCATGGCCTCGACGATGCCCCTCACGTCCCTTGCGCTTATGGTGTTGTCGCCCCATGCCAGTCTGTTCCAGCCGCCATGGCCGCACCAGAACACTATCACGTTGTCCCTCCCTGTAGCGTCGAGTCTCTCGGGGTAGGCCGCGTTGCCGAGCATTATCTCCTTGAGGTCGGCTATGGTGATGTCGCTCAGGCGGTAGTCTACGGTCACGTCATGGTGCAGGTTCTCCCCGTCGGGCCTCACCCGTATCTCTCCCGGGTGCAGGTTGTTGGGGTGATAGGCGAGGTTGTCTTCCGATACGAATATGATATGTTCATCGTCGTAGCTGTGGCGGCGCAGCAGCTGGTACATGGCCAGCGCGTCGGCCTGATGGCGGTAGTTGCTCCAGGTGTCGCTCGTGGCTATCACCACCGCCCAGTTGGCCTCGTGCGGGCCGTAGCCGATGTCCATCTGCTGCTCGTCGAATGTCTGCATGCTGCGTGCCCGCCAGTCCCAGGCCTGCAGGGTGCTCGTCGTGCGTCCGCCGCCGTCGGGCGAGAGATATTCCATCGTGTGGTATTCTCCGGCTGTCATGAGCCAGTGGGCGTATGTGGTGTTCAGCACGCTGGCGTGCGATTTGCCGTCGAAGGTCCAGTCGCCGGTGACTCCGCGCAGGTCGGGGTGCCTGCCCTCGGCAATCATGGCGAATGCGGTGTGCATGTCTGCCGGCATCCAGCTGCCGCTCCATGCGTCGCGTCCGTCCACCGTTTGCAGTATGGCGGCGTTCAGTGCCTCGCCGCCGTCAGGCATTTTGCCCGATGCCTGCAAAGTGGCGAGGGAGTAGGCTGCCAGCAGCAACGCGTCGTAGAAATGTGCGCTGCCGCCCGCCGGCTCCCTGTCCATACGCGCTTTAAAAGCGTCAATAAATCCTGATGTCGGGTCGGCCGTAGGCGATATTCCCTCGTATGTCATTGCATTAAGTCTACCCTCAAGCGGGTTTGAATACATCATGTCCGAGCAAAACAAACTCGGGAATGTAAACATATTCCCCCATTCTTCTTTCTGCCTTTTTATCTCATCATCAAAGGCAATAGCATAGTCTTCGCTTCCGGGCACGAAAATCACCGCCTTATTCCACGGGCGGCGATTGTTCATCTGTCTCGCAACAGCCTCACGCATCGTCTCTTCATTATCGTAGGCCACGATACCGTCTACCGTCAGGCCCAGTTCCGTGGCGAGAAAGGCAAACCAATCTATAAAACTCTTACCGTAATAATCGTTCGACGCGATGAGTTCCACCTTCATTGCGCCTGTCAGCTTGGCCTGCGTGAGGAGCATCTCACACTCTGTTATATCGCTCTGCGCCATGTTCCATACCACGTTATTGCCCGCGAATATGCGCTGATATTCTGCCGACGTGGCCGCCGGAACAATGAGGGGCTTCGACGTGCGTACGCACTCCACGGCCACAGTCATTGCCGACGACGAGTTCCGCGGTCCGAGGATGGCGGCAAACGACTCGTCTTCGGCAATGGCGCGCACCTGTCGCGAGAGGTCGGCTGCATCCTCATCAATCCATGTTATGTCAAAAGCCACCTTTGAAGACAACCCTTTCTGCGCGTCGCCGATATTTGCGGCTGCCCATGCGGCGATTTGTTTCCATTCTTCGTGCAACGCGGCGGGAGCGACGACAGCCACCTTATACTTTGCAGTCTTACCCTCGTCTACAATCACCTCACCGTCTTCCTTGCACGACACAATCGACAATAACAAGAAGATAAATAAAAACTTTGCTTTCTCCATCATAGTGTTTCCTTTGTCAAGGCTTCTTCTTTATACTTTTCATAGAGTTTGTTCCAATACTCCCTGTCGGAATAGAAGTCTTCCCATATATTGAGATTATCATAAAACATGCTGTTCGTCACGATGTCTATCACTCCACTGCGCATGCCGTAGACTGTGCACGCGGGCAATTCTCCGGTATTCTTCCACTGTGTCAGCAGTTCGTCGAGCACCCGCTCCATGTCTATAACCATCGAGAACGGCACCCGGCTGCTGTATGCCGAGCAGTCGGTGTCCATGCCGCACACCAGCATAAGAGTGAAAGTCTCCTCTCGCGAATACTTGTAAATGCCGGTATTCGAACCGCCGGCCAGCGGGAAATAGAACCGTCCGGACATATTGTCGGAGTCAATCTCCATCATCATGCGGTATGTGCTGTCGGGCATGGCATACCCCGAGATGTCGTTTGCAAGCGTAGCCACTTTGACGATGCCGCCATTGCTGTATCTTGTATAGCCGGAAGAGAACGCTTCTGCGGCCTCATCCACAACCATGTCGCCGGGACATGCCTTCACGATATACGCCTCGGGGCAGCCCTGTGCCATGCAGCCGGCAAGGTATGCGGCGCCGCTGCGGCAGATGCTGAACGTGCTCACCCGCTCGGGAAGCTCCCCGTCGCCCTCGAAGAAGAGCACCCGCTGGTTTGCGGCCAGTCCGGTGCAGTGCTGCCGCGCTATGTCTACGTAGTCGCTGCCGGCAAGCACCAGCAGGCGCGGCTGCGTGCCTGCCGAGCTCCGCTTCCACTGCTCTATCATGCCTATGGCCTCATCGGTGTCGGCCGGATGTAATAAAGACAGCTGCGTGCCGGTGCGCTGCCCGAAGTTGACGATGCCCCGCAGGGCGGAGTCGTTGTAGCCGTTGTCGCCCGGTCCGTTTATCGAACAGACCACGGTGACGGCTGCTTCGACCCGCTCTTCGGGTATCAAAGCATCATCGGCACTGCCGCAAGCCGACAGCATGAGCAGGCCGATGACGATATATATATAATATGTGCGCATATATTATTATAAGAATATTATCTGGCAAGCCGCTTCCAGTCTACATCCCTCCGGCCCGGATCCATGTAGTCGAACTCCTTTGAGTACATGAGCCAGTTGCTATAGTTACGCATATCATACGTTGTGCCGTCGCACGTCTTCCATTCTCTGACACTGTATTTACCTGAACCGATATTCAGTTGATATATCTTCAATTCATAATGATAGTCAGACGGTCCCCAATGAAAGTTTTTGCCACTGCGAGACGTGGCATACCAACGCGCATCACCGCTGCCCGGCTTGAAGTATTTGCTTTGTCCCATTGCTTCAAAAGCCTTGCCGGCCTTTATCGTCTGATATCTTACAAACTCGTCAAGTGCCTTTGCCGCAGCTTCACTTGCAAGGTTGTCATATATCCAACTCTCATAAACATCTATATAATGGAAAGGCACCCAGCCCCTTGTGCCTTTCCACCAGTCAAGGCCGCTCCATCCGCCGTCGTATGTAACAAGGATTCCCATTTGTCCGCCGCCGCGTTCCCGCACGCAGACGTATTTGTATCCGGTGCTCTTTTCCTGCCATACGGAACCTAACGTAAACGGTGAGGAACTATCGTTATTAGGCCAAAAGGCTGCGGGGATGATCATTATCTTCTCAACCTCGGGTATCTCGGGGATGTCTACTGTTATCGTTCCGAGCAGGTTGGAGCCGTCGCCGCGCTCATATTTGATGGAGCCATGAGCGGTGACATACTCCGTGCGGCCGGGAAAATTGGCCTGAAGACTGTCTGCCACGCTGCCTGGCAGCAGCCACCAAAAGCGTTTCTCTGCGGCTTCGGCCGTGCTGTCGGCCAGCGTGTACACGCCGGGGCGCGCCATGTCGAGCTGCTCGCCATACTTGGGAGTATACTTCGCATTACCCAGCGCATCCACCTCGACATTGCACAGCTGCCGCAGCACGTAGGCAATGTTCATCGAGTCGGCTCGGTCGGCCTCCTGTCTCAGCCATTCGGCCCACTCGGCATCGCTCAATCCCCAGTGGTTGGCCTCGGTGGGTATCTTGCTTGGGCCGCCGCCGTTGTCGTCGCTGTCGTCTCCGCAGGCTGTCATGGCCAGCGCGGCGCTAAACAGCACCATCGTAAATAAAAGATATTTCCTTTTCATTTGTCTTTTGTTCTTGTTTTATTTATCACTGTATTTGTAGTCCGCCGTGCGGAACAGCCGCACGGGATAGAAGCCTTCGCGGGTGTTGTCTACCTTCATGGTCTTCAGGTTGTAGCCCTTGTCGAGCACGAGCACGGCACCCTCCGTGGAGTTGTTCTTGAAGGGGATGAAGCAGTATTGCCCGTCGTGCACATACCGGTAATATCCCAAATCCCTGTTGCCGCTCATTATGTCGTAGCGCAGATACGCACCGGCAAACTGTGCGTCGAAGCCGCTCGCCTGATTGCGCAGCAGTGCCTTGAGGTTCTGACCGAGATATTCGCTGAGGTCTGCGGCGTCGCTGATGGCCGGGATGTACCACTGCTCGGCGTCCTTGCCGTAGGTATTATTGTTCTCGAGGAAGTCGTACTGGTTTCCGTCGAAGAAGTTGGCGAAGAGCATATTGTCGCCTGTGCGCACCTCTTCGTAGATGTAAAAGTCCGAATACTTGTCCGAAGGGTCTATCGGTTCGCCGAACATCATCGTGCCCCTCATGTTCTGCCGCGTCCAGTAGCCCGAGCCAATCTTTACAATCGGGTAGTTCACAGCGCCTACATCATCATGGTTTACGGTTAGCCATTGTGCCTCAACCTTTGTCCGCGAAGGTGCATTGATATTTAATCCGAGATCATCGGCATATAGATTACCGTGCATGTAATACACATTTTCCAGCTTATCGTTCGCATCGGCACCCTTAACAGGCATCACATAGACCTTTCCGCCCGAGAAAGTAAGGAATGCGGGCGGGTTACCCTCACCGTCGCCGAGAAACAATCCGCTACCATGGAAAACACGTCCCTCACGTATCGGATAGACCACTGTTACCCTCTTGTCGCCACGCAATACGGGAACATACTCGTTGCATATCTCCAACACAGGTTGCATCACGCTGCCGTTTACGGCATAAAGCACACGCACCAGTGTCTCGTCCCTGCTTCCGAACGTCATGAACGATTGCCTGTCGATATTGATTGCATAGTAGTCGCTGCCCGTAAGGTACGGTGCGATGGAGTTTGTCAGCTTCTCCGACTCTTTCTTGGCACACTTTAAGAACTCGCCCACCACCTTTGTGGGGAACAGGCTCCATATAGGCACAAGCTGAAAGTTATGCGGTGCGAGCGTGCTCGGGTCTACATCGCCGCTCAACGGGTTTTCGGGCACGCTGTTCTGCCACGCCTGCATGGTCTCCTGACGTATTTTCCCGAGCTTTACGCAATCGTCAACAATCTGCTCCCGCTCCTTTTTTCCGCCGCCACTGATGGTGAACGTGTTGTCTGCCTTCAACTTCGTGGTCATTCCCTGTACCTTACCATTCCCATCGACAAACTCCGACGGTTCGTGATTAAAGAAGTAGTCGGCAAAGTCTTCGGCTCTCATCTTCAGCGCACCCGACATCTCACGGCTGAAATTCACCGTGATATCCATCATCGATCCGAGCTCGGCGAAAGTGATGATGTGCGTACCATATTTCTTGAAGAGAGCCTTTATATTGGTTTCTGTAGGACTCTTCACCACCTTGTCGTACATCTTCCGGAAATCGGCAGTGAACAAGTCGACCGTCTGTCCGTTGTCTTTATCCATGACATACTGTATATATGAGAAGTCGATTGCCGACGAAGCCACGGTGTTCTTGAGATTTATATATGCGTAACCGGTCTCGTTTATGGCAACAGAACCGGCATCAAAGCGCACCACAGTCTTCTTTGAGCCGGTCAGTCCGCTCCCAGTCTTCTCCATTTTCTTGGTCAGAAGCTCCGCCATTTCATAGAGCGACGTGGCTGTTATCGTTTCTACCTCCGTTCCACCTCGCAGCTGTGTCTGTATGCCGCGACCGTTGCTGACGGCAGCGAGTTTCTGAATATCAATCACCGGTTCGTATACACTGTTGGTATTCTGATACGAATCGAATATGTTATATCCGTATCCTACATAGAAAAAGTTTTCAGCCAAGGCATTTTCATCATCGTCCGAGGCGCTGTTTTGATGCACGCGACACTCGGCGGCATGCCCGTCGGGCGCAGAAACAATGATTACTGCATCTCGCCCGGCATCGCCATAGTTCGGCTCTGCGCAAAACTCGGCATACCCGTCGTCGGTAACCGTGGGCGTAGAGATGCTTATCCAGTCGGCATCCGTGGTGACACTCAACGTCCCCGGAGCCGCATTCGAAGTCACGGCGATACTGTAATAGCGTCCTTTCTGAGGCAGTACGACGCTCGTCTCTTCAAGTTTCACACTCCCCTGCGGCGCTTCCGGCACCGTATCATCGGAGCATCCTGTCGGCAACAGCATGACAAACGTCGCGAACAGTCCTGTCAATAGCTTATTTATTCTCATGTCGTTTCACGTATTTTATCTCCGTGCTGTTTATATAATAGGTATAATCATCATTCCTGACCATACGGTTTGACAGATTGGCCTTGCCGCCCCGGCCATTCAGCACAATTCCCGATAAAGCGTAAGGGTCGTTTTCCCGCAACATGTCGCCATACTCGTCGTTCATGTATTTGCTCAGTCCGTCGTCCTTGCAGTAGCTCCAGTTGGGCAGATTACTGTACGAATCGGCTGTCGTTATGTAAAATCGGTCGAGGAATTTGCGCGTTTCGTAATATGGCTGACCGGCCAGATTGCCGTTGATGTCAAGACTTCCCGGCCATTCATAGCCGAGCGTTGCCTTGCCGGCGGCGTATTCTATGCCGTCCGTAGGCTGCGTGGACAGGATTCCGCAGTTAAGATACAACGTGTTGCCCGATACCGGAGTATCCATCTTTTCCACCACAAAGCGGTCGTAAAGCCAGCGCACGCTGTAAGCGCTTCCGTTGTATATACATACTCCGGATGCTTCCTGAAACTTGTTCTCGTATATCGGATACACCACTCGCACGCTGTGCTCGGGGTCTAATTCCGGCACCCATTCCTTGCACACGGTGGCCACCTTGCGATTGGCGGCAATAACATCCACCACCCACGGGTCGTTCACTGTTACCGGTTTTCCACCGAGCGAGGTTGTCACCGACCGCGGATTTGCGTCTATCCGCACGCTAACAAAATTTCGGTTGCCATAGAGTTGCTGCATGGTAAGCGCGTCGGCCTGTATGCGCGTCTTTATCCTTTGCGCCGTCACAGGGTTCGGAACAAACTCCCAAATAGGAATGACCTCCATGTCGAGCATCTCGCACCGGCTGCTCCACGGGTCGTTTGCACTGTATGCCACGGTCTTCTCCCATTCGCTTAGCGCGGCTGTGTTTTCTTTTATCTTGTCCGGATTTGGGGCCGCGATTATCGAAGAGAGTTTCGTAACGTCTCCGCCTTTCGTTGTCATTACCAATTCCGAATTGTTCAGCACGCCTTTCATGAAGCGTTGGTTTTCCTCACTGACAATCTGCTCAAGTATAGTGAAAAACAGATTTAGCGACTGTTCCGATACAGTCTTCTCGTGTATATATGTCGTAAACTGCTTTTTCGAGGCAACGATGTCCATTGTCAGACGGCCGCCCACCAATGCTTCTGTTATCACGTGCGTACCGAATATATTGATAAACGAGTCTACCACGGCCACATTATCAATATCGGTTGCCTCTATTTTATTCAGAGCATAAAGGAAATTGGGGCTTAACAGGTCTGCAAGTTCATCGGTACTGAAATCGGATAGGACACCGGTATCGATGCGTTTTGCGAGTTCCTGTACATCGTAATTGCTCGTAAAGCGCACCGTATTCTCCTTACCTTTCTCCATTATGGCTGCCGCCGACATATAGCTGCCTTTATACAGCAGCATGCTTCCCGACACTTCCATCGTCACTCCCGTCTGTTGTAAATACTCGACTTCGTTATGACTGGTGAAGAAGTTTGTCTTTGTATATGATTTCCACTCCTCACTGTAAGCGCCGAGAGCATCTAACTTATCCACGTCCACAATCTGGCAGCGAACATCGCCCACATTGCATTTCGTTCCGTTCACGGCATCGAACGAGAAGCCCACACCGTGGCTGCGGAGCATTGCCTCCTCCATATCGGGCGAGCGAGTGCCTGTCTTCCAGTAACTGTCTGCTCCCGACGGCAAAGATTCGGGCATGTCCGCAAGCGGCAGCTCGTCCGAACAGGATACGAGCGCCGCACACAGAAATGCCATAAGTGCATGATTAATCTTCATCTATCATCTGTTGTATGTTCACGAGATACGGACATTTACCGTCGGTGCCGTTCTTGTACTTGTTTGCTAAAAAGGTCTTTATCACCTCTTGTGCATCATCGCTAAACAGTTTCCATATTCCCTGCATCGAATATTGGGTGCAGGTGAACGTTCCTGCCACAGCCGGGTCGATGCTGTCTGCCCACGAACCTATTTCGGTTATCATGCTTTCATAGGGCACTGGGGCGCTTGTCGACGGATCTGACAGCATGTTCAACCCTGCGAGAGACTTGACAAGACTGCTGCGTTTTTCCTTGGAACCACCCGTAACGTCGATGTCTATCGTGGAAGACTCAAGGAATGACTTGGAAGAGTTGAAGTAATTGGCCGATGCCGATGCGTCGAGCGAGAAGAGACTTGTGAACGATGCCGTCAGCTGTCCGCTTATCTTCATGGCTGTTTCGGAATATCCTTTCGACAGTTCGACAGCCAGATTGCACGAGCCACCCAATGTAGCATCGGTGCAGAACACCGGTCCGTAGTTCTTGTCGAGCTTTGTCAGCAACTTGCTCAGTGCCGGGTCGTCGGCATCCTTGCTATCTGCCACGAGCGCTTCTATATCGTCGCGCAGTTTTGCAAATGTGGGAGCCATGACAAGTTTGCGCTCAACGGCATTGGCATCGGCCAAATCATCATAGAGCGAAAGAAGTTCGGCATAATTGATGCTCACCGACGACACTGGCTGTTCGCTTATCGCCGTGTATCTCGAGATGGTGTCTCCACTCGTTCCTTCCATCTGGAACGACCCTTTAAGTCCCAACTTGAACATACCGTAACCAACGCTTACAGACAGGTATGCGCCTATGGAGTCTTCATGGCTCTGGAAGTCGCGCACTGTGGAAAGTTTGATTTTGTTTCTCGGTATATCCTCCGTATAGATAAAATCGGCCGGCGACAGTCCGAATTTGTCGATATAAGCCTGACTGGAAAACTTACTGTTACCGAAGTTGTTTGCCATGAATATCTGTCCGGCGTAGAACTTAGTTTTACCGCTTACATTACTTATCTGCATGCCGAAACCGATGGGAGCGGTGCCTTTGAATACGGTATAATCAACTTCCCCGTTGTCCTCTGTGTATTCGGGAGCGACCTCATTACCCTGTCTTACGGGGCATGTTATACAGCTCTCGCCGCAGGTTATCACCACGCTGCATGTGCGTCCGGCCTCGGTGCAGTTGGGCTCCATTACCAGTTCAACCGTACCGTCGCCATCGCCACTCTCATTCAACGGCGTGAGCCATGTGTCTTCGTCGCCACTCACAACTACCGCTGCCGTCCATTTGCCTGTGGCTTTTATCGGCAGGGAGAACACTCCGCCCTCCATTCCGGTATTGATTGCGACATCATCGTCACCGGAAACAAACTTCACACTGCCGGCCAACTCGTCGTCGCTGCTGCACGACGGAGCCGCCACAACCATGGCTGCGGCAAATACAACAGGTAAAAAACCTCTGTAAATAAATCTTTTAAACATTGCTATAATTTAGTTTTTCCCACCCGACCCAACAAAGATGAGGGTTTAAAAACATGGAAAGCGTGAGGGTCGCTCACTTATCTTCTGTGGATGAGGCGTCTGGAAAAGCCTTTGATGTAGGATAAGTTTGCAACTCCCACGCCATAGAACGCCTATAGCGCGAGAGTGCCTTTACCGTCCTCCATCGTTGATTTTCAGTTTTCCAGACTTTCATCCACGAGAATACAGCAAGACACTTTCGTGTTATTTGTATAAAGTTGCGGCCGATTTCTCCCGTACCGCACTGCAAAGATAGTGCTTTTCTCCGAATATCGGACATGAAAAGGCTATTATTTAGATAAATGACTATGGTCAAACCGGTTTTTTATGGTCTGTTCAGCCGTCATGTTTTTAAAAACTTTGCAAAAGTAGTCTGCAATACGGAAAAGTTGTGTAACTTTGTCCTCGGTGGCTGTTGCAGTTCTTGTCCGTGATGCTTTATGGTTGAGAGCGATGACGTTACGGCTGTTCCTGTTTGCCGCCGGATATTCTGTCACTTGGATTTTCATCGGATTCACGCCGGTATAGACGTTGCAATATGGTAGACTTTGATAAATATATAATAAATGGTGAGCCTGACGGCAGGGAAAGGGCCGAGGCCTGGAAGACCGCTATCGGCCTTCAGGCGGTAGATGGCCTGCAAACATCCGACTATCTGAAAGATACCGCTGCCAGGCATATCGAGGGCGACATCAGCATTGATGAGGTGAAAGAACTCATCAACGGATATTACCGTTTCAAGGCCGTGCGCACTCCAAAAGATGAAGATATGGAGGAGGCGGACAAGGTGTCGGCCAATATCGCCCGTATTTTGAATGAGAAATCGTTTGCTTTTTCTGTGACCGGAATCACCTCAATTCATCGTAGACTGTTCGAGGGTGTGTTCAAGTTTGCGGGTAAGATAAGGGACTACGATATAACAAAGAGGGAATGGGTGCTTCGCGGCGACACTGTATTATACGTCAATGCGGAGGACCTGCGCCGGGCCATAGAGTATGATCTGGAGCAGGAAAGGAACTTCTCCTACAGGGGATTGTCCTTAGACGAGATCGTCGCACACATTGCAAAGTTTGTTGCCAACCTCTGGCAGATACATCCGTTCGGAGAGGGTAACACGAGGACAACGGCTGTGTTTACTATCAAATATCTGAGAAGTATCGGCTTCGATGTGAACAACGACCTTTTTGCCGGGCACTCCTGGTATTTCCGTAATGCGCTGGTCCGCGCCAACTACCGCAATGTGCGTAAGGGAATTGAGCCGGATATGAGTTTTCTGAACATGTTTTTCAGAAATCTGATGATGGGTGAGCACAATGAGTTGAAAAACCGGTATATGATTGTTGACTCTCCGGCGGAATGGGCGGAAAGACAGAATAATCCGGAAATCTGATGACTACCGGCAATCTCACAGTTTCTCGGATGTATATAAAAATAGAGCCATACCTTTGCGGCATGGCTCTAATGGGTTAAAAGAGATTGCTTCTAAAGCACCTTCTTCCGCAGTTTCAGACTATGCGTTGCGCATGTTCGAGAGGTATCTCTCTGCCTCGATGGCAGCCTGACAGCCCGAGCCGGCTGCCGATATGGCCTGGCGGTAGTGCGGGTCGGCCACATCGCCGGCCACGAACACTCCGGGAACCTTTGTGCGCGGCGTTCCGTCAATCTTCTTGATGTAGCCCACTTCGTCGGTGTCAAGCCACTCCTTGAATATGTCGCTGTTCGGCTTGTGACCTATGGCGAGGAAGAAACCGTCTATCTGTATGTCCACCATCTCTTCGTCAGGCTCGCCCTTGCGCTTCACGAGGTGCGCGCCTTCGACGCCGTTCTCGCCGAAGAGGCCGAGGGTGTTGTGCTCGAAGAGTATCTCGATGTTGGGCGTGCTCATCACCCGTTCCTGCATCACCTTTGATGCGCGGAGGTACGGCTTGCGTACGATGAGGTACACCTTGGCAGCCAGTCCTGACAGGTAGATGGCCTCTTCGCAGGCCGTGTCGCCGCCGCCCACCACGGCAACGTTTTTCTTCCGGTAGAAGAAACCGTCGCATGTGGCACATGCCGACACGCCCATGCCGTTGTATTTCTTCTCGTCGTCGAGGCCGAGATACTTGGCCGAGGCACCTGTCGCTATGATGACCGTGTCGGCCTTGATAGTCTTTCCGCCTTCAGCCGTGAGGGTGTAGGGAGCTTCTGAGAGGTCGGCCTTGACGATTTCTCCGTCGCGGATGTCCGTGCCGAAGCGCTCTGCCTGCTCTCTCAGGTCCATCATCATCTGGTTACCATCCACTCCCTGCGGGTATCCGGGGAAGTTTTCCACTGTTGTTGTCTGCGTGAGCTGTCCGCCGGGCTGTATCCCGCAGTAAATCACGGGGCTGAGGTTGGCTCTCGCTGCATATATGGCTGCCGTGTATCCGGCAGGACCGCTGCCGACGATGAGGCAGCGTACGTGTTCTATGTTGTTCTGTTCCATAAACTATTTGAGTTACGAATTTTGAATTTTGAATTACGAGTTGTCTGGCTTTGCCCGACAACTCGTAATTCAAAATTCAAAATTATTTAAGCAATTCCTCTATCTGTTTCTCGATGTTCTCTATCTTCTCCGTGGGCTCGAAGCGTGCGACCACCATGCCGAACCTGTTGGTCAGGAACTTGGTGAAGTTCCATTTGATGTCCGGTTTGCTTTTGTAGTCAGGGTCTTCCTTCGACAGCATGTCTTCGAGCACGGGGGCGATGGGATGGCTCATGTCCCATCCTGCAAAGCCTTTCTGCTCTTTGAGGAACTTATACAGCGGGTCAGCGTCGTTTCCGTTGACCTTCAGCTTCTTGAAACGGGGAAACTCCGTGCCGTAGGTCAGCTTGCAGAAGCTGTGTATTGTCTCATCAGTGCCGGGGGCTTGCTGGCCGAACTGGTTGCAGGGGAAGTCGAGAACTTCGAATCCGCGGCTATGATATTTCTCATAAAGCCTTTCCAGTTCCTCATACTGTGGGGTGAATCCGCATTTTGTCGCGGTGTTCACGATGAGCAGAACCTCGTTTGAATACTCCTTCAACGATACGTCCTTGCCTTTTCTGTCCTTGACAGAGAAATCATAAACTGTTTTCATATCCTTTCTTAAATGATAATGTTCAGGGTTTATTTGCAAGGCAAAAGTACTCATTTTCCATGTCAATCCCAAAACTTTGAGATGTTTTTATGATGTTTTTGATTATATGAGTATCTTTTTATTATTGTCAGTTAAATACCCTTGATGTATGTCAAAAACAAATGTATATTTATGTTTTTGCGACATTCTGATTGCGTTTATCGTTGTTATAGTATTAACTTTGCATTGTCTGAAGAGACAGACTACAGGCAATTACATGTTTGACAGATTGATTATGGAAAAGGTATAGAAATCAGTTCTATTTAAGGTCTTGGCCTTTCGGGGTAATAAGATTGGGATAACAACACTTTTTGAGAGATAAAGATTGCCAGGTTTTTTAGTTAGTAGTATTTGTGATTAGTAGTTAAGTAGTAGAAATGAGCGGGCTTGCATCGTGGTGATGTGAGCCCGCTCGGTTTTTGTCTGTTCCGTAGTGGGGCAGGGCATGCCTTGCAGCGGCGGTGCATTGCCATGGCCTTGCATCCGTGGCGGCATAAAAAGAGGGATGCGCTGGTGCATATGCAACTACACCGACGCATCCCCGTCTCTTTTCAGAAGATAGTTCTGTATCTTATTTCTTCGCAGCCTTACCGTAGCGGCTCATGAACTTGTCTACGCGACCTGCAGTGTCAACGAGCTTGCTCTTACCTGTATAGAACGGGTGAGAAGTGCTTGAAATTTCGACCTTTACCACCGGGTAAGTTTCTCCTTCAAATTCTACTGTATCTGTAGTCTTGCATGTAGAACGTGTAAGGAACATATCGCCGTTGGACATATCCTTGAATACGACGGGGCGATAGTTTTCTGGATGAATACCTGTTTTCATTTTAGTTTAAATAAATATGTAATGTTACAATATGTTCTATTTAGGCCGCAAAGTTACAAACTTTTTCCCGAACGGGCAAATTTTGATGGCTTTTTGTGTGCAAATAGTTATTTGAGGGCTGCTTTTGGCGTCTTCGTAGTCCACTCGTTGTAGTCGAACGAACTCTCTACCGCCTTCTCGATATTGTCCGGCAGGTTGCAGAAGAAGTCTATGCCGGTCAGGCTTTCGAGTTCGTCGATGCTGACGGCATATTTCTGCAGGTCGTCGCCGGTGAGCTTCTTGTTGGTGTGTTCCACCCAGAACGCCATGGCCGAATACTTCCCGCCCTTCTTCATCAGCATTGCCGTGTAGAAGAATTTTGGCACTATCATCTGGTTTTTGATGCGTGTCTTTATCTGGCTCTCGTTGTCGATGGTGCCTCCCTTGCATACGAACAGCGTGTCGCCGATGGCTGTCGGCGTGATGTCGCGCACCCTCTGCTCCATGTCCTGCCACAGTCCGGCGTTGAAATTGTTATCCTGCGGCTGCATGTTGGTCATGTAGAACGTCTGGTAGTTGGCCTCCTTGGAATACTGGCGGTCGGCCGAGGGACAGATGTGGCCGTGGTCATAGCCCGAGCCGTAGAACAGGTCGCTGAGCCATCTGTCAGCCTTCGGCAGGTCGGGGTCCCACGGATACTGGATGCCGCCCGGGTGGTTGCCTGGGTTTTTCTTTGGGTCGTAGCGTCCGGCATCGCCCCGATATGTGTGGCAGGTGTCGTTCCCGGCATGCCTGTGGTCCACCATCACGTAGCAGCTCCAGCGCTGCGACTTCTTCTCTGCGTCCCATTCCACGCTGTAGTTCAGGCCGTAGGCAGAGCCGGAGTAGTATGTCAGAATCTTGCTGCGTCCTCCCCTGACTTTCGGAAACTCGAGGCGCGACAGTTCGGGAGTCTCTGCCGTGGCGATGTTCATGTTGATGTTGTCGGGGTTTGTGCCGGCGTTGCCGTTGCCGCCGTCTGTTGTCTCTCCATCGTCTCCGCATGCGGTGAGCATCAGCGGGACGAAGATCAGTGCGGGAATGAATCTTTTTATATCCATGACTTGTATTTAATGGTTACGTATCCGGTTTTGCATCCGTTGCTGCGAATGCGGTGCAAAATAAATAAAAAGAATCTGAATAACGAAGGAAGTGGGGCGGAAAATTTTGCTGTCAGATGTTCAATAGGCTGTTTTTTGAAACGCAAAGACCGCAAAGACGCAAAGAGCCCGTCCCATGTAATACTCTCCATGGCAATAAACCTTTGCGTCTTTGCGGTCTTTGCGTTTCATTTCTATGATCGGATAATCATGACTTCATCATTTAATTGCTGCACCTCTTATTAAGTAATTCTTTATTATTACTTTATAATAAGTTTTTTTTGAACACGGAGACACAGAGACACAGAGTTGTATTTCCCTCTGTGTCTCTGTGTCTCCGTGTTCAAAATATAAACTAATTGTTGTAATCTACTTATATAAATAGGTGCGTTTCGGGCAAAAAAAGTAAGCCTGACATGCGGAAATATCGCGGGAAATGCCGATATTTGCATAAGAAAATAAGACACATGATGAATAGAATTGTTTTGGCATTGGCGCTGCTGCTCATCTGCGGGGCAGGGCAGACGTCGGCCCGCGGGAAGCGGCAGACGGTCTATGCAGTGGGTTTCTACAATCTTGAAAACCTCTTCGACACCTGTCACGACGAGGGGAAGAAAGACCATGAATACCTGCCGGAGGCGAAAAAGGAGTGGAACACCGTCAAGTATACGCACAAGCTGCGCAACATGGCGCGCGTGCTCTCCGAGATGGGAACAGACGTCGTGCCGGCGTCCGTAGGCTGCGCGGTCATCGGCGTCAGCGAGGTGGAGAACTCACGGGCTCTCGACGACCTCACGGCGCAGCCTGCACTGGCCGCCCGCGGATACAGATACTGCCATGTGGAAGGCCCCGACAGCCGCGGCATAGACTGCGCCCTGCTCTATAATCCCGGACTCTTCAGCGTGCGCGACGTCAAGCTCGTGCCCTACGTGCAGGAGCTTGCCAAGGACAGCGCCTTCCATACGCGCGGCTTCCTGACCGTCAGCGGCACGCTGGCAGGCGAGCATGTCACCGTCGTGGTGTGCCATCTGCCCAGCCGTTTCAGCGGCTCGTTCTACCGTGAGTCGGGCGGGCGGCAGCTGAGGGCGCTCAAAGACTCGCTCATGCGCGACGACCCCAAGGTGAAGATACTCATCATGGGCGACATGAACGACGACCCGACAGACCCCTCCATGGCAGTGGAGCTGAGGGCACGGCAGGACATCGGCGCGGTGACCGGCGGCGATATGTACAACCCCTGGTGGAACGTGCTTGTCAAGGAAGGCACAGGCACGCTGATGTATAAGGGCGCATGGAACCTCTTTGACCAGATAATCCTGTCGCCGTCGCTGCTCGGCAGCGGCAGCCGCAAGGACCGCAAGGAACTGAAATACCACACTCACGGCATATTCCGCCGCGACTACATGATACAGCAGGACGGCAAATACAAGGGAAGTCCGCTGCGTACGTTCGGCAGCGGACAGTGGCTCGACGGATACAGCGACCACCTGCCTACCGTCGTATACCTCGTGAAGAACCGTAAATGACGGCCGCCATGCAGATTGAGAGTCATCCTTTCGAGCCCTTCCTGCCGGAGAACGCCTCGCTGCTGATGCTCGGAACGTTCCCGCCGGCAGAGAAACGGTGGTGCATGCCGTTCTTCTATCCCAACTATATGAACGACATGTGGCGCATTTTCGGCATCTGCTTCTTCGGCGACAAGACCCGTTTCCTCATCGAAGAGGAAAAGCGTTTCGACCTCGATGCCATCATCCCGTTCCTGCGCAGCCGCGGCGTGGCTCTGTACGACACGGCCAGTAAGGTGCGGCGCACGAAGAACACGGCATCCGACAAGGACCTCGACATCGTGGAGCAGACAGACCTCGACGGCATGCTCGGATTGCTGCCGCGGTGCCGTGCGGTCGTCACTGCCGGGCAACTGGCCACAGACGTCTTCTGCCGACACTTCGGCGTGCAGCCTCCCAAGGTGGGCGAGTACTCGGCCTTTACGTTCCGCGGGCGCGGGCTGAGGCTCTACCGCATGCCCAGTTCGTCAAGGGCATACCCCATGAGCGTCGAGAACAAGGCCCTATATTATAATAAGGTGTTCGCATACCTCGGACTTACGGCCCCTGAGCGGTGACCCGTGGCGGCGCTTGCGGCCGGCCGTGCCTTTCAGACCGTAGAACAGACAGCTATTGACCATATACTAAATAATAACCGAGAATGACAATAATAGGAATCGCCGGTGGCACCGGTTCGGGCAAGACCACCGTTGTGAGAAAGATTGCAGAGGCGCTGCCTCCGCACTGTGTGGCCGTGGTGCCGCTCGACTCGTACTATAACGACACGTCGGCCATGACCGAGGAAGAGCGCCGTGCCATCAACTTCGACCATCCGGACGCGTTCGACTGGAAGCTGCTCATCGAGCATGTGCGCATGCTCAGGGCCGGGCAGGCCGTCGAGCAGCCCACATATTCATACCTGAAGTGCAACCGCCTGCCGGAGACCGTGCATGTGGAGCCGAAGCCGGTAATCATCATCGAGGGCATCATGACGCTGCTCAACAAGAAGCTCCGTGACATGATGGACCTGAAGATATTTGTCGACACCGACTCCGACGAGCGCCTGATACGTAACATCCGGCGCGACGTCGTCGAGCGTGGGCGTACCGTCGAGATGGTCATCGACCGCTACCTCGACGTGCTCAAGCCCATGCACGAGCAGTTCATCGAGCCTACAAAGCAGTATGCCGACCTCATTGTGCCGCAGGGCGGCGACAACAAGACCGGCATAAACATCCTTAAAGTATATATCGAGGGTATCGTCACGCGCATCTGACGCGTGGCGGTGCCGCGTTCATACGGTTTTCCCCATCTCGCGTTCTATCCTCTTCCGGTGCGAGTTTATCTTAAGTTCGTTCACAATCTCCGTGACTCCGTAGAGCAGCAGGCACCATCCCATGATGATGAACGGGGCCGAGGCAATCCACATGGGCCTTATGATGGCTATCAGGCCCACAATCATCACTATTGACGGGCATATCCACAGCACCGGCGTGATGCGTCCGAGGCGTCCTGCCGTCACGATGTTCAGCATCTGGTTGGCAGCTCCGAGGATGAGTATGGCTCCGATGATATACGACATGGCGCTTATCACCGTCCCAGGACTGATTACGAGTATCATTCCGAGCACTGCGCTGCCTGTTCCTGCAAGAGGGAATGTGGGCCTGCCGTCGGATATCACCCTGCCGTTGCTGTCGAACACGGTGGTCGTCTGTCCGCGCCGCTTTATGCTCATGTATGTCACTATCGATATCACTCCGGACAGCAGGAAGAGTCCTCCTATGACTATGGTTATCCATACCGCGGTATCGTCCGGGTATTTTATCAGCAGTGCTCCGATTATTATCGAGCATACCGCTCTGAAGACTACGCTTTGTAATGTTTTCATCGTCTCTGTTCTTTTACATTGCAAATATACAGAATCCTGCGGTTAACCGGCAATTATTTTAATACTTTTGAAGAATAAAAACATTGATTATGAATGGGTATTTGCCGGAGCGTTACCTGTCTGCCGCCCCGTGCGCGCCGCTTAAAACGGCAGAAGCCGCAGGGGTCACCTGCGGCCTCCGAATGTTCCTTTGCTGCTGCCGGAGTTGTTTCCGGCGCTGCTTCTCATGCTGCCGGCACTGCTTCTCATGCTTCCCGAGTGGCTGCTGATGCTTCCGGCACTGCTCCTTGTGGCTCCTCCGAAAGTCCCGCGGCTTCTCATCTGTGTGCTGCTGACGCTGCGCGGTTGCATTGTCGATGCCGGTCTGCTCTGCGTGCTGCCAGTGCTGCGCGACAGTCCGAACGAGCCTGCACTGCGGCTGCTGCGCTCTGCTGCTGCCTCGCGCGACACGCTGCCTGTTCTCAGCCTTGCCGATGTTGTCGTGGTGGTGGTCTTCGTGGCGGTCGTGCCCCGCTGTTTTTCCAGTGTTCCGGCGGCGCTCTTCACGCTTCCGTCAAACTTTCTGGTGCTTATGGAGCCGCCCGTGCGGTTGCCGCCGAATGTACCGTGACTTGTCGAGGGCTTTGCCGCCGGTGTTCCGGTGCCCGATGAAGGCCTGCCGGTCTGTGTACCGGTGCTGTTTCCGCTGAATGTACCTCCGGTGCGGCTGCCTCCGAAGCTGTGCTTGCCGTTGCTGCCGTTGTCTCCGCGGTTCACCGTCACGTGCGTCGAGCTTTGCGTGCTGCCTGTCCGTCCGTTGCGGAAGTCGCCCTTGTCCCATCTGTCTCTCAGTCCGGTGTGTCCGTTTCCGCGGTGGAAGTCGTTTCTGCGGCCGTGGTAGTAGCTGCCTCCGCTGTAGTGTCTCCAGCTGTGTCCGCCCCTGTACGATACGTAGAAGGCCGGCCGGCCGAAGTAGAAGTAGTCGCGGCGGGGATAGCGTGCATATATTCCGAAGTGCCAGTAGCCGGCGCTCCAGTAGAGCGGCCTGTAGAAATATGTGGCGGCCCTAAAGGCGTTCCACTGCCAGTCGAGCAGTATGTAGCTGATGTCGAGGTTGCGGCGGGTCCAGTATGTGCCGAAGACGTCGTTTCGGCTGGTCACGCCCATGAGGTAGTCGAGGTTTATCTCGTAGGCCGCCTCATACTGCTCGTCGGTCAGGTTGAGCTCGTAAGCCATCTTGTCTGTCAGGAACAGGGCCTCCCTGCGTGCCTGTTCGTAGCTCATGGCGTCGGCGGATACCGCTGTGAGTATCATCACCGTTATCATCATCAGAACCTTTTTCATAATCGTCAGTCTTTTATATGGTTATACTTTATTGTTGCCTTGCGATACGTTGCAGTACCGTTTCCTTGCTGCAAAGTAACAATAAAAAATCCGCCGTGCAAAGGGATTATCCCTACAATGCGGTGGGAAAATCCCTAAAGCTCTATATCTTCTTGCCCGCAAAGACCTTGACGGCCGTCTTTGCCAGAATCTTCAGGTCGAGCATGGTGGACCGTCCGTGCAGGTATTCGAGGTCCATGTCGAGCCGGCGTATCATCTTCTCTATGGTGTTGGTATACCCGTTGTATATCGTCGCCATCGAGGTGATGCCCGGCCGTATGGCGTACAGTTCGGCATAGTCGGGCCGTAGCTCCATGATCTTGTCTATGAAGTATTTGCGCTCCGGCCTGTGGCCCACGAGGCTCATGTCTCCCGTGAGCACGTTCCACAGCTGCGGCAGCTCGTCGAGATGGTGCTCGCGCAGTATCTTGCCTATCTTCGTCAGCCTGCTGTCGTTTGTCTCGGCCAGTTGCGGGATGCCGTCCTCCTCGGTGTTCACCACCATCGTCCTGAACTTGTATATCGAGAAGGGCTTGCCGTGCAGTCCGATGCGTTCCTGCCGGTAGATGACGGGGCCGCGGCTGCCTATCTTGATGGCCGCGATGATGACCGCATATACCGGTGACAGCAGGATGAGTCCTGTGGCGGAGCAGAGTATGTCGATTGTTCTTTTTATCTTGTCCATCAGTGGTTCGCGGGTTGTTTAGTCGAGGACACTGTAAACGGAGTTGTTGCTCTTATACTCGGGCACGATGCTCTTCATCTTCTTCACCGTCGCCATGTCGTCAAAGCTGCGGCTCGTCTCTATCAGGCTGTCAATCTCGCTGCAAACGAAACCGTAGTCGTATTCGCGCACGCTGGCGATGCGTATCTTCTCGTGGAACGACGGCTTCGTCGTCTCGGCCACGTTGAGCACCTCCTCGTAGAGCTTCTCGCCAGGGCGCAGGCCCGTGTATTTTATCTCCACGTTCTTCGCGCCGCTCAGCATTATCATGCGCTTGGCCAGGTCGGCGATTTTCACCGGCTTGCCCATGTCGAACACGAAAATCTCTCCGCCGTTGCCCTTCGTGCCCGCTTCGAGCACCAGCTTGCATGCCTCGGGGATGAGCATGAAGTAGCGCAGTATCTCGGGGTCGGTCACGGTGACGGGTCCTCCGTGCCTTATCTGCTCCTTGAAGAGCGGTATCACGGAGCCGTTAGAGCCGAGCACGTTTCCGAAGCGCGTCGTCACAAACTGCGTCTCGCCCTTCACCTTGCCCTCCTTCACGGCCTTGTCGAGGCTCTGCACGTATATCTCGCAGATGCGCTTGGAGCATCCCATCACGTTGGTCGGGTTCACGGCCTTGTCCGTCGATATCATCACAAATTTCTTCACGCCGTACTCTACGGAGAGGTCGGCGATGGTCTTCGTGCCCAATACGTTGTTCTCGACGCTCTCGCTGGGGTTGTCCTCCATCATCGGTACGTGCTTGTAGGCCGCTGCGTGGAACACGTAGTCGGGGCGGAACGTGGAGAAGATGTGCCTCATGCGGCGGCTGTCGCAGATGCTTGTCACGATGATGTTCACCTTCAGGTCGGGGAACGACTTTCTCATGGCCAGCCGCAGGTCGTGCTGTGGGGTCTCGGCCTGGTCTATGAGCATCATCTCTGCCGGCTTGTATACGGCGATCTGCCTCACCATCTCGCTGCCGATGCTTCCGGCCGAGCCGGTGATGACGATGCGCTTGCCCGTGAGCTGGGCGCCCACCGACTTCATGTCTACCTGTATCTCGTCGCGCGGCAGCAGGTCTTCGATGCTTATCTCCTTCAGCTGCGGGGCCTCGTCGTTCTCGTCCCACTCCTTCTCCTCCTGCGTCATGTAGATGTGTATGCCTGCCTTCATCAGTTCGTCCTGCAGCTTTTCGTTGTTGCGGAACGTCCTGGCGCGGAACGGCGAGACGATGAGCGCCTCGATGCCGTTGTCTTTCATGTTCTCTATCAGCTTGTCATCGAGCTTGTGCACCTTCACGCCCATGAGGTACTTGTCTTCCGTGTTCTTGTCGTCGGATACGAATCCGCGCAGCTGGAAGCGCGTGGGCTTCTCGTTGCGGATGCGCTTGGCGATGCCGATGCCCCCGTTCTTCACGCCGTATATATAGGCATACTTGGCGTTGATGCTCACTAACGACACGTCGTAGAGCGTCTTGACGAGTATCCGCGTCATCCAGAGCAGCAGCGTGGAGAGTATCGATGCGATGATGATCTCCCGGCCGCTGATGTGCACGAAGTAGCTGCTTTCATACATGGGGTAGTGCAGGGCGTAGGTGAAGGCCGTGCCGAAGAGCACGGCGAAGCCCACCCGCTGCAGGTCGATGAACGACGAGTAGCGAAGTATGCCCGAATAGGTGCGCATGATGCGGAAGCCTATGGTATAGAAGAGGAGGTATACAAGCAGCGTGACGGACAGCGTGCCGATGACCTCGAGGGTCTTCTCGCCGCTGTTGAACTGCTGGAATACGAATAGATACGAAAAGAAAACTATCGCATTGTCTATGATGAATATACACCAAAAAGGCAATGACTTCTTGTTGAAGTACCAGTTGACGAGTTTATCGAAATACCTCATGAATGTATCTTAAATAGTTTATTACGTTTAAATGATAAACGCAAAAACATGTCTTTTATTATGGAAAGAGTAGGGAAAGCCCTCTTTATTTTATTATTCTGCGGAATGTGAGGAAGATAATCCTGAAGTATTCACAGACTGTATGGTTGTCGATGTATATCATGTTATACCGTATCTTGTCCGGTATTACCTTCTCCACGTATGTGCGGTCGGGGTCGTCGGCCTGCCCGAGGATGGTGTTCTCGTCGGCATACTCTATCGACGCATGGTCGGTGATGCCCGGCCTGACGCTCAGCACCCTGCGCTGCTCGTCGGTATACATGGCCACATAGCGCGCCACCTCGGGGCGCGGGCCCACGAGGCTCATGTCGCCGGTGAGCACGTTCCACAGCTGGGGCAGCTCGTCGAGCTTGTACTTGCGTATGAAGTAGCCCGTCCGCGTTATCCGCGGGTCATGCCCGCCCACGGTGATGAGGCCCTGCCTGTCGGCTCCCTTGCGCATCGAGCGGAACTTGTACAGCCTGAACGGGCGTCCGCCGCGTCCTATCCGTTCCTGGCTGTAGAACCCGCCGCCGCGGCTCTCCATACATATTAATATATATATGACGGCGAACAGCGGCGACAGCAATATCAGTCCGGCGGCCGAGAGAATCACGTCAAAGAGCCGTGTCATGCACCACCTTGTTGTAAGCCTCTATCACGGCGCCGGCAACGAAGCGCGCCTGCTCGTCGGTCAGCTGCGGATAGATGGGCAGCGAAATCTCGCGTGCGAAGTTGCTGTATGCCTGAGGGTAGTCGTTGATGTCGTAGCCCATACCCTTGAAGAGCGTGAGCATCGGCATGGGGATGAAGTGCACGTTGACGGCGACCTCCTTCTTGGTTATCTCGTCTATCATGGCGTCGCGCTGCTGCTCGGTGAATCCTGCGATGCGCAGGGCGTACACGTGGCACGAACTCTTCTTGTTTGCCGACATGGCGGGCGGCGTTATTGCCCAGTCGTGGCCTGCGAAGGCCTCGGCGTAGACCTCGAAGATGTGCCTGCGCCTCTCGAGCAGGGCGTCATACTGGCGTATCTGGGCGAGGCCGATGGCCGCGTTGACGTCGGCCATGTTTATCTTCATGCCCATTCCGACGATGTCGTATCTCCAGCCGCCGGCCTTGCTCTTGGTGAACGCGTCCTTAGTCTGGCAGTTGAGCGCCATCATGCGCAGCGTGGGGTATAGCTCTAAGTTGTCGAACGGCTCGGGCAGGTTGAGGCAGATGGCGCCTCCCTCGGCCGTGGTGACGTTCTTGACGGCATGCAGCGAGAATATCGTGATGTCCGTCTCGGTGCCCGTGCGCTTGCCGTTGTGGCTCGCGCCGATGGAGTGGGCTGAGTCGCTGATGACGGTGATGCGGCCCATCTTCTCCTGCACGGGAGACTCCGCGGTGAACATTGCCTTTATCTCCGGCTCGCTGACGAGCGCCATGATGCGGTCGTAGTCGCACGGGAATCCGGCTATGTCGACAGGCATTATCGCCTTGGTGCGCGGCGTGATGGCCTTGCGTATGCCGTCGACGGATATGTTGAAGTCTTCTCCCGAGTCGACCATCACCGGCTTGGCGCCTGCCCACAGCACGGCTAATGCCGTGGCGCTGTAGGTATATGCCGGCACGATGACCTCGTCGCCGGCCTTCACTCCGAGCCAGCGTAGCATCATGATGGCGCCCGACGTCCACGAGTTCACGCAGAGCACGGCCTTGGTGCCGGATATCTTTGCTATCTCTTCTTCAAGTGCTTTCACCTTCGGACCGGTGGTTATCCAGCCCGAGCGCAGTGAGTCTGTCACCTCGGCGATGACGCTCTCGTCGACATATGGCGGGGAAAAGGGTATCTTCATAATATTCCTATCTGTTTGGTTTGACGTTGAATTTCTTGTGGGTCACTACTTTGTATATTCCGTAGAGGTATCCGATGCCGTAGCTCGCGTGTATGTTCAGGAACGTGTAGGGCATCAGCAGTGCCAGCACGGGCTTGCCGTGCCTGAATCCCTGGCGGATACCGATGAGTATGCCGATGAGCAGATAGAGGGCGAGCACGGCCGCATAGACGTACATCACGTGGCGGAATGCCAGCGAGAGCGGCAGTCCGAGCACCACCCCGGCGACGAACAGCGCGGGGAAGAACTGGCGCACCGTGGCCGGAGAGCCCAGCTTCTTGTTCACTAACGGCTTGAACAGGCCGTACTGGAAGTACATCTTGCGCATCTTGGCCATGCTGTCGCGGGCCGCATACTCGATGACGATGTCGGGAATGATGTATATCGAGCCTCCGTTCTTTATCAGCCGGGCGTTGAACTCGTCGTCCTGATTGCGCACGAGCTCCTCGTCGAAGAGGCCGATGCGGTCGAAGACGTCCTTGCGGTAGCAGCCGAACGGCACCGTGTCGACCTTCATCACCCGGTCCGTGCCAATCTTGTGCGTAGACCCTCCCACGCCGAACGGATGGCTCGACCCTATGGCGATGGCCGTGCAGACGGCACTGCTGTCTGCCGGCAGCGTGTGCCACAGTCCGCCGACATTGTCCGCCTCAAGGCGGTACAGTTCGCCGACGAGGCGCGATATATAGTTGGTGGGGTAGGTGCAGTGGGCGTCGAGCCTGACGATGACCTCGCCGCCGGCCATGGTTATGCCGCGGTTCAGGGCGTAGGGCACGGTCTTCTCCGGATTGTCGACGATGCGGATGTTGTCGTGTCCGGCGGCGCACCGCATGGCTGTCTCACGGGTATGGTCGCTGCTCATGCCGTCTATCAGCAATATCTCCAGCCTGTCTGCCGGATAGTCTTGCATCAAGATGGAACCGATAAAGCCCTCAATGAATCTTTCCTCATTGTATATAGGGCAAATGACCGTCACCGTTTTAAAGTTCATTTGTCTCAGCCTGTAAGTGCATTATTGGTAAATCGAAATGCAAAGGTACACATTTTTTCCGTTAAAGAGATACTAAACGCGGAAAATTTAAAAAGGCGGAGCATGCTGCCGGCTCTCGGGCGGCGTTTTCGACAGCTCTCAAAAGCGATTGGTCAAGCTCTCAAAAACACTTTTGATAGCTGGCACAAACGCATTTGGAAGCAGGCAGGCATCCATGGCGGGCAACCGATTGCGCCGTCACGGGCAGCCCGCGGCACCGTCAAAGCCTGCCCGTTGCAGCATCGCGGGCTGGCGCTTCTGGAGGCTTCCGAGCCCTCAGAGCCCTCGGAGAGCTCATGATATTCCGAACTCTCGGAGCCCTCAGAGTCTTCCGAGTCCTCGGAGAGCTCCTATTATATCCCGCAGCGTGATATAATAAAAAGCCCAACCCTGCGTTATTAATAAGATAATATATAAGGTATAGGTTCAGATGAACAGACTATTAACAACACTCCTTGCCGTCGGCATCACCAGTCTGGCGACGGCGCAGGACCTCACGGAGAACCTCGGCTACAAGGTTGAGGTGCAGGGCTCCGTCTCTAAGGGCAAGACGCCCCTGTGGCTCAATGCCAATAAATACGGACTCAGCTCGCTCGACGAGACCAACGGATATGTGCGGGCGGCACTGGCACGACCCGTGGCAACAGACTCTACGCGCCGCTGGGCGATAGGCTACGGCCTCGACCTCGCCCTGACACACGGCTTCACGAGCCGCGCCGTGGTGCAGCAGGCATACGGCGAGGTGCGCTGGCTGAAGGGACTGCTCACCGTCGGGAGCAAGGAGCAGCCCATGGAACTCAAGAACAGCCGCCTCAGCTCGGGCTCGCAGACCCTCGGAATAAACGCCCGCCCCGTGCCGCAGGTGCGCCTCTCCCTGCCGGAATACTATGCCCTGCCGTTCACCAAGGGCTGGCTCAGCATCAAAGGACATATCGCCTACGGAATGTTCACCGACGACAACTGGCAGGCCGACTTCACCGCACGGCAGTCGAAATATACCGAGAACGTGCTCTACCACAGCAAGGCGGGATATCTGAAGATTGGTAACGACTACAGATACTACCCCGTATCCCTTGAGCTGGGCCTCGAGATGGCATGCCAGTTCGGCGGTACGTCATACGTGCGGCAGGACGACGGCACGATGAGGAGGATTGAGAATGAGTCCGGTCCGGGCGCTTTCTTCGACGCACTGATTCCCGGAGGGGGCGAGACCGTGGAGACAACATACCAGAACGCGGCGGGCAACCAGCTGGGAAGCTGGGTCGCACGGCTCAACTTCAACTACGAGACATGGTATCTCGGCATATACGCCGACCACTTCTTTGAAGACCATTCGGGCCTGTTCCACCTCGACTACGACGGCTACGGCGAGGGCGAGGAGTGGAACGTGAGCAAGAAACGCCGCTACGTACTTTACGGACTGAAGGACATCATGCTGGGGGCGGAGCTGAAACTGCGTAACAGCACGCTGCTGAACAATATCGTGTTTGAATACATGTATACCAAATATCAGAGCGGACCGGTATACCATGACCGCACGGAGAGCTTCCCAGACCACGTGGGAGGCATCGACAACTACTACAACCACTACATCTTCACCGGATGGCAGCACTGGGGGCAGGTGATGGGAAACCCGCTCTACCTCTCTCCCATATACAATGACGACGGACGGATAGTGGTCAAGGACAACCGCTTCTATGCCTTCCACCTCGGCCTCGCGGGCAATCCGTCGTACTATTTGGGATACCGCGTGCTGGCCACATGGCAGAAAGGATACGGCACTTACTTCCAGCCGACGTCGGAGCCGTATGACAATCCGAAGGAGAACCTCAGCCTGCTGGCCGAGGCCACGTACGACTTTCCGGAATCATCGCGCCTGGTGGGATGGAGCGTGAGGGGCGGGCTCGCCGCCGACTTCGGCAAACTGATGGGAAACAACTGGGGTGTGCAGCTGACCGTGGCGCGCGCCGGACTGATAGGCAACAAGGATAAAAGGAAGAAGAAATGAGAAAACTTGTATATATAATGCTGGCAATGCTGGCACTTACGACGTCGTGTGAACTGGAGATGTCTGATAACGGCGACCTCGACGGCTACTGGCAGATGTATTCCGCGGATACGCTCGCCACGGGAGGAACGGCCGACACGCGCGGCATGGGCATATTCTGGGCCGTGCAGATGAGGCTGCTGGAGATGGTGGACACGAAGGGAGAGGCGCGCAAGGTGTTCTTCCGCTTCGACCATGCGGGCGACTCGCTGTTCCTCTCGGACCCCTACATCGACAACAGAGACTCCAACGACATAAAGATTACCGACCCGGCGCTGCTACACCATTACGGACTCAGCTCCCTTGAGCCGCATCTCAAGATAGAGCGCCTCAGCAGCGACAGGATGACGCTTGTCTCCGACCGCCTGCGGATGTACTTCCGTAAATACTGATTATGGGCTGGCAGCAGTGTTATAACGATACAGGAAAGGGGCAGTAGAGCATGACTGGAATAATAATCCTAAACTGGAACGGGTATGGCGACACCATAGAGTGCCTGGAATCGCTGTACCGCATGTCTTCCGACTTCTTCGTCATAGTCGTTGACAACGGCTCCACCGACGGCTCGGTGCATGAGATATCCCGCTTCCTGAGTGGCAGCGGGATAAACAGCCGTACGCTGAGCCGCGGCTGCCGGCTGAGCCGCGCCCCGGAAAACAGGGAGTGCATAGTGTACGACGCGGGGGAAAACATGGGATTCGCAAGGGGCAACAACGAGGGGCTTAGGCTGCTCGCGGGCGTCATGCCCGACTATATGTTGCTCCTGAACAACGACACCGTTGTCGAACCGGACTTCCTCGACCGGCTGACGGCCTTTGCCGCGCATAACGGGGACGTGGAGGTGATGACGCCGCTGATATGCTACAACGCCGACCGCGGTATGATATGGAACTGCGGCGGACGGCTGAGCCACGGCTTCAGGAAGTATCATTATGCCGACGCGCGGCTTGACTCGCTGCGCAGCAGGGAGAGTTTCGGGGTGTCGTTCGTCACGGGGTGCGCGCTCTTTTTCAGGCCTTCAGTGCTCCGGGCGGATGGCGGCGTGTTCACGGAGAGGTTCTTCTTCGGTGAGGAAGACTTCAATTTCTGCCTGCGTATGGCACGCGAAGGGCGGCGTATGGCCTGCGTGCCGGAGTCGAAGATATATCACAAGGTCAGCGCGTCGACGGCGCAGCACGGCAGCATGGGCAAGATTTACATCCACTATCTCAACCGCTTCATAGACATGCGGCTGAGCAGCCGGCTGTGGTTCTACCTGCCGTGGAGCCTTGCGAACATCATGTACGTGCCGCTGCTGCTGGCCCGCAGCGGTTACGGCGTATACCCCTCGGTGCGGCTGATGGCCCGGGTGGTGCGTGACGCATGGCGCAAGGACTCGGTGAGCCGTGACGACTTCACCGCAGCACTAAGTCGGCGGGACTGATGCCGTAGTGCTTCATCACATTCTTTATCTGTGTATCATTGTATGATTCCTTGCAGTTCACGCTGGAAAGGTTTGTCCCTTTGTGCGTGACCTGGAAGAAGTTGTCGAGCGGAATCATCGCGTACGGCCGGAACGGCAGCACCTCGGTGGGCGTCCCGGCAAGCACGCCCATGAAGTAGAACCACACATCGTCGGCCATCGGGCACAGTTCGCGGAACAGGCCGGCATCCGTGGCGTCGGCATGGAGCAGGTCGCGGCGGAAGAGGCAGCCGCCTCCCGTAGTGGCGAAGACAGGGCTTTCGGCGGTGCCGTGAATCAGCATCTGCCAGTCGTTGTAGGGTTTCAGGCTGCCGTCGGCGGCGAACAGCGGGCGATGGGCCCTGTGGGTGTATATCCTTGTGGGGTCTGCATGCCAGGCTTCGACAAGGCGGCCGATGAAGTCGGATGAGTAGTAGAAGTCGTCGTCGACGGTAATCACGAGGTCGTCGGGAAACTCCTCGAGAGCCGGCACGTGCTTCTTGTATGAGCGCAGGTCGTCGCAGAAGCGTATGGTGAGGCCGGCGCGTTGCAGGACTTGCAGGCGCGGGGGGATGTTCGAGGCGTTCCAGTTGTCGCGGTCGAGCCACAGCACCACCATGTCGGGCTTCATCCTCTGGTGCAGCAGCGAGTATATAGTGAACGGCAGCACCGACTCCACGCGGCGGCCGTAGCTCGTCAGCGATACGATGACTCTCTCCTTGCGCGGCGCGCCGCCGTAGACTCCGCTTCCGGAGCATTCAAAACCCTTCATCCGGAGGTATGCCTTGACGCACTCTCCGAGCACGGAGTCGCAGAAGATGCCTGTCTTGCGTATTATGTCAGCTATCGGTTTTATCATTGTCTGTATATCTTTATCAGTTTAATGGAGCAGCAGATGAACAGTATTATCTCGGAGATGTCCATGGAGATGGCGCCGGCCTCGACGCCGATCAGCGGCACGAGGGCCACGAGCGTGAGCAGGGCGACGGTTCCTGACGACATGACGGCGTAGAAGAAGAACCTCTGGCGGTTCATGTTTACGAGGCCGACGAAGCCGAGCAGGTAGTTGAGACATCCGAAGATAAGCACCGGTATCATCATGTCGAGCATCGGGGCTGCCTTGTCGAAGTCGTCGCCGAGCAGGCCGGAGAGCACTCCCGAGAATAGGTAGATACACGCTGAGGCCATGAGCAGGAGCACCGCGAAGACGGCGGAAATCTTCCACAGCGTGCGGATGTCGCCCTTGCGGCCCGCCTCCTGCCCGCTGCGCATGCGGTAGCCGAAGTAGGGGAACAGGGCCTGCGATATGGGGTTTATGAGCGACTGGCAGGCCTTTATAACCTTCTCGGCCAGAGCATATACGCCCACTGAGGCGCTGCTGACGAAGAAGTTGAGCACGAGCACGTTGATATTGCGGTACAGTGACATGCCGATGGTGGACAGGAACAGCGGCAGGCCCTCGCGGAGCTCTGCCGATACGGCGGCCCGTGACGGGACATGCAGCGTGAGCCCGAACTGCCGGCGCACGAGAATCATGCTCAGCGAGGCGGCAAGGAGGTAGCCGGCAGAACTCATGAGCAGGATTAGGCGGTAGTCCTGCTTCTCCCTCACCACGAGGATGACGAGCAGGGTGAACGCTATCTTCGACGCGGAGTTGACTATCGTGACGTATTTCATGCGCTCGAGACCCTGGAAGAGCCACGTGGGGATGAACACGTCGCCGAATATCATGCCCAATGCCGTGAGGAACATGAACAGCTGTATGCCGTCGGCGAAGAGCACGCCGGACAGCAGAAGCACGGCGGCGACGGCGGCGACGGCAATGAGCAGGCGCCCCGCGATGACGGCGCAGAACGTCCGGTTGACGGCGCTGATGTCGTCGCGGTTCTGCGATATCTTCTTCGTCGCGGAGAACAGGTAGCCGTATGAGGTCAGGATGTTGATGTTCTGGACGAGCACGAGCACGAAGGCGTAGTGTCCGAAGTATGTCGCTCCGACCACATTGGTTATATACGGTATGATGGCGAGAGGCAGCAGGATGTCAAGCCCGTTCAGTATTGACAGGTATGTGAAGTTTGAAAGGATTGTCTTATATCTGCTGATTTGAAACATCTCTTGGCCGGTTGTTGTATGTATTGATACTTTTGATTGTCTTTCCCCTTTACTGTCGCGCTGCCTCCGCCTATGGATGGAGCAGTTTCGTGTAGAACACGTTTATCATAAACTGCACTATTCCTATCACCCCGACCACGCTCCTGGCAAGCCATCCGGGGTTTATCGTGTAGTAAATGTTGGTGAACAGGATTATCGTCACAATCCCGTAGAGGGCGTTTATGCGGTATGCAATCACGGGAATGAACGCTAAGATGATGAAGATGCATATTGAGACGCCTGTCATCTTGAGCATCAGGGGCAGGTATTTGTTGTGCTTTATCACCGTGTCGTAGAAGTAAAGGATGTAGAAGTAGGTGAAGATTGTCACCATGAATACGGCGTTGAACACGTTTATCTCGCTGCTGAGGAGTCCCTTGTCCCTAAGTTTCTGATACGAAGCGAGCTTGTCTCCGATGTACGGGATGGGCAGGTCGAGGAACAGGTTGTTGCCCGAGAAGTAGATGATATATGCCGCCGGCACGATGGCCGCCCAGATGATGCGCTTCCGTCGGGTGAGCCCGTTGTTGTTGAGGAAGAGCATCGGGAACATGGCGAATGTGGAGTAATGGAAGAAGCATCCGAGGCAGAGGATGAGAAACGTGAGTTTCTTACGGCCCTCGGCAAGCGGGATGATGGCTAAAAGGAGCAGGCTCGACACCACTCCGGCACGTATCTGGGTCAGCTCGTGCATGATAAAGTAGTATCCTATGTATATCACGACGGGCATGAACCAGCTTTCCGACAGTCTGCGGAAGGCGTAGAACTTTATCGTTATGGCCATCGCCGCGTAGGCGAGGAGTATTATGTGCACGTCGTCGGACAGGTAGTTGAGGATTCGCGACAGCCACTGGAACGAGTATTCGACAGTCAGCATGAGCACCTTGTCGTTGTAATGGCTGAAGTAATACTCGTATTGTTCCGAGTCATTGTCAATCCCTATCTCGCGGAAGCCGGCGCATAATATGAGGATTACGCCTAAACTGATGTATATCGGCTTGGCGTACGCCCTGATTCTTTCCTCTATTAAAGACAGCAGGAAGACCGTGATGTGTATCAATATAAGAAAGGATATCATCTGTCCTTATTCCCGGTATGCTTAGAAACAGTCTTCCTTGTATGCTGCGTAGATTGTCGTGATCACGAAAGTGAGGAGCGTGATGGCGGCGACGAATATCATTCTTTTCGGTCCGGCAGGCTTTATGGGCACGGAGGCAGCCTGCAGCGTGGTGAACGCCGGCGTGCGCTCCTGCACCCTTGCCCTTGCGGCCTGGAGCTGGATGCTCACCGAACTGTAGGTGTTGAACTTCAGCTGCATCTCGTTCTCAAGGTCGTCGACCTTCGATTTGAAGCTCGTCAGGGTCAGGTCGGTGTTCGCATCGGCGTAAGCGGCATATATCTGGCGTGCTTTCTCGTAGCCTTTTTTCGCTTCCGCGTACAGGCCTTTGGTGTATTCGTAGTCTATCTTGGCCTTGTTGGTTCGGTACTCGGTGATGAAGGCCTGCAGGCGTGTGCGCACGGAGTCGGCCATGGTGGCGCAGATGAGTGCGTCCTGGTCGGTGACGGTGATGGAGATGACGGAGTTTTTCTTGTCAACGTCGCATATTATCTTGTCGCCAATCATGTCGCAGACGTCTTTCTGTCTTTTCGTCATGCGGAACGGGTCTACCTTGCCGTTGCCTGCCGGCTGCTTCTCGGCAAACAGACGGCTTATCTTCGACTTGACGACGCTCCACCACGGGGCTTTCTGCTTGTTGGCCAGATAGTCATAGTATGTGGTGTTTATCTCGCCGTCGGCGGTATGTACGTCTATCGGGAACAGGCCGGTGCGGAATGTCACCGACTCCATGAGTTCCGGATACATCTCCGGGAAGATGGCATCGTTGCTGCCCGAGGCTCCTCCTATGTCGAAGCCGAACGATGAGGCAATGTCGTTCAGCGAGCTTGCGTTGAGGCTCGACATCTCCGGTGCCAGCTTCACGGTGCATGTATAGTAGCGCGGTACGGACAGGATGATGAAGCATGCTATAGCGAATGCGGCCGGCAGGCTGTATATGTACAGCCTCTTCCGCTTCATGGCGGCCTTGGATATCTTTACGAAATCTATCTGTCTTACGGGGTTGTTACTTTCCATGATCATGCTGTTTTTACTTCATCAGGTTGGCTATCGTTATGAGCATCGTGGCTATCGACGCCGTGCTCGAGCCGATGGAGACTATCTCTGCGGTGCTCATCTTCTTCGATGCTTCCTTGCTCGGCACGATGATCTCGCATCCGGGCAGCGGCTTCACGCCGTATCCCACGCGGGCCTTGCTTCCGTTCATGTATACGATGAAGGTGCGGCTCTTCTTTGCGCGGTTGCCCCAGCCTCCGGCCTGGTCGATGTAGTAGTTCACGCCCTTGCCCTCGCGGTATGCCACGGTGGTGGGCGACATGACGTCGCCGCTTATCTTCACCGTGCTCGAATATTCCGGAACGATGATGCGGTCGCCCTCGCGCAGTATCACGTCGTAGTTGCTTCCGGGCTGCTCCATGGCCTTGTCGAGGTCGATGGCCACGTAGTAGGTCTCTCCGAAGTCGAGCTTCTTCATGTCGAGGGTATCCTTCTCGCCGCTCTGTGCGAGGAGGAGCTTGCGCACGTCCTCCATCTTCATGCGCTCGTCCTGCGTTATCTTGCGCTCGAGTCGTGCTCCCTTGACGTATGCGGTGTTGGTGACGCCTCCGGCCTGCTTAATCATCTCGCTAAGGCGCTGGCTCTTCTTGGATAGCGTGTACGTGCCGGAGTAGAGCACCTCGCCCTCCACATTGACGTTCTGCTGCTTGAAATAGCCGGGCGAAGTGCGGACGTATACCTCATCGTAGGGCTTCAGCACGAAGCCGGGCTGGCCGTCGATGACAAACCCGTCCTTGATGGCGAACGAGAAGGTATGCGCTATCGTGTCCGATGACGTCGTGGCGGCAGCGTCTGCTATGCGCCTTGCCACGTCGACCTTCATTATAGAGGCGGCGTCGTTGAGGCCTCCGGCTTGCAGTATGAGGTCTTCCACCGTCTCGTTGTCGGCATATTTATACACTCCGGGGTATATCACCTCACCGTGTATCGTGAGCGTCTGCTCCTCCTGAAGTTCCTTCTTGCTCGGTATGTAGAGCACGTCCTCGTTGCGCAGCGGGATGTCGGCCACGCGGCCGCTCATTATCCCGGCGATGTCGACGGCCACCACCTCGAGCGTGCGGTCGGGCTTCATGCGGTGCATCACGGCGCGTGCGGTGAAGGCATCCTCGGTCAGTCCCTCGGCGTTCTCTATGAGCGAGCGCACCGAGTTGATGTCGCCGCCCACCTGATACATGCCCGGGCGGAACACGGCACCCTTGACCTCCACCATGTTCGAGTATCTCGGCAGGATGGAGTCTACGCTCAGCGAGTCTTCATCGTCGAGGTGAAACGTGTTCATGTCAAACTCGTTCACCGTGTATACCGAGTATTGCGTGCCGGCCTTGCGTATCAGTCTGACCGACTTCTTGTAGGCGTCGCCGGTGAATCCGCCGGCATATTTCAGGAGCGTGCCCACGCTCTCGCTCTTCTTCATCTCGTAGAACATCGGGCGCTTGACCTTTCCCGTGATGTTGACGAGGCAGTCGTAAGGCCCTACCACGATGACGTCGTTGTCGGCTAAGCGCACGTTTCCTTTCAGTTTGCCGTTCAGTATGTAGTCGTAGATGTCGACCGTGCTGACGAGGCGGTTGTTGCGGAACACCTTGATATTGCGCAGCGTGCCGATGTCGCTGATGCCGCCGGCCATGTACAGGGCATGGAACACGGTGGCGAAGGCCGACAGCGTGTAGGTGCCCGGCGTCTTGACCTCGCCCATGACGTTGACGAGTATCGTCCTTGTCTGGCCTACGGAGAGTGTCACCTTCGAGCTGCTGAAGCGTGAGCCGAGTGTCGAGCGCAGACGGGCGTTGGCCTCGTCGACGGTGAGGCCGCTCACGCTGACTGGCCCGTAGTCTTCAATCACCACCATGCCCTCGGGCGTCACCGTGCTCTCGATGGTCTTTTGCGATGCTCCGTAGATGTCGATGAACACGGCATCTCCCGGTCCGAGGCGGTAGTTCTTCGGCGTGGCGATGTTCATGGCCGGTTCGAAGGTCAGGTCTTTGTTGTTGAAGATGTCGCGGCCGAAGACCTTTCGCTTGTTCTTGTCCTTGTCCTGCTTCATCATCATCATCTCGAGATACTCCTTGTCGTATATCTCGTCGGAGTCGGGCATGAACGTGCTCAGCTCGCGCTGCATCAGGAGGTAGTCCTTATCGTTCTCGTCGAAGGTGTGGGTGATCTGCGGCTTTATCCTGCCGTCCTTCATCCTGTACTTCGATACGTTGCCCTCCTTGTCGTCGTTTCTTTTCTTCTTGCCGTTGTTCTCTCTCGTGCGGTCCTTGTTCTTGCCGGAGGTGGTCAGGTTCTTGGCTCCGAGCGACTTGTCGCCCACTTCCCTCTCGTATTTCTTCTTCACGCGGCGTATCTGGTCTATGCTTACGCCTTTCTGTATCAGCTGCGTCACGATCTGCGACTGCGATGTACCTTTCTCATGCTCTTCTATCACATACTCCATCACAGCCTGGTCTGTCATGGAAGACTGTGCGTGTGTTGTTGTCACGGCGGCCAGGAGCATAAGGGCAGAAACGATATATTTCTTCATATTCAGTATCGAAGTTCTTGAACTGTATTAATGACGTTATTAAATAAAAACTTCATTTTCTCAAAATTATTGCAAAGATACGCAAATTATTTAAATAAAAACCTACGGTGTCGGAGAAAATGCTTATCTTTGCAGCTGTTACCGGCGGGTGACGCATTTATCATCATGGGGTTGACTGGATTTGACAGCGGGCTGAGATGGTACGTAAGCATGCGGAGTGACGGCTGTAGACTCCATAATACATTCGGTCAAAAATTTATCTGGCGAAAACAAGTATGCTCTCGCTGCCTAATCGAAGCATAGTAGATTACTGGCTTTATCCCACTACCAGGTAGAGGGACGAGACATCGCTCAAAAGCTGTTGTTCCGAAGCTCTTTGATCAAGCGGTGCAGTTAAATCGGAAATAGCCCCGTCGTGCCCCGCCGGCGTGGTGAAAATTTAGGGGATAAGGCCGTGATTGGTGGTCCGGGTCTTGCCACGGCACGAAAACCGAAGTCCGGAATAAGCATGTAGAAAGCGTATGGTTTCCCTGTTTGGACGAGGGTTCGAATCCCTCCAGCTCCACTTTAAAGCGCCGCTTGCGGCGCTTTTTTCGTTTATGGGTATTGTTTTGATTGACAATATCATCACCTTTGGTTGATAGTATCATCACTCTTGTAGGGCCCGAGTCTTGTCTTTGGCCGTAGCCCGCAAGGGCTTTTGGCAGATAATATGATGTCTTTGTGCATAAACCATGAATATCATACCTTCCCGTGAATTAGCCCTTACGGGCTGCGGACAAAGACAAGACTCTGTCCCTACGACTCAATCCGTTCCCCATGGATTCTCTTCTGATTCTTTGTCCCGGATGATTTGCTATCCGCAGCACAATTATGGATGTTTTCGTCAGCTCTCAAAAACGATTGGCTCAGCTCTCAAAAACACTTTTGATAGCGGGCACAAACACATTTGAAAGCAACCGGAATACATCCGCGGGCAACCGGTTACACCGTCAAACGCAGCTGATTGCACCGTCAGAACGGCCTCGTTGCATCATCAAACGCCATTGCTTGCAATATAAGAAGCGTGAGCACGGTATTTGATATGCGATTCTTCATTCTTCACTCTTCATTCTTCATTTAACCCACTCCTTCGCTATCACCCTTTTTTCTCTATCCAGTATATATACCGTAGGCATGGCGCGGAGGATGTATGTGCCGTGCTCCTGTATGCCAGACGTGTCGAATCCTACGGTCCATTCGGCCGGGAGGCCGCCTTTGGTCTTGTCCCATAGCGGGCGGTCGCCGTCGGAGTAGATGGCGAGGACCTTGACGCTGCCTGATGTTATGGCGTCGCGCAGGGTGGGGGAGTTTTTCAACTTGTCCATTATTTCCGTGCAGTGCTCGCAGTCGGGGTCGTAGAATATGAGCATGAGGGTCTCGGCTTCGGTGGTGTGGAGCGTGCGGCTGCGGCCTTGGCGGTCGATGTAGTTGAAGTCGGCGGCCACCGTTCCCAGCCTGTTCTTCAGCGCGCATCTGAGGTTGAATGCCTGCTTCGACCTCTCAGCCTCACTGAGGAGAGGGCTGCCGGTAGTCTCTTCGAGGAATGGGATGTAGTGTTCCTCGTTCAGCATGGGCGAGTTAGGGTCGTAGAGATATTTCTCTGCAATGTCCGTTATTGTGCGGTAGGCGGCCGTGCTTGCCGCTGCCTTTGCCATCAGGGTGCTCACCGCCGTTTTCAGAGCCTGCGGCGTCAGTGCGGGGAAGACGCTGGCGAAGTTGGCGAAGTTCTGTTCCATGAAAGTCCGGTCGGCCGTCAGCGTGGTGTCAGCGAAGTCCATGGCGTCCCAGAAGTGTGCGGTCAGGTATGCGGCTCGGTCTTCCGGTGCCGTCAGCGTCTGCGGGATGGAGGGCAGGGGCAGCTCGGCCGTCTGTGCGGAGCATTCCGTCGCGGCGGCGAGGCCGAATAAAAGTACTGCTATAATTGTCTGTTTCATTGTCATGTTGCTTCTGGCGCTTTGCTGCCGCTGCCGCAGTGTCATTATTCTATCACGTCTCTTACGCAGCGCACATGCCTGTAGGCACTGCCGTCAGTGTTTGTTGTCAAGTTGTTCTGGTATGCCTGAAGGAAACGTCTGTCCCCTTTGCCGCTAAGGTCATAATGCTCCCGCGTGCACGACATCCAGTGGTTGCTTGTGTCCGTGCCCTCGCCGAACACTCCGATGAACCTGAGTATTTCCAGTTCTTTTTGGTTCGGCACTCTCCATGTGCCTTTGTCGCTCTTGTCTGCGTTTTGGTAATACTTGCCGCAGACGGTGTTGTCCGTGGTGTACGACAGCCAGGTGGCTAACGTCTTGTCCGATAAGTTGGTGCCGGAGAAAAGCTCTGTGTCCGTGTTGGCGTTCGTACAGTCTTCCTTCGCATATTCGAATGTATAGGACGGACTGTTCAGCGGGCTTGTCAGATCGTGCCAGCCGAGATGCCCTACGGTTGCCGAACGCAGCACTTCGGTTTTGTAGTTTGTCATGGTCAGGGTGCGTTTGGCCGGGTCGTGAGTATATGCCGGGCTTATCGGGTCTTCCTTCAGCATCGTGCTCATGTCTGTTCCGAGGTTGCGTATGCATCTTATCTGCCATGCCCCTTTGTCCCAACCATCCACGCTCCACTCAGAGATGGACGTTCCTTCCTCAGCCCATAGAATCCGCTTGTCGCCTGATGCGTAGTGAAAGCGCGTGTCCTCGTTGTTTCCTCCGACCAGCGTCATGGAGAAATCCATGAGCGGCGGGGTTATACTGTTGCGTCCGAGAACCATGCGGCTGTATTTGCTCGTTGTCGGAATATACCATTTTATCTCTTTGCGGTCTATGTTTCCGTCTCCATCCTCATCACGGTTGCGGTTCAGGCACGCAGTTATCACTTCGTTCAGTTCTGTCCCGCCCGCTACGGGGTTGAAGCCGAGGTCTTTCTTCGAAGGCCATCTGCTTGAAGAACTGAACTTTTTTTGTTCGTATACGGGATATGTGACACCTTCATCCGGCTCGGGGCTTTCGTCTGCACGCGGGTATTGCTTGTTGGTTATTTTGGCTCTGTAGGCCGGTGCAATATACTTTCTCCGTGTTCCTTTGATTCGCTTATAGTTCGTGTCGGCGATGTCTTGCCATTTTATATGGTTACTGGAGGATGCCTCTGTGACGTCTACATTGCCGTTGGTGATGTAGTACCACATGTTGTACCGGCCGTTGCTCCGGCTCATGTCTGCATTCTTCAGCCTTTCGTTTGCCGTCGTCGACCATCCGAGATTGAATCCGAAGGTCTCGTTTTCCCTCTCGATGCCGATGGCTGTGCTTGACTTCTCGTTGTAATAAGTCATTATGGAGTTTTGCTTTATCATGTAGTCTGACGTGATGAACATGCTCTCCTTGTCGCTGGAAATGTTCAGTCTGTCTATTACTAACCACAGGATGCGGGGGTCTTTGTTCACAAACTTACGCCATTCATCAGGCTTTACAGCATTTCCTTTGTCGTCTTTCTCATAGAAATACTCGTCTACAAAGACCGTGTAATATAGCGGTTTGTCGTCTATTGTGGTGTATTCTCTGCCGTTACTGTCTACTCCCGGATTACCGGTTATGTCGCTAAGGTCGAGCAGCGACATCAAGTCGCTGTTATTGTCGCCGTCGTTATAGACCCTTATCGTCTTGGCGTCGGTGGTCGGCTTGAAGTGTATCCACGTGTAGAAGGGGTTGCCGCTCAGGTCGGTTCCTTCGTATATGCCGCCTGCCTTATAGTCTTCCGAGAAGTAGCTGAAGGTCTCCTTGTCTTTACCGAAAGGCACTTTAAGCAGCCATTTGATGCCTTGCCGCTGCTTGTTGGAGAGCTCGATGTTGAATGTGCAGTAGTGCGCGTCAAGCTCTATGATGCTTCCGTCTTTGATGTCGGTGATGTCGCCGTCGGTTCCCGGCTGCGGTTCGCCGTCGGTTTCCGCCTCCACCTTTATCTTGTTGAGGCCCTCGATGGTTACGTTGTACGTGTATCTCGTGTTGCGGCGGCAGTTGAAGTCGCGGGCCTTCTCATCCTCTTTGTCACCCTCGCAGTAGCCGAGGTGCACGGTGTAGGTGCTGTAGCCTATGCGTTGCACCGCACCGGCAGTGCCTTCCTTTACGACGGTCTCTGTCTTGCCGTCAGCGCCCATCGTCACGTAGTATTCCACTTTGGCCTTTATCTCCACATACGTTGCGTTGTTGTATGTACCTCCTTCGGGCGATGAGCACAGGCTCTTGTACACTCCGGTGTTTGTCTGTTTGCTGCTGCCTTCGTCCGGTGTCTTCCATTCGCGCTCGCGGTCGGCGTATTCCGCTGCACCGTAGTAGTCGCCGTTTCCGTCGGAGGTTTTCTCGAGACCTTCGTGTTTGTTCTCCATTTGCCAGAAGTCAAACGTCAGGCAGTCCTTCTCCGTGCCGTCGGAGAGCTTTGCCTTGGCTTTTTCAAACTGGTGGAAGAGTCCCGACGGCACGGTGTACTTCTCGCCGTATGCGTTTTCAATGTCGTCGGTGGCGTTCGTCTCGTGCTCATATATGTAGCTCACGTCGGGCACGTTGAACACCTGCCAGCTGATGGGCGTCACTGTTATGTTGTCTCCGGCGATGACGTTGAAGCGCGACTGCGACAGCATCCGGCGAAGGTGCACGGCTCCGGGCAGTGTTATGTTGTCGCCGGCCGGTATGTAATAAGGTGTCTGGTTAGCCTCGATCCAGTCTTCAGGGTCGTCCTTTTTCTCTGCGTAGTAGATGCCGCTCATGGGCAGTGAGCCGATGGGTGTGTTCACGTTTCCGCTCTGTGTCTGTGCTATCACGACGCGCTGGAATTTCTCCCATGTGTCGGCTTCTTTCAGCAGGGAGGCCACCGTGCGCAGCTTGGCTCCGGGGTCGTCGGTCATTACGCCGAAGTTGCTGCCGGCGTTGGCCACGGCTGCGATATGGCTCATGCCCGAAGTGGTCTCAATCCTCTCCACGAGCAGTTTCGGGTTATGTTCTCCGGGCGATTCGTTCTTGGCCACCGTGAGTGCCGTCTTCCGCTTGCCGGTCTTAGCATCGTATATGCCTACCCACACGTTGTCCACCTTTGAGGCGTCCGCATCGCTGATGTCGCTGCGTGTGCGCACGGCCATCTGCGGCATTTCTATTTTCAGTGTGACGGTGGTCTTCTCTCCCTCTGGGCCGTAGATGCCTTCGAGCATGTCGCTGCACGACTGCATCGTGAGTGCGGCCACGGCTGCAATGGCGGTCATGGCGCGGCGGTGGAGAAGGCGTAATATCTCGTTATGGTGCATGTCCATTATATATATGTCGTTTCGTTGTTGTCTTGTTTCTTCTTGTTGAGCCGCGGCTGCGTGCCGGCAGGTGTGTGGCGGGTCAGTCGAAGGCCGGCAGGTCTATTGCGTTGTGCTCTGTCCACGGGCACACCACATACTCGATGTTTATCAGGTTGGCCGACGCGCTCTTTATCTCGAAGCGGTAGATGTGGTTGCGCAGCAGCTTCGTTCCCATGTCTGCCGGGATGTCGAGGCGGAAAGACACTGTCTCTTCGCCGTCTCCCATCTCACCTTCGGGCCTGTTTCTTACGGTCACCACCATGTAGGGGCTTTCCGTTGTGCCGCCGGCGGTCTTTGCCGTGAGGTCCTGCTCGGCGATGTATGCGGACATCATGTCGCGCTTTACGTATGCCATCGGGTCATCGCCGTCGTTTGTACGGTCGGTGTCGAGGGAGTGGAAGAAGTTTAAACGGCCGTCAGTCGGCGCTATGCCTGTCGGTAATGACGGTGCGGTCACTTGCTTGTTGTTAATCCACAGCGTGCTCCCTCCCGTCGATTTGGCATCCGGTATCAGCTTGCCCTTGTCCATGTATGGGCCGAAAGTCACGCTCTCGAGCTTCGGGTAGGAGCTGTATCCAAACTTTTCCATGGCATCCACCACCTCAATCTTTGCCATCGAGCGCATCATCCATATCGCATCGTCGTCTGTCTGTGCCAGTCTTACAGGGTTGTCACGTGTAGATTGCTTCGCGTCGGCCTCGCTTACGGTGTAGCGGTGCATGCCGAACATGGGCATTCCGCCGGTTTCCGGCTCGCCGTCGGCAAACGGCTGCCATCCGTCCGGCATGTCGAATATATATCCTTGTGCGTTCATCAGCTCTGCTATTGTGGTCTTTCCCGGCCTGAGAATAGGGTAGTCGTATCCGTTTTGTTTCCAGTTTGCGAGCACGACGATGTAGAAGTCGAGCAGTTTGATGTCGAGAACGCCGCTTATCGTATATCTGTTTATGTTTGTTTCCGTATCGTTTTCCGGTGTCATTTCATGTAGACGGTCGGCGAAAATCCCGTTGCCGTCAAACACAAACACGCAGTAATCTCCGTTTGTCGCGTCGATGATGCTTTCCTTTTCCGTGCCTGTGCGGTCGTATTCGCTTATCGCCCGCGTGGCGGTCGCTTTTCCTGTCATGATGGATATGCTCACGGCCATGCTGTCACGCGGCTGTTCCGGGGAAGCGGACTCATCGGAAGAGTCGCATGCCGCCGCACAGGCCAGCAACAGTGCGCATGCCAGTGTTTTCGCCATGCGCATAGGCCGGAGTGTCGTTATGTTGCTCATATACATCATATAGTTTATAATCCTTTCCTGCTATCCTTGTTCTTGTGGTATGTTTTTGTTTCAAGTAGTTGTTGTTTGCTTTGTCTTTACCGGGTCATTTTCCTGTGAGGTCCTCGTCTTGGGGTGGCACCACGTGCCATGAGTTGATGTAGATGCCTGCTCCCATGTACCAGTCGTTGCTGTCGTCGAGGAAGAATGTCATCGCGTACTCGTCCTGATAGTCGAGATATTCCTGATTTGTCAGCGGCTTGGAGTATTTCCCTTTCACCATCAGGGCATACTGGACGAGCGGTATCTTGATAATCTCCTTATCCTCTCGTGTCTTGTCTCTTACCGTCAGTATGGGACTGTTGTCGGCCGGTATCCTGCCTATGGTCAGTTCGGCGAACACTCCCTGCACTTCCGTCAGCGCGTCGCCGCCGGCCTCTTCGCCGATGGTGGCTTTCGTGTCGCGCTTGGTGTGTGCCCTGTATGTCAGCCGTTCGTCGTCGAGCAGGCTGTTGTCGTAGGCCATCAGTCCGTCGGCTGTTGTTATGGTGAAATCGAAATCATCTTTCGAAATGCTCTTTCCGTTGAGGTGCTGCAGCATCACGCGTACGGAATTGGTGTTTTTCGTGAGGTGAATTTCACGCTCCACGATGCCGAACGTGTCGGGCAACTCGATGCGCTCACCCCGTCCGTGATACAGCCTTTGCAGGTCGTCGTCGACGATTGGCGTGCCGTTCTCGTAGTGTCGGGGCAGCTTGCAGCTGAGGTCTGCGGGCGATTGCGGCGTGTTGCCGTCGCCGACGATGGCCTCCAGCCCCTCGTTGTCTCCGTGGCACCATGCTATCATCTCATACGTGCCCGGTTTCAGGTCTGCCGTCATGGCATAGTCTTTCGCTGCCAGGGCCTCGCCCGATTCCGTCTTGCTCCATACCGGCGTGCCGTTCCCGTCGAAAGCGTACAGCGATACGGCGTTCACCTCGGATGCAAAGGCATCGGCGAACTTCAAGTTCCTGTCGTAGACAAACTTTATCCGGTAGCTGACGGAGCAGTCTCCCTCGCCGTCGTATATGAGCGTGTCGCACGATTGCAGCGAGACGAGCATAGCCGCGGTTGCCGTGAAAAATCTCAATATGCTGTATTTGCCGTATGGTTTCATTACGTTATTTGTCGTATGAGAATTTAAAAGGGCCTGCGGCGGGCGCCCGTCTTGGCGTTGCCGTCTTCGTCGGAGTGCTCCCCGCAGGCCGTATACAACGATATTTTATTATTTAAGGATTATTGTATCGGGGTGTCGAGGTTTACGTCTTGATTGTCTACAACCCTCCATGAGAGGATGTTAAGCGTCGTCTTGACGTTATAGCTTATTGAGCTTGTAGGCAATACCACTTTGTGGCTCGGGTCTAATACGCCCACGCCGAGCCCCGATATGCTCTTCACGTTGATGGTGTATGAGTGGTTGCGTATCACTGCGTAGTTTCCGGTGAGATACTCTCTCTTGCCGTTTTCTCCCACTGGACTTAGCGGACGGGTATGCTGTATGCCCACGCCATAGTATGACTTGCCTTGGGTGAATGCCTCTATATAGCCCATATAGCCTATCAGAGACTGGTTGGCCTTTGTCTGGTTAGTGGTTGAATAGTCCTTATAAGTGCCGTCCGTGTCCAGATAAACGAGATGATAACCATTGTCGAGTGCCTCGGGAGACGCTTTCACCTGAATGGCGATTTGTGATTCTCCCACTTTGTTTATTCCTCTTACGGCCTTTGACGGGTGAACAAGCTCGAACACCTTGTCGTATTCTGCCTCATCCAAATTAATCGGGGCGGTTTCTCCCTCCTTGAATTTCTTGATGACGGCCTGTGTCTTTCTCAGTTCTTTCATCAATTCGGACTTGGATACATAGATGCTGTCTCCGTATATATAGAATGTCACCGGCTTGCCGGCATCTGTTCCTTCGGCTATTTTCAGATAGTTGTCCGTACCGTTGTCCGCATCTGTCTGATTATCATAAACATGGTATTCGCCGGTTATTATTGCCGATGTGATGGCCGAGTTGCGGTAATCTCCGTTAAGGATGCTTGCGGGATGAGAATTCTCGAGACAGTAGATTACATTCTCTTGCTTGTCTGCTGTCGCACCATCGTCAAAGAAAGCGGCGCTGTTGCTTCCGCCCGCCGACAGCTCGTTGTATGTGAAGTAGTTGAGCCGGGCGTTAACGGCATCGCCTCCGGTGTTGAGATCGTCCGATACCTGCGGGTATTTTACGTCCGGTACATCGTATGTATAGGTATGTCCCCAGTAGCATCTCTTGTTCGTCGGGTCGTTCCAGTCGTTCCATCCTTCAAGGTTTTGGCTGAGGGTTGTGTAATTGTTGGTCATAAAGTGCTTTACAAGATAGGTTTCCTTCTCTAATGCATTAAGTCCCCATGCGTTAGGAACGAACTTCAGATAATAAGACTTCCCTGCAACGTTTGTTTTCTTTGTGACCGTGTTTATCGTGGTGGCATCGTTCAGGTTCAGTGCCACTTTGGCTGCGAGGCGATCCAGATGGATTGTTAATCCGGCGGATTCCTTGGCGGCTGTTTCACTGTCTTTAAAGTCGTTCATGCTTACGGGCACGGCCATTTGCCTGTTGTGGTTGATGGCATCGAAATAAACGGAGTTGTTCATGGTGAAGTATCCGTTAGCGGTCTTGTACGTGTTTCTTGTCAGATTCTCAAGTCCTGCAATGCCGGTTGAGCTTTGTCCGCTGTTAAGGAAGTTTGCGAACACCATCACCTGCGAGGGCATCACGCTTCCCGCAGCAAGGTTCATCTTGACAATGAGCGAGCGGTTGTCGCTTATGTTGCCGTTTGAAGTGCTGTGGTTCCAGCCTTCTTCTCCGGTCTTTTCCCAGTTGATGTCTGCCGCGCCTACTGTCTGCGTCGCTATACTCTTGCCGGCGGCATCGTAGAAAACGAAGAGCAGGGAATTGATTTCACGCTCAGATTTAAGTCCGTCGTCGTAGGCGACGGATTTTGTCTGTGGCCCGCTCTGTGCGATGTTGACCCGCAGAAAGCCGGTCGTGTTCCGATCGAGTATCTTTTCACCCTCGGTGAAGTCATCGCTCGATGAGCATCCGGTGAGGATTGCTCCGGCCATGAGGCTTAACAATAAATGTTTCTTTTTCATATTGGTTCGTTTTTTATTGGTTATTAATTGTTTTCTTCCATCAGCCTGATTGCTTCTGCCGCCTCGGCCACGCCTTGCCTGCGTGCCTCTTCGAGCAGGCTGCGCGCCTCGTTGTCGTTGCCGGTGAGCAGTGCGTGCACGCCGCGGGCGTAAACCGCTTCCGGCGAGTCTCCCGCTTTGGCGAGACATTCGCCCGCTCTCTTTATGTCGCGCCTGCTTATGGCCGTGTATGCGGCGTTGAGGTTTGCCGTGGCGTCGTCCGGATACATGCGCACGGCAATCTCGAATATTTCGTTAAACCCGTCGCTTCCAGGCTCGAGCGTCTGTGCCGCGATGTAGAACTCTTCGAGGCTGAGCTTTGCGGGCTGCGATTTTATGAGACGCTTTATTTCTTCCACGTCGCTGAACCGCCTTACGGTGTATTCTATCCGGTAGTCGGAGTGGCGCAGCGCGGGGTAGCAGTGGTCGAGCAGGAAGCGGTAGTCGGAGGCGTGAGCGTCCTTTATCCGCTTCTCCTTTGCGTCGGGCTGCATGTCGCTGTCTATGATTCTGAGTATCTCAGCCTTGCCTGTCAGGTTGGTGTTCTCCACATACCGGCGCAGTCCCTGCCAGTCTTCAGGCTCGTGCGATGTGGCTATCAGTCCGGACTTGAAGCTGTACAGCCGGCAGACGTAGTCTTTCAGAGCCTGCGTGCGCCCGCGCGCCAGCCTGTCGTTGTTGGCGTATGAGCCTTCCGGCGAGGCGAATCCCTTGATGCTCAGTGCGGTGATGGTGAGGTCGCGGTCGGCTCGCACAGAGTCTATTGTTGCCGTTATCTTGGCCAGTTCTGCGGTGTTGTTCCTGTATTCGGGCAGTATGTCGGTCCTGTTCACCTTGAAGTCTATGAATGCCGAGCCGCTCAGCTCTCTTGTCTTCACCGTCTCCGTCTTTGGCTTTATGAATGCGAAGGGCGGCAGTTCCTCCCAGTAGTCGGGGTGTACGGGGAATCTCCGTATGGCCGTCTGCGTGTTTTCGGCCAGCAGCGTGTGGCAGCAGCCGTAGTCGCGTCGCACTATCTCGAGCCTCGAGCCGTTCATCCACCGTTCGAAGGGCACTATCGTGCTGTATTTCAGCGTGTCGGGGGCCTCGGCTGCGCGGTATGTCAGTTCGTCGGGGCCCGACAGCATGCTCCGCCCTTCGCGCACGTAGAAGTAGTAGCGGCGCTGTCCGTACACGCCCACGGAGGGCAGCCGGAGCGAGTCTGTGCCCTTTATTATAATAGGTGTGATGAGGGTGGCGCGGTTGCTTTCCGTGCGGATGTCCTTCAGCGGTATGCTCATTGTCACCTGCATGAGGTTTCCCTTGCGTTCCATGGTGGCCTTGTCTGCGCCCGGAGCCTGTGAGGCTGCGGCCTGACTGCCTGCCATTGCGAGGATGATGAGTATCTGTGATATCTTTTTCATAGGTCTGTCAGAATATGTACACGATGTTAAGTGCTGCCTTTGTCGGCGCTATGAAGCTGTTTGTCTGGTCTTCGGCCTCCTTCTTGCCGCAGCCCGCGCACCTGTATCTGTCGTATTTGGTGTATATCCAGCCCAGTCCGAGCTCGCCCTCGATGTTCCAGTGGTCGCCGAGCGGCCAGGCATAGCCGTATGTTATGCCGGCTCCGGCGAACCATCCCTCATACCGGTAGTCGGAGAGTTTGGACCAGTCCGTGCCGAACAGCTTGATGCCGTTGCTGATGTGGCCAGCGTTATACTGCCCGCCGATGGCGTGGAAGCCCACGAAGTGACCTGAGAAATAGTCGCACAGCCAGTAGCGTGCCTCCGGCTGTACGAGCCAGTGCTTCCATTTCCTGTCGTGCGGCATGTCCCAGCCGTTGAAGTTTCCAGACACGTCGATAGTCCATTTACGGCTTATTCCGGCTTCCATTCCGATGTTTATGGTTGCCGTTGCGTCGTAGAGCAGGTTGGTCTTTACCGCTACTATCTGACCCGTTGCCTTTCCACTTGCTATCATGCAGATGAAAAATAGTATAATTCGGTAGTGTCTCATCTCGTTCGTTTATAATACGGTGAATGCTGTTATCTCTGAGTGTTGATACCGCTTATAAGCTTATAGCTTATTGTTGCAAATTTACAACAATAAGCATTACCGGACAATAGGGTTAACGTTTATTAATCGGGGGGGGTGATTTTTGACTTTATTTAACTTTTATGATGTGTTGGGCGTGTGTTTTTTATATTCTATGACATAATCTGTCATGTTCCGGCTGGCTTGCCATGCTTCCTGTGCGTGAATCCGACGATGATGATGCTGGCCTCGTAGAGCAGCCAGATGGGCAGCGAAACGACGCCGAGTGTGAACACGTCGGTGGTGGGAGTGATTATCGCCGCGGCTATCAGTATGGCCACGACGGCATGGCGGCGGTAGCGCTTCATCAGGCTGCCGCTTATCAGTCCCATGCGTGCCAGCAGCCAGCAGACCACCGGCAGCTCGAAGACTACGCCGATGGTGAGGCTCATCGTGATGAACGTGTCCATGTAAGACTGTAGCGTCAGCATGTTTGCCACGCTGGGGTCTACCTGGTATGTGCCGAGGAAATGGATGGTGAGGGGGAACACCACGAAGTAGTTTACCGCCGTGCCGGCGGCAAACATGACGTAGGCGCTGCCCGTGATCCACGATGCGTAGCGCCGCTCGCTGTCGTAGAGGGCGGGCGAGATGAACCTGAAGAGGGCATAGAGCACGTAGGGCGAGGCCACGAGCAGGCCGGCATAGAGCGCCGCCTTCATGTGCACGAAGAACTGTTCGGTCAGTCCGGTGTTCATCAGGCTGATGGTGAACGGCTCCGCTCCCATCATCCTGTATGTCACGAACGATGCCGAGCGCGGGGCGAGGATGACGGCGAAGAGCTGCTCTTTCATGCAGAAGGCCGCCGCGGCAGCCACCGCCGTGACGGCGATGATGCGTATCAGGCAGCTGCGCAGTTCGTCGAGATGCTCCCAAAAAGTCGCGTTTTCTGGCGTGCTCATCACTTTCCGCCTTCTTTCTCTTCCTTTGTCTCCTTTGTCTCTTCGTCTGTCTTGCCGTTCATGCCGTCTTTAAAGCTCTTCACTCCCTGCCCCATGCCGCGCATGAGCTCGGGCAACTTCTTCCCTCCGAACAGGAGGAGAACGATGAACGCGATGACGAGTATTTCCTGAAATCCAAGTCCGAACATAGTCTTTTATCTTTTAGTTGTTAATTATTACCGTGAGTATTTTTAACGCAAAGGCGCCGAGGCGCAAAGGAACGGAAGCATGTTGTCTGCTCAGTTTCTTCTTTCCCTTTTGCTCTTGATTGATGAAGACTTTGCGTCTTCGCGTCTTTGCGTTTAAAAACTCTCCCTTTTGAGTCTTAAAACTCTCCCTTTTGGGTTTACACCTTATTTATATATAGCGTTTCTTTAAATGTTCGAGCAGTCCTTCGCAGGCATCTTCGAGCAGTTCGATGACGAGTTCGAAGCCGCTGTCTCCTCCATAGTACGGGTCGGGCACGGTGGTGTATCCCGGGTGGTGGCGCAGGAATCCGGCCATCATCACGATGCGGCGGCGTTCGTCTTCGGTGCGTGCCATGGCCATGAGGTCGGCGCGGTTCTCGTCGTCCATGGCGACGATGATGTCGAACCGTCCGAAATCGGCCGGCGCAAACTGCCGTGCGCGGCTGCAGAAGTCATAGCCGTGGGCCGCCCCGTGACTGCGCATGCGCCTGTCGGGCAGCTGTCCGGCGTGCCATCCGCCTATCCCGGCGGAGTCTATCGTGATGACGTATTCCAGTCCTTCGCGCTCCACGATGCGCCGCATTATGCCCTCGGCGGCCGGTGAGCGGCAGATATTGCCGAGACAGACGAAAAGCAGCGATATGTTTTCTCTTATCTTCTCCATGGATGCAAAGATAGTGATAAAATATTAAATACAGAGAGGACAGCCGTTTTTCGGGTAATAAAAACATTGTTTGGGGTAGGTGAGGGCGTGGTTTCCCTTGAGGTCGGGCGGAACTTTTGCGGATGTCTCCTCAGTTTCCTTGATTAGCCCTTGCGGGCTGCGGCCAAAGACGAGACTCAGGCCCTACTGCTGCGTGAGAGGGGGCTCGGTTTGTTACCTGCAACGGGTCGCATTGTTACGTGTGGCACGTCACACTGTTACGCGTGGCAGGTTACGATGTTACGCATGGCACGTTACATTGTTACGCGTGGCAGGTAACACTGTTACAAGCGCCTCGTAACATTGATGTTGGAATGCTTTTTGGGATTCGTGGAATATGTTTGGTGAACTCGCCGCGTGTCGGCGGGGTGGGGAGGGGCAATAGAAAAAGCGCTGAGAATCTGTTGATACAGGTCTTCTCAGCGCTTTCCTGGGTGGATAGTGGGATTCGAACCCACGACATTCAGAACCACAATCTGACGCTCTAACCAACTGAACTATATCCACCGTGTAGTTGGATGCTTTTCTAAAGCGAGTGCAAAGGTACATGATTTATTTGAACTGGCCAAATAAATCATGCACTTTTTTTGTCTCTTCATCAGTTTGCCGGCTGTGCGGGAGCTGCGGGAGCCTCTGCGGGGGCTTCCTGCTGTGCTGCACCTTCGGCCGGGGCAGCCTGCTTGGTCTGGCTTGCACCGAATCCCGGGAGGTTGTTGGGGTTGGTTGTCGGGTTCTCGATGTTCTCCATTACAGAAGAGTCAGAGGCAGCCTGCGGAGCCACATAGGCGCATGCAACGCTGATGACTACCATGATGGCGGCGAGACCCCATGTTGCCTTCTCTATGATATCGGTTGTCTTGCGGACACCGCCGATCTGGTTGTAAGAAGCAAAGCTCGAGGACAGACCTCCGCCTTTTGACTCCTGAATCAGCACGATGCCGATCATAAGCAGGGCTGTCAGTACGATAAGAATTACTAAAAATGTGTACATGTTCTACGTTATTTTATTATTATTTATTATTATCTTTGCTGTTGTCAATCATTATCAGTTTCTCAAGGAAACGTATTTGGTCTGCAAAGTAAGCATTTTTTTTTGGATAATTCAAATTTAATCGCTTAATTATTTCCAAAGCCTTGGAATATCGGCCCTGTTTTATGTAAATACGGGCGAGAGTCTCCGTGAAATAGCTCTCGTCGCCCTCTTTTTCCTCGTTGCCGCCCGTCTCTTCCATCTGGGGCACGAACTGTGGCGTGTCGTTGAGCACTATCTTGCCCCGGTCGTTCTCTATGAAGCTGTCGATGAGGCTGTGGCCCTTCAGCTGCGGGGCGTCCACGTCGCTCTCTTCGCCCTCTTCCTCGCTCTCAAGCAGGTAGGATACGTAGTCTACCGCGGCGTCGGCCGGGGTGGGACGGCGCTTCTTTTTCTTCTCTTCATCCTGCTCCTTGGGTATCGAGTCGAGGAAGTTGTCTATCAGACTGATGGTCCTGTTGCCCTCGTCATTGTCCTTTCCGGCAGCCGCGGCCTGCTTCTGCGCCTTCGGCAGCTGGTAGTGGGCGGCCTCGACGAGGCGGAAGATGACGCTGCGGTCGGTGATGTATATGGCGGCGCGGCGCAGTTCCTCGTCGAACGACGGGTCGTGCAGTATGTACAGGTTCTGGAGCATCAGCAGCCTTGCCGTCTGGAAGTAGGGATACAGGGCGAGCACGGACCGCAGTTCGTACAGCGTGTCCCTGTCAAGGTGCTCGGGATGTCTTATAAGCTCTGTTATCTCCATGTGTATTTACCAGTTGGCTACTGTTGCGTTGAATATCTGGTCCGTGATTTCCTTCACCATTTGGGTGACGAGTTCTTCCTGAACGGCGTTCAGCGTCTGGGTGTTCTCGTATGTGGAAGTGGCTGTGAACTGCCTCTCGAAGTCTTCCGAGTGGTTGGCGTTGTTGGTGAAGCGCACGTTGACGGTCATGGAAAGCTCCGTCTGCGAGGAGTATCCTTCGCTCGACACGGCCTTGTTGCGCTGCTCGTAGCGTGTTATCTCGCCCTCAACCTTCATGTCGCCGTTGCGCCTCACCTGTATCAGCTTGGTGTGATTGGCGTACGTATCCTTCAGCTGGTTGTTGAAAATGCTCGCCATCGGGCCCCATACGTAGCTTGAACGGATGGGGAAGTCGGCAATCTGGATGGTCTTGGTCTTGCTGTAGTCGATGCTCGCGCCGTTGAACTTATACGACACCGAGCACGAGAAGAGCATGAAAATAAAGATTAGGGAGAATATACGGCGTATGGCCGGGCAGGTTAAGAATCCTGTCCGCGGCTTTCTTCCGTTGTGTGATGAAAGTGTTGTCATCAGTGTGTATGTACTGTTCCGTTATTTTTTCCGTCACTCCATGCCGTACTGCTTGATACGTCTGTAGAGCGTCCTGTCAGATATTCCCAGTTCGAGGGCCGCCTTCTTGCGGTTGCCCCCGTTGCGTTCGAGGGCCTTTTCAAGCATCTGCCGCTCTATGTCGCTCAGGTTGAGGCTTTCCTGCTCCTTCTCCGGCTCGATGTATTCCTCGGCTATGGCGTCTTCCGCGGCGGGTTTCTGCGGCTGCTGTATGTATATCTGCTGCGGCGCTATGGTCTGCGGCGTGCCGCCGACGGCTATCGCCTTGTCGTCCTTTCCGGCCACGGGCGCGCCCTGTGCCTCCTCGAGCCGCTTCTTGAGCATCCCCATGTCGCGCCGCAGGTCGTTGACGTTGCCGCGCAGCTCGAACAGTATCTTGTAGAGAATCTCGCGCTCGTTCTCGAAGCTGTGGTCGCTGTCCTTGTGTATTGTGGCCAGCTGCGTGCTCTCCTGGTCCTGCGGGATGAACCGCGTCAGGATTTCCGGGGTGATGGAACGCTGCGGGCTCAGTATGGATATCTGCTCGGTGATGTTTTTCAGCTGCCTCACGTTGCCCGGCCATTTGTATCTCATCAGGATGTGCTTGGCCTCGTCGGTGAGCACGACGCGCTCCATCCTGTACTTCTCCGCCATCTGCATGGCGAACAGGCGGAACAGCAGTACGATGTCTTCGCCGCGGTCGCGCAGCGGCGGCATCTGTATGGGAATGGAGTTGAGGCGGTAGTAAAGGTCTTCGCGGAAGCGCCCCTCGCTGATAGCCTTGCGTATGTTGACGTTCGTGGCGGCCACGATGCGCACGTCGGTCTTGCGCACGTCGGTGGCTCCCACGGGTATGTACTCACCCGTCTCGAGCACTCGCAGCAGGCGTGCCTGCGTGGCGATGGGCAGCTCGCCCACCTCGTCGAGGAACAGCGTGCCCTTGTTGGCCACGCCGAAATAGCCCGGGCTGTCGTTGATGGCTCCCGTGAAGGAGCCCTTCACGTGGCCGAACAGCTCGCTGTCGATGGTGCCCTCGGGTATGGAACCGCAGTTGATGGCAAAATACTTCTCGCGCTTGCGCGGCGAGTTGTCGTGGATGACGCGCGGGATGATTTCCTTTCCCACGCCGCTCTCGCCCACGATGAGCACGCTGAGGTCGGTCGGCGCCACCTGGAGGGCAACGTCGAGCACGTGGTTCAGCGCGTCGCAGTTTCCCACGATGCTGTATCTCTGTTTTATATTCTGCAGTTCCGAGGTCTTCATTTAGCTTACAAAATTACACAATTAATTCGATATTGCGCCTATACACGCGCCATTTTTCCTCTATTTCCTGTCAAACTTGATAAGAAAGAGGCCTATGGCAGTCCATATCAGCTCGCGTATCCTGACGATGAGGGCAACGAAGATGCCGGCGTTGGCCGTCAGGGCGAGGCCGTTTGTGGACATGAGGAAGCCCCCCTCGCGGCCTCCGAGCTGCAAGGGCATGAAGAACAGCATGTTCGCTATGAGGGAGGTGAAGGCCAGGATGAGTATGCTCTGCGGGTAGCTCGCTTGCGGCATGATGACAAGCAGGATGAAATATATCTCGAGAGCGGACACTATGCGGCAGGCAAGCTCCAGCGACACGGCCGCAACGAACGTACGGCGGTTCTGGTTGTGGAGGGCCGCTATCTGGCGGTCTATCTCGGAGAGCTTCTCGCGGTGACGGTCGAAGAACCCCTGTGCGCGGCGCTTGATAAGGGGGAAGCGCCGCAGCAGGTTCATGCAGCTCACGGTGATGCCGCGCTTGTAGCCCTTGATGAAGAACCAGATGGCCGCGAGGCAGAACGCTCCCGTGGCCGCGAGGAACAGCGCCATGAACATGGTCACCCGCTGTGTGGCAATAAAAAGGAATATGGAGACGAGCCAGAACCAGAAGTGGGAGAATATATGCGTCATGGCATAGAGTATCACCGACGACGAGGCACGCTCCGTGCCGATGCGCGGTGTGAGCGACATTATGCGGTAAGGCTCGCCTCCCATCAGTCCGCCGGGCGTGGCGTAGTTCAGGGCGAAGCCCGTCACGGTGATTTTGTAGAGCCACCAGAACGTCACCGGCTTCCTGCCGCCGGCGTCCTCTGCGGTGCCGTTGCCGCTGCCGGCGGACTCTTTCTCTTCGGCCGAGCGTATGATGATGTACCATGCGCCGGTGTTGAAGATGTAGAGGAAGAACCACAGTGCAATCACGGCCGGGAACCAATAGCCCGCACGCTGCAGACCCGCCCACACCTGGGCGAAGTCGAGCTGCGTGACCATGATTGCGAGTACGGTGAGTCCGAAGACGAGAAATCCGTTCTGATATTTACTTTTCATCACTCTGTTGCGGGTTTCTCCTCACGCTTGAACTGTTCTTTCGGTTTCGGGATGGAGAAGCGGGTCTTCTCGCTGTCGTCGCGCTTCTCGTGGTAGAGCTTGGGCAGCGGGTTGGCCATGGGCTCATCGTAGTTCGTCCGGTTGCGGTAGATGTCGATGGCCGTGTATACCGCCTGGCGGAACGAGGCCTCGTCGGCGCATCCCTTTCCGGCGATGTCGTAGGCCGTGCCATGGTCGGGCGAGGTGCGTATCACGGGCAGTCCGGCGGTGTAGTTCACGCCGCTCTCGGCCGCGATGGTCTTGAACGGGGCCAGTCCCTGGTCGTGATACATGGCCAGCACGCCGTCGAACGAGGTGTACATGCCGCTTCCGAAGAAACCGTCGGCGGGGAAAGGACCGAACGCCTGGATGCCCTCGGCCTCCAGTTCGTCGATTGCCGGGCGGATGATGTCCTTCTCCTCAGTGCCCACAAGGCCGTCGTCGCCGGCGTGCGGGTTGAGTGCCAGCACGGCGATGCGCGGGTTAGAGATGCGCAGGTCGCGCTTCAGCGTCTTGTGGAAAATCCTTGCCTTCTCCGTGATGGCCTCCTTGGTGATGGCCTGAGCCACGTCCTTGATGGGCAGGTGGGTCGTCACGAGTGCCACACGGAGGTCGCCGCTCATCAGTATCATCAGGGCCTTGCTGCCCTCGCCGAGGCAGTGCTCGATATACTCGGTGTGTCCGCAGAAGCGGAACATGTCGCTCTGTATGGTGTTCTTGTTTATCGGTGCGGTGACGAGCACGTCGTAGAGCCCGGCACGGTAGTCGGTCATGGCCCTGTCGAGAGCCTTCAGCGCGGCTTCACCGGCCTCCTTCGTGGGCTGCCCCATGTCTATCTTCACTTCCTCGTCGAACGTCGTCAGCATGTTTATCCGTCCGTCCTGAGCGTCTTCCGCCTTGCTGATGATGCTGAAGTTGGTTCCGATGTCGAGCATCTTCCTGTGATAAGCCGCGGCTTTCGGGGAGCCATATATAATAGGTGTGCACAGTTCGAGCATCGCCGGCTCTTCAAAAGCCTTGAGTATTACCTCGTATCCGATGCCGTTGGTGTCACCGTGCGTGATGCCCACGCGTATCAGTTTGTTGTCCATTGCAGTATGTTTTTTATTTTAATGTATATAGCGCAGCCTCGAGCTGCCTTATCAAATTCCTCTTTCTCACGCCCGGGGCATAGACGAAAGCCTCGGCCACGACAACCGTTCCCCTTGCGCTGTCTGCCACGGCGTGGGCCGCGAAGGGGCCACCCATGGCGTCGCCGTCCATCATCCACAGTCCGCGGACTATGGTGCGGGCTGCATCCTTGCCTGTCATTGCGGCTTCGGGCAATATCTTCCCCTCGGTGCGCATGTGCATGGCGTCCGTCTCTCCCTTTATGTTCGCGCCCATGATGCTGTCCCGCATCCTGACGACGGTCTCCGGGCGCGTGTCCGTCCCGCCGTATGTGTATACGCAGATGTTGCGCATCGCCGTGGCGGAGTTGTCCGAGAACCAGATGAAGCCGTTTCCTCTCTTCGTCACCGTGAGGTCTTCAGGTATGTATATCCCGTGTCCGGTCATGCTCCTTACGGCCTTCTCCGCCTTCCGGTTGCATCTCTCGGCGAGCCTTCCGGCCTCCGTCTTCATCTCGAACCGGTTGGCGAGGCGTGCTATTGAGCGTGCCGTCCCGGCCGAGTCGGCCCGCAGCCTCTCCGTAGACGGACTGCATACATATATTATCATCTGCGGCTCGGCATATACGTCGCGTTCATATCTGACCCTCGTCGCGGTGTATTGGCCTGCATCGATGTCTGTCACGACGATGCATCTGGCATATTTCCCGTTGCCGCCGGGTGTGCCGGATGTTTCCGACACGTCGAATGCGGCTTCGCTCTGCGGCAGTCCCGGTACGGCCGTCGCCCTGAGCATGCTGCCCACGGCCTTCACCGCCTCGCTGCTTTCCCCTCTTACGAGCACCTCGTAAGGCCGGCCTCCGCTGCCCGGTTTCAGTGTCACCCGCTTGCCGCAGGCCGTCAGCAGCACCGTTGCCGCTGCCGTCGCGGCGGCAATGGATATCAGGAAAGTCCTCATTGGATCTCTTCCCCGTTCTTCCTGGCCGTCGACAGCAGTCCGCAGGCGGCGAAGATGTCTTGTCCGCGGCTGGCCCTGATGGTGGTGAACACCCCGTGAGCCGTGAGGTAATCGCGCAGCTGCTCCATCTTCTTCTCGTCTGCTCCGTGCAGTCCGGTGCCCGGAATGGTGTGGAACCGTATCAGGTTGACGCGGCATTCAAGTCCGCTGAGCAGTCTGATGATTTCCCGTGCGTGCATCATCGAGTCGTTGAGACCGCCGAACACGATGTATTCGAACGACACGCGGCGCTGTCCCGAGAAGTCGTATTGCTTCAGAAGGTCCACCACCTCGCTGATGGTCATCTGCCTTTCGGCCGGCATCAGGCTCATGCGCTGCTCGTGTATCGGCGTGTGCATGCTTATAGCCACGTGGCAGTCGCTCTCGTCGAGAAACGTCTTGAGCTTGTTCTTGACTCCCACGCTGCTTACCGTGATGCGCTTCGGACTCCATGCGTAGCCGTATTCCGAGGTGAGTATGCGTGTCGTCTTCATCACGTTGGCGAGGTTGTCCATCGGCTCGCCCTGTCCCATGAACACGATGTTCGTCAGCCGTTCGCGCTCGGGCAGCGAGTAAATCTGGTTCAGAATGTCGCCCGCTGTGAGGTTACCCTCGAACCCCTGCTTGCCCGTCTGGCAGAAAAGGCAGTTCATCCGGCATCCCACCTGCGACGATACGCACAGCGTGCCGCGGTCACGGTCGGGTATGAACACCGTCTCGACAAACTTGCCCGACGCCGTGGGGAACAGATATTTCACGGTTCCGTCCACCGAGCGCTGGCAGTCGCATGGCTCCATGGCACCCACGGTGTACTCCTCGGAGAGCCTTGCCCTGTTCGCTTTCGACAGGTTCGTCATCCCGTCGATGCTTCTCACGTGTGCCGTATACAGCCAACGGGCAATCTGTCCCGCCGTGAAACGGGGCATGCCGAGACCGGCCACGACCTCTTTCAGTTCGCCGCCGGTCATTCCCATGAGCACTTTCTTGCCGCTTTCCATCGTTTTTATGGTCTTCTTTTAACTTGCAAAGTTACTGTAAATCATCCGAACGACAAAATAAATCATTTGTTTTGTGCCTTTTTCGGCATTGCCGTGAGTCTGTCGAAGGTCAGGCATGGAAAACTATCCGCGTGTTTTTGGCTGTATCGTTGGTTCGCATTTGGTTTGCTGTCAATCCGCAGCAAATTCATATAAACTGCTTATTGATAAAGTTTTTTTTCTTCTATTCTTTGTTTTATTCAAACAAATGTCGTATCTTTGCAGCACCAGAACCCGCCAAGCCTCTCAACGATGCTCAAATGTGCGGGTCGTTTTTTTATATACCTGATGAATAAAAGAATACCGTTCAGTAAGATATACATGACTCCAGACGAGTCTGTAGAGGTCTTAAAGTCGAGAGGAATGTTGGTAAACGATGAATGCAAGGCACGTAATTACCTTACACATATTGGTTATTACCGTCTGTCGGCATACATGTATCCACTGCTTCGTATACCAAAAGAAAATCATATATATAAAGATGGGGTGACCTTCGGTAAGGTGATGATGCTCTATCGGTTTGACAAGAAGTTACGTCTGCTTTTATTTAATGAAATAGAGAAAATCGAAGTGGCTGTCAGATGCGCCATCGTAAGCAGCGGTTGTGAAATGACTGGCAATCCGTTTTGGATGACCGATGCCGGTAATTACTCCAATCCTGTCAAGTTCAGCAGAACTCTTCGTCTCATTGAGGACGAGTTGAATCATTCCAAGGAAGAATTTATCGCTCATTTTCGTGAAACATATTCAAACCAATATCCTCCTGCATGGATGTTGTCTGAAGTGTTGCCGTTGGGTGTTATGACAAATATTTATTCTAATATAAAGAATAAACGAATCAAGAAACGCATATCCCAATCATTTCATTTGCAGATTGCTCCGTTTGAATCATGGCTGACTATAGTCACGTTGACAAGGAATCTGTGTTGTCATCATGCCCGTGTATGGAATAAACAAAATACTCTGCGCCCTATGATCCCCAATGTCATAGAGCGTCCATGGATAGATTTACCAACAGATACTCTTCGTATATACTTCGACATGTGCATCATAAAGTATTTCCTTGACGTGATATCGCCGGGTAATGACATGCTTGAAAAGATGCTGTCTCTTTTCTCGGAATATCCAGAAGTGGATCTCGGGGCTTTGGGATTCCCTGCCGGTGACTGGCAGGATGAGCCTTTATGGAGAAGCTGACGGTTATTCAATTGATTCAATGCAGAATGATATACTGATGCAAAATAGGGTAAATAAGCTCTTTTTGTGCTGTTTTCTCATGGATTTTAACTAACTTTGCGCTACTAAGAGAATAAAGGACGATAAACGAACAACAATCATATAGACATCATGACAGGAAAGATTGACTGCTTCCTCGCCTGTGGAGATTATGCCTCGTTGAAACCCATGACAGACTCGCTGCTTGGCAGCGGCGTCGTGCGCCACATCCATATACTGGTGCGGGAGGCGGCGGAAGAGGACCAGACATTGCCCGAAGGCTGCACGTTGATGGAGGCGTGCGGCATGACAGATACCGGAACGATAAAGAAGATGGCGGCCGCAGCCACGGCAGAATATGCCCTGCTGCTGATAAAGCCCGTGGCCGTGACCTTGGGAATGAAGGCCGTGGAGCGGCTTTTGCGCGTGGCGGCCGACTCGGGCGCGGCTCTGACATACAGCGACCACTGGAAGATTGCCGGCGGAGAACGTACCGCCCATCCTGTGACAGACTATCAGGAAGGCAGCATCCGCGACGACTTCGACTTCGGCTCGCTGCTCCTCATCCGCACCGACATGCTGCAACGGTATGCCGAGACCGCACCCTCTTACCGCTATGCGGCTCTCTACGACCTGCGCCTCTACCTCAGCCGGGAGGGCAGTATATTCCATATCAACGAGTATCTGTATACCGAAGAGGAGACCGACATGCGGGCGAGCGGCGTGAAACAGTTTGACTATGTGAACCCCGCAAACCGCGAAGTGCAGATCGAGATGGAACGCGCCGCCACGTCACACCTTACCGCCATAGGGGCGATGGTGGACACATCGGCATATACATGCCCTGACTTCAACGAGCAGGACTTTCCCGTTGAGGCTTCCGTCATCATCCCCGTGCGCAACCGTGTGAAGACCATTGCCGACGCCGTGCGCAGCGCACTGACCCAGAAGACAAGTTTCAGATATAACGTAATAGTGGTGGATAACCACTCGACGGACGGCACCACCGAGGCCGTCGGCCGCCTGGCATCCGCTCAGGAGGCCGCGCCGGACGCCCCGGAGCTCGTCCACATCATCCCCGGGCGCACCGACCTCGGCATCGGCGGGTGCTGGAACGTGGCCGTCAACGACGTCAGGTGCGGCCGCTTTGCCGTCCAGCTCGACAGCGACGACCTCTACAGTTCCGACCGTACGCTCCAGACCATCGTCGATGCGTTCTACAGTCAGCAGGCCGCAATGATAGTAGGGTCGTACCGCATGTGCGACTTTGAACTGAACACGCTGCCTCCCGGACTCATCGCCCACCGCGAGTGGACCGACGAGAACGGCCCGAACAACGCCCTGCGCATCAACGGGCTCGGTGCGCCGAGAGCCTTCTTCACCCCGCTGCTGCGGCAGGTGCAGTTCCCGAACACCAGTTATGGCGAAGACTACGCCATGGGACTGATATTCTCCCGCTCATACCGCATCGGCCGTATATACGACGAACTCTACCTGTGCCGCCGCTGGTCGGGCAACAGCGACGCCGCCCTGAGCGTAGAGAAGATAAACGCTAACAACACGTATAAGGACCGGCTGCGCACTCTCGAGATAGCCGCCCGCCGGCACATGACGGACGACAGCCGGCAAGCGGGCGCCGACAACCCGCTCCGGCGGTTCATGAGCAGGCAGATGGAGACGTGGCCCGACGTGCGCAAGCGCTACCGCGAGCTGCACGGCGTGCAGGAGAAAGAGTTGCCGTGCGGTGCTTTCACGCTCGTGGCGCAGCACAATCCCGCCCGCATAGTCTCCACCGGGGCGAGCATAGCGCGTGCCGCCATTGCCGCACGCCCTTGCTTCCTGTGCGAGGCCAACCGCCCCGCGGAACAGATCAAGCGCAATATAGACGACGGATTCGAGCTTCTCGTCAATCCGTTCCCCATACTGCCGATGCACTTCACCATACCCGCGCGTAGCCACCGGCCGCAGCTTATCGGCGGCAGCTACGGCGAGATATACCGCATTCTCGACGAATATCCCGAGCTGACCGTGTTCTACAACGGTCCGAAATGCGGCGCATCGGCTCCCGACCACGCACATTTTCAAGCCGGAACGACCGGCGTCCTGCCACTGCAGCGCGACTGGCAGCGCCTCTGCCGCAACCTCACGCCCGTGGCGGATGAGGGCGACGGGACAGGCGTGTGGCTCGTGACGGACTATCCCTGCCCCGCGTTCCTCGTCTGCAGTGCTTCGGCTGCCGGCGGAGAGCGCCTCTTCGGCATGCTCTATGATGCCTTGCCGCTCGGCGGCGACGATGTGGAACCGATGATGAACATCGTCTGCTGGCGTGCCGGCAGCGACTATATATCCGTCGTCTTCCCGCGCCGCAAGCACCGCCCTGATTGCTATTCGGCAGAGGGCGATGCCCGCTTCACGGTCAGTCCCGGCGCGCTCGACATGGCCGGACTGATGATTCTGCCGCGCGAGGACGACTTCGGACGCATCACCCCCGACACCGCACTCGGCATCCTGCGCGAGGTGGCGCTGACGGATGAGGCAGCCGCGGCCGTCGCGCAGCGTCTGAGAGAGATCCATGCCGCAGCGTCGGCCGCCGGTGAGGCTTCCGTAGCATGCAGCACGGACAGCCATGCCGCCGCACTGCCCCATTCGGAACCAGACGTGAGCGTGGGCATCGTCAGCGGACAGCGCATCAGTTTCTCCCTCAATGCGGCCTACACGGCCAAGGGAGAGACCGTGGAGGGCGAGCAGACGGTGGAGTTCTCTGAGGGCGGAATACTCTGGAACGGCAACAGATACCGTGAGCTGACCTTCATCCCGTTAGCCGCCGGAGCCTCGTTCTCGCTCCACGACGTGACCATCGGCGTGAATTTCCACTGGGAGCGCAAGGAGACGCAGGTGTTCTGCGGCACGCTCCGTCTTGTGGTCGAGGCCGACAAGATTACGGCGGTGAACATACTGCCCGTAGAGGACTATCTCGTCAGCGTGATATCGAGCGAGATGAAGGCGACGTCGTCGCTGGAGTTTCTCAAGGCCCACGCCGTGATCTCGCGCAGCTGGCTGCTTGCACAGATGGAGAAGCGCCGCCGCCAGAAAGACGGGCAGGACGGTTTCTTCTCGTTCATCAAGCGCGACGACGAACTGATAAGGTGGTACGACCGCGAAGACCACACCATCTTCGACGTCTGCGCAGACGACCACTGCCAGCGCTATCAGGGCATCACGCGGGCCAACAACAGTGCCGTTGTGGAGGCCGTGGCGGCCACGCGCGGCCGGATTCTTACATACGGCGGCGAGATATGCGACGCGCGGTTCAGCAAGTGCTGCGGCGGCGTGACCGAGGAGTTCCAGTATTGCTGGGAAGACACGCCCAAGCCCTATCTCGTCTCCATCAAAGACTGCGACAGCGAGGGCCGCGACTTCTGCAATACGGCCGACCGCGAGATACTGTCGCAGGTGCTGAACGACTACGACTGCGAGACGCCCGACTTCTACCGGTGGAGCGTAGAATACACGCAGGAGCAGCTGTCGCAGCTCATCAGCACTAACCTGAAAGAGGATTTCGGTGCCATCATAGACCTTGTGCCGGTGGAGCAGGGGCGCAGCGGCCGCATCTCGAAACTGAAGATAGTGGGCACAAAAAAGACGTTCACCATAGGAAAGGAACTCGAGATAAGGCGCGCGCTCAGCGAGAGCCATCTCTACAGCAGCGCGTTCACCGTGGTGCGCGAAGACATCGAAGGCGGCGTGCCGCAGCGGTTTGTCCTCAACGGCTCCGGCTGGGGCCACGGCGTGGGACTCTGCCAGATAGGCGCCGCCGTGATGGGAGCACGCGGCTACAGCTACGGCGACATTCTGCTGCACTACTATCACGGGGCTGAGATAACCAGGATATACTGAAAACAAAGCGAAAGTAAGGATTGTTCATGAATATGAAAAGCGATATCAAGGGCATGAGACGCAGCCCGTGGGCATGGGTGCCCTCACTCTATTTTGCCGAAGGAATACCATACGTGGCCGTCATGACCATATCACTTATAATGTACAAGCGGCTCGGCATGTCGAACACCGACATCACCCTCTACACCTCGTGGCTCTATCTGCCGTGGGTGATAAAGCCGTTCTGGAGTCCGTTCATAGACCTTGTGAAGACGAAGCGGTGGTGGATAGTGATGATGCAGCTGCTCATCGGCGCGTCGCTCGGCGGCGTGGCCTTCACCATACCCGGCTCGTGGTGGCTTCAGGGCACGCTGTTCTTCTTCTGGCTGATGGCGTTCTCGAGTGCCACGCACGACATTGCGGCCGACGGATTCTACATGCTCGGCCTCGACCAGCACCGTCAGGCCCTGTTCGTCGGCATCCGCTCCACGTTCTACCGCATTGCCACGATAGTGGGGCAGGGACTGCTCGTCATGCTCGCCGGCAACCTCGAGGTGCTCACCCGCAACGTACGCTACTCGTGGAGCCTGATGTTTTATTTCATGGCGGGCCTGTTCATAGCCCTGTGGCTCTATCACAGCTGGGCACTGCCGCAGCCCGATGAAGACCACAGCCGCGGCCGCATGACGGGCCGTCAGCTCGCCGCGGAACTCCGCTATACCGTCGTCACGTTCTTCCGCAAGCCGCAGGTGTGGGCCGGAATATGCTTCATGCTCTTCTACCGCATGCCCGAAGGGCTGCTGGCGAAGGTGTCGGCGCTGTTCCTAATAGACGCCGGGCACAACGGCGGACTGGGGCTTTCGCCGGCCGAATACGGCCTTGTGCAGGGCACGGTGGGCGTCATCGGACTGACGTTGGGTGGCATCCTCGGCGGAATAGCGGCCAGCCGCGACGGTCTGAAGCACTGGCTGTGGCCCATGGTATGCGCCATCACCCTTCCCGACCTCGTGTATGTATACCTCAGTTTCGCCCTCCCGTCAGACCTGATGGTCATCAACGTGTGCGTGTTCATCGAGCAGTTCGGCTACGGTTTCGGCTTCTCGGCCTACATGCTATACCTTATATATTATAGCAGGGGTGAGCACAAAACCTCCCACTACGCCCTCTGCACGGCCCTCATGGCCCTCTCCATGATGATACCGGGCCTTTTCGCCGGTGCGCTCCAGGAGGCGGTGGGCTATCGGATGTTCTTCATCATCGTCGTTGCGGCGTGCTCCCTGACGTTCATCGTGTCGTCGCTGCTGAAGATAGACCCGGAGTTCGGGAAGAAAGAGTGAGTGTTTTGGGGTTATGAGGTTAGGGGTTATAAGGTTTTAAGGTGAAGTTTGCAAAATTATAAGGGGATTTAAGCGCAAAGACGCGAAGGCGCAGAGGGTAAATAAGGTTTTGAACACAGAGACGCGGAGACACAGAGGCTTTACTTTGCCTTTGCGTCTTCGCGTCTTGCGTTTAATATTTTTCTCAGCAAACTTCACCTTAAAACCTTATAACCCCTAACCTCATAACCTCATACCCCTAACCTCATAACCTTACCTTCTTCCTTGTGAAGGCGATGTGTGCCGGAATGTCGCCGGTGCGCACGTTCCACTTCAGCCGTCCCTCGGGCGAGAAGCAGTAAAGCTCGCCCGGCGACACGCGGTCGCCCGCATCGGTGATGTAGAATTCGTGCGTGTCGGGGTTTACGGCGATGCCGTAGGGGTAGGCGATGCGGCTCTCCGTGCCGTCCGTAATCATCCTGTCCGTCACCACCTGGCGGGTCTTCGTGTTCACGATGGCGTATGTCGCCGTGGTGGCGCCCGTGGCGTAGCTGAACGATGCACCGTAGATGTAGAGCGAGTCGCCGCATACGACCATGTCGGAGTTGGGCAGGTCGAGGCTGTCGCACACCTCGCCGGTGCGCGGATCAATGACGAATGTCTTTGACGGGGTGCCGTAATAGTCGCCGCGCGACGCCACCCAGATGAAGCCGTCGCTGTCCTTTTCCATGCGGTGCAGGTTCTCCGCCACGTCGATGGTGCCGGTGACGGTGAACGTGCTGAGGTCGATTACCGACACGGTGCGGTCGTAGTAAGGCACGCGGTAGCCGCCGGAGTTGGCCACGTAGAGCCTGCCGCCGCTGACGGCCATCTCCTCCGGCTGGTAGCCCACGGTGCACTCGGCCACCACCTCCATCGTCCTGATGTCAATCTTGGCCACGTATCCCCGCCTCGCATTAGGGTCGATCTCCACCGGTCCGGCGTAGGAGCTGACGTAGGCATACTCTCCGCAGAACGTGATATAACGGCAGTTGGGTATCGATATCTGCGTGATGTGGCGTGCGGTCTCCACGTCCATCACCTCGACGAAGTGCGAGCAGTTGATGACGGCCCACAGCTTGCCGTCGTATATCTGTATGTCGTTGCCCACGTCGCCCAGTTCCTGCACCACGCCGGGGTTCGCCTCGCCGTATATGTTGCGTATGTACGTACCCGTGGCGGCATCGAAGAAGTCGAGCGTGCATTTGTTCGAGCCCATGTTCCCCTCGTTGAGCAGGTAGAAACCCTTTATCGAGTCTGCGGCCGCCGGCGGCGTCACATCTTCCGGTTGCCGGCCCACGATGTCCTCGTCGTCGGTGCGGCATGAGTGGAGCAGTGTGGCGGCAGCAATCAGCAGTGCGGCCCTTCCCGTGCGTTTCCAGAGGGAAGAGGCGTATATTGGTAGTTTTTTATTCGTCATCATCATTATTATTGAGTTCTTATAAACACTCTGTTTACATCTATTCGAGTGCAAAGGTAGTTCTTTTCAATGCAAGAACGAGGTTTTTTCAACGCTTCTTTGCAAATGGATTCTTCCCTCTTCACTCTTCCCTCTTCACTAAAATAAAACGTTTGCCTTCACCCTGAAGTTCGTGCCGGGCATCGGGTAGCACTGCACCACCTCATACTGCTGGTTGAAGATGTTGTTTATCTCGGCCGTGAGGCGCAGCGCGCAGTGTCCGGCTGCAGCCCGGCCCGTCTTTATCCGCAACTCGTGCGACAGGGAGAAGTCGCTCGTATACCACGGCTTTGAGTAGTTTTCCGGAATGTTGGCGCTTGACTCATAACGCTCTCCGGTATATATGAAACTGTAGTTTGCCGTCCACCGGCGCCACGTGGCCGTCACTATGGCCGACCCGCTGTGCCACGGGATGTACGGCAGCTGGCCGCCGTAGAAGCGGCTGCCGGCGTCGGTGTGGTCCATCGCCTTGTTGTATGTGTATGCCGCGTGCGTCTGAACGTCAACGCTGCCGATGCGCCATGCCGCCTTCACCGACGCGTCAAGTCCCCAGATGTGGCACAGTCCGAAGTTCATCATCGTCCAGCGGAACTGGTTAGACGTCGGCATGGCCACTATCTTGTCTTCCACCTCGTTGTAGTAGCCGTCGGCCTGCACCTCGATGCTGCGGAGAATGCCGCCCGGCCGCAGGCGCGGGGTGACGGTGAAGCCGATGTCGTACTGGGTGGTGTATTCGGGATTAAGTTCCTTGTTGCCGATGAACGTGTAGTAGAGGTCGTTGAATGTGGGCAGGCGGAATATGCGCTTGTAGAACGCCCGCATGCCCAGCCATCCGGCAGGCTTGTAGCTCAGGGCCACCGTCGGCGTCAGCCTGCTCTTGTCTCCGGCCGAGCCGGCGGGGTGCTCCGTGTGGTCTGAGGCGTAGGTATGCAGCAGCGAGGCCTGTGCCGACAGCCGTCCGAGCGTGATGCTCGTGGCCACGGACGAGAGCAGGGTCAGGCGGGTGGGGTAGACGAAGTTCACGAGGTCGGCGTCGAGATAGTTCACCTGCACGTCGTTGGCCACCGAAAGCGTCCACCACCGCCTTATCGTGAATAGGTGGGCGGCAGAGAGGTAAGCCTCAGTCTGGCGGTAGGTGTTGTCGGTATACATCGTCGTCACGTCGAGCCGCGGGTCGCTCAGGTAGTGAAGGTAGTCGTAAGCCACCTTGGCATTGAGCTGGAGGCTGTATGTCCGGCCGAACCTGCGGCGGAAAGAGCCCTGCCCGAACACCGACGTGTCCCACTGGCGGTCCTGATGGCGGAACTTGCCCGGCTCCTCGCGCACGGCCGCTCCCGGGTAGCCGCGCTCGCTGTTGTAGAAGTATATCTTTGCGCGCCACTCGCCGCGGGCATCCTCTCCGAAGACGGCCGCCTCGGCACGGATGGCCTTCACGTCGCCGTTGCGCCGCACCTCGGTCGTGTCGTAGCCGTTTTTCTTGGCATACCTGAAGCGGTAGCGCCCCGATGTGGTCATGTATTCGGCGCTCAGCTGCATGCTCATCCTGTCCGTCAGCCTGTGCTCCCAGAGCACCGAGGGGTTGTAGGTGTCGAACGAGCCGCCCTTCATCGATATGTTCCAGTTGTCGCGCCTGCCGCCGGTGAAGAGCGGCTTGCGTGTCTGCATGTATACGGCCGATGCCGAGGCATAGTCCTTCGCGGTCTGGAAGACGGATGATTTCTGGCCGTTGTAGAGCTGCACGGCCTCCATGTTGTCGAGAGAGAAGCGCCCGAGGTCCACCACGCCGTTCTGCGCGTTGCCCAGTTCGATGCCGTCGTAGAACACGCCCGTGTGGTTGGTGCCGAGCGAGCGCACGTTGACGGTCTTCAGTCCGCCTATTCCGCCGTAGTCTTTTATCTGTATTCCGGAGAAGTAGCGCATGGCGTCAGCCACGGAGTGCACGCTGAGCCGGCGCAGCTCGTCGCCTGCAAGCTGCTGCACGGGGATTACGGCCCGCTGCGTCTGCGCCGTCACCACCACCTCGCGCAGGTGCTGCATGCTGTCGAGGCGGCTTGCCGCGGCCTGTCCGTAGCGGTCTGAGCCCGATGCGGCACCCTGCGCCAGCGCGCACTGCACGGCGGCACACATCATGCCGGTCACCAGTAGCTGATGTTTCATTGCGAATCTGTTTTGTAGCGTTAAGTCCGGAGTCCATCCCCAGGGTGCTCCGGTTCGTGTCACATTGCAGGAGGCAGGTCTTCTGACTTTGCCGTCGTGGCAGGTGCGAACGGTCTTCCCAATAATATCAGTGACATTGTTGTTCGCATCTTTATGATGACGGCTTACAGCTGCGGGACAGTCGGGGATTCTCACCCCGTTCCCTTTTTAATTGCTATGAAAGCAAACCTTCTGAGACTGCAAAATTACGAATAATTATATAAAAGCGGTCTGTTTTTACCCCATTTCTTTCCGGCGGCCCTGTCGTTATCAGTCTATTTTACATTATTTATGCCTCCTTTTCCGGTTAAATAACAGCCGGCAGCATGGCGTTTCCATTTTTATTGATAAATTTGCAGCAGTAAACAGTAAAGAGAATAAACAACAGAGCAACAATGAAGGATAAGAAAACATTTTATGGCAGAATCATGATGATGGTCATGGCATTTGCCGCGCTGTCGCTGACGGCCTGTGACGATGACGACGTGGACCAGGCATACGACATGAACGGAATATGGCAGGGGACGATAGAGGGCGGTTTTTATGACTATCGTTTCGGAACTGCTGCCGGGTGGGACACAGAGATTCAGTTTGTACAGCGTGGAGACTTCTCACGTGGCGGCGAAGGACTTGAACGTGATTATTCGGTCCGTACAGGCCGGGTTGTCACGTCATACTTTGACTGGGAAGTGCGTAATGGAAAGATACTGATGGAATATGAGGACGGTTTGAGGGTGATAATACGCGACTATGAGTTGTATTCGGGGCGCTCGGGAGCCCGTTTCCGTGGGTATTTTGAGAATTATTACACGGGCGAGACAATGGCATCGTTCAATCTCGTGAAGGTTGGTGTTTGGACAGACTGGGCCAAGAAGCATCCCACGGGGCTGTCTACGGATACCATAGAGTAGCCTGCGGCAGCGGTTATGCCGGCCTGTTTGCCGGACATAACTTCTATATTGGATTCAGATACTTTTTATTTTGAGTTCATCAAAAGGCCTCCCTACCATGCAGCGGAGGCCTTTTGACGATGTAACGGAGGCCTTTTGATGGTGCAACGGAGGCCTTTTGACGATGTAACGGACAGCCTGCGGATGTATCGTGCCTTCTTTCAAATGTGTTTGTGCCCGCTATCAAAAGTGTTTTTGAGAGCTAAGCTAATCGTTTTTGAGAGCTGAGCAGATTGCTTTGAACATTTGGTAAATCTTTTTGGGGGAATCATTAGAAAATCCGCGGTGAACGAATAAAGCTGCTTCCCGTGTCACAAACCAAGTAGGGACAGAGTCTTGTCTTTGTCCGCAGCCCGTAAGGGCTAATTCACGGGCAGGTATGATATTAATGTTTTGTGGACAAAGACATTCTATTCCCATCCAAAAGCCCTTGCGGGCTACGGCCAAAGACAAGACTCTGGCCCTACTTTAACTTTGCGTCGGTAAAAAAGAACTAATAAAAATCTTTTGAATATGCGGTCAGTTTCTTACCTTTGTTGTAT
>CAJMSE010000005.1 GCA_905216025.1 uncultured bacterium | reverse complement strand
ATTATATAATATAGGGGAAGGAAAGGGATTCCTATGGGAAAAAGATGAAAAGGCAAGAGAAAGGAGAATCATGGGAGAAATGGGAATAACGGGAGGGAAGGGAGGAGGCGGGAGCGATGGGAAAAACAGGGAAAGGAGGAGGAAATGGGCGTGATGAGAAGGGGAAAATGGGAATAACGGGAGGGAGGAGAGAAATGGGAGGGAAGGGAATTGATAGCCCAAAAAGATGGAATAAGGCCGTTTTGATGATGCAAGGAGCATGCTTTGATGATGCAACGGAGCCGCTTTGATGGTATAACGGAGTGCATTCTGATGTATTACGGCTGCTTTCAAATGCGTTTGTGCCAGCTATCAAAAGTGTATTTGAGAGCGGGCAAAAGTGTTTTTGGGAACTATCGGAAAAACAAGAGGCTGCCGGCGGAGGTATATTTCCGCCGGCAGCCTTAGCATGATGTTGCCTGAATAGATGAATTCGACGATCGAATTAGATGGAAAAATCAATCGGCAATGGTGAAGTCGAGCTGCTTTTTCTCGAGATTTGCACGTGCCACCTTTATCCTTACGGCATCGCCGAGCTGGTATTTATTATGGTGACGGCGACCTACGAGACAATAGTTTTTCTCGTCGAAGTCGTAGTAGTCGTCGTCAAGGTCGCGCATCGGCACCATACCCTCGCAGTGGTTCTCGTCTATCTCGCAGTATATTCCATAGCTCTGGATACCGCTTATATGTGCATCAAACACCTCCCCGACCTTGTCGGACATGAATTCCACCATCTTATACTTTATCGAATCACGCTCCGCATTCTGTGCAACGAGCTCCATGTCGGAACAGTGCTCGCACAGTTCCTCATACTTCTGCTTGTTCGCCGAGCGTCCGCCCTGCTGGTATTTGGTGAGCAGGCGGTGCACCATGGTATCCGGATAGCGGCGTATCGGTGACGTGAAGTGCGTGTAATAGTCGAATGCGAGTCCATAATGACCGATGTTGTGCACGCTGTACTTGGCCTTCATCATGGCCCGTAGTGCCACCGTCTCTATCAGCTTCTGCTCCTTCTTGCCCGCGCACTCGTCGAGCAGGGCGTTCAGACTGCGCGACACGGCACCCTTGGTGCCTGCCGTCTTCATCTTATAACCGAACTTGACGACGAATCCGCGCAGCGTCTCGAGCTTCGTCGGGTCGGGCTGGTCGTGCACGCGATAAGGCAGCGTCTTGGCCGCCACGCCTTTCTTCACCTTGCCGATGCTCTCTGCCACCGTGCGGTTGGCCAGCAGCATGAACTCCTCTATCAGCTTGTTTGCGTCTTTCGACTTCTTGAAATAGCAGCGTGTGGGCCGTCCTTTCTCGTCGATGTCGAAACGCAGCTCCTCGCGGTCGAACTTGACAGCGCCGTTCTTGAACCTCGCCTCACGCAGCTTCTTCGCCAGCCGGTCGAGCTGTATGAGCTCTTCGGCATACTCTCCGCGGTATCCGTGCTCTCCGGCCGGCGGGGCGGGCTGTCCCGAGCCGTCCACCACTCCGTTCTGCTCGAGAATCTCTTGCACCTCCTCGTATGCGAAGCGGCGGTCGCTGCGGATAACCGTGTGCACGAGCCGCCAGCTCTTAACCTCTCCGGCATCGGTCATATTGAAAATCACGCTGTATGCGAGCTTGTCTTCGTCGGGTCTCAGCGAGCAGATGAAGTTGCACAGACGCTCGGGCAGCATCGGTATGGTGCGGTCTACGAGATACACGCTCGTGGCCCGCTTGACGGCCTCCTTGTCTATCACGGACCCCTCCGTGACATAGTGAGACACGTCTGCGATGTGCACTCCCACCTCCCACAGCGGAGTCTTCCCCTTAGCCGCCTGGCCGTCCTGGCCCTGCCCTATCCGCCTGATAGACAGTGCGTCGTCGAAGTCTTTGGCATCGTGCGGGTCGATGGTGCATGTGAACACGCCGCGGAAATCCTCACGCTCGGCTATATCCTTGTCAGTAATCTCGGCCGGGATGCGCTCCGCTGCGTCTTCAACGGCTTTCGGATACTTGTACGGCAGTCCGTACTGCGCCAATATCGAGTTCATCTCCACATCGTTGTCGCCACGCTCTCCGAGCACATCGACCACCTCGCCGATGGCATTCTTATGGTCGGCATCAGGCCACTGGGTGACCTTCACAACGGCCATCTCGTCCGTCTTGCCGCCCTTCAGCTTGCGCTTCGGCACGATGATGTCGTGTCCGAAGATGGTGTCGGGTGTGACAAGGAGAGCAAAGTCCTTCTCCACACGCAGCCTTCCGACGAACGTATCGCGGGCACGCTCCATTATCGCCGTCACCACGGCTTCCTTTATGTGGTTGCGGCGCCGGGCAAGGAATGTCACCTGCACCTTGTCTCCGTCGAGCGCCGACATCGAGTTGCGCTCTGCCACAAACACCGGCAGGCTGCCGTCGTCCGGTATAAAGCTGTTCTTTCCGTTTGCCTTGCGGCGGAAGCGCCCTTCCTGCACCTGCGTCTTGGTGTTCAGCCGGTAAGAGTTCTCGCTGACCTTCGTCAGGAAATCGTCCCATGCCATCTCCTCCATAAGGTCTACGGCGAGCATCTTCAGCGGATGCGTGTCGAGATTCAGGTCCTTGAACACCTGCTTGAAACTGTATGTCTGTGCCGGATTCTCCATGAAGAAGGCCTGCAGGGCTGCACCGAGCTGCTTCTTGGTCATCCGCTTTCCACCTTTTTTCTTTCCCATAATCGTTTGCATTTAGTGATTGTCCGTACTTCTTCCGTACATTGCAAAGTAACAAAATTAATCCGTATTTCCGGCATTTAGAGTAATAATTTATTTTAAAATAGTATCTTTGCAGCATAATTATAACATAAAATGAACATTCTTATAACAGGAGCCAGCGGTTTCATAGGCAGTTTCCTCGTCGAGGAGGCCCTGTCGCGCGGCTTTAGCGTATGGGCTGCCGTGAGGAAGACGAGCAGCCGGAAATATCTGCCGGACAGCAGGATAAACTTCGTGGAGCTCGACCTTGACGACACAGCCGGCATGGAGCGGACTCTCAGCGGATACGACTTCGACTACGTGATACATGCCGCCGGAGCCACGAAATGCCTCAACCGGCAAGACTTCTACCGGATAAACACCGACGGCACGGTGCATCTCGCCACTGCCGTGCGCAACACGCAGAAGCGCCTGAAACGGTTTGTCTTCATCAGCAGCCTCAGCGTCTGCGGCCCGCTGAAGGAGCAGGAGCCGCACACGGAGATTGCCGACACAGACACGCCCAGGCCGAACACGGCATACGGGGAGAGCAAGCTCATGGCCGAGGAGCGCCTGCGCGCGCTTGACGGCTTCCCGTGCGTCATCCTCCGTCCCACCGGCGTATACGGCCCGAAGGAGCGCGACTACTTTATGATGGCCGAAAGCATAAAGAGCCACGTGGACTTTGCTGTGGGATACCGCCGTCAGGACATCACCTTCATATACGTGCGCGACCTCGTGCAGGCGGCGTTCCTCGCCCTCACGAACGGCAGGGACAAGGCTGCATACATACTGAGCGACGGCAACACCTACTCGTCGCGCACGTTCAGCGACCTGCTGCAGCGCGAGATGGGCAACCCGTGGGTGCTCCACATCAAGGCGCCCCTGTGGGTGCTGCGGCTGATAACGCTGGCAGGAGATGCCGTCGGGAAAATAAGGGGGAAGATCACGGCGCTCAACAGCGACAAGTATCAGATAATGAAGCAGCGCAACTGGAAATGCGACATCAGTCCGGCTGTGAGCGAACTGGGCTACAAGCCGGAGTACGACCTTGAGCGCGGAGTGACCGAGACGGTGAAGTGGTATAAGGACAACGGATGGCTGTAAGGCTCTAAGCCCGGCAACAAACGCTACAAGACATGATAATGACAAGCCTTTTCAAGTTAGAGAAAAAGCCGAAGAAGGGACTGCTCGCCGCCGAGTGGGCGGCGATGATATACCTCGTGATAACCCTGCTGCTGATGCTCTTCACATACACGAAGCTCAGCAACCCCGAGTCGATGCTGTGGGGGCGGCTCCGCATTGCCGTCATCACGGCCGCCATGTGGGGCGTCTACCGGATGATTCCATGCCGGTTCACACGCTTCTGCCGCATACTGGCCCAGATGGCACTGCTCTCGTGGTGGTATCCGGACACGTATGAGTTCAACCGAATGTTCCCGAACCTCGACCACGTGTTCGCCTCTTGGGAGCAGTCGCTCTTCGGATGCCAGCCGGCACTGCTCTTCTCGCAGGCATTCAGCAGTCCCGTATTCAGCGAGCTGATGGATCTCGGATATGCCAGCTACTACCCGCTGATAGCCGCCGTCACGGTATTCTACTTCTTCTGCCGCTATAAAGATTTCGGCCGCGCATCGTTCATCATCCTCGGTTCGTTCTTCATATACTACATTATATATATAGCCGTGCCCGTGGCCGGCCCGCAATATTATTATCCCGCGGCCGGACTGGACAACATCGCGGCCGGCGTCTTCCCCGACGTGGGCAACTATTTCGCCACGCTCAGGGAGGCACTCGCAAGTCCAGGATACAAGGACGGCATATTCTATCAGATGGTAGTAGACGCCCACAACGCCGGCGAGCGCCCCACGGCGGCGTTCCCGAGCAGCCATGTCGGCGTCAGCACGATACTGCTCATCCTCGCCGTCACGGCCCGCAACCGGCGCCTGCTCTTCGCTGTCATCCCGCTTTATGTCCTGCTATGCCTCTCCACCGTATACATATATGCCCACTATGCCATAGACGTCATCGGCGGATGGATATCAGCCGTGGCCATCTATGCCATGCTGCACATATTTTATATAAAGGTGATAGGGAAAGAATGAGCCGGAAAACCGCCTGACTCAAAACCGCCGTGCACGTCCGGACATACGGCCCATGAAATAAAAAAAGGGACTCCGCTGAGTCCCAACCTTTGTTAACCTTAAATCTAATACTATGAAAAACACGTTGCAAAGATACATATTTTTTCGATAACAGACAACTTTTTGCATTATAAAAGTGTCCTCATTACACTTTCTTGATATTAATCAAGCCCGTCTACGGTCTGCAAATCACAGGCCACGCCTCCGGAACCGCCCTCCGAAACCACGTTTCTCCCTGTTTTATCCCAATAAAAAGGAATTTTAACGCCAGCCACTTTGTGTATTCAAAAATAATCCCTATCTTTGCAAACAAGGATACACTATAAGAAGATAATATGAGGATTCCGGCATAGCCCATGTTGGAATTCTTTATTTTTTTGATGTATCTGAAAGATGTTCTATTAACAATAAAAACAATAAAAGATTATGGCTTACATGTCACAAGAAGGCTACGACAAGATGGTGGCCGAGTTACAACGCTTGGAAAGCGTGGAGCGTCCTAAGGCATCAGCCGCTATAGCTGAGGCCCGCGATAAGGGCGACCTGAGTGAAAATTCCGAATATGACGCCGCCAAGGAGGCACAGGCTCATCTTGAAGATAAGATCAACCAGATGAAACTGGCTATACAGGAAGCAAAGATCATCGACACTTCAAGACTGAGCACCGACTCCGTGCAGATTCTCTGCAAGGTGGAGATGACCAATCTCACCACAAACACAAAGATGACCTACACCATCGTGAGCGAGAACGAGGCCGACCTCAGAGCCGGAAAGATATCCATAAAGACACCGATCGCACAGGGACTGCTCGGCAAGAAAGTAGGCGACGAGGTGGAGATAAACATCCCGCGCGGCAAGATAAAGCTGCGCATCGAGAACATCTCGATATAACAGGCAGCAGACACGACAACCGATAAAAAGATAAAGAGACAATGGGAATTTTCGCAAAGATTGCAGCCGGTGAGATTCCGAGCTATAAATGTGCGGAAAGCGACAAGTTCTATGCTTTCCTCGACATAAATCCGCTGGTGAAGGGACACACGCTCGTCATTCCGCGCCGCGAGGTCGACTACATCTTCGACCTCACCGATGAGGAGCTGGCCGAGATGACCGTATTCGCCAAAAGGGTCGCCGCGGCCATAAAGAAGGCCTTTCCCTGCATCAAGGTGGGCATGGCCGTGCTCGGCCTCGAAGTGCCCCACGCACACATACACCTTGTTCCGATGAACTCGGAAAAAGACATGAACTTCGCCAATCCGAAACTGAAGCTCGAAGAAAGCGAGTTCCGGACCATCGCCGAAAGAATAAGAAAAGAGTTTGTCTGAATTCAGACAAACTCTTCTCCATATTTAATCTGTACCTCATTCACATATTTCCTTAGCAGCGAGGATGAATCGCCTTTCTTGCAGATGAACAGCACATTGTCCTTCTCCGCAACAATGTAGCCCTCGAGTCCGTTTATCACGGCCAGCTTCCCCTCAGGCAGCTTTATCACGTTATCACGGCAGTCTTCGAGTATCGCCTCGGTGTTTATCAGCACGTTGTCGCCCTCCCCATGACTCTTGCACTCGTAGATGGAGTGCCACGTGCCGAGGTCGGCCCATCCGAAGTTGCATATCATCACGCAGACGTTCTCTCCACGCTCCAGTATGCCATAGTCTATAGACAGGTTCGGGAACGACGCATAGTTCTCGTTGATGAACGAGACGCCCGTCTGCCATGGCTTGCCGCCGCTGTTTTCCTCCTCCCAGAAATCCAGCATGTCGGGGAAAAGACGCTGGAGGCTATGTCCGAGCGCCTTCACGTCGGCCAGAAACATTCCCGTATTCCAATAGAACTCACCGCTTTCAACAAACATCCGGGCAAACTCGCGCTCGGGTTTCTCCGTGAAAGACTGCACCTTATATACGCTGCCGTCATCCACCGGCTCGCCCACCTGTATGTATCCGTATCCCGGCTCGGGCCTCGTCGGCTTCACTCCCATAGTGAGCAGCATGTCGCGGCCAGCCACCAGGTCAAGACCGCGCAGCACGTTATCCGAAAAAGCCTCCTCGTTCTGCACGAACTGGTCCGACGGAGCGATGATGATGCGTGCGTCTGCATTCCTGCTGTATATATGAAGCGTCGCGGCAGCTACGCTCGGCGCCGTGTTGCGTGCCACCGGCTCGGCAACGATGTTGGCCTCGTCCATCTCCGGAAGCTGCTCCTTCAGTATGCTGACATATTCTGCATTGGTGCATACAAATATGTTCCCGACCGGCAAGATGGAAGAGAATCTGTCGAACGTGGCCTGCAACTGCGTGCGTCCGCAACCGAAAAAGTCGATGAACTGCTTGGGATACCGGTCTCTGCTGCAAGGCCATAGCCTGCGGCCCTTACCTCCGGCCAGAATAATGCAATAATTATTTGTGTTCTTAATCATATCCGTATCAGTTATATTTGTGTCGACTAAGTTACTAAATATAACTGATACGGACAAAGATTTAAAGTTTTTTATAGTAAAAAGCGGGCCTTTTCAGACACAGTCCCGGCACCGGCCGGCAACAGTTCCGAACAGCATCACTTCTTATCTATATCCACAACGGTGTATTTCCGGCTTCCCAGTCCTATCTTCTCGGCATGCTCTATCGTGTGCGTGCCGTGCCTGCTGCTTATCCGCTCTATCAGCGGCTTGTTGTCGTTGCCTTCCGACGGCTTCATGTTGAAGATGATATCCACGCATGCCTGGTCGAGGGCCACGGGGTCGGTGGATGCGAGTATGCCGGCGTCCTTCAGCTTGACAGGCTCCGGCTGCGCCACGCAGTCGCAGTCTACGGTCATGTTGTTCATCACGTTTATATACAGTATCCTGTCACCGAAGTAGTCGTCCACGGCCTGCGCGGCGGCAGCCATCGACTCGAGGAAGCCGTCCTGGTTCTGCACGTGGTCCCAGAGTCCTTCCACCTTATCCTGATATCCGGCCGTGTGTATATACGCCTTACCATTCGCCGAGGCCACGCCGATGCTCGCATTCTTAAGCGCTCCGCCGAGGCCGCCCATGGGATGCCCCTTGAAGTGGGCAAGGTTTATCATGAAATCATAGCGCGACAGGTGGCTGCCCACTATGTCGTACTTTATGTTTTTCCTGTCTCTCACGGGTATTTTCATTTCTCCTTCCTCGTCCATCAGGTCCACGGCGAAGAGCGAATCAAAGCCGTGCTCGTGTATAGTCTGCCAGTGTGCCTCGGCCGTATTGCGCTTGCCGGCATAAGCCGTGTTGCATTCCACTATCGTTCCATGCACCTCATCCACGAGATTCCGTATCAGTGTAGGCTTCAGATAGTTGGGGTTGCCTGCCTCACCGGTGCTTATCTTCACTGCCACCCTGTGGCCGTCGGCGCTCCGTCCCACTGCCTTATAAATCTTCACGAGAGCCTCCGGACTTATCTCCTTGGTGAAATAGACCGTCGACTGTGCTACGGCCGTGGCCGACATGCCTGCCGCTGCCAATGAAAGCAAAAGTTTCTTCATAATCATTCGTCTTGTTATTAGTGAGTTATACTTTATTAGTCAGTCGCGTATACATTACTGTTTTATATGTCATACAATGCTGCAAAGATAATCAAAAATAACCAATCGCACGATACCCGCATATCAGATTAAACTACCATTTTCACCTGTCGCGACAAGTTTTGCAGCCAAAAATTTGCCGATTCGGATTTTATGTGTATCTTTGCACCCGCTAATAAGCCCAGATGGCGGAATCGGTAGACGCGCTGGTCTCAAACACCAGTGGAGCAATCCGTCCCGGTTCGACCCCGGGTCTGGGTACGAAATCGGAGCAGGTGCATGCACCTGCTCCGATTTTCTTTTTATCCTTTCATCGTGTTTTATAACCTATTGCAAGCCTGCTTTACGGCTTTTGCATTACCTGATATCGGAAATTACGGGGTATCCGAGAAGTCCGCGCCTCATCGTGAACACCCTGCTGCCTCCGTTCCGGCACTTGTTGTATACCGACAGGGGCACATCCACGACCTTACGACTGCCGTCTGAGAATGCGAGATCGAGGGAATAGGTGTAATACTTGCCGCTCGCCACCCGCCTGCGACGTCCGCTCTGCACATACTTCGTACGTTCGTTACGCAGTTTCCGCTCCACAACGGCTTCCTCGCGATGCTCGGAACGGTCGTCGGCAAGAAAATAATTGGCACCGAGGGGTACGCCATAGGCGAGTGAGAATACTATGACAAACCGATATACGACATGATCCGTCCTGCCGGACAACGGCTCTTTCCTGCCATTCAGCTGCCCGTTCCTGTCAGCCGGCAAAACCTCCCCTACCCCGCCGGCCTCTTCACGATGCCTCCGGCCGCGCAACAGCGGCATTACAGACACCGTTGCCACCGCAGCAGCGAAAGCGACCGGATGCCACCAAGATATCAATGTGCGGCCATAGCACCAATAGCCGAACGTGCAGAGCATGAAGCATGCAATCCAGATAAATCCTTTAAGGATGCTTTCCTTATAACCGACAAGAAATGCCATTCAAACAGCTGATTTATAACCGATATATGACCGAGCTTTATCCGGTGGCCGTCAACCGAGCACCACGTCGAGGGCCATCATCAGGACGAAGCCTAATGCGAAGCCGATCGTGCTGAAGTTGGAATGTTCTCCGTGGCTGGCTTCGGGGATAAGTTCCTCCACCACGACGAACAGCATCGCCCCGGCGGCGAACGCCAGCATATACGGCAGCACGGGAGTGAGTACCGATGTCAGCAGTATCACGGCCACAGCGCCTAATGGCTCGACAGCCCCGCTGAGGCTGCCGATGGCAAACGACCGCATCCTGCTGTTTCCTTCGGCACGCATCGGCATGGATATGATAGCTCCCTCCGGTATGTTCTGTATGGCGATGCCGAGCGACATGGTCAGTGCTCCGGCCATCGTTATCCCGGCATCTCCTGCCACCGCCCCGGCAATCACCGCTCCCACGGCCATCCCCTCTGGCAGGTTGTGGATGGTGACGGCAAGCGACAGCATGGCCGTGCGCGACAGTCTGGTGTGCGGTCCCTCGGGTTTATCCTCACCGACATGCAGGTGCGGGGTGATATAGTCTATCAGCAGGAGGAACGCCATGCCCGCCAGGAATCCGGTCGCGGCAGGTAAGATACCGGCCGCGGCACCGTCGCTGCCCTTAAACTCCATTGCCGGAATCAGCAGCGACCACACCGAGGCGGCCACCATCACTCCCGAGGCGAAGCCGAGCAGCGCCTTCTGGAGCAACGACGGGAGCTCGCGCCGCATGAACAGCACGAGCGCAGCTCCTGTCACCGTACCCGCAAAGGGTATCAGCAAGCCTAAAACGACATTACCGTCCATGACCTACTGCCATTATATAATAATGTGTATCCGGCACATCCGCCTTATTTCTTCTTCAGTTCGATGAGTGTCTTGCCCGCCGCATCATCGAGTGAGAGGCTGCCGCCGGCACCCACCTTATACTTCTTCACCTTGTTCAGGGCCTCGAGCACCTTCTGCTCCACATCCATCTTGGCACACATCATCCGCGTGCTTCCCACGTTGCCGAGGTCTATGCTGCCGGTCTTCGCGTCGGCCTTGAAACTTCCGAGAAGCCTGTTGCAGCTCGTGCTGCCGTAGAGGCGGCCGTCCTGCTCGCTGAAACCGATGAACGGAGTGTTCTCCACGTCGGCGGCTTTCACCTCCTGCCCGTTCACCTTCACGATGCTCCACTCACCTCCTATCTTTCCTCCTGCTGCCGTTTCACGGCTCGTGCCGCACGCTCCCAGCAACACTGCTGCACATGCAGCAACAACTATTCCTTTCTTTTTCATATTCATATAATTCTTCTTTTGAATGTTTAAATATATTCGCCGGCGCCCTTCCGCCGGCCCGTATTAACTACAAAGTTAACTCTTTTATACGTAACAGGCAAGAAAGGGCGCCAGGCTTATGTTTTTTTAAACATTAAAGCGACCTCAGTCGTCGATGTCTATCACACGCAGATTCTCGTTGAATGTTATCTCAAGACCATTCGACAGTTTCACCTCATACTTGTTCCGGCTTTTCTCTATCTCCACGACACGTGTCTTCGGATAGTGCTCCCGCAGATAGCTCCTGATGTCAGACGGCACGAGCTGTCCCGGAACGGCACCGCGGCGGCACGATATCTCCACCCAGTTACCCTCGTCGTCAAACTCGATTTTGTCGCCGTTAGTGAACACGACGTCGTATGTAGTCTTCTCGAAGAATCCCGTTTCGAGCTTCATCATCGCAACCTTGCGCTTCGCGAAGTTCTCCTTTATTATCTTCTGTGCCATGCCGGGGAGTTCTTCTCTTGATATCGCACGCGAGTTTCCTGCCGTCACCGTGACGCACGCCATGATGGCACCGATAAGCGTCATTGCTGCTTTTCTCATCATTTCTTTCATAATCTACTGTTTTTTTAGGGTTAATACTAAAATCTTTCGATGCAAAAATAGCGATTAAATACGACACGGCAATGAACCGGAAACACATTTTAACCAAGTTTCATACCGTTTTTTTATAATCTGTCACCATATCATAATTTGTGTTACAACAGCCTGTCTGATAGCGCCTTACGGCTTCAGCTCCGCCGTCTGTCCTGCCTTCAGGCTCACCTTTGCCGACTTGCCGTTATAGTGCAGCGTGGTGCGGCCTCCGGCACGCGATGTCACCGACAGGGCCGTGACGCGCCCTCCGCGCCACTCCATGCTGACGACGAAGCCGCCGCGGGCGCACAGTCCGTACACGCTGCCGTCGGCCCACTGCTCCGGAAGGGCCGGGAGAAGCGTTATGCTGCCGGGCGCCGACTGCATGAGCATCTCCGCCACGCCGGCGCAACCGCCGAAGTTGCCGTCTATCTGGAAGGGCGAATGGGCGTCGAGCAGGTTGGGATATGTGCCTCCGCCACGCTTTGCGTCCTTGCCTGTGTACCCGTCCGGACTGACATAGCGCAGCAGGCGGCGGTATGTGCGGTATGCTCCGGCGGCGTCGAGCAGCCGCGCATAGAGGTTCACACGCCATCCCGTGCTCCATCCTGTCGTCTCGTCACCCTTTATCTCCAGCGTGCGGGCGCATGCCTTGGCCAGTTCCGGGGTTCCGGCCGGCGATATGTGATGCCCGGGATAGAGCCCGAAGAGATGCGACTGGTGGCGGTGCTTGGGGTCCTGGTCTTCAAAATCGTGATACCACTCCTGCAGGTTGCCGTTCTTTCCCACCTTGTATGGGCGCAGGCGGCTCACCGTGCGGTCTGCCTCGCGCACGAACGCCTTGTCCGTGCCCAGCTCGGCGGCGGCCGCGCGTGCCACGCCGATGCACTCACGTATCATCGCCATGTCGGCCGTATTGCCATACGATGTGGCGGCCGGCTTACCGTCGGGGGCTAAGAACTTGTTTTCAGGCGACGTGCCGGGTGACGTTATCAGCCGTCCGTCTTTCTCTATGAGCCATCCAATGCAGAACTCGGCCGCCCCTTTCAGCAGCGGGTAGCTGCTGCGCAGGAAGCTGCGGTCGCGGGTGAAGAGGTAGTGCTCCCACAGATGTGTGCTCACCCATGCGCCTCCCATGTTCCAGCAGGCCCACGAGGGGTCGCCCGTATTCATACCCACGGGGCACGTCATGGCCCAGATGTCGGTGTTGTGGCCGAGACACCATCCGCGGTCTACGCCGTAATATTCACGTGCCGTGGCCTCTCCGGTGCGGCTCAGGTTGGCTATGAAGCCGAGCAGCGGGCGGTGCATCTCGCTCAGGTTGGCTGTCTCCGCAGCCCAGTAGTTTTCCTCGAGGTTGATATTTGCCGTGTAGTTGCAGCTCCACGGCGGACTGAGCCGCTCGTTCCAGAGTCCCTGCAGGTTGGCAGGCACGCCTTCCGTGCGCGAGCATGATATGAGCAGGTATCGCCCATACTGGAAGTAGAGGGCCTCGAGTTCGGGGTTCGGCTGCTTCTCCTCCGTGTAGAGCTTCAGCTGGCGGTCGGTGGGCAGTGCGGCCACGGCGGGGTCTGTACGGCCGAGGTCTATGCCGACGCGGCCGAAGAAGCGCTGATAGTCGTAGAGATGGGAGTGGTAAAGCTCGTCGTATGTCTTCTTCACGGCGCGCGCCATACGCTTCTTCACGAGCGTGCGGTAGTCGCGCCCCTCGGTGGCGGGGTCCTTGTCGAATCCGTTGAAGCTCGTCACGTTGGCTATGAACACCGTCACGTCGCTGCAGCCCGATATGCCGACGCAGCCCGACGGGTATGATGTCACCTGCCCGTCGCTGCCGTTGTTGACCGCCCTGACGAGCGTGCGGAAACGCACGCCGCGGGCCGGGTCGTAGAGGAAGTACTCTCCGGCAGAGACGCCTTTGTAGTATCCGGGATACGACTTATAGGCGGCGAAGCCTTCGGCCGTTATCTCCCCGCCTGCTGACGTCACCGAGCAGGGCAGCTGCGATTCGAAGCGCAGCATGGCGTTGATGCCTCCGTTGCCGGCACGCAGGCGGATTACGATGACCGAGTCGGGCGCCGAGGCAAAATATTCCGTCGTGCAGCGCGCCCCTCTCCAGCTGTATCCAGTCGATGCCACGGCACGGCTTATGTCGAGCGTGCGGCTGTAGTCCTTGATGTCGCGCGACATACGGCCGTCGTATTCGATGGTCAGCTGGCCGAGCGGCTGGTATGTCTCGCTGTAGTGGCCCTGTATCTTGCGGTTCGCGCGGTCGGCCTTATGATAGTCTTCGCTGTCGAGCAGGGTCCTTATCTCCGGCAGTGCCTTGTATGCCCCGGGCGTGGTCACCTCGCGGTCGGGCTCTCCCGTCCACAGGGTGATGTCGTTCAGCGATATCTTGTCCGTGTGCGTTCCGCCATACACCGTGGCTCCCATCGTACCGTTGCCTATCACGAGGGCTTCCTCGAAATATTCCGCCGGGCGGTCATAACGCAGCGTCAGACGGCTGTCGTTCTCCTGGGCGGCAAGCTCCTGGGCGACAGCCAGGGCGGCGAGGCATGCCGCACACCTTATTATATTATACGCTTTCTTCATCATAAAATCTGTTCTTTGGGTTTGGTCAGTAGTATTGAATATCACTGCAAATTTACAAATAAACGGCCATAATCGTGTGCCAAACCGCAAAAATAACGCGGTTCTGCCGCTTATTACATTCGTTTTTTCACACATAATGCCGTCCGTTACAAAAAAATTGCTATCTTTGCAGTGCCCTTTCCGAGGAGAGGGCAGTGAACATTTGAGTGAAATACGTGTTTATGAACTTCATTCTCGTCTCAATATAACGGCCAATAATTAAGAAGCGTAAGAGAATTAAGGGATTAGATGCGCCTGTATGCGGGCGTTTTCTCCTTTTAGTTTTATCTTACGCGGGGTGCTTGGCCGTTCCCTTGGGGTGATAAATGAATGTGAAGAAGACGCCCGCTCTTTTGTCTCACCGTGTTTTTTATTGCAAAGAAGAACCCCTAAATAACGGCCAATTATGAAAGGTTTGTTCTTATGGATGCGGACGTGACAGCTCCGGCGCATGCCGGAAGCAGCCTGTTGAGCCTGCTGTCCACTCAGGTATGGCGGGCATCTTGCCTTCTCAAAGCGTCAGCCTGTCCGCCATATTGCCGCCCATGCCATACCTGCATGTACGGCAGCAATAATCATACGCATTTTATTTATAAATAAAAACAATAAGGACAAACAATGAAAAGGACTATTTTCACAGTCATGGCACTGGCACTGATAGCATCAGGAGCCGGAGCAAAGAAGGTCAAGTTCGACTACTCGGTGGTGTTCGTGCCGGAGGAAGGCGGAGTGAAATTTGAGAAAATCACCGAAGACGCCGACAACGTGGCCGACTACGAGGGCGGTCTCGTGGCCAAGGCTTCAAGCATCTTCGGCTCAAAGAAGACCAGCGTGCTCGACTGGTGGGTGATTCCGCAGATTGCAATATCGCCCGACGGCAAGCGCATAGGATACATCAATGAGAAAAACAAGACCACCAACGTGATGATCAAGAGTTCATCTAAGGGTGGAGCCAGCGTGCAGCGCACGTTCCGCACCAACGTCGAGGGATTCACATGGAGCCCCGACGGCAGCACGCTCTGCTTCACCGAGGTGAGAGGCGGACACCACGGCATATATCTCGTGGATGCCAATCAGGGCACGGTGGTGCGCCAGATATCCAACGGAACGGACAACGACTACGGCGGAGTGCTCAGTCCGGACGGCAACACTATATTCTTCCACCGCGGAGAGGGACGCTCGAGCTACAGTCTGTGGAGCTATGACCGCAAGACAAACCTCTTCTCGAACTACTCACGCGGAATGACGGCATGCCTCATACCGGGCGACAAGCACACCATCTACTGCGCCCGCTTCACCGACAAGAACGAGAGCGAGATATGGCGAATCAACTTCGAGACAGGAGTGGAAGAAGTCATCCTCACCCAGCCGGGCAAGAGCTTCACCACGCCGCAGCTGTCGCCCGACGGCAAATGGCTGCTCGTCACCGGCAGCAGCAAGTCGGAGAAGGAGGGCATCGACAACACCGACATCTTCGTGGTGCGCACGGACGGCACGCAGCTGACCCAGCTCACCTACCACCCGGGCAACGACCTGTCACCCATCTGGTCGCCCGACGGACGGAGCATATTCTTTCTCTCGCAGCGCGGCTCAGCCGACAGGGTCTACAACGTATGGCGCATGGATTTCAACATATAATCCTTTTTAATTCACATATTTATTAATAAAATTATTTTCAATATGAAAAAGACTTTATTGGTTATCGCATGTGCGGTACTCTCGCTGACCGCTTCGGCTCAGCGCGCAAGCAGTTCTTCTTCATCTTTCTTCTCTACGGAGAAGGCTGAGGGCGGTGTTAAATTCGGAATACGCGCCGGTCTGAACATGGCCAACATGTCTGCATCGGACGATAACGGTACTTCGATATCTCCGGGCAGCCGTACAGCGTTCCATGTGGGAGTGACGGCAGACATTCCTCTGATGCAGAGTCTGTACGTACAGACTGGACTTTTCCTTCAGAGCAAGGGCTATAAGTTCGAAGAAGATGAATATACCGAGACCGTCAAGCCCATGTATCTCGAGATTCCCGTATTGGCATCCTATCGCTACGACTTCAGCGATGCCCTGCAGCTCCAAATTAACGCCGGTCCTTATTTCGGCTATGGAATCGGCGGTAAGGCAAAGATTGAGATAGAAGATTATGACTCTGTGGAGGGTGACTTCTTCGGAGATGATGATGATCAGTTTGGCGCAAAACGCTTCAACTGCGGTTTGCAGTTCGGTGCCGGTCTGACATTAAGCAATCACTACTATCTGGGATTTGCCTATCAGCTCGGTCTCTCCAACATCATGGATACCAACGACGACTATGACAACGTAAAGGACAGGAACTGGATGATAAGCATCGGATACAACTTCTGATAACCTTTCCTAAAGCATAAGTGTGCTGCTGACGGATAAGGACAAGCCCGCCACGGCACATTTATTTCACAATTTCCCTTTTTCAGAGCCTTCGCGAAAGGCTCGCAAACCGTCAGGGGCATGCTTTCCGATTCGTTTCGGAGCATGCCCCCTCTTTCTTTCCGTTCCGTCAAATGGGCTCAACAGGAAATCAACGGGTATTGTTTTGACTTACAATATCATCATCCTTGCTTTCTATGCTACCGGCCAAGTAGGGCCAAAGTCTCGTCTTTGGCCGTAGCCCGCAAGGGCTTTGGGATGGGAATAGAATGTCTTTATCTATAAAACATGAATATAAACATCTGCACGTTAATTAGCCCTTGCGGGCTGCGGACAAAGACAAGCCCCTGTCCCTACCACTCAATGCATTCTCCACGGATTTTTGGCAGACCCGTTACCTGCCACGCGTAACATTGTTACCTGCCACGCGTAACATCGTTACCTGTGGCACGTCACACCGTTACTCGTGGCACGTCACATCGTCACCTGCGGCAGGTGACAACATGACGAGGCCGTAGTAACAAACCGGGAAACGGCCGGAGGGGCTTAATCAGGCATCAGATTGAGCTTAATCAGGCATCCGGCCGGTGCTTCAGAGACTCCACATAGCGCCACAGCTTGCGGTAGAAGGGGTGGCGCGTCATTGTCTGCGAGTCGCCGACGATAATCAGTTTCATGCGTGCCCGCGTGATGGCGACGTTCATCCGGCGCAGGTCTCGCAGAAAGCCTATCTGCCCGTCGTCGTTTGAACGCACGAGAGAAATCAGTATCACGTCGCGCTCCTGCCCCTGAAATCCGTCTACCGTATTCACGGATATGCTGCGGCGGAAAGGCTTGAAGAAGTCGCTCCGCGCCAGCCGGCGGCGCAGATACTGCACCTGCGCGCGGTAGGGCGATATTATCCCCACGTCTATCCGCTCGTCGGCAATCCGCTGCCGCCCTATCCTCATGAAGTAGTCTTCGAGTATCCGCAGCGTAAGCTCCGCCTCCGCCTTGTTAATCCGGCCGAAACTCTCGCCTACAAACGATTCTTTAAATGAAGAATGAAGAGTGAAGAATGAAGAATTTGCTACCACTGGAGCATCATTATCTGAGCCATCCGGGGACACCGCGGCAGCAAATTCTTCATTCTTCATTCTTCGTTCTTCATTCCCCGAAGTGTCTACCCATTCGATGGGGATGTCGAGATCGAGTATCCCGCGGTATTTCACGTCGGGTGCCGACTCGACCATGCCGCCGTAGAACCACTCGCTCGGGAAGCGCATGATGTCTTCGTTCATGCGGTACTGCATCCTGAGCAGCGTCACCACCTCGGGCTTCTGCCCGACGATGCGCTCCATGAGCGTCTTTCCGAGTCCGCCGCGCATGGCCTCGACGCTCTTCACCGTGGGCGGCAGCTGACAGTGGTCGCCGGCCAGGACGACGCGCGACACGCGCCGGATGGGAATCCAGCAGGCGGCCTCGAGCGCCTGTGCGGCCTCGTCGATGAACAGCGTGGAGAACTTCATGCCGTCGAGCAGGCGGCTGGCACTGCCCACGAGCGTGCAGGCGATGACCTTGGCCTCGCCGAAAAGCTCGGCGTTGATGCGTATCTCTATCTCCGCGGCACGGCTCTTGAGGCTCTCTATCTTCTGCCGGCGGCCCTCGTCGCCACGGCGGCGGCCGGACCGCAGTTCACGGATGGCCTTGCGCACGGCCCACAGCTGCGGGTAGTCGGGATGCGCCTCGAAGCGCCGTTCGTAGGTGAACGACAGCATCTTGTCGTTCACCTTCGTGGGATTACCTATGCGCAGCACGCTGACGCCGCGGTCGACGAGCTTCTCCGATATCCAGTCGACGGCCATGTTGCTCTGCGCGCACACGAGCACCTGACTCTCGCGGCGCAGCGTCTCATAGATAGCCTCGACGAGGGTGGTTGTCTTTCCCGTGCCGGGAGGGCCGTGCACGATGGCCACGTCCTTGGCCCGGAGCACGGTGTTGACGGCCTGCTCCTGCGCGGGGTTGAGGTAAGGGAAGTGCATCGGGGCGAAGGTGAGGGTCTCGGCCTTCTGCGACGAGTAGAACAGGTCGCGCAGGTAGCCGAGGCGTCCCTTGCCCTTGATGGCGCGGTCGAGGGCGGCAAACATGGTGCGGTAGCTCGTCTCGTCGAACGAGAGCTGCACGCCGGTGGCGCCGGAGGTCTGCAGGCCAATGACGGAAGAGCCGTCGGGGACGGTGACGACCATCCGGTCGCCGTCCACAAAGCTCACCGTGCCCGTCAGTCCGTGGCGTATCTTCATGTCGCCGGCGCCCGATGCGTCATCGGCGGTGAAGAAGACTACGGGCCGGCCGAACTCGAAGTTATGCTCTATGTCGGTGTCTCCGGTGCGGAAGACCTCCACGGCAAGCTGGTTCAGCGAGTTATAGTAGCTCCGGGCGACACGCAGCGGGAACCATGCGTCGCCCCGCTTGACGATGCGTCGTAGGCCCATCTCGTCTGTCTGACGGCGGAACGCCTCCTTGTCGGCCTTATATTCGAGTTCGAGCAGATGCCGCTGCTGCTGCAATGCCAGTATGGGTGATATCATCCGGTGGGGTCTATTCAACGTAATCGAGCTTCACCACAATGACGCGTATCTTCTGGTCGTCGCGGTCTGTCTTCACCTTGGCGATGTGCCAGTCTTGAGGGAAGAAGATGAAGAACTCATCGGGAGTGGAGTCGTAGAACCTCGTCTTGCCGAGGTCGTACTTGTAGTGTATGACATCGGGACGGTATTTAGTGTTCGGCGTGCTCGTCTCGTGGTCGATGATGCCGAAGCGCTCGGTGCCCTTCACCACATACTGGAAGTCGATGTGGTGGTAGTGGCTCTCGCTGCGGCGCTTCTCAAGGGCGCCGTTCTCGCTGTCCTCGACGCTGGCCACGAGCTGCGTGCCCTCTATCGGGTGCTTGCCGGCGGGAATGGCGAGCAGGTCTGTGGATGCGAGCCAGCGGAACATGGCCTCCCACTGTGCCGTGTTGCGGGCATACTGCTCGTAGAAGTCGACGGCGTTCACCGACTTGTGGGGCCCGGCGGCCGTGAATCCGTTGCGCCACTTGCCCTTCTTCACCCACTTGGAGGCCTTCTTCGCCAGTGCCTTGTCGGCGCACTCGCGCGTGTACACCCCTTGTCCGAATGCCGCAAAGCAAATCGTCATTGCGGCAAAGATTGTCATCAGTCTTTTCATTGATATAGTATTTATATAGGTAGATAAGTCATTTATCCGCGTTATAATAGCGCAAAGGTAACAAAAAAATCGTAACTTTGCTGCCATGACAGACATTATTCAACCTCTCGACACCTCCATAGCGCCGCCGGCGCGGTTCACCTACCCCTTCTGCTACGAGCCCCACCCGCTCTGCCTCTTGGCCGCGGAGAGGGTGCAGAACCTCATCGCCAGCAGCCCGTGGCGCCCGGAGGCCGACCGCGGCAAGATGTTCGGCGTGCTGGTGTCCATGCGCGACGGGCAGCTGTGCTACACTGCGGCCTACTCCGGACTGCTCGACGGACGCAACGACCTGCCCGGATTCGTGCCGCCCGTGTTCGACGCGCAGCGCCCCGACGGATATTTCAAGGAGCAGGAAGCGGAGATTTCCGAGATAAACACGCTGGTGGAACTGATGGAAAACTCACCCGTAAGGCGGCGGCTGACGGCTGAACTCAATAAGGCGAAGGCACTGGCACTGGCCGAGGAGGAACATTACAAAGAGCTGATGGCGCAGGCAAAGAGCGCCAGGGACGCCCGCCGGGCGGCCGGCATGACGCCGGAAGAGGAGGCGGCGGCACTGAACGAGAGCCGGTTCATGAAGGCGGAACTGCGCCGGATGAAGCAGCGGCACAGGGAACTGACGGCCGGAATGGAGGCAGAACTGAAGGAGTCGGACGACGGGATAAAGGAGATGAAGGACATGCGGAAAGCCATGTCGGACGCGCTGCAGGAGTGGCTGTTCTCGCAGTTCGTGCTGCTGAACGCCTGCGGAGAGAGCCTCGACATGGCGGAGATATTCCGGCGCCATGCCACCCATGAGCCGCCGGCCGGCTCGGGGGAGTGCTGCGCGCCGAAGCTCCTCCAGCACGCATACGCCAACGGGCTGCATCCCGTCTGCATGGCGGAGTTCTGGTGGGGCGAGTCGCCCAAGACGGAACTGCGCCGTCACCTGCATTTCTACCCCGCGTGCCGCGGCAAGTGCAAGCCCATACTGGAGCACATGCTGCAGGGACTGGACGTTGACCCGGACCCGCTGGCAGGCAGCGGCGGCGCCGGGCCCGAGGTTATATACGAAGACGGCCACATCGCCGTGGTGTGCAAGCCGGCCGGCATGCTGTCCGTACCGGGGAAGACGGACGGCGACTCGGTGCTCTCGTTCATGCGGCAGCACTGCCCCGGGGCCACTGGTCCGATGATTGTACACCGCCTCGACATGGCCACGTCGGGACTGCTGGTCGTCGCCAAGACGATGGAGGCCTACCGCAGACTGCAAAGGCAGTTTGCTGAGCGCAGCGTCTGCAAGCGCTATGCCGCAGTGGTGGAGGGCGTGCTGACCGGCAGCGGCCGCATATCGCTGCCCATGCGCCCAGACCCGCTCGACCGTCCGCGGCAGACCGTGGACCCGGAGGGCGGCAAAGAGGCCGTGACAGAATGGCGCGCCGTGGCCTCGAAAGACGGCAGGACACTGCTCGAGCTGCACCCAGAGACGGGGCGCACCCATCAGTTGCGGGTGCACTGCGCCCACCGCCGTGGCCTCAACGCGCCCATCGTGGGCGACAGCCTCTACGGACGGGGCGGCGGACGCCTGCTGCTGCACGCCGAAAAGCTCGTGTTCACCCACCCCGAAACGGGCCGCAGGATGGTTTTCGAGCGCGAGGCCGACTTTAAACATTTATAAACGAAACATCGGCTAAAAAGAGATAAAAGAAGAAAAATAAAGCCGTGGAAAGGGAAACGGAAGCCCTCGCCACGGCTTTATTGCGTATATTTGCAGATGAAAAAAGGTAGAGAGAGAAATGACATCACTATATAAAACTCATGTCTAACAACTTATTATCAACTATTCAGACTATGAACATCGAAAAAGTACACGCAAGAGAGATTATCGACTCGAGGGGAAACCCCACGGTCGAGGTGGAGGTGACGCTCGACTCGGGAGCCGCAGGCACGGCCTCGGTGCCCTCGGGAGCATCAACAGGAGAGCACGAGGCTCTCGAACTGCGCGACGGAGACACCGCCCGCTACGGCGGCAAGGGCGTATGCAAGGCCGTCGGCAATGTGAACGCAATAATCGCCCCGGCGGTGACGGGCATGGCGGCGACGGCCCAGCGTGCCATAGACAGGACCATGCTGGAACTCGACGGCACGCGCAACAAGGAGCACCTCGGAGCCAACGCCATCCTCGGCGTGTCGCTCGCCGTGGCACGCGCCGCGGCGGCAGGGCTGCACATGCCTCTATACCGGTATCTCGGCGGGGTGAACGCACACGTCATGCCCGTGCCGATGATGAACATAATAAACGGCGGGGCGCACTCCGACGCGCCGATAGCGTTTCAGGAATTCATGATACGCCCCGTCGGAGCATCGTGCATGCGGGAGGCCGTGAGGATGGGCGCAGAGGTGTTCCACACCCTTAAAAAGATTCTGAAAGCCCGCGGACTGTCCACCGCCGTGGGAGACGAGGGCGGCTTCGCGCCCCCGCTCGGCGGCATCGAGGATGCCCTGGGCTGCATCATGGCGGCCATCGAGGCAGCGGGATACGTGCCAGGCAGGGACGTCACGATAGCCATGGACTGCGCCGCGAGCGAGTTTGCTGTAAACAGCGGCGGCGCATTCTCCTACGACTACAGCCGCCTGAAGAACGGCATGGAGAAGGAGCCGGGCGGCCGCAGGCTCACCACAGACGGACAGATAGCCTACCTCAGCGAACTGACGGAGCGCTACCCGATAGACTCCATCGAGGATGGACTGGACGAAAACGACTGGGAGGGATGGCAGAAGCTGACCCGCGCCATCGGCGGCAGATGCCAGCTGGTAGGCGACGACCTGTTCGTCACCAACACAGAGTTTCTCGCCAGGGGCATCGCCATGGGCGCGGCAAACTCCATCCTGATAAAGGTTAACCAGATAGGGACGCTCAGCGAAACGCTCGACGCCATAGATTTGGCCCACCGCCACGGCTACACCACCATCGTGAGCCACCGCTCGGGCGAGACCGAGGACACCACGATAGCCGACATCGCCGTGGCAACGAACTCCGGACAGATAAAGACCGGCTCGATGAGCCGCACCGACAGGACGGCGAAATACAACAGGCTGATGAGAATCGAGGAGCAGCTCGGCGACGACAGCCGATACGGCAACGCCGCGGTGAAGGCGTGACGGAGAGGCCGTGCAAGGACAGCGGCAAAGCTGCGGACAGACGGCGGCACAGCCTCCGGGAAACAATAGTGGGAAGGCCGCACTCCTGTGACCTTCCCACGTACACTTCGTTTTTGCACTATGGTTTCCTTATCTATTCATATTGTCATCGTTCTTGTATTGTGTCTTGTTGTAATCAATGGTACTATTCACCTTTAATTAATCAGAAACCGGATACAAAGATAGTCATTATCGCACTGCGGTGCAAGAGCCGCCATGCGCCACAGGGCCTATTTGCAGGGCATGGCGGGATATCCGGCACAAAATCGTGCATATCCTGTCAAACAAAAAGGAGGCAGGCTGAGCAGTGCCGGCACATATCCGTCCCGGCGTCAGAACTTGTTGAACTGCTCGATGAAGCGCCTCCTGAAGAACCTCCCCACCTTGACATAGTCTATCGAGTCGAAAGGCGGATAGAAGCGGCAGATGTTGTCCTGCACGCCGAAGAGATAGTTGATGTTGATGATATACTTCTGGTTCACCTGCCTGAAACAGTCGCCGAGCGACAGCAGACGGTCGTTGGTGACGTTCCGCTTCAGCCTTATGGGCGTCTTGCTGCCTGCCACGACGACCTCCCAGAAGCGCATGTCGTGGTTATATTGGAATACGCCGATATCCTTGATTCTCACCATCCGGAAGTCAACCGAGTTGGTATAGAAGATGAAGTTATCGTCATCCACGTTTCCGATACCGTCCTGCGGCTTCTTCTTCGGTTTCTCCATGTTGGCCACCAGCCGCTGCACGACGATGTCGAGCTCGTTCCTGTCGATAGGCTTCAGCAGGAAGTCGAAGGCACTGCACCTGAATGCCGGCAGCATATAGTTCTCGTATGCCGTGCACATCACCACGGCACAGTCGTCATTGCCGCGGCCAATCTCCTCAAGGAAGTCAAGCCCCGACATGTCCGGCATCTCCACATCGAGGAACAGCACGTCGGGCCGCACCTCCTCCATAAGTCTCAGTCCGCTCGCCCCCTTCTGCGCCGTGCCCACCAGTTCGATGTCGGGGTATGCGGCAAGTGCCTCTGCCAGCAGGTCTATCGCCGGCTTGTCGTCATCTACTATTATTGCTCTCATACATTAATCACATATCCTGTCACATCCATCCGTCCGGTTCCCGGATACCGTCGGGGATGTGCAGCCTCGCCTCGCATCCGGCCGTCATCCCGTCGCTGCCGGGTATGTTGGATATCGACAGTTCCATAAGGTTATTCTTTTTCTTCCCGTTTATTATGCGGATGGTGTGCCGTATTATATCGAGTCCTGTCCGCGTGCCTCCGGTTCCGGCCTCCCGTATGTCGAAGCCATGGCCGTTGTCGGTCACGAAAATGTCGGTCCCGCCCTCCACGGGGCACACCCTCACCGTGAGTTTCTTCGGCCCCGGCATTCCCCTCAGTCCGTGCTTGATGGCGTTTTCCACAAGAATCTGTACCGACATCGACGGTATGGCCGCCCCGGCGACAGCCTTGTCGTCCGGCATGTCAACGGTGAACGTGAATCCGTCGCCGAGCATCTGCCTCTCCACATCGACGTAATAGCGCACGAAGTCGAGCTCGTCGGCGATGCTCACGAACATGTTTCGCGACATGTCGAGATTGGCCCTTATCAGCTTTACGAGCGTCATCAGCCCCTCGCGCTCCTTCTCTCCCACCGTACTCATGTAGTTGTTGAGCACGTTGAATATGAAGTGGGGCGACATCCTGTTGCGAGCGTTGTCTAAGCGGAGCCTCATCATGTCCATCTCCGTCTGCAGCCGGCGTCGGCGCAGGACCGATATTCGCCACAGGAACACAAGCAGCGCCACGACGACGACAACCAGTGCCGAGCCCCATGTGTATCTCAGTTCCCCGTCCTTGGCCCTCATCTCTATCTCGTGGTGCAGCTTGAGGGTGTCTTCACGCAGGCGCTGCATTATCTCGGAGGCCCGCATGCCCTTGCGCTCAAGTTCCGTAGAGTCGGCCTTGCGCATGTCTGTCCTGAGGTGTTCGAATGCCCTGCGGTAGTCGCCCGCCGCCTCATAATACTGCTGCATGTACTTCGCACGTATGGATACGAGCGACGGATCGGGCGGCGCCGGGAGCGTGTCTGCGGCCAGGATGGCAGGTACATCGCCGATGCGGCCGAGCCTGACAGCGATTCCTATGCGTATCGAACGGGCGTAATAGACGCCCACCGTCACCCCTTTCTCCATGAAGAAGCGCTCCGCCTGCTCCACGTAGCTCAGCGCGCGGTCCGTGTCTCCGAGGTTGAGGTATACGTCTGCAAGGTTTATGCGGCACACGCTGATGTCCATCCCTGTGTCGCCGAAGCGGCCGAGAAGCGCCTCAAGACGCTTGAACACCTTTAGCGCCGCAGCGTAATCGCCGCGGAAATAGTAGTAGTTTCCGAAGTTGTTGAGATAGTACGCCTGCATGTTCAGCGGCATACGGTCATAGTATCTGCCGCATTCGCGGTAGTAGCGCAGCGACGATTCGTAGTCTCCCGTCTGGGTATAGATGTTCGCAAGGCCGAGATACAGGGTGACGTTCTTTATCTCGGGAAGCCTCAGCGAGTCGACGAGAAAGAGCGCCCGGCGGTACCACGAGGCGGCCTGGGCCATGTCGTTGAGCTGCACATAGACGTCGGCCATGTTCGCGCATATCTCGGGGAGGAAGTCCTTGTCGTCGCTCTGCATCATGTTTCCGTAGGCCATGGTGCGGTAGCGTATCACCTCGTGCTGGCTCGCGCGGTACATCTGGTAGTAGTCTGCCATCAGTTCCTGTGCGTGCGCCTTTATCCCGAGAATCCTCGGCTGCGGCTTCTGACGCTCCGCAAAGGCGAGCGTGCGGCGTATATAGGGCAGCATGGAGTCGGGTTGCTGGAGCAGGTAGTAGTATTTGGCCTGGCTTACATAGAACTCATACCACCCTGCACTGTCTTCGGCAGCGGCCATTCCCTCGACAATCATCGGCAGCACCGACGGCGACATGACATCCAGCGACTCGCTGACGGCCTTGAGGCGGCGCTCCGTGTCAGCCCCGCGACGGCCGTAACCGCCGTTGCCGGTACAGCCCGCCATGAGGCACAAGAGCACGAAAGACACATACAGTATACTTCTCATCACATCTTTGGAAATTAAAATGCAAAGATAATAAAAACATTTTACTCTGCGCAGGCACAGGAACGCTTGTCTAAAAATCAAGGACAAACGTACCGCGCAGGCGGTTGTTTGTCCTCGTCAGGTTTAAAACGTCTCTCCCGGAAGCGGCCAGTTGGGCGTCGGGCGGTGCATCTGCTTCATCTCTTCGTCAAACCGGCGCACCATGTCTGGGTACTTGTCTGCCAGGTTGTTGCGCTCCTCGGGGTCGTCCTTGAGGTTGTACAGTTCGAGCGGGCGGCCGGGCTTGACGGTCACGCACTTCCAGTCGCCTCGGCGGGCGGCGCGCTGCTTGCCGGTGAACTCCCAGTAGAGCAGGCGGTTGTCTGTGTCCACCTCGCGGCCGTAGAAGAGCGGCAGGATGTTGATGCCGTTGATGTTCTGCGGCAGGCAGGCCTCAGAGCCTGTCAGGGCGGCGAATGTGGGCATCATGTCGGGGAAGTAGACGATGTTCTTCAGCTTCTGCACGGGCACGCGGCCGGGCTGGTTCACAATCAGCGGCACGCGGATGCCGCCCTCGTAGAGCTGGCCCTTGCGGCCGTGGAAGCCGGCGTTGCAGTTGAGCTCGGCTATCGGCGCCTGCACGGCCGCGCCGTTGTCTGACGCGAAGATGACGATCGTGTTCTCACGCAGGCCCGTCCGGTCGAGCTCGTCGAGCAGCCGGCCTATGGCCGCGTCCATGTGGGTTATCAGGGCGGCATAGCGCTTGGTGTTCATCGACCAGTCGTCACGGCTGTCATACCATGAGGTGTCGTCTATTATATAAGGTTCGTGCGGGGCGTCGTAGGCAAGGTAGAGGAAGAACGGGCGCTCCCTGTTGCGGCGGATGAACTTTATCGCATCGTCGGTCGAGATGTCGGTGTTGTGCTTCACGTGGCGGTCGTGGGCGTTCTCGTCGATGTGCATCAGGCTGTCGCCGGCAAAGCGGTAGTAGGGATAGTAGTAGGGCGAGTTTGAGTGCACGGTGCTTATCGTCCATCCGTAGAACTCGTCGAAACCGCGGTGGTGGGGCGCCGCCTGCGGGTCGTAGCCGTCGAGGTGCCACTTGTTGACGAGGCACGTGCGGTATCCGGCCGAGCCCACGACCGTAGCAAGCGTGGTGTCTGTGGGCAGCAGGTTGGCGCGGCGGATGTATGTGGTGTCTCCCCTCGGCGACACCTTGATGCCGCGTATCCCGCCCGCGGTGCACGTGTTGTCGCGTATGGTGGTGTTTCCGGTGTTCTTGCCCGTCATCAGCGCGCAGCGCGAGGGCGACGAGATGCCGCTGCCGGCATAGCACTGGGTGAACGTCGTGCCGGTGGCCGAGAGGCGGTCGATGTTCGGCGTCTTCACGTGCTTGCTGCCGAAGCACGAAAGGTCGCCGTAGCCCATGTCGTCGGCAAGTATGAATATGATGTTGGGCCTGTCGGGAGTGGCGGCCGACGGATTGCCGTCGGCATGCGCAGCGGCAGGCACGAGTCCCATGGCGGCCATCAGCCGGCCTGGTCTAAAGCATTTCCTTTTCATCGGTATGGCTGTTTTTTGCTGTCCTGTATTTTGTTCCTCAGTATCTGTTTGTTATCTGCAAAGATAGTAAATATGCGGGAGAAAACCATGCGGCAGCTATCAAAAACGCTTGGCGCAGCTATCAAAAACACTTTTGACAGCTCTCAAAGACACATTTGGAAGAGGGCAGGATACACCGGCGGGCAACCGATCGCACCGTCACGGGCAACCGATCGCACCGTCAGAACGGCCTCGCTGCACCGTCAGGAGCTACCCGCCGCACGGACGGGAGCAGCCGGCAAGGGCGCGGCGGTCCGGCCGCGCAATGTGAAATTATTTCCAATGACAGCAGTAATTCAAAATAAAAGCGTACCTTTGCACCGTATTCTATACAGCAAGTAATGGTGGAACAGAATGAATTGGGCCTGCTGGCCCGGATTAAATACCCCGAAGACCTGCGCAGACTGACCGTCGAACAACTGCCGCAGGTGTGCGAGGAACTGCGGAAAGACATCGTGGAAGAGCTGTCGGTGAACCCCGGACACTTAGCGTCGAGCCTCGGCGTGGCGGAAATCACGGTGGCGCTGCACTATGTGTTCGACACTCCCGAGGACCGCATCGTATGGGACGTGGGCCATCAGGCATACGGCCACAAGATACTGACAGGCCGCCGCGAGCGGTTCTGCACGAACCGCAAGCTACACGGAATAATGCCGTTCCCCTCGCCCATGGAAAGCGAATACGACACGTTCGTATGCGGACACGCCAGCAACTCCATCTCGGCAGCGCTCGGAATGGCCGTGGCAGAGAAGTTGAACGTGGCGGCAACGGAGAAGCCGCACCACGTCATCGCCGTCATCGGCGACGGCGCCATGAGCGGCGGACTGGCCTTCGAGGGCCTCAACAACGTGTCGTCGACGGACAACGACATGCTCATCATCCTCAACGACAACAACATGAGCATCGACCGCAGCGTGGGAGGAATGAAGCAGTACCTGCTCGAACTGAACACGAACAAGACCTACAACGCGCTGCGCTTCAAGGCGGGAAACTGGCTCCGGGCCAAAGGCTACCTCAAAGACGACCGCCGCAACGGCATCATCAGACTGGGAAATGCGCTCAAATCGGCCATCAGTCACCAGCAAAACATATTCGAAGGCCTCAACATCAGATATTTCGGACCCTTCGACGGGCACAACGTGAAGGAGCTCGTGCGCATCATGAGGCAGCTCAAGGACATGAAAGGACCGAAGCTGCTGCACCTGCACACCACGAAGGGCAAGGGATATGAGCCGGCCGAGAAGGCCGCCACGATATGGCACGCCCCTGGCAAGTTTGACCCGGCGACAGGCAAGCGCATCGTGAACGACAAGACGGGCATGCCCCCGAAATATCAGGACGTGTTCGGACACACGCTGCTCGAACTGGCCGAGCGCAACCCGAAGATTGTCGGGGTGACGCCGGCCATGCCCACGGGATGCTCGATGAACATCATGATGGAGGCCATGCCCGACCGCACCTTCGACGTGGGCATAGCCGAGGGGCACGCCGTGACCTTCTCAGGAGGCATGGCGAAGGAGGGCCTGCAGCCCTTCTGCAACATCTACAGCGCATTCGCGCAGAGGGCTTACGACAACATAATACACGACGCGGCCATACTGAACCTGCCCGTGGTGATATGCCTCGACAGGGCGGGACTCGTCGGCGAGGACGGTGCCACGCACCACGGAGCATTCGACATGGTGGCCCTGCGCGCCATTCCAAACCTCACGATAGCATCGCCGATGAACGAGCACGAGCTGCGCAGGCTGATGTATACGGCACAGCTGCCGGGCAAGGGCACGTTCGTGATAAGATATCCGCGGGGCAACGGCGTGCTGGCCGACTGGCGCTGCCCGCTCGAGGAGGTTGCCGTGGGCACGGGACGACGGCTGAAAGAGGGCCGCGACGTGGCCGTGCTGACGGTGGGCCCGATAGGAAACACGGCGGCCGAGGCCATCGCCGAGGCCGAACGGGAGAACGGCGAGCTCTCCGTGGCGCACTACGACATGCGCTTCGTGAAGCCGCTCGACACGGCACTGCTCGAAGAGGTGGCCGCAAAGTTCACGAGGGTGATAACCGTCGAGGACGGCGCGAGAACAGGAGGATTCGGCTCGGCGGTGCTCGAGTGGATGGCAGACAACGGCCATGCGCCCAAAATCACCCGCATGGGACTGCCCGACAGCTTCATCGAGCACGGCACCGTACAGCAGCTCATGGAGATAGCGGGCATTGACAAGGACAGCATTAAAAAAGAAATAACCAGATGAAGATAATCATTGCCGGTGCCGGTGCCGTGGGCACGCACCTCTCGCGGCTGCTGTCGAGAGACCATCAGGACTGCACCCTCATCGACGAGGACGAGGCGCGGTTCGGCAATCTCGACAACGAATGCGACATAATGACGCTCCAAGGCTCGCCCACGAGCATCAGGACACAGAAGGAGGCCGGCGTGCAGAACGCCGACCTGTTCGTCGGCGTCACCCCGGAGGAAAGCATCAACATGAACGCCTGCATCATCGCGCATTCGCTCGGAGCACGCAAGACAGTGGCAAGGATTGACAACTACGAATATCTCGCGCCGCAACTGGAGCAGTTTTTCAAGGGAATGGGCATCGACTCGCTGATATATCCCGAGGTGCTGGCTGCCGTCGACATCGTCAACGGCCTCAAGCTGAGCTGGGTGCGACAGCGGTGGGACGTGCACGGAGGAGCCCTCGTCATGCTCGGCATCAAGATGCACGCCAACTGCGAGATACTGAACAGGCCGCTGAAGGAGCTCTGCGGACCGGACGACCCCTACCACATCGTGGCCATCAAGCGGGGCACGGAGACGCTGATACCGGGCGGAAACGACGAGCTGCACGACCTCGACACTGCTTTCGTGATGACCACGAAGGAGTATCTGCCCTATATCCGCAAGATGGTGGGCAAGGAACACTACGAGGATGTGAAAAACGTCATCATCATGGGAGGCGGCAAGACGGCCGTGAGGACGGCCCTGACGACGCCCGACAACATGAACGTGAAGATAATAGAGATTGACGAACGCCGGTGCGAACGGCTGAACCAGCTGCTCGACGACTCGGACACGATGGTCATACACGGCGACGGCCGCGACATAGGACTGCTCGAAGAGGAGGGCATCAGGAACACTCAGGCCTTCGTGGCGCTGACGGACAACGCCGAGACAAACATCCTGGCGTGCCTGACGGCAAAGAAACTGGGCGTCAACAAGACCATCGCCATGGTGGAAAACCTTGACTACGTCAGCATGGCGGAGGAGCTCGACATCGGCACCATCATCAATAAGAAGACCATTGCGGCAAGCCGCATATACCAGATGATGATTGATGCGGACGTCAACAACATGCGCGCGCTGATGACGGTAGACTCCGACGTGGCCGAATTCACGGCCGCCGAGGGCTCGCCGGTGACGAAGAAGCCGGTGAAATCGCTCGGACTGCCGTTCGGAGTGACCATCGGCGGACTCGTGAGGAACGACGTGGGCATGCTCGTCAACGGCAACTCGCAGATCGAGGCGGGCGACACGGTGATGGTGTTCTGCCACGAGAACAACCTCAAGAAGGTGGAAAAGTATTTCAAGACAAGCTCCCTATGGTAAACTTCAGGACCGTCTCAAAGATTATCGGGCAGCTGCTCTTCCTCGAAAGCGGCTTCATGCTGTGCTGCGTGATGATGTCGCTATACTATCGGGAAGACGACATTATCGCCTTCCTGATATCCATGCTGGCGACGATGGGCGCCGGATTCATATTCAAATACTTCAGCGCCGGCGCTTCGAACAACATGAGCCGGCGCGACGCCTACCTCGTGGTGACGGCCACGTGGGTGGTGTTCAGCTTCTTCGGCATGCTGCCGTTCGTGGTCGGCGGATACATAACGAACATCTCGGACGCATATTTCGAGACCATGTCGGGGTTCACCACGACGGGCGCCACCATACTCGACAGCGTGGAGAGGCTGCCGCACGGCATACTCTTCTGGCGCTCGCTGACGCAGTGGATAGGCGGCCTGGGCATCGTGTTCTTCACCATTGCCATCCTGCCGTCAATGGTGGGAGGAAGCGTCAAGGTGTTCGCAGCCGAGGCCACGGGCCCCATGCGATCGAAGATGCACCCCCGCCTGAGCACCAACGCCAAGTGGATATGGTCTATCTACTTCGCGCTGACCATCGCCTGCGTGCTCTCTTTCTGGGCGGCGGGCATGGACTGGTTCGACAGCGTCAACTACTCGATGTCGACCACGGCCACGGGCGGATTCTCAACGCACGACGACAGCACGGCATACTTCGGCTCGCCGACGATAGAATATCTCGGAATACTGTTCCAGTTCCTTTCCGGACTGAACTTCACGCTGCTCTACCTGGTGATGTTCAAAGGGCAGTTCGGCAAGATGCTGCGCAACTCTGAGTTCCGCCTGTACATCGGAATAATCACCGTGGCGACGCTGTGGATAATGTATCTGCTGATGGCGAGGATGGACTACGGCTTTGAACGGGCCTTCAGGAGCGCCCTCTTCCAGGTGATATCGTTCATCACGACCACGGGACTGTTCAACGACGACGCCGGAGCATGGCCGCACATAACGTGGGTTATCCTTGGCTCGTGCATGTTCATAGGCTCGTGCGCGGGGTCGACCAGCGGCGGCTTCAAGTGCATCCGCGGCGTGATGGTGCTGAAGATACTGCGCAACGAGTTCCGCCACATACTGCACCCGAACGCCGTACTGCCGGTGAAGGTCAACGGGATGAGCGTGCCGCAGTCGAAGATAATCACCCTGCTGGCATTCTTCACGGCATACGTCATAATGTGCCTGATTGCCGCCACGCTGATGATTGCCGTCGGGATAGACAACACCAACGCCATAACGATAGCGCTGAGCTGCATGAGCAACGTAGGCCCGACGCTCGGAACGGAAATCGGTCCGGTGATGTCGTGGAGCTCACTGCCTGACAGCATCAAGTGGATATGCTCGCTGCTGATGCTCATGGGACGTATAGAGATAATGTCGGTACTCGTGCTCTTCACGCCGGCATACTGGAAAGATAACTGAAAATACATAAGCATAGACAGACAGGAATGAACATACTGACTTTCAAGCCGCTGCTCAAACAGACGATATGGGGCGGCGACAGGATTATCACTTTCAAACACTTAGACTGCAAGGAGGAACATATCGGCGAGAGCTGGGAGATTTCCGGAGTGGAAGGCTGCGAGTCGGTGGTCTGCGGCGGAGAGTTTGACGGCCGCAGGCTGAACGATGTGGTGGCCGAACAGAAAGGCCGCCTCGTCGGCGAGGACAACTACATGCGCTTCGGCGACCGCTTCCCGCTGCTGGTGAAGTTTATCGACGCCCGCCGCGACCTGTCGATACAGGTGCACCCGGACGACGCCACGGCACGGCGCCACGGCTTTGCCAACGGCAAGACGGAGATGTGGTATATCATGGATTCGGCACCGGGCGCACGGCTGAGGACGGGTCTGAAGAGACACATCACGCCGGAAGAATACAAGGAGATGGTGGCCGACGGCAGCATCTGCGACGCCGTCATGGAATATGAGGTAAGCGAGGGCGACTGCTTCTTCATTCCCGCAGGACGCATACACAGCTGCGGTGCCGGATGCTTCCTTGCCGAGATACAGCAGACGAGCGACGTGACATACCGCATCTACGACTTCAACAGGAAGGACAGCAACGGCAACTGCCGCGAGCTGCACACCGAAAAGGCGGCCGAAGCGATAGACTACACCATGAAGGAGACGTACCGCACGGAATACGTGAAAGCGAAAAACGAAGGCGTGGAACTGGTGAGCAGCCCCTTCTTCAGTACCGCCGTCTACGACATTGACGAGCCGATGACACTCGACTACTCGGAGCTCGACAGCTTCGTGATACTCATCGGCATCAAAGGAGAAGGCTCGGTGACTGACGAGTACGGCAATGTGACGCCGCTGAGGGAAGGCACCACGCTGCTGGTTCCGGCATCGGCAAGCACCGTCAGCATTGCGGGGACGGTGAAGTTTCTTGAGACTTACATTTAGATACAATGCCCTCGACGAAGCGGGCGACGTCCGCCTGCAGCGCGATAAACTGCGGGCAACTGACATATCCTGTGTTTTTCTTCAGCATCGAGCGCACATCCTCGATGCTGTTTTCATAGCACGACAGCTCGTTGCGCATCTGGGTGCGGTGGGTTGCGGTGCTGTGTATCTCACGTTCGCGTTCCTGCCGCAGCAGATTACAGACCTTTGTCATTATCGGCACCACCACGGTGTCGAAGATGTGATGGCCCTGGATATAGAGATAGGTGTTCTGCGGGGTCACGCCGAGCTCTGCCAGCTCTTTCTTGAGGGCCAGCCACGAAGTCTTCGCCTTGGGGAAGGCCTGCTGGAGGCTATGCACCTTGCGCCCGACCTTGTGGCGCAGGTTGTCCAGCGAGTGCTGCGGCGCGAAGACGCTGAAGCCCCCCGGGTCTATGACCTTGCACATGTCGGATATCGAGAAACGGCCGTGATTGCCGGTGCGGTATGCCCATACCGACCAGACGAACAGCGGATAGCACGCCTCGGAGTATTGTTTCAGATAGTCGTTGAAGTCGAAAATGGAGTGATCGTTGAGCGTAACCATCACGCATACGTCGTGCAATGCAGGGGCATAGCACTGGTAGTTCTCGATGGCATAAACGTAAGTGTGAAACACGTGCGGGCTCTCCTTTATCTTCTTCGACGTCGGGGTGACGCCCTGTAGCATGTAATCGTAGTCTGCATCGACGCAGGCTATCATGTCGTCGCCCGTGTTTCCGGCTATGAGACTCATCAGGACAGACTTCTTCCCGCGGGACAGCGTGCCCTTGGAGGGAAGCATCACCTCGAAAAAGAGGTGCTCGTTCTCGAACCGTCCGAGCACCGTGCGCCAGAAGAACACATCGTCGTAGCTCTCGACATACGCCACTATCCTGCGTCGCGAGCGCTTCGAAGTCAGCCTGTTGGCGGCCTCGAAGTAGCCTGATGTTATGTTGTCTCTCAGTCGTCGGCCCATAAAGAAGATGGAAGATGTTAGATGTTAAGATGGAAGATGTTAGATGTTAGATGTTATGTCGCTCACCTCGGTCACCTTGTCCATCCATCCGTTCATTATCACGGCGGGCGAATGGGTGGTCAATATAATCTGCACGTTGGGGTTGAGATCCATTATCATGTCGATGAGGCGCTGCTGCCAGTCGATGTGCAGGCTAACCTCGGGCTCGTCCATGAAAAGCACATAGGGCTGGTTGTCCTCGATAAGGACGGTCAGCAGTATCACCAGCATCTGCTTCTCGCCGCTCGACAGCTGGTAGGCGGTGAGTTCCTCGCCTATCTGAGAGAAGGCTATCTCGTTCTTCGTGCGTATCAGGCGCTTGCCCGTCTCGGCGAAGAGGCGGTCTATCGTGTCCTGAAAGCGCTTCTTGGGGAGCGAGAACTCCTGGGCCTTCGCCGCCCCCTCGGCTTCTCCAGACTGCAGGGCCTCGATGATACGGTTGCCTATGTTCACCTGATAGTCGAGGTACTTGCGCTGCAACTGGTACAGCTGCCAGTCGAGCTCGGTTGTCACCGACGCGTCGACGACCTTGCTGACGAGCTCGCTCGACATCAGCGGGCGGTCGAAACTGCGTATCACATCGAACCTTATCCAACGCGCATCGGCCGGCTCTACCTTCATCCTGACGCCGGCGACCATGCTGCTCGGGAACTCGCCGCCGTGGATAAGGCCGCGCACCACCTTATTTAATATAGTGCTCTTGCCCACTCCGTTGATGCCGCTCAGTATGTTGACCTTCGGGTCGAGGTTCCACACGACATGCTTCTTGCCGCTCCAGAGAGAGTCTATCTCTATCTGGACAATGTGGTCTGCGTATTTCCTTACCATACCATCAGTTTTTAGGTTATCATCCATTCTTATTCGCAAATATAGCGATTATTATCGTAATAATGTGTAATTTTGCACCTGTTTTTCAATAAAAAGATGTTTATGGATAACAAGAAAGCTGTCATTGCTCATCTGAGCATGTTCTTCGCATGCACCTTCTGGGGACTGATGGCCCCGCTCGGGAAGGACGCCATGACGCACGGGATAACGGGTGTCGACATGGTGACGTTCCGGGTGTGCGGCGCTGCCGTGCTCTTCTGGGCCACGTCGCTCTTCGTCAGGCATGAGCACGTGCCCCGCAAGGATCTCGTGATGTTCTTATTCGCGGCCATGTTCGGCCTCGTCTTCAACCAGTGCTGCTATACCATCGGCCTGAGCATCACCTCGCCGATAAACGCCAGCATCGTGACGACATCGATGCCGATATTCGCCATGGTGCTCTCGGCACTGATACTGAAGGAGCCCGTGACGGGGAAGAAGGCGTTGGGAGTGCTCATGGGGTGCAGCGGCGCACTGATACTGATTCTCACGAGCGCCTCCGCCACGAGCTCGCGGGTGGGCGACATCCGCGGCGACCTGCTCTGCCTGTTCGCCCAGTTCTCGTTCGCGCTCTACCTGGCACTGTTCGGCAAACTGATTAGGCGCTACTCGGTGTTCACCATCAACAAATGGATGTTCACATACGCAACGGCCGCCATCCTCCCGTTCTCATGGCCGAGCGTGGCCGCCATCGACTTCGGCAGCGTGCCGGCACGCACCTGGATAGAGACGGGCTACGTCGTCTTCGTCGGCACTTACCTGAGCTACATCCTCACGATGATAGGCCAGAGGACGCTCCGCCCCACCGTTGTGAGCATTTATAACTATGTGCAGCCGGTAGTGTCGGTATCGGTCAGCATCCTCACCGGCATCGGAATATTCCGCCCGAGCCACGGCCTTGCGGTGATTCTGGTGTTCTCCGGGGTGTGGATGGTGACGATGGGAGCGAAGAAGAGCACGGCAGGAAAAGACAATGCCCCGGCAAAGAAAGAATAAGGAAGATATAAAAGGGGAATATTTAATTGAACACAGAGACACGGAGACACAGAGTTTTATTACTCTCTGTGTCTCCGTGTCTCTGTGTTCAGTATATAAAACTATTCGATTCTCTTACCCGCCGCTCAATAGCCGGGCGACCAGAAGTCGCGCAGCACAAGGTCGAAGATGAGCGTGCTGTAGGCCGGGACATCGCCGTTGGCCGTTCCGCGGTAGCCGAGCTGGTAAGGGATGTATACCGTCCAGTGGTCGCCGCGGCGCATGTGCTGCAGCGCCGTGGCGAAACCGTCGACCAGACTTGTGCCCGAGGCATTGCCGATGGCGAACGTGACGGCCGAGCTCAGTTCCGGATTATACTCTCCGTAGAACGTGCGGTCGAACACGAAGCCCGACGGATAGGACACAGACGGCAGCAGACGGCCGGCATAGCTGACGGACACGGTGTCCGTATAGATGGGTACTGCCGTCTCCGTGGCCGGCGCTTCCTGCTCCACATGCACGATGATGTAGTCGCTGTTCACGCCTTCCATGACGTCCGACTTGTTCCATGTCTTTATCCGCTTCCAGTCTGTCCGCGCCGGGTCGGCCGCGAGCAGGGTCTTCACCGAGTCGCTCAGACTCCCGAAAAACCTGTCGTTCACGGCCTTCCAGTTGGGATATTCCTCCACGGTGTTGTCTTCCTCGCTGCATGATGCCGTTCCCAGCAACAGCGAGAACAGCATCACGGCGAGCGGAAATATTCGGTAAATCTTCATTTATTGCAGTTTTTTCAGCAGGCTTGCGATGCTCACCTTGTCCTCGATGATGCCGTTCAGGTCTGCTATGTTCACTCTCTCCTGCTCCATGGTGTCGCGGAAGCGCAGCGTCACGGTGTTGTCCTTCAGCGTGTCGTAGTCTACGGTGACGCAGTAGGGCGTGCCTATCGCGTCCTGACGGCGGTAGCGCTTGCCTATCGTATCCTTCTCGTCATACTGGCAGTTGAAGTGGAAACGCAGGTCGTTGATAATCTCGCGGGCCTTCTCGGGCAGTCCGTCCTTCTTCACGAGGGGCATCACGGCCAGCTTCACCGGAGCGAGGGCGGCAGGCAGCTTCAGCACGGTGCGCGTCTCGCCGTTCTCGAGTTTCTCCTCGGTGAACGAGTGGCACATTATCGAAAGGAACATGCGGTCCACGCCGATGGATGTCTCGATGACGTACGGGGTGTAGCTTTCGTTTGTCTGCGGGTCGAAATACTTGATGTTCTTGCCTGAGAATTTCTCGTGCTGCGACAGGTCGAAGTTGGTGCGGCTGTGGATACCCTCAACCTCCTTGAAGCCGAACGGCATGCGGAACTCGATGTCAGTGGCTGCATTGGCGTAGTGGGCCAGCTTGTCGTGGTCGTGGAAGCGGTAGTTCTCTGCGCCGAAGCCGAGAGCCTGATGCCATGCCATGCGGGTCTGCTTCCACTTCGGGAACCAGTCGAGCTCGGTGCCGGGCTTCACGAAGAACTGCATCTCCATCTGCTCGAACTCGCGCATGCGGAAGATAAACTGGCGGGCGACAATCTCATTGCGGAATGCCTTGCCTATCTGCGCGATGCCGAACGGTATCTTCATGCGGCCGGTCTTCTGCACGTTCAGGTAGTTCACGAAGATGCCCTGAGCCGTCTCCGGGCGCAGGTATACCTTCATCGAGCCGTCTGCCGACGCTCCCATCTCTGTGGAGAACATCAGGTTGAACTGGCGCACGTCGGTCCAGTTCTTCGTGCCCGATATCGGGTCTACGATCTCCTCGTCGATAATTATCTGCTTGAGGGCCTCGAGGTCAGGGCCCTGCATGGCGGCGGCATAGCGCTCGTGAAGTGCGTCGCGCTTCTGCTTGGTCTCAAGCACGCGCGGACTTGTGGCCATATACTGCTCCTCGTCAAACGAGTCGCCGAAGCGCTTGCGTGCCTTTGCCACTTCTTTCTCTATCTTTTCGTCATACTTTGCTATCTGGTCTTCTATGAGCACGTCGGCACGGTAGCGCTTCTTCGAGTCGCGGTTGTCGATGAGCGGGTCGTTGAAAGCGTCCACGTGGCCGCTGGCCTTCCATATCGTGGGGTGCATGAAGATGGCCGAGTCGATGCCCACGATGTTCTCGTGCAGCAGCACCATGCTCTTCCACCAGTATTGCTTGATATTGTTTTTCAGTTCCACACCGTTCTGACCGTAGTCATACACGGCTCCCAGTCCGTCATAGATATCACTGCTCGGGAACACGAAACCGTATTCCTTGCAATGTGATACAATCTTCTTAAAAACGTCTTCTTGTGCCATAAATATAATAATGTAAATTTCGAAATCTGCCTGCAAAGATACCGTTTTTTTTCGATAGTAAGCGCATTAATGCCATAAAATAGAGCCGCCGCCGTCTTTTATGCAACCTTTTTAAAGCCGGGGAAACACCCGCTGCGTACAAAAATACAGAAAAACGTACGTTTGTCATGCTCTGTTTCAGGTTTTACGGCCTATCTTTGCGGCATGCGGGGAATATTCCTCAACCTGAAAACAATATATAACAACAACAGTATGAACATCCGAATAATATCTGCACTGGCGGCCACGGCAGCTGCCTTGACGGTCTCAGGACAGCTCCGGACATCCGCGCCGGTGATGGGATGGAGCTCGTGGAACACATATCACATGAACATCAGCGACTCACTGATAATGAGGCAGGCCGACGCCCTCGTCTCTTCCGGTCTGAAAGAGGCCGGCTACAGATTTATAAACATCGACGACGGCTTCTTCGGCCACCGCGACTCTACAGGACTTATGCACGCCCATCCGGAGCGTTTCCCACGCGGCATGAAATCGGTGGCCGACTACATCCACTCGCTCGGACTGAAAGCCGGCATCTATTCCGATGCCGGAGCCAACACCTGCGGTTCGCGTTACGACAACGATGAAAACGGATTCGGCGCCGGACTATACGGCCACGAGCGCCAGGACGCACGCCTGTACTTCGGCGAGTGGGGATTCGATTTCATCAAGATAGACTATTGCGGAGCCGGCCATGAGCTGAACCTCGACGAGCGCCGGCGCTACAGCGAGATTGCCGATGCCTTCCGGGCAGAGGGTTTCGGAGACGTGGCCGTCAACATCTGCCGCTGGGCTTTCCCCGGGACATGGGCCGCGGAGATTGCCGGCTCGTGGCGCATCAGCCAGGACATACGTCCCCGCTGGTCGTCGGTGAAGGACATCATCGGCAAGAACATGTATCTGTCGGCATACTGCCGGCCGGGGCATTACAACGACATGGACATGCTAGAGATAGGCCGCGGCCTGGCGCCCAACGAGGAGGAGGTGCACTTCGGCATGTGGTGCATGATGAGTTCGCCGCTGCTCATAGGCTGCGACATGGCCAGACTGCCGGAGCAGTCGCTCCGCCTGCTGTCGAATCCGGAGCTGATAGCCGTCGACCAGGACTCGCTCGGCCTTCAGGCGCGTGTGGTCAGGCGGTGCGGAGAGGGCTATGTGCTGGCAAAGGACATCGTGCGGCGGCATGGAGACACGCGTGCCGTGGCACTCTACAACCCGTCGGACACGGCATGCCGCTTCTCCGTACCGCTCGAAGACCTTGAACTGCAGGGTCGCGTGAAGCTGCGCGACCTCGTGAGGCGCCGCGACATGCCCGCCGTCAGAGACAGCATCTGCACCGAACTGCCGCCGAGGAGCGTGCTGATACTGCGCGCCGAGGGCAGGCGCACGCCGGAACCTGTACGCTACGAGGCGGAATGGGCCATGCTGCCATGCTTCGACGCACTGGGCAAGAGGAAGAAGCTGGTGGCATATTCGCCATGCGAGGGAGCTTCCGGAGGCATGACCGTGACCTACCTCGGAGGCCGGCCGGAGAACACGGCGGTGTGGAGCGATGTCTGGAGCGGGCACGGCGGACTGTACCGCATGACCGTCAGCTATGTGGCTGCACCGCGCCGCGGTCTCGAGATAAGCGTCAACGGCGACCGGCAGCAGATTACACTGCCGCCCGACGACGGCACCGGAGGCATCCGTACGGTGACCGCCGCCATACGCCTGCACGCCGGATACAACACCGTCGTCATGGGCAACCCTTACGGATGGGCGCCTGACATAGACAAGTTTGAACTGAAAAAGATAGCAGAATGATTAAGATACGCATGATTTTTCTCGCGGCCGCGCTGTCGGCCGCACTCTCAGTGCAGGGGCGCGTGGCGCTGACGGGGCTCACCGTGGAAGGCCGCACCAGCCCGGCCGGCCTCGACATCGCGGTGCCGCGCTTCGGATGGCAGATAGTGTCTGACCGGAACAACGTCGTACAGGAATACTACCGCATCATCGTAGCCTCCTCTCCGGAAATCCTTTCCGGAGACACCGGCGACGTATGGGACAGCGGGACGGTAAGGTCTGACTCTTCACAGTGGGTAGCCTTCAAGGCGGCGGCCGCGCTGAAGCCGAACAGGCGCTACTGGTGGAAGGTGACGGCCGTCACAAACCGCGGCCGCACGGGATGGAGCGAGCCGGCATGCTGGTCTACCGGACTGCTGAGACCGGACAACTGGCAAGGCCGGTGGATAGGTATCGACTCGCTGATGCCGTGGGACAGTGACAGGCGGCACAGCCGCATATCGTCGCGCTACCTGCGAAAGACGTTCACAGCGGCGGCCAAGCCAGTCAGGGCGACGGTGCACATATCAGGTCTCGGGCTATACACATTATATATAAACGGCAGCCGCGTCGGCGACGATGTGCTCACGCCAGTGCCCACCGACTACACCAAGACCGTGGCATACGACACATACGACATCACACGGATGCTGCACAGCGGCAGCAACGCCGTCGGAGTGGTGCTCGCCGGAGGGCATTACTTCGCACAGACGCAGAACTACCAGACAAACGTGCGCACGACGTACGGCTACCCGAAACTCATCGCCGACCTCATCATAGAATATCAGGACGGCACCGTGCAGACAATAGCGACAGACACATCATGGCGCATCTGTGCCGACGGGGGCGTGCGCTACGCCAACGAATACGACGGAGAGCTGTTCGACGCACGCCGCGAGCCGCCGGCATGGGCCACGCCGGAATTCGACGACAGCCGGTGGGAGGAGGCCCGGGCCGTGGATGCACCGGGCGGAGTGCTCCGCGGAAACATAACGCCGCCCATGGGCGTATACAGCATCTCTCAACCCGTGGCCATACACCGGCACGGACGCCGCCACATCATAGACTTCGGCACCAACGGCGCCGGACGCATCAGGATGAATATGAGAGCAGGCCGCGGAGACACCGTCACCATACGCCACGCCGAACTGCTCGCACCGGGAGACAGCACGCTGTATACGGACAACCTCAGAAGTGCCGGGGCGACGGCGCGCTATGTCAGCGACGGGACGCCACGGCCGTGGGCTCCCGAATTCACATACTACGGATTCCGCTACGCCGAAATCACTGGTGCCGACAGCATCGGGCCGGGCGACGTCGTGCGCGAACTTATTGCCGACCGCATGGACGACGCCCACAACGGCTTCCATGCCGAGGCGGCAGACGGCAGCACCATGCTGGACGACATCGTGATGAATGCCCGCCGGGGCATAAGGAGCAACTACAAGGGCATGCCTGTCGACTGCCCGCAGCGCGACGAGCGGATGCCGTGGCTCGGAGACCGCACGACGGGGTGTCTCGGAGAGAGCTACACGGTGAACAACCACGCCCTGTATACGAAATGGGTGGCAGACATCTGCCAGTCGCAGCGGCGCGACGGCAACATCAGCGACGTGGCGCCGGCATACTGGCGGCTGTATACCGGCAACGTCACCTGGCCGGCAGCACTGCCATTCGCCTGCGACATGCTCTACCGCCAGTACGGCGACATACGCCCCATGCAGGAGAGCTACGGAGCGATAAGGAAGTTCATGACGTTCATAAGGGGACGTAACAGCACGGGAAGCCTCATCGCCAGCGACCGCTACGGCGACTGGTGCGTGCCGCCCGAGCACCCCGGCCTCGTGCACAGCAAAGACCCGGCCCGGCAGACCGACGGGCGGCTGATAGCCTCGGCCTACTATCACTACCTGTGCCGGATGATGCAGCGCTATGCCGGCATGTTCGGATACAGCAGCGACGAGGCTTGGTTTGCCGGTGAGGCAGCAAGGGTGAAGGCCGCCGTCAACGATACGTTCCTCGTGGCCGGACGCTACTCCAACGCCACCGTCACAGCCAACCTGCTCCCGCTGGCCATGGGCTTCGCGCCCGACAGTGCCGCCGCATCCATTGCCGACAGCATCGTAGCCGCCATAACCGTAAAGCACGGCATGCACGTAAGCTGCGGCGTGATAGGCATACAATGGCTGATGCGCTGGCTGGCAGACACGGGACACGGAGAACTGGCCTACCGGATGGCCGTGACAGACACCTACCCCGGCTGGGGCTACATGGTCAGGCAGGGCGCCACAACCGTATGGGAGCTGTGGAACGGTGACACGGCGGCCCCGTCGATGAACAGCGGCAACCACGTGATGCTCCTCGGCGACCTGCTCCCATGGTGCTACGAGAGACTGGCCGGAATACGCCCCGACGAGTCAAGGCCCGGATTCCGGCACATCATTTTCGCGCCGGACACATACATCAGCGGACTCCGGAGCGTGACGGCCTCGCACTGTTCGCCCTACGGAGTGATACGCAGCAGCTGGCGGAGAGAACACGGCGGCCGCACGGTGCTATCGGTTTGCGTGCCTCCGAACACCACGGCCGAAGTGCGTCTGCCGGGCCGGAAGACCAAGCGGATAGGCTCGGGAACCCACCGGTTCACATTCTGATAAATGTTACCTGCCGCGCGTAACGTTGTTACCTGCCGCGCGTCACAGTGTTACGTATGGCGCGTCGCAGTGTTACGCGTGGCACGTAACACTGTGACGCGCGGCAGGTAACAGACCAATCAGCCGTACGCGGAGTTGCCGGACACCGCCGGCAACGTTTTTTAGGTTTTTTCTTGCCCGTTACGCCAATTATTGTTATCTTTGCTGCCGACATGCGCCGTGGCAGCCTGCACCCATCCGGATGGAGGCGGCGGCGAAAGGCAAATCCGGCCGGACGGCCGGTAGGGGTGCTCGGACGGTTGTCCGGGCTGAGATTATACCCGTAACACCTGATGCGGATAATGCCGCCGTAGGGACTGCTACCACAGGCCGGAGCCTGCCGACATGACGGCGGGAAGAGGCTAATCTCAAAAGCTCCTTATTCGTATAATCTTTTAAAAGACCCACTCGCAATGGAAAAACTGATTATTGCAGGTAAGGAATTTACGTCCCGGCTGTTCATGGGCACGGGCAAATTCAGTTCTAATGAAATCATGGGACAGGCCATCGAGGCGTCGGAGACGCAGATGGTCACCATGGCAATGAAACGTATCGACATGGGCGACAGCGACGGCGACGACATGATGCGACACATCGTGCGCCCGGGAATACAGCTGCTTCCCAACACGTCGGGCACGCGAAACGCCGAAGAGGCCGTGTTCGCGGCAAAGATGGCACGCGAGGCTTTCGGCACAAACTGGCTCAAGCTCGAGATCCATCCCGACCCGCGCTATCTCCTGCCTGACCCAGTGGAGACGCTCAGGGCCACGGAACTGCTGGTGAAGGAGGGCTTCGTCGTGCTGCCCTACTGCCAGGCCGACCCCGTGCTGTGCAAGCGGCTGGCTGAGGCCGGCGCCGCCACGGTGATGCCGCTTGCCGCACCGATAGGCACGAACATGGGCCTGCGCACGCGCGACTTCCTCAACATCATCATCGAAGAGGCCACAGTGCCCGTGGTGGTGGACGCCGGCATAGGCGCGCCGAGCGATGCGGCCGAGGCTATGGAGATGGGTGCCGGCGCCGTGCTGGTGAACACGGCGGTCAGCGTCGCCGGCGACCCGGTGGCCATGGCACGCGCCTTCAAGAAGGCCGTCGAGGCCGGCCGCGAGGCATACGAGGCAGGACTGGGCCGCCAGTCGATGGACATGACGGCCGAGGCAAGCTCGCCGCTGACGGCATTCTTAGACTGAGAGAGGAGAAAAAAATAATAAAAATCTTAAGATGAAAGCTACAATAAACAACCAGCAGATAGAGCTCCCCGAGGGAGCTACCATCGCCACCATCGCCGCCGGCAGGAACCTGCCGGAGAAAGGGGTGGCCGTGGCTGTGAACAACAACATGGTTCCACGCGGCGAATGGAGCGGATATGAAGTGAAGGAGAACGACAACATCGTCATTCTCAAGGCATTTTGTGGAGGATAAGCAGCATGTTCAGTGACGAAATAAGAAAGATAAGCTGGGACGAGACCACGGAGCGCATCATGTCGAAGACCGATGCCGACGTGCGCCGTGCACTCGCCCGCAAGCATTGCGACATCGACGACTTCATGGCGATGATATCGCCGGCCGCCGACAAGTATCTCGAACAGATGGCGTGGCTCAGCCGCAAGTATACGCGCGAGCGCTTCGGCAAGACCGTCAACATGTTCATACCTATATATATAACCAACTCGTGCTGCAACTCGTGCGTCTACTGCGGCTTCCACGTGCAGAACAAGATGGCGCGCACGATACTCACCGAAGAGGAGATTGTGCGCGAGTATGAGGCGATAAAGAAGCTCGGGCCGTTCGACAACCTGCTCATCGTGACGGGTGAGAACCCTGCCAAGGCCGGTGTTGACTATCTCGCACGCGCCCTCGACCTGGCGAAGCCTTACTTCAACAACCTGCAGATAGAGGTAATGCCGCTCGCGGCAGAAGACTACGCCCGCCTGCGGCGTCACGGACTGAACGGCGTGATATGCTTCCAGGAAACGTACAACGAGGCGCGCTACAAGGTGTATCACCCGCGCGGCATGAAGTCGAACTACGAATGGCGCCTCAACGGCTTCGACCGCATGGGGCAGGCAGGCGTGCACAAGATAGGCATGGGCGTGCTGATAGGACTGGAAGACTGGCGCACGGACGTGACGATGATGGCCCGCCACCTGCGCTATCTCGAGAAGACATACTGGCGCACGCAGTACAGCGTGAACTTCCCGCGCATGCGCCACGCTGAGAACGGCGGCTTCCAGCCCAACGTCATCATGACCGACCGCGAGCTGGCGCAGGCCACCTTCGCCATGCGCATCTTCGACCACGACGTGGACATCTCCTACTCCACACGCGAACCGGCCAACGTGCGCAACAACATGGCCACGCTCGGCGTCACGACGATGAGCGCCGAGAGCCGCACCGACCCGGGAGGATACGCCTGCTACCCCAACTCGCTGGAGCAGTTCGAGATAAGCGACGGCCGCCGCGCCGCCGAAGTGGAACGCGACCTGCGCGCACTGGGCCTCGAACCAGTGTGGAAGAACTGGGACAGAACGTTTGATTTAAATGAAGAATGAAGAATGAAGAGTGAAGAATTTGCTGCCGCTCATATAAAAGACGGTATGGAAAGAGGAAACAATACGGCTGGAGATTGTAGGAAGAAGGATGAAGATAGTGTCATGGCGGCAGCAAATTCTTCACTCTTCACTCTTCATTCTTCATTTAAAATCCTCACCATCGCCGGCAGCGACAGCAGCGGCGGTGCCGGAATACAGGCTGACATCAAGACCATATCGGCATTGGGATGCTACGCCGCCTCGGCCATCACGTCGATAACGGTGCAGAACACGCTCGGCGTGACGGCGGTGCAGGCAGTCCTGCCGGACATCGTGGCGGGGCAGATACGTGCCGTGATGGACGACATACGGCCGCTGGCAGTAAAGATCGGCATGGTGAACGATGCGCCGACGATACGCGCCATCGCCGCCACACTGCGCGGATATGACCTCAGGCATCTCGTCATCGACCCCGTGATGGTGTCAACGAGCGGTTCGCGGCTGATGCAAGCCGACGCCCTCGACGTGTTCAGCAAGGAACTGCTGCCCATGGCCACGCTGCTCACACCGAACATCCCGGAGGCTGAGGTGCTGGCCGGCATGGAGATAACAGACCGGAACGGCATGGACTCCGCCGCCGAAAGGATACTGGAGATGGGGTGCGAGGCCGTGCTAATAAAGGGCGGACACATGGAGGGACACAAGACTGACCGACTATACCGCCGTGCTGAGGGCGGTATGGAGACACACGAATTTGCATGCGACAACGTGCCGACACGCAACACGCACGGCACGGGATGCACGCTCTCGGCGGCGATAGCCTCGTATCTCGCCCTCGGCAACAAACCGGTAGACGCCATCGCAAGGGCCAAAGACTATCTCACGGAAGCCCTGAAGGCCGGCGCCGACGTGGAAATAGGAGGCGGCCACGGCCCGGTGAACCATTTTTTTGACCCTAAGAAACTGATTAAGATATGAAGCAGATACAGTTTATAACACATAAGAACGACCGGTTCTCATACGTTGACGGTGCCCGCATGGCGCTTGAGGGCGGATGCCGGTGGATTCAGCTGCGCATGAAGGATGCCACAGACGACGAGGTACGCGAGGCCGCGGCGGTCATCCAGCCGCTCTGCAAGGAGCATGAGGCAATCTTTTTGCTTGACGACCGCGTGGAACTGGCCAAGGAGCTGAAGGCCGACGGCGTGCATCTCGGGCGCAACGACATGCCCGTCAGTGATGCGCGGCGCGTTCTCGGCGAAGAGTTCATCATCGGCGGCACGGCCAACACGTTCGAGGATGTGGAGCGGTTGTGGCGCGAGGGAGCCGACTACATCGGCTGCGGACCGTTCCGCTTCACAACGACGAAGGCCAACCTGTCGCCCGTGCTCGACCTCGACGGCTACCGCAGCATCATCAGCCGCATGGAAGCGGCCGGCATAGACCTGCCCGTGGTGGCCATCGGCGGCATACTGTACGACGACATCACCGCCGTGATGGCGACCGGAGTGCATGGCATCGCACTGAGCGGGGCCGTGCTCGACGCGGACAATCCGGTGGAAGAAATGAATAAAATAATAAACCTACAGATATGAACGACAACATCAAAATCACGTATCCGAGTTCCGACAAGGTCTACATGAACGGACGGATATACCCCGACCTGCGGGTGGGCATGCGCCGCGTGCGCCTCACCCCGACCGTGACGGTGGAGAACGGAGAGAAGAAAATGACGGAAAACGCACCCGTCTATGTATACGACACCAGCGGCCCGTACAGCGACCCGAACGTGGAGATTGACCTGAAGAAGGGACTTCCGAAGCTGCGCCAGCCGTGGATAGAAGCCCGCAAGGAGGGCGAGACGCAAATGGCACTGGCCAAGCGCGGCGTCATCACGCAGGAGATGGAGTACGTTGCCATACGCGAGAACATGAACTGCGCCGAGCTGGGCATCGAGACGCACATCACACCGGAGTTCGTGCGCGACGAAGTGGCTGCCGGCCGGGCCGTCATTCCGGCCAACATAAACCATCCCGAGGCTGAGCCGATGGTCATCGGAACAAACTTTCTCGTGAAGATCAACACCAACATTGGCAACTCTCACCTCAACTCGAGCATCGAGGAGGAGGTCGAGAAGGCCGTGTGGAGCTGCAAATGGGGCGGCGACACGCTGATGGACCTGTCCACAGGAACGAACATCCACGAGACGCGCGAGTGGATACTGCGCAACTGTCCCGTACCGGTGGGCACCGTGCCGATGTATCAGGCGTTCGAGAAGGTGAACGGCAAGGCCGAGGACCTGACGTGGGAGATATTCCGCGACACGCTCATCGAGCAGTGCGAGCAGGGTGTCGACTACTTCACCATCCACTGCGGCATACGCCTGAAGAACGTGCATCTGTCTCAGGGCCGCCTCACGGGCATGGTAAGCCGCGGCGGCAGCATCATCTCGAAGTGGTGCATGGTGCATCAGGAGGAGAGCTTCCTCTACGCACACTTCGATGATATATGCGACATCTGCGCCCGTTACGACGTTGCCATATCGCTGGGCGACGGCCTGCGGCCGGGCTCGACGTACGATGCCAACGATGCGGCGCAGTTTGCCGAACTCGACACGATGGGCGAACTGGTGGAGCGCGCGTGGGCAAAGAACGTGCAGGCATTCATTGAAGGCCCGGGCCACGTGCCGATGCACAAGATCCGCGAAAACATGGACAGGCAGATAGAGAAGTGCCACGGCGCACCGTTCTACACCCTCGGACCGCTCGTCACGGACATCGCTCCGGGCTACGACCATATCACGAGTGCCATCGGCGCGGCCATGATAGGATGGTACGGCACGGCCATGCTGTGCTACGTGACGCCGAAGGAGCACCTCGCCCTGCCCAATAAGGACGACGTACGCACGGGTGTGGTCACATATAAGATTGCCGCACACGCCGCCGACATGGCCAAGCAGCATCCCGGCGCCACCATCCGCGACAACGCACTGAGCAAGGCGCGCTACGATTTCCGCTGGAAAGACCAGTTCAACCTGGCCCTCGACCCGGAGCGCGCGCTTGAATATTACAAGACGTCGAACAAGACGGAGGGCGAGTTCTGCACGATGTGCGGCCCCAACTTCTGCGCCGCACGCATCAGCCACTCGCTCAAAGACTGCGACAGATGACGCTAAACGCGCATGAAGTTCATCGTGATAACACCGCCTTGCTTCATCGCCGATGAGGCAAGGCGGATAGAAGAGCTGTTCGACTGCGACCTCGACTTGCTGCACCTGCGCAAGCCCGGGGCCGCAGCCGATGACTGCTCGCGCCTGCTCGACGCACTGCCCGGGCGCTGCCGGCGCCGCATCGTCGTGCACGATAATTTCAGTCTGTGCCGCGACTACGGCCTCGCCGGCATTCATCTGAACCGTCGCAACCCCGACATACCGGCATTCATCGCCGCAGACAGGGAGCAACAGGCCGGCTCTGAGGCGTTTATCTCTGCCCCGACGCCACGCTATACCGTCTCGGCATCATGCCATTCCATCGCCGAAGCCGCTGAAAGGAAAGCCTATGCCGACTATATCTTCCTCAGTCCGATATTCAACAGCATATCGAAAGAGGGCTACCAGGCCGCCTACACGCCCGCCGAGCTGGCTCAGGCGGCGGCCGACGGCATCATAGACAACCGCGTGACGGCTCTCGGCGGAGTCACCGCCGCCTGCATCCGGCAGCTGAGGCAGTGGCATTTCGGCGGCGCCGCCTTCCTCGGCGATGTGTGGAGCAGGGCCGGAAAGGACGATTTCACCAGCCACGCAAAGGCTCTGGCCGACGAGCTGCACAAGCTGGCATAAGCCATCACTTACCTTTCCCCCACCCAATCGCGTCTGTCAGGAATGATTTTACCCTGTCTGTATAAGGGAACATCAACAAAATTTATTATCTTTGCAATAATAATCGAACAGTTGAGGACCTGAGGGAAGAATGTGACAGAGCAGAACTTAACAGCATTTGCTCATCATCTGCTCTGCCAATCTCCGCAAGCGATGGAACACTGAGCTTAACTACCCTCAATCATTCTTGAAAAGAAGAGCTTTAACAAGCAGTTTGAACAGGGAACAATTACAATCTAAACATCATTGCCGCCCCAGCAACGGACGATATAGAAGAAGAACAAGAAGATGAAACTACCATTTAATTAGAACTGAATCATGGGAGAACTGTTTAATATATATTGTGATGAGAGCTGCCACTTGGAGCATGATCCCGTAAATGTGACAGCTATGGTGATTGGCGGAATACTCTGTCCCGATGCTAAAAAGAAAGAAGCTAATGACCGCATACGAGAGATAAAAGTTGAGCATGGCATAAAAGCCGACGCCGAAATCAAATGGAATAAAGTGTCTCCCTCCATGCTGGCACTTTATATAGATCTGATTGATTACTTCTTTGACAATAGCTATCTGCATTTTAGGGCGGTGGTTATCCCTGATAAACGTAAGCTCAATCATGGACGTTTTAACCAAACACACGATGACTTCTATTACAAGACATATTTTCAGATGCTGAAGACTGTCTTAGAACCTGGCTATGAGTATGCTGTATACATAGACATCAAAGATACCCGCAGCCAGGAGAAAGTTCTCAAACTACGTGATGTGCTATGCAATAGCAATTACGATTTTAACCGTAATATGATTAGAAGAATACAGCAGATAAGGTCGCACGAAGTAGAACTGATGGGACTTACAGACTTGCTTATCGGTGCAATATCGTATATTCACCGCGGATTAAGTGGGAGCGAGACCAAGCTCGCTTTGATAGAACGTATCAGACAGCGAAGCGGTTACACTCTGCTGTCGAACACACTCTACCGTGAGAACAAGTTTAATCTGTTTATTTGGAAGAGCAAGTATGAGTGAAGATTATTATGAACTGCCGGAACTGATTACGCTATCTGATTATGGCGGCGATTTCAACGCATACCTGGAAGCAGTATATGAGCTCTTCAAGAAAGACTTTATTGAGAAGCGGCCGGTGTTTCGGGGAATTCGTTTAGGCCTCAAAAGGCATCCGATGGAAAGTGGAAAGGAAGCAACTTTCTGGCACATGACTTCCGAGGGTGAAGATGAGGCAACCCGTAATCCCGACTTGCGCCGGATGGAACGCATCAAATGGCCTGCAACACTGATAAACGACTCTACCCACCCTTATCTTAAAGTGTGGGAAAATAAACGTGGCAACAAGGCCAATGTGCTTATCTTTCACGAAAAAGAGGGCTATCTTGTCGTGTTGCGTAAAGGTTCTGACTACCTGATTCCATGGACTGCGTATCTCATAACTTACCGTAACCGAAAAGAACGTTTACTGAAAGAGTATGAGGCATATATAAAAAGCAAGGAGCTGACTTAAAAAGCCGCTCCCGTTTCTCTTTCAACTACATGGTTGCTGAGATTATATTGCAAAAGTAATGCTTTTTAATAAAACGAGCAAACAAAGGAACAGAATAATTGAAATTTTAACAAAATATTATTATAAGCTGATTGATAACGAACAAGATAACTGCCAACATAAAGCTGCGGCTTATCTTGCGAAAGGTATCAGGCATTTCTTTGTGCGCTCCTAATCTGACTCTATGAGAAGTTGATACGCGACTTCAACGTTTCATAAAAAGAGGAGTCAAGGCTGTTTTATGCAGGCTTTGACTCCTCTTTATTTAAACATGTATTATGAATTGTTTGATATCCCAATCTCTCGGGATTGCCCTTCACTGCCTTTCAACCCAGTATCTGGGCGGCGTGATCCTTCACCTTAATCTTCTTCGGTTCGATGACGCGTTCGATGACGCCGTCCTCACCGACGATGAAGGTGGTGCGGAACGTGCCGAAATACTTGCGGCCGTACATGCTCTTCTCGCCCCACACGCCGAACTGCTCGGCCAGCGAGTGGTCCGTGTCGGCGATAAGATGGAACGGAAGCTCGTTCTTGGCGATGAACTTCTGATGCGACTTGCCGTCGTTGATGCTCACTCCGACGACCTCATAGCCCGCGGCACGCAACCCGTCATAGTTGTCGCGCAGGTTGCAGGCCTGACTGGTGCATCCCGATGTCATGTCTTTCGGGTAGAAGTAAAGCACCAGCTTACGTCCCTTGAAGTCGGCAGCCTTTATCTCGCGGCCTTCCTCGTCAATGCCCAATACCTCGGGCAGTCTGTCTCCTACTGTCATTTCCTTAGTGTTTAATCGTTATCTGCAAATCCGGAGCCACGCCTTGGGCATGGCATCGGCTCACTCCGCCTCATCGTCGCTCACCGGAATGTCCACTATCGGGAGCTGACGGTCTATCGCAGTGTTGAACGATATGATGGTCTCGCTGCGCGCAAGGCCGAGCGGTTGCAGCTTGTCGTGTATCACGTTGAGCAGGTGATGGTTGTTTACGGCATATATCTTGATGAAGAGATCAAAGTCGCCGGTGGTGTAATGACACTCCACCACCTCGGGAATCTTCTTCAGTTCCTCAACCACCAGGTCGAAGTTCTCCGGGTTACGGAGATTCAGTCCGATATACGCACACGTCTCATAACCGATTTTTTCAGGGTCGATGATGAACTGCGAGCCCTTCAAGATGCCAATGTTCGTCAGTTTCTGGATACGCTGATGTATCGCGGCGCCGCTTACATTGCAAGCGCGGGCCACCTCGAGAAACGGTATTCTCGCATCCCCTGCTATGAGCCGCAGAATCTGTTTGTCAAGTTTGTCCAATCTTTGATTTGCCATTTCTATTTCTTTTATTTGGCCGCAAAGATATAACAAAAATCAGATATCTGCAATAAAACCGTAAGTTAGATTGCTCGTTTTAAAATAAATTGTCAATAATTGTCTGCATATTCGGCTGAATAGACAATATTGCGGACGCCCGAACGGCGCAATTCCTGCTTCACATCGTCTATCATTCCCATGGGCACGGAGCGGTCTGCCTTGATGCACACCTTCATGTTCTTGAGGTCCTCGGGAGCCATGCGCGAGCGTTCGGCATGTATGTAGTCTGCGATGTCGTCGACCTCGGCAATCCTGTCGTTGAGCTGTATCCTCATCGGGGCACTGCCGCCGGCAGCATCCTTGGCTCCAGCCATACCTATATATATATATGTGACGGTGGATTTCTTCGTCAGCCGCTCCAGCCGCCGGCCTTCCGGCACGGTGTAACGGACCTTCAGTTCGACCTCGCGCATGGTCGTGACGATGATGAAGAAGAACAGCACGGTGAATATCATGTCGGGCAGCGACGACGTGTTCAGTCCCGGCATGGCATGCTCCCTACGGCCGAACAGACTCATTGCGCGCCTCCTTCCATACTTTCCGATATGCGTTGGGGATAACGGGCGGCAACCTCCGATCGCTCATCGGCCGTGCAACCGGCAAACGGCTTGCCGAAGCGGCGGCGCGCATATCTGTCGCGCAGGTTGCCGTATGCCGCGACGATGGCTTCCTGTAGCGTGAAGTAGGCATCGTATGTGGCGGCGCGGTCGACCTCGACCGATATCACATGACCTTTCCTGTTGCCCTCAACGAAGGTCTCGATGCGCTGCGTCAACTTCTCCGCCGCAACCTCCTTGCCGTCGCATGTCAGCGTGCCGGCCGCGTCGATGGCGAGTACCATCATGTCACTGCGCTTCACCACGAGCTCTTCCTGCATGCCGTCTTCCGGCATGGGGGCGAGCCGGCGCTGCAGTCCGTAGTCGCTGTCGATGGATGTCGTGACGAGAAAGAACACGAGAAGCATGAACGAGATGTCTGCCGTGGATGTGGTGTTGAGAGCCGGTACCTTGCCGTGAAAACGCTTCTTGAACATAGGCTACGCTCTTTTTGTTCCCTTCCGAATCTTCCGGCCGAGGCCCGACAGGCCGAAGCCGACCAGCAGCACGGCCACCGCGATGAGCAGGAGGGAAGTATTTATCAGCATGTCGGTGATGCGGAGCCATGCGGCCGAGGTGTATTTCTCGCCGTTTATGCTTATCGGCTCCGTGCTGCCGAGAAGGCAGGTGACGGCAAGCGTCACGGCCACCAGCGCGGCGATGCCGTATGATATGTGCGCTCCGGAGAGCCCGGCCGACGCTCCCTGCCTGCCGGAGCCCGACTTCAGGCTGCGGAACACCGACACGCCCATCACGGCAACGGCCATGAACACGAGCGTATAGATGAAGCAGATAAGAACGTCTGTGAAAAGCGGGGCATTGAAATTGGCGTTCTCCTCGTATGGCATGGAAAAGCCTACAAAGGCGAACAGGCCGAACACGGCCACCGCAATGGCGATGAGCAACATTAGAACACGCCCCGAGAACCTGTCGGCCGGAGTGTTCCGCAAGCTATAGCGATGCCCTGCCGTCTTCATCATGCCTCAGTTTGAACTTCATTATCATGTCGAGCAGCGTTATCGCCGACTCTTCCATCTGCGACGTTATATGCTCTATCTTGGACACCACGTAGTTGTAGAAGAGCTGCAATATAAGGGCTACGATGATACCGAAGATTGTCGTTATCAGGGCCACCTTCATGCCGGAGGCCACTATCGTGGTGCTGATGTCGCCGGCGAGGCGTATCTGGTCGAATGCCATCACCATGCCGATGACGGTTCCGAGGAATCCGAGAGACGGCGCGATGGAGATGAACAGGGTTATCCACGAGCATCCTTTCTCAAGGTTTGCCGACTGCACCGAACCGTACGACACCACCGAACGCTCTATATTGCCTATCGACTCGCTGATGCGCACCAGGCCCTGATAGCATATCGAGGCCACCGGGCCGCGCGTCTCGCGGCAGAGCGCCTTTGCGCCCTCGATGTCGTCGGCCTCCACCTTAGCCTCAAGGTCCTGCATAAACTTCTTCGCGTTAATCTCCGAAAGGGTCAGATAGATTATCCGCTCGATGCAGAAAGCCAGTCCGAGCACGAGCGCGAGGGCCACGAGGGCCATGAAACCGGCGTTTCCCTCTATGAACTTTGTCTTAAGCTGAGTGTGAAATCCCTTGCTTTCCTCCTCATCGAGCACGTCTGAAAGCCCGTCGTCTGAAAGCCCGCTGCCTGCGACGCCGCCGTCAACGGAGTCTGAAGCTGCAACGGCCGAAGTGTCCTTAATCACTGTTTCCACCGTGTCCGGCTTCGTCTGAGCGCCTGCCAAGCAAGGCTGAACAAAAAAAAGGAAACCGATAATTGCATAAAGAGCAATTAATTTTCTCATCCCTGTAAGCTGATTGATTCCTATTAGCGGAGAGAACAGGATTCGAACCTGCGAACCGGTTTTGCCGGTTACACGCTTTCCAGGCGTGCCTCTTCAACCACTCGAGCACCTCTCCTTCGCGTTATGCGCTGCAAAATTATTCTTTTTCTGCCTAAATCGCGTATCTTACACGCTTTTTTATATTTCTTTAATAAAGCCGGCGGGCATGCGGCCGTGCCGTCAGATGCCGAAAAGGGCCTCGGCGGTGGCCGTAGTCACCTCTGCCACGCGCTCCTCGCTGACTCCGTAACACTCTGCCATGCGGCTCAGCACGTGCCTCACGTATGCGCTCTCGTTGCGCTGTCCGCGCATCGGCACGGGCGCCATGTATGGGCTGTCGGTCTCGAGCACGATGCGGTCGAGAGGCACCGAGGGCAGCACCTGCGGCAGGTTGCTCTTCTTGAAGGTCAGCACGCCGCCGATGCCAAGCACGAAACGGTCGAAGCGGAGCAGCTCGGCGGCCTCCTTCTCGTTTCCTGTGAAGCAGTGGAAGACGCCTCCGGGCAGCTCCTTCTCATATCTGCGGAGCATGGCCACCATCTCGTTCTGCGCCTTGCGGCAGTGAATCATCAGCGGCAGGCGGTGCTCCACCGCCCAGCACACCTGCTCCTCGAAGGCGGCGAGCTGCTCGCGCTCGAACTCACGGCTCCAGTAGTAGTCGAGGCCGACCTCGCCCACGGCGATGAACTCTCCCGGGAGAAGCGGCTTCAGCTCTGCCAGCGCACCGGCATAACCGGCGTTCACCTCCTCGGGATGCAGGCCGGCCATGGCATAGATGCGGCCGGGATAGCGGCGGGCAAGGCCGAGCGCGGCGAGCGACGATGCGCGGTCGATGGCCGGGACGAACATCCGCGTCACCCCGACGGCCACCGCACGCTCTATCACCTCATCCCTGTCGGCGTCGAACTCGGTGCCGTCGAGATGCGTATGTGTGTCTATGCATGTCAGCATCACTTCTCTCTCCTCATCATATTGGCCGTGAACTCGCGCAGGCATGCCTTGCGGCTGTCGGGCACCCCTACCCTTGCAAGAAACTCCTCGCTCTCGCGGAAGTAGCTCTCTATCTTCTCCTCGCACAGGCTGCGGATGCCCAGTTCGTCGTAGATGGCGGTCACTGCGGCAATCTTCTCCGCGCGGTCGAAGGTCTTTGCGCCTATCCACCGCTCCAGCTCGGCACGCTGGCGGCTGTCGGCGCGCTGCATGGCGTTGATGAGCATGTAGGTCTTCTTATTCGAAGTGATGTCTCCTCCGATGGCCTTACCGAACACGGCGGGGTCGCCGTAGACGTCGAGCAGGTCGTCCTGAAGCTGGAAGGCGAGGCCCATCCGCTCCCCGAACATGTACAGGTTGTCGGCATCTGCGGCGGGAGCGTCGGCCAGTATGGCACCAATCTTCACCGCGCAGGCCAGCAGCACGCTGGTCTTCAGGCGTATCATCTCTATATATTCGCCTTCCGTGACGTCGTCGCGGGTCTCGAAGTCCATATCGTACTGCTGTCCCTCGCCTATCTCGAGGGCCGTCTCGGTGAAGAGTCCGAGCACCCGTCCCAGCTTGTCGGCATCGCACATGGCCATGCGCTGATAGGCCACGACGAGCATCGAGTCGCCCGAGAGTATCGCCGTGTTGGGGTTCCACTTGCGGTGCACGGTGGGCTGGCCACGCCGCACGTCGGCATTGTCCATCAGGTCGTCGTGCAGCAGGGTGTAGTTGTGGTATGTCTCGATGGCGCATGCCGGCATGAGGATGCGCTGCACGTCTTCCTTATAGAGGTTGTATGCAAGGAGCATGAGCACCGGGCGGATGCGCTTCCCGCCGAGCGAGAGCACATATCTGATAGGTTCATACAGCGTCGAGGGCTTGCGGTCGTAGGGCAGGCTGTCGATGAAGCTGTTGACGAGGTCGAGTATTTCCTTTGATGTCTGCATATTGATTGTTGTTAGGTTGTTACAGTTTGAAAACTATCGGCACACACACCATCGTGCGGCAGGGCTTCCCGTCCTGCACGCCGGCCTTCCAGCGGGGCATCATCCGAATCACGCGCATGGCCTCGCGGTCGAACGCCGCGCCTGCCGACTCGACGATCTTAATGTCCGAGATGCTCCCGTCGAGGTTTATGATGAAGCTCGCCTTCACCTTGCCCTGCTGCTTACGCTGGCGTGCCGACGGCGGATATTTGAGGTTTCGCGTGAGCCATTTCATCATCTCCACCGGTCCGCCGGGAAACTGCGGCAGCTCGCGCACCACGCGGAAGTTGAGCGGGTTGGCGGCTTCCTGCGGCGGAATAGTGGCCAGCGACGTGGCAGCATCGTCGTCGGAGGGCACGAACGGCAGCAGCCCCATGGCCTCGGCAGCCGAAGCGCCGTCGGCGGAGGCCCGCTCGTCGGTCACGGCCTCGTCGGCCGCCCTCACCCTGTCGAGCGACGGCGCCTTGGCGACGGGCGTCAGCGCCACCATGTCCTCATAGGTCCTGACGGGCGTCAGCTCAGCGTCGGCCAGCAGGTTGTCGAGCTCATCGCCATCGGAAGCGGCCGTGCCGTCGTCTGTGGTGTATTCAAATGCCACGAAGAGGAGCGACAGGGCAAAGACGAGCCCGAGAAGGAATCCCGTGACACGCCCGCGCTCGAGGTCTGCTGCCTCACTCTTCTTTGTCTCCATCGGCATTTATAATATTATGCTTCGTTTTACGTTATAATCCTATAATGGAATTATTAATTTACTCCTGCAAAATTAGCGCAGATATTTTAAAAAGGCGTAACTTTGCAGACAAATTACCATAAAAGGGATGAAAAAACTGCTTTTTGCCATCGTCACGACGCTGATGCCCGCCTTTGCCTCCGCACAGGAGAGCCGCACGGACTATAATTTCCTGCGCCTGCCGATGAGTGCGCACGCTGCCGCGCTCGGCGGGGAGAACATCACGCTGATAGAGGACGACGCGACACTGATATTCCACAACCCGGCACTGATAACATCGGTGAGCGACAAGACGATAAACCTCAACTACATGACATACATGGAGGGCACGAAGACGGCCGGAGCATCGTTTGTCAGGGCTGCCGGAGAGCGCGCCACATGGGGCGTCTCGGCGCAGTATATGGACTACGGGACGATGAAGGAGACCACGGCAGACAACATTGAGACGGGCACTTTCTCGGCCAAGGACATCATGATAGGCGGCACGTTCGCCTACACGCTCACCGACCGGCTGGCCGGCGGCGTCACGGCGAAGGTCATAACGTCGGCCATCGGCGGCTACAACTCCATCGCCATGGGCGTCGACCTCGGCCTCAACTGGTATCTCGAGGAGCAGGGGCTCTCCCTCTCCGCCGCGGCGCGCAACCTCGGCGGACAGGTAAAGGCGTTCAACGACGACTTCGAGCGCATACCGCTCGACATACAGATAGGAGTGAGCAAGAAGCTGGGCAACGCCCCGCTGCGCGTCTCGGCCACGATGACGAGGCTCAACGAATGGGAGGGGCGGTTCATAAACCACTTCGTGGTGGGTGCCGACATACTCCTGTCGAGCAACATATACGTGGCGGGCGGATACAACTTCAGGCGGGCGGACGAGATGAAAATCACCGACACCGAGGGCAGCAGCAGTCATGGAGCGGGCCTCTCGGCCGGCGCCGGACTTCAGCTCGAGCGCTTCAAGCTGCACGTGGCATACGCCAAATACCACGTGTCCACGGCCTCACTGACGTTCAACGTCAGCTACACACTTTGACGAAACAAACATAAAGATATGAAGAAGATCACCATAGCAATCGACGGTTTCTCATCGTGCGGCAAGAGCACGATGGCCAAAGACCTGGCCCGCGAGGTCGGATATGTATATGTAGACACGGGAGCGATGTACCGCTGCGTCACGCTCTATGCTCTGCGCAACGGCCTGTTCGGCGCAGACGGCACGATAAATGCCGCCGCCCTGAAGGCCGGCATGGACAAAATAGTAATCACCTTCGTGCTCAACGGCGCCACCGGACTGCCCGAGGCGTGCCTCAACGGCGAGAACGTGGAACGCGAGATAAGGACGATGGAGGTGTCGGACCATGTCAGTCCCGTGGCCGCCCTGCCCTTCGTGCGCAAGGCTCTCGTGGCCATGCAGCAGCGCATGGGCCGCGACAAGGGTGTCGTCATGGACGGCCGCGACATCGGAACGACAGTATTCCCCGATGCCGAACTGAAGATTTACGTCACTGCGAGCGCCGAGGTGCGTGCCCGCCGCCGCTATGACGAACTGAAAGGAAAGGGCATGGAGGCCGACTACGACAACATATTGCGCAACGTCCAGGAGCGCGACTACATCGACTCGCACCGCGAGGTGTCGCCCCTGCGCAAGGCCGACGACGCCATCGAGCTCGACAACAGCGACATGACGCTTGCCCAGCAGAAGCAATGGCTTCTCGACCGCTTCAACGAGGCAAGCTCAGAAAAGTAGAGATATCACCCGGCTATGCCCTCACGGCAAGGAGCATGAAAAAACCGCTGTAGGCCGAAAGGCCCTACCGGATATGCGGTTTCCATGCAGTTGTAGGGACATATTCTCGTATCTGTCCGTCCGAAATATATTGATAATCAATCGTTTTGTTGCGGACAAATACGAGAATATGTCCCTACAATGCGCTCAATACAATATAAAAACAAGCATTCGGAAATATCTTCACATCTGCTTATCAGCATGTGAAGAAGCCGCTGCATTTCTGACAGCCCTCAAAAACACTTGTGCCAGCTATCAAAAACACTTTTGATAGCTGGCACAAACGCATTTGAAAGCAAGCGGAATACATCAGCGGGCAACCGATTACATCATCAAAGCCTGCCCGTTACACCTTCAAAACGGCTCCGTGAGCCCCTCACGACCCTTCTTTCACTTCTCCTCCCCTTTGGGGAGGCCGGGAGGGGCCCCGTCCCCTATCGCATCGCGACACTGCTCCATGAGCCACTTCGGCGTGCTCGTGGCTCCGCAGATGCCCACGGTGGAGATGCCTTCGAGCCACGCCGGGTCTATCTCCTCCGGCCCTTCGATGAGATGGCTGTTGGGGTTTACGCGCAGACACTCGTTGAAGAGCACCTTGCCGTTGCTGCTCTTGCGGCCGCAGACGAAGAGGATGAGGTCGTGGCGGGTGGCGAAGGTGCTGATGTTGGGCATGCGGTTGGCCACCTGACGGCAGATGGTGTCGAAGCTGCGGAACTCCGCAGAGGGCGATATGTGGCTTTGGATGTAGTCTGTGATGCGATGAAACTCGTCGAGCGACTTCGTCGTCTGTGAGTAAAGGTATATGTCGCGGGTGAAGTCGAGCATCTTGACGTCGTCGAACTGCTCTATCACAATGGCCTGCCCGCCGGTCTGCCCCACGAGGCCGAGCACCTCGGCATGTCCGTTCTTGCCGAAGATGACGGTCTGCGGCGGAGCCGCGGCGGAGCTGCCGCCGGCGGCCGTGCCGTTCTTCTCGTGCTGCTTCTTGATGCGGCGCTGGAGCTGGAGCACCACGGGGCACGTGGCGTCTATTATCTCGATGTTGTTACGCCGCGCAAGGTCGTACGTCTCGGGCGGCTCGCCGTGGGCCCGGAGCAGCACCTTGACGTCGTGCAGCTGCCGCATCTCGTCGTGGTTTATCGTTATCAGCCCCATCCTGCGGAGCCGCTCGCACTCCATTCCGTTGTGTACTATGTCGCCCAGGCAGTAGAGGGTCTTGCCCTCGGCAAGCTCTTCCTCGGCCTTGCTTATCGCCGTGGTCACCCCGAAGCAGAACCCGCTGCCGCTGTCTATCTCTATCTGTAGCATCGCTTCCCTCCGTTACGTCACTTCCTTATATTCTCAAAGTACATGTCGAGCAGGTCTTTCGCCGCCGTGAAGCTGGTCTTGCCGCCGGCGAGGACGGTGCGCTCGGCCTCCTGCAGGTGCTGCTGCACCAGCGCGTTGTTGTAGAAACTGCTGCGCAGATGCTCGTTGATGCTCTCGTACATCCAGTATTTGCTCTGCTCGTTGCGGCGGTAGTCGAAGTAGCCGTTGGCCTTCACGAAGGCGATGTACTCGTAGACCATGTCCCATATCTCCTTAATCCCCGTGCCGTAGAATCCGCTGTAGCACAGCACACGGGGCGTCCAGCCGCTCTCCGGCATCGGGAAGAAGTGGAGGGCGTTGCGGAAACTCGTGGCCGCGAGGTGGCACTTGTCCACGTTCTCGCCGTCGCACTTGTTTATCACGATGCCGTCGCTAATCTCCATGATGCCCCGCTTGATGCCCTGGAGCTCGTCGCCGGTGCCTGCCAGCTGGATGAGCAGGAAGAAATCGACCATCGAGTGGCAGGCGGTCTCGCTCTGCCCCACGCCTACCGTCTCGACGAATATCTTGTCGAATCCGGCGGCCTCGCACAGTATTATCGTTTCGCGTGTCTTGCGGGCGACGCCTCCGAGCGAACCCGCCGACGGACTGGGACGTATGAACGACTTGGGATGCTGCGCGAGTTTCTCCATCCGGGTCTTGTCGCCGAGGATGCTTCCCTTGGAGCGTTCGGAACTCGGGTCGATGGCCAGCACGGCCAGTTTGCCGCCGTAGGTGTCGAGAACGTGGATGCCGAACTCGTCGATGCTGGTCGACTTGCCGGCTCCCGGCACGCCGCTGATACCCACGCGGATTGAGCGTCCGCTGGCGGGAAGGCACTTCTCGATGACCTCCTGCGCCTTGGCCTGGTGGTCGGGGTTGACGCTCTCCACAAGCGTGACGGCCTGACTGAGCACCGTGACGTCGCCGCGGACGATGCCTTCGACCATCTCTGCGGCCGAGAGCTCGCGCCGGCGGAAGCGGCTCCGCTTGAGATACGGGTTTATTATAGACGGCTGTTCCACGCCGCCGTTGACTGTTAGTCCCTTGTATTCCTCGTTGTTTTCAGGATGTTCCATAACCGTTTACTTGACAATGTTTACTTTTACCACCACCTTCGGCCTGTCCGGGTCGTTCGTTATCATCAGCACGCGCGGCTTCGAGCGCTGCTTGCGGCTGTCGTCGAGCCCGACGGTAATCTTCAGCCGGGTAGACTCTCCCGGCTCTATGTCGCGCTTGCCCAATGTCACCTTCATGCCGGAGGTGAACATCTGGAGCGACGATATCTTCAGCGTGGTGCGTCCGTTGTTCGTTATCACGATGTCTCCGCTCTTCTTCCGCTTGCCGTTGAAGTCGAGGGTGAGCGAGTCTGCCGAGAGCACCATGCGGGGAGCATACTGCTTCTTGTCGCCCGTCATGCCGGTGAAGGCAGGCAGGAGCACGGCAGATATGGTAATCTCGTTGTCGCTGCTGACCTTCTCACCGAGGTTGCGGCCGAGGTATACGGAGGTCTGCGTCAGTCCGAAGTCGCGCAGTTTCGACGAGTTGAGGGTCACCTCCACCTTCCCGGAGCGTCCGGGGGCGAGCCGCTCGGGCGTCACGACGGCCGAGAGATACGGCGGCAGGTGCATCATGTTGGGCGTGAAGACCTTTGTTCCGGTATTCATCATGTATATCTCCTGCGTCGGGTTGTCGCCCTTGTTGACGTCGTCGAACTCCAGCTCGTTGCGGTCGATGAGCAGGTCGCCTATCGAGAAGGGATAGGAGCCGGAGTAGTCTTTAAGGTCTGACATGACAACACCGGTCATTGTGAGATACACCGGCTTCTTCGAGCCGTTGCTGACAATGCGCACGCTCTTGCTGAAATGTCCGAGCTGGCGGGCATCATAGGTGAGGCGCAGGGTGAACTTGTCGCCTGCGGGTATCTCGTCCTTGGGGTACTGCACGTCTATGCAGCCGCAGCTCGCCTTCACGTCGGTAATCTTCAGCTTGCGCATTCCCTTGTTTCGCAGTTCAAACGTTGCGGTCACGGGCTTCTCGTAAGCCACCTTCCCGCAGTCTACGGTATTTGCGACAGCCGTCAGCCGCTGTGCCGCGACGGGCACCGAGGCGGCCAGCAACAGCTGTATCATTATAGTCCTGACAGTCATAATCCGATATTATTTGTTTTCATCAATGCTCACTTTCAGTGTCTCCGACGCGGCCGTGGCGCGATATTCGGGCGCGTAGGCACAGCCGGCGGTGCACGTTCCGGTCTCGTAGACGCCGGCACGGTCGATATAGTACTCGGTCTCAATCACCCTCTTGCCCTTCGGCAGGCGGTCGAAGTAATAGCAGGTGGCATTGTCACGGGGCGAGACGTACATGCCGCCGCTGTATCCGCTCAGCTGGCTTACCGGCTCCATGCACGCCGCACGGCGGTCGGTGACCTGCACGAAGTCGAGGTCGCGGTCGGCCTTGACGGTGATGCGCACCTTCACCCGGCTGCCCACGGCGAGGGTCTTGCCGGCAGATATTATCTCGCGCTTCACGCTGATGCCGGCCGACGAGGCCGTCACCTCCGACGTCTTCTGCATATACTGGGCATAGAGGGCACCCCACGACGTGCCCTGCGAGGTCTTCGTCGCGGTGAAGCGGCGGCCGGACTGTCCGGTGATTGACGTCTTCACATAGCCTATTCCCGCGGTGGCCTGCGGCATGGCGAGCGGCCGGCCGTCGATGGCGAGCACGGTCTGCTCGCGCGCATCGAGCACCCCGGAGTTGCCGCGGAGGAACCCGTAGACGGCGTCGACGCTGTTAACGGGCGTGTCCCATGCCTGCGTGCGCTTCTGCTGGAGCAGCCAGCGGCGCATCTCGCCCACGGTGAGGGTGTCTCCGGGCGTGACGGTCATGAGAGCCTCGATGGCCGCAACCTCCGTCGGTATCTTATAGTCGCGCCACGAATAGGCGGCACGGCGGGTGTCGTAGTAGCGTCCCATCTCCTCGGTATATACGGAATATTCCTTCAGGCTGCGCACATACTCCCGGCTGCGGGCTGTCTCGCCGTGGCGCGCGAGTATTATTGCGGTGAGTGCCTTGTCGTGTATGGTCTGGCTGCCGATGTCTTTCTTCAGCAGCGAGATGAGGTAGTCGGAAGCCGTGCGGGCCGAGGCGGGCAGCGTGCGGCCGCTGATGGCGTTCATATAGAGATACTGAAGCATGTCGGTGCCGGGGAAAGAGGGGCCCGCGCCCTTGCGGGCGGCCTTCTTCATCTCGTTCACCTCGCGCACCACCTCCTTGTCGATATATCCGTATGCCTTGCCGAGCATGCCCGCGGTGGCACTCTGACGTCCGGCGATGACATTGAGACGGGTGAGCGTCCGGGCGATGTCTACCGTCATGAAGAAGCTGCCGTCCATGCCGGGATACCAGCTCCACGAGCCGTCGGGGCGCTGGAGGGCCTGCAGTTTCTCCACGGCATCAGAGATGCGGGTCTGCATGAGAGTCTCGTCGAAGAAGTCGCCGAGGCGTCTCTTCTGGTCGGCCTCACGGTCGGCGTCGGCCACCCACGGCGTCTCGTCGAGCACGAGGTCTTTCAGCGAGGCGTTCTTCTCGAGACCGCTCATCAGCGATGTCTCGCCGCCACGCTCCATGCGCCACTGCCCGAAGATGCCCTTCACCCTCGGCGAACCGGCGATGATGGAGCGGCCGACGGCATTGGCATAGAGAGCGGCGGCCTGCTCGACTGCGTTATCATCGCGGGGAGTGCCCACAGATGGCAGCGCCTGCACCACGAGCCACGCCGGATTGCCGGTATACTCGACGGTGAGCTTCGACGAGGCGTCGCCCGCGGGGATGAGTTTCGATATGTCTATGGTCTTCACGCCCGGCCCGTTCTGGGTGAACGGCACCGTGACGGTGACGCGCTCGCGGTCGGGGAGCACGGGCAGATAGTGCTGCTCGCCGTCGCTGAAACCCTTTCCGCTGACGGTGATGCGGCAGATGAGCAGGCTGCGGGTGGTCTCCGGCGTATAGCTGAAGGCCACGCCGGCAGTCTCGCCGCCCTTCACGGTGAAGGGCTTGGCCTCGCGGTGCACGGTCTTCTCCGTCTCAGGGTCTATCAGTTCGATGACGGCCTGCCCGGCGGCATCAGCCTCTCCGGTGTTGAAGATGCGCGCGGCTATGCTTGCCTTGTCGCCCATGCGGATGAAGCGGGGCACGTTGGGCTGCACCATGATGTCCTTGGTGGCCACTGCCTCGCCCTCGAGCTTGCCGGCAAACATGTCTGCCGTGTGGGCGACGCCCATGAAACGCCATGTGGTGAGGCTCTCCGGCAGGGTGAAACGGAGCGTCACGCCGCCGTCCTTATCAGTGGTGACGGCAGGATAGAAGAAGGCCGTCTCACTGAGATTCTCGCGCAGCTGAACCGTCTCGCCCGATGCGCCGCCGTCGGCTCCGCCGGCCGCTGTCTCAGAGGCAGCCTCATCCATCGCAGCCTCGGCCTTGACAACGGACTGCCTCGTCTTATACATAGGCGGGGCGGCATCGGCCGCAAGGGTATTGACAGAGCCGAGAGCCTTCATCTCTTCGGTTGTCGTGACGGCATAGCGCATTGACAGCACTTCGCCATGAGGCATCCTGCCGGCAAACGTCAGGAAAGCATCGTCGAAGCAGCTGACGGCAAACGGCTGCCACGTGAGGCGGCGCCACGAAGCCACGGCACTGCAACTGAGGCCGTGCTGAGGCACGGAAAGCCATGATGTGTAGGGGAGACTATATGAGAGATAAGGCTCGAACGCCCAGTCGTGGCGTGCTATCTGGTCGAGCGACTTGTCGTAGAGCGTGGCCACGAGAGAGGCATCGGCGGGTGTCCCGTCGGGCTTCACGATGGTGAGAGCCCACTCTTCCTGCTGGCCGGGCTTGAGACGGTCGCGGAAGGTGGTCCACTTCATGCGCAGGCGGCGGTCGGGAAGCGGCCGGCGGATGGTGACGTCGTGGCTGTGGAACACGCCGTCGCGCACCCATGCGAACGTAAGGAGAAGGCCGTCGCCATACTCTTCACGATAGGTGAACTTGCGGTTGATGAGTGAGTTGCTGATGTCTGTCGACCCCTTCTCTATCACGCGGTTGCCTGAAAGAATGCTGTAGACAACGTGCACGTTGCTGTCGGAAGTGCCGACCTGAACCGTCACGGGGCTGCCGTCGGCGGGGAAAGACTCGGAAGAGGTGTAGAACCAGTCGCGGGTGTCGACGCACGGCACGGTGTCGGCCGCACTGAAGACGATGAAATCCTGGCTGAGGGTGTCGCCCTCGCATATTGCCGTGATGGCATGACGGCCCGAGGCGAAGCGACGGCCGAGGGTCACGGGCTCACCGGTGACGGCCGGCTGCCACTCTGAAGCATTGTCGACGGTGAAGCGCAACTTGGCGCTGATGTCCATGCCGGCGGCGTTCTTCAGACTGAAGCGCACCGCACGGAGACTGTCGGCAAGCACCTTGTCGGGCAGGTCGCAGCTGAAAGCCGTGGCGCGGGTGCCGAGCGGCACGGAGAGCGAGCCGCTGCGGGTCTCGCCGGCGGCATCGGTGACATCGGCCTCGACAACGAAATTATAGAACATGGAGCGGCGCGGGTCTGTCTCGGGCACGGTCAGGGGCAGCTCGACGGAGAACGCTCCGTCGCTGCCGGTGACGGCATCACCGCTGTATACGGTATCTCCCGAACCGGGATATGACGGCCGGCCGTCGTAGCCGCATCGCCACCACAGGGCTATATTCCTGCGGACGGTATAGCGCACGGAAGCTCCCTGCACGGGGACGCCGGCGTAAGTGACGGCCTTGGCCTTGACCATGAGGGTGTCGCCGGAGGCATATTTCTCGTTGACCTTGGGGAACTCGACGGCAAAAGTGGGGCGCTTATACTCCTCGACCCTTATCCGCCGGCTGGTGTTGTTAAGGCTGATGACGAACGCTCCGCCGAGCTTTCCCGACGGAAGGTCAAAGTCTGCATGGCACGTGCCGTAGGCATCGGTGGTCAGACTCTTCTCGCTGACGACCTTATAGTTGGCGTCGCGCAGCACGGCGGTGACGGTCTTGCCGGCCACGGCCTTATTGTCCGTGCGGCCGGTATGCTCGTATATCGTCGCCGACATGTGCACGGTCTGTCCCGGACGGTATATGCTGCGGTCGGTATAGATGGCGGTATGCTCGCTGCGGCCCTCGTCGGAATAGTAGGAATAGCGGCCGTAGGTGCTCCACTCGCGGCTGTATCTGTCAGCGTCGGTATAGGCAAAGACGGACGTGTAGCGCGAGTCGGGCGCATGGCGGTAGGTCACCTCGCCGTCCTTATCGCATGTGAGGGTTATCTGGTTCTGGGCGGAACGGTTGCCGGCGCGCAGCCTCACCTTGGCACCGGGCAGCGGACGGCCCGTGGATGCGCTCATGACGACATACCGTGTGTTGCCGTCGGGCAGGGCCTCGGCTATGGAGAAGACGTCGCTGACGCGGTAGATACGCCGCACCGTGCGCGACACGGGGAACGACTGGAACTCCAGCATGTAGACTCCGGCAGGCAGGGCGCCGAGCTCTATCGAGTCTTCAAAGACCTGATAGTCGGGATGCGACATGAAGGTATGCGTCCGGCGCATTCCAGCCACGGCCTTCAGCTTCGGCTTCAGGATGGCGTAGTCGCGGGAGTTGGACGGGTCAAGGCGGGTGTCGCCTGTGACATCGGCCTTATAGACGTTCATCGTCAGCGTGGCAACGTTGCGCAGCGAGGTGAGGCGTAGCATCTGACTCTTGCCGGGCGACACCGTCTCGCTGCCGGCCTCGACGGTGAAACGCGACGCCGTGAGGTCGTGCTCGGCCTCGCGCAGCAGGTTGGCACGCTGCCAGCCGCCCCACTTGTCGAGGGCGTAGTGTATATAACTGATGCGGTCTTCGACGGTCACGTCCTCGCAACGGTCCATGTGCTCATACCTCTCGATAGCCGCCTCGCAGGCTACCGGCAGGTCGGCATAGACGCTGATGAGCGAATCGAGCGACCTGATATACGATGATTTCTTCAGGATGAAGCCGCGTCCGCGGTTGTCGTTACGGAGCATCTCGAGGGCCGTGACGCAGGCGGCGGAGCGCATCGACGCAGCCGAGTACCACCGGTGCATGGCCTCATAATTGGCAGTCTCGTAGCCGATGACGCTCAGCATGTCGCCGCCGAAGAGGGAAGCATTGTATCCTTTCCTTACGAACGGTTCGTAACCGTCGGCACGCGCGGCCGCCAGTGCGGCGGGTTCGGCAACGGCACGGACCTTATAGAGCGCTGCAAGGGAGTCTGCCCTATCGGCGATGTCGCTTCGGTTGGCGTACACATTATATAATATAGCGGCATAGACGGAGCGCAGCACGGCGTCGCCGGCATTGCGCTCACGCTCCTGAAGCCGCGCCACGGCCGGCCCAAGGGAGTCGGGGGATATTTCGCACCATGCCGACATGATGCCCGTCTCGGCCTTCAGCAGCTGGCCGTAGGCTTTCTCACGCGAAGCCTTCGTCTCTATTTTCCTCATCACCCCGATTGCCGTCTTCGGCAAATCCTTCTTCAGAGCCGCATCCGCCTGGCTCCAGAGGGAAGAGTATGTCTGCCCGGCGGCAGGCGCGACGGCCAGCAGCAAGGCCGCAACCAGAGTGTGCTTCATCCTGTTCATAAGTATAATATATATTCGTTCAGTACTTGGTTATATGCCTGCAAAGGTATAACAAATATCCCGCACGCAGGCCGGCATTTGCCGTTTAGTAATAAACTTTCACATTGTTTACGCTATGCGGGCATGCGGCCGGCATCATTCAGTGATGATGATGCCGCCCATTCCCTGCATGGTGACCTTGGCCTCGCCGTTGCGTCCCACCTTGAGTGGCTTCAGCACGGACGACGGCACGAGCTCACCCTTGCGGCGGGCGTTATCCGTGTAGTACTTCACGGTCTTGCCGGCGAACATCGGGAGCGACAGCCTAAGCGTGCGGGCACCGGCCTCTCCGTTCAGTCCGGCCACGTACCACTTGTCTCCCGTGCGGCGCGCGAGCACCACATAACGAGTGGGATAACCGTCAATGAAGCGCACCTCATCCCACGCCGTGGGCAGGGTCTTGAGGAAATCGAGCTCGAACTGCGGCAGTTCAGTGAGGTTGTTGGGATACACGGCCACGCAGTTGACACTCGTCTGGAGCACTATTCCCGAGGCCATCTCGAACACGTCGGACGTGTAGCGCGGATGGCGGCTCTTATTGTCGCGGCTCATATAGCGGTTCATCATCACGCCGCCCCAGTCGAACGCGCCGAGCGCATTGCGCGAGAACGGGTGCATCGTGAGCTCGAAGCCCTCTGCCTTGGCGTGGTGTTCGGTGAAGTAGACATTCTCGGAAGCCAGCGCCGCCTCGCTCGCTACATAGTTGGGATACATCACCTCCCAGCCGCGGGGTATCGTGCAGCCATGGAAAATAACCTGGATGCCGTGACGGTTGGCGTCGCAGAGGATGTCCTCGTAGAGCTTCATCATCTCCTGCTTGTCGCCGCCGAAGAAGTCTACCTTGATGCCGGCGATGCCGTGCTTCTGCATCCAGGCCATCTCGCGCTCACGGGCGTATGCCGTGTTCATGCCGTCGCGCGGTCCCTGGGGCGCGTCATTCCAGTATCCGTTGCTGTTATACCACAGCAGCAGGCGCACGCCCTTGTCCTTGGCATAGCGCGCGAGCTGCTCGATGCGGTCGCGTCCAATTTGTTTATCCCACAGTCCGTCCACGAGAACATACTCGTATCCCATGGCCGCGGAGAGGTCAATCATCTTTATCTGGTCGTCGTAGTTCACCGAATTGTCCTGCCATACGAGCCAGCTCCACGTGTAACGGCCAGGCTTATAGGCCTCAGACGGTGCGTAGAGAGGCTCCACGACATCGTAGGTGACGGTGGTCTCGACAATCGGTCTGAGCGTACTGCCCACGGTGATGGTGCGCCACGGGGTGCTGCCGGGAAGCGACAGGCCGGCATAGCGGCTGCCCATGCCGTTCATCTCGGTCTCGTTGGGGAAGGCGACGGTATATCCGCTGCCGGGTACATAGTCGCTCAGATGCGAGCCCACATAGTTGCTCCCGACGCCCGTCTCGCCGACGAGCACCCATCCGTCGTCGCCCACATGGAACAGACAGGGAAAGGTATAGCCCTCGCCGAAGGCCGACCTGGCAGTCATCGGGGCGTCGGCCGTATACTCCTCCTCATACGACGGCTTGGTGCGCTCCCACCCTACCATCGTCTTGCTCTGCGGACAGATGAACGTGGTGGTGTGATCCGGGAAGTTGAAGGCACTCGCCTCGCTGTATATCACGGCGCACTTCGGATTGTCCTTCTTCCCCCGAGGCAGCGTGTAGCGGTATGCGATATCATTGTCTGAGACGTTGAAAGTCACCATGATGTCATAGCCTGCGGCATTGGTGAAGGTCAGGTCGACGGTGTTTGCCACGTAGTGCGATGCCGAAGCCTTGGTTCCCCGCATGGTATAGGTCTTGTCTGCCTTGCCCGGCTTCGTGCCTTTCAGCTTGAGGCCTGACGAGAAGTCGCCGATATTGGCTTTCAGTCCGAGCGCCGAGCGGGTCATCATCTGCTTCCCGTCGTAGCTGACTTCATATCCGGCACGGCCGTCTTCATTATAGATACTGACGGAAAGACGTCCGTCGGGCGACGTCACTACCGCATCCTGAGCGGCTCCGCACACAGCACAGGCTGCGGCAACGGTCATAATGAACAGTCTCTTCTTCATCTGTAGTTACGATTAAGTGTTACTTGCTTGTTTATGTTATTTAACGCAAAGGTACACAAAAAAGCGGGTATTACGAAGCAAAAGGCCTCCTTTGTTTGGCCGTTAGTGTAAAAACGGTTAACTTTGCCGGCTGCCGCCACGGAGTCACGGCGGCGTAATCGTTATAAAGACAACAGCAATGGAGACAGGGAACAGCATGAACGCGTATCCGGACGTCATGGCCGGAAAGAAGATATTATATGTGCACGGCTTCGCATCGTCAGGCAGCTCAGGTACCGTGGAAAGGATAAAGGAACTGCTGCCGCAGGCCGTGGTGACGGCACCCGACCTTCCTATACACCCCACCGAGGCCATGGAACTGCTCGAAAAGACATGCCGCGAGGTGCAGCCGGACCTCATCATCGGCACGTCGATGGGCGGAATGTATGCCGAGATGCTGTACGGCTACGACCGCATACTGATGAACCCGGCACTGAAGATGGGCGACGACATTCTGAAGAACAACATGCTGGGCAAGGTGACGTTTCTCAACCCGAGGGCTGACGGACTCAAAGAGTTCATCATGACGAAGCAGCTGCAGGCCGAATACAGGGAGATGACCGGGCGTTGCTTCAGCGGCGTGAATTCAGAAGAGCAGAAAAGGGTGTGGGGACTGTTCGGCATGGAAGACACGGTGGTGGACACACGCAGCCTCTTTGCCTCGCACTACGGCAACGTGCTGCGCTTCCACGGCGGCCACCGCATGAACGACAGCATACTCATCCATTCCGTACTGCCGGTAATCCGCTGGATAGACGACAGGCAGGAGAAGCGCCAGCGCTCCATCATCTACATCAGCATTGAGGAGACGATGGAGCACGGCGGACAGCCGCTGCCGAGCATGGCCAAGGCGTTCCGCTTCCTGCTCGGATTCTACGACATTTATCTCGTGGCCTCAGCACCCACCAACGACCCGGCCCACGCCACGCAAATGCAGGAATGGGCGTTTGAGAACATCGGCGTGGCGGCATACAACCGTCTCATCCTCACCAACCGCAAGGACCTGCTATACGGCGACTACCTCATCGACAGGCTTGACACCAACGGCTCACGCGACTTCATGAGCACCCGCATAGACTTCGGATCAGACACATTCAAGACGTGGGACGACATCATCGGGTATTTCGGAAGATTAGGAGGGCAGTGACATCAGGCTGTCACGTCACTTCCTCACCACTTTCTTCACGCCTTTCACGGCCGGCGCTTTCAGGTCTGTGACTGTCTCGCCCGTGACGTCGTCCAGCATCACGGCGGGGCGATGGTCGGGCTTTTCGGTGTGGAATGTGATGTGACTAAGGTCGAGACCGTCCACGTGGCGGGCGTAGAGGCCGTATGCCGGGGTGGGTCCGGCGAAGCGGGGCTCGGGATAGTGGGTCGACTGCTCGCGGTAGTCGCGGGTGGCGAGGTCGGCCGTGCCGCCGCCACGGTATTTTATGCGTATGTTGCTGAGGGCTATGTTGCGCAGCGGATGGCCGGACATGCCGGTGATGATGATGCCGGCCAGCGAGTCTACATCGTCTGCGATGACGTTGCTTATCTGTATGTCGGCGCCTGTGGACACTGTGGTGCGCTCCTTCGGGCCGCGGTTGCGGCATCCGGTGGTGATGTAGATGGGATAGTGGTGCACGTGGCTCATGGTGATGTTGCTGACCACGATGTTCTCCATCAGTCCCTGGTCGACCTCCTCGAAGGCCAGTCCGCTGCTGTACATGAAGGTGCAGTTGCTAAGCGCGATGTTGCGGTAGCCGCCGTTCGACTCGGTGCCCAGCTTGAAGCGCCCGCACACCCAGTTGACCTTCTCCGGCACGTATGTCCCGTCGAGCAGCGTGCCCATCTTATAGCCCGTGATGACGCAGTTGGTCACGGCGATGTGCTCGCACAGCACGGGGCGCTTCAGCGCATACGAGCTCTTCAGCACCAGCGCGTCGTCGCTCGGCGTGTTTATCTTGCAGTTGCTCACCGTCAGATACTTGCAGCAGTCTATATCGAATCCGTCGCGGTTGGTATCTATCGTCACGTTGTCCACCGTGCCTATATCGCAGCCTGTCATTATGGTGGCGAAGTGGCCCCCGCGATATATCGTCACGTCGCGTATGAGCACGTTCCGGCACTCCTTCAGCGCTATCGCCTTGTCGCCCGTGCCGATGTTTCCGCCCTGCAGGTTTCCGCCCTTCTCCGTGTCTCTCTTCGTCAGCCCCTTGCCGTCTATCATTCCGCGGCCGGTGATGGACACGTTCTCCTGCCCGACGGCCCATATCAGGCTGTTGTGGAAGTAGGTGTGGCCGCCGTCCTGATATGCCGGTCCTTCCCACGGCTCGGCCTCATCGTATGCCTTCATCGACGCCGGGGCTGCGAGTATCGTGGCCCCGGCCGAGATGTGCAGCTCCACATTGCTCTTCATGCGTATGCTCCCGCATAGATATGTGCCCGCGGGGAGCACCACGCGGCCTCCGCCACGGGCCACGCACGAGTCGATGGCACGGTTGATGGCGCCGTGGTCGAGGGTCTTTCCGTCGCCCGCCGCCCCGAAGTTTCTCACGTCATAATCCGCCGCGGCGCGTGCGCCGAGGGTCATCATGAATGCCAACAGTAAAATGATTTTCTTCATATCAGTAATGCTTTTATTTGTTTTCAACATGTCTTTTCCTGGCGGCGGCCGCCAGGAGCGAACCGCACGGGAAGGCTCCGTAATGCAACGGCACGGCAGCCCGGTCTGTTACCTGCCACGCGTAACGCTGTCACCTGCCACACGTAACATCGTTACCTGCCACGCGTAACACTGTCACCTGCGGCAGGTAACAGCCTTACACGACGCCCGTAACAGTACAGGCTGCCGCCAGGCGGCATGCCGGTGGCAGCCCGACAATGCAAAATTACATAAAAACGGCCGTACCGCGCAAGGACAATCGTACATAAAACGGTAATTATGTATCCGGCAGGCGGATTAAGGCCGGCCGCCGGCGGGCTCGCACGGACAAACATTCAAAAACGTACGATTCTACCGATATACGTACGAATGTCATATACCGGTGTCTTTTTTATTACTATTTTTGCAGGCAGAAAACAATGAATAACAAACTTACTAATAACCTTGCTTTATGAAGAGAACTATCATTACCATGCTGACAGCCGCACTGCTGCCCGGCGCACTTCAGGCACAACGCATCCAGCAACAGCTCGGACGCGCAGTCGTCGCCGTGACGGACAAGGCGAAGCAGGACGTGCTCGTCTCATGGCGAAAACTGGCCCAGGAGCCGGAAGACTGCTCCTACAACCTCTACCGCAGAACAGCCGGCAGCGGCGAATACACGAAGGTGAACGCCACGCCGATAACAAAGACAAACTATCAGACCACGCGCTCGGCCGTGCCTTACGGCAGCGAACTGGCCGTGACCATCGTCCACGGAGGCAAGGAGAGCGAGAAGAGCAGGCCGTTCCTGTTTAAGGAGCAGACATATAAAGATGTGTTCTTCGACATCGACTTCGAGACAACCGTGCTCACGCCGAACGACTATAAGGTGAAATACGCATGGCCGATGGACCTCGACGGCAACGGGGAGTTCGACGCCATACTCGTAGACCGCCTCTTCACGGGCGACATGCTCAAGGGCAGCCATAAGCTACAGGCCTACACCCTTGAAGGCAAGTGCCTCTGGACGATAGACATGGGACCGAACATCGACATCTGCGCCGGTCAGAACGACATGGTGGTGGCCTACGACATCAACTGCGACGGCAAGTGCGAGGTGATAATAAAAAGCTCCGACGGCACGCGCTTCTGGGATGCGGCGGCCGGAACATACGGCAAGTATGCCAACGGAAGCGCCACGGCCGACACCGACGGCGACGGAATCACCGACTACCGCACGCAGGCCAGGCGCAACCCGCCCTTCTACGTGTCGGTGGTCGACGGCCGCACGGGAGCGGAGATAGACTGCAACGAGCTGAAATACAGCGAGGCGACGGACGGAGTGGACAGCTACTCGCGCGACAACCGCGCCGACTATATGGACGACAACAACGGCACTGAATATGCCTTCATGGGCGGCCACTTCGCCATCTGCTACTTCGACGGCGTGCATCCCTCGCTCGTGATGGAGTGCCTCGACAGGACAAAGAGCGACAAGAAGCACCATAACTACGTGTTTGCATGGGGATATGACTGGACCGGCGGCAAGCCCTCGGGATGGCACCACTACTACACGTGGAGCCGCAACGACAAGACGCCGTGGCCGGCAGAGTTTCACCAGTTGCGCGTGGCCGATGTCGACGGCGACGGAATAGACGAGATGCTCCAGGGCGGATTCGGCGTGAACCCGTCGAAGGGCATGGTGTTCAGTGCCGGCATAGGCCACGGCGACCGCTACGACGTGAGCGACATCGACCCCGACAGGCCCGGCATGGAGGTGTTCGCCATACAGCAGTCGGAACTGATGGGGCAGGTGCTCTACGATGCCGCCACGGGCGAGCACATCAAGGAGTGGTATCTGCCGTCGGTATACGACGTGGGCCGCGGCCGCTGCATCGACGTCGACCCCGCACGCAAGGGCTACGAGATATTCTCGCTGCTGCCCAACCTGTACGACTGCAAGGGAGAAATCATCAAGGAGGGCACCACCACCTACCCCATGGAGGCCTCGTGGTGGGACGGCGACCTGCAGCGCGAGCTCATCGCCACGCCAGGCGGCAGCGGCTACGGCTCGAACGTGATGATAACGAAATACAACGGCACCCGCCTTATCGAGTTCTCGAAGGAAAGCGCATGGGCCGTGCACTCGGGATGGGCAAACCGACCCGCATTCATGGTCGACATGACCGGCGACTGGCGTGAGGAAATAATCATGACGAATCAGACTGCCGAGACAAGCACCGGCATCATCGGCTACTCCACCGACATTGCCACAGACCACAGTTTCTATACCCTTCAGGAAGACCCGCACTACCGCCTCGACTGCACCACGCGCGGATATTACCAGATGCCGTGCACCGGATTCTATCTCGGCGGCGACATGCCATATCCCCCGCTGCCGCCCGCGATGGTGACCGACCTGCGCTATGCTGCGGGAGGCGCATGGGCCGCAGCCGCAGCGGGATTCACCTCGTTCGACATGACGGCACGTCAGGGATATGCCGACGGCCGCAGCGTGATGTTCGACATCAGCGGAGACAACAGCAGCGCGATAGCCGTCGACGGCAACATCAAGCCCGGCGATGTCTACATCATGAACCCGAAGGGACACGACTACACCTTCAGCGGTAGCGGCTCGCTGGGCGGAGACATGACGCTCTATAAGTCGATGGGCGGAACGGCCACATTCGACATCCCGCTCGCATTCACCGGCAAGACGGTAATCAGCGAGGGCGTGCTGAACACTAACAGCCGCATCGACGGCGACATACACCTGAGGGCAAAGGGCACGCTCGGCGGAAACGCCACGCTGAACGGCAACATCGCCTTCGACGGCGCACTGAACTACGAGGGATGCCGGCTCATGCCCGCAGGCACCGACGGCGTGCTGACATTCGGCAAGAGCCTCACCCTGCCGGGAGACGTATATATAGAGGTGAGCGCAGCCGACGGCAAGTGCGGAAGCATCAACGTGAACGGCGATCTGACACTCAACGGCGAAAACACGTTCACCATCCGTCACGACGGCATCGCCGAGGGCGAGTATGTGCTGGCACGCTGCACAGGCAAGCTGACGGCCGACGAGACAAAGATAATGACGCGCGGACTGGTGGGCGTCAACTACACCATCCGCACCGACGAGAAGAGCATCGTGCTCGCTGTCAACGGCACGCGCGCACCGCAGAAAGACGTGGTGTGGACGGGCAACGAAAGCAACGTATGGGACTATAAGAGCAACAACTTCAACGCCGGAGGAGCCGAGACGCCGTTCGTGACGGGCGACGAGGTGGTATTCAACGACAAGTCGGGCAACCGCAACATCACCGTCGACGAGATGATGGTGACCGGCGGCGTGACGTTCGACATCAACGACGGCACATACGCACTGTCGGGCAAAGGAGGAATCAGCGGCAACGGTAGTGTCACGAAGAACGGAAAGGGCGAGGTGCGCCTGAGCCTGAAGAACAGCGACTACACCGGAGCCACCATCCTGAACGAGGGAACGCTGACCGTGTCGAGCCTCTACGACGGCGGACAGAAGAGCGACATAGGCGCGGCAACGGCCGAGGCGGGCAAGCTGATGCTGAACGGCGGCGTGCTGAAGATGACCGGCGACAACATGGCTACAGACCGAATCATCACCGTAAGCGACACGGCCACCATCAACGTGACGGGCAGCAGCAGCTCGCTCTCGCTTAAAGGACGGGTCACGGGCACGGGATATCTTGTCAAAGACGGCCCCGGACAGCTCAACTTCACCCACTCAGGAGAGAACACCTTTGCCGGAATGATAGTCAGAAAGGGCATCATCGCCCAAGGTGCATGGAACGCCACATTCGGAAAGACAGGCTCGCCCATGTCGCTCGAGGGCGGCGAAGTGCAGCTGATAAACATGAACAACTCCAGCACACGGCCCATATTCAACTACGTGGCAACGGTGAAGGAGGGCACGAGCAGCACCGTGAAGGGAACAACGCGAGGAGCCATCAACGGCAGCTTCAAGGGTAGCGGCAACCTGACCATCGTGTCGACGGGAGTGCGCAGCGACATCGGAGCCAACTTCTCGGCCTTCGAGGGACAGCTGACGGCACAGGGAGAGAACTTCAGACTGATGGACAACGTCACCGACATGAGCCGCACGCACCTCGTGATGGCCGCCGGATGCAACATCGGCCACTATGCCTCGAACGGCTCGGGGGCAAAGAGCGTGACTACGAAGATCGGCTCGCTGGCATCCGACGCCACCGACTGCAAGCTCGGCCACAGCTCTGACAGCTACGAGGTGGGATATAACGGCGAAAGCACATCGTACAAGGGACTGCTCACGGCAAAGACCGTCGGCAAGCGCGGAAGCGGAGTGCTCACGCTGACGAACGGCGGAAGCACGTCTAACGTGGATGTCTACGACGGCACGCTGCAACTCTACAACAGTCCATACTCCACCGCGCCGACGGGCTTCACCACAGGAACGCTCACCGTGAGAACGGGCGGAACGCTCGCCGGAACGGGATGCGCGCCCAACACGACGGTATACAAGGGCGGCACAGTGACCCCGGGATACAACGGCGGCTACGGCACGCTGAAGTGCTCGGGCAACATGACGCTGCAGGAGGGAAGCACCCTGACGGTGAAGATCGGAACCGGAGCGGCCGGCAACGCTACCAACGACATGGTGAAATGTGCCGGTAAGATGACGCACAACGGCGACACGATACTCGTCAAGGTGAGCCGCGAGCTCGCCGCCGGCGATGAGATAAGGATATTCAACGGCACAGGAACGGCCGAAGGCACCTACATCCTGAAGACCGAATCGGACATCCAGACGATAGAATGGGACGACGCGGCCCTGCTGACAAGCGGCACGCTACGCGTGCTCAGCGCCACGACGGCCATCAACGGCATCCCCGCCGCTGACACGCCGGTAGACGTATACACCACCGACGGCGTCAAGCTGCGCACAGGCATCGCATACAGCCGCGCCCTCGACGGACTCTCCGGCGGGGTATACATAATCAACGGACACAAAGTTGTCAAGAGATAAGCCAAGGTTAGGAAGATTGTTTAAACGAAAGCAGGAAGTCAACGTCGGCCGCTACGGCCGCATGACTTCCTGCTTTTCCTTTCAATACAATCCTTACCTCCTATCTGTATCTTTCCTTTATCTCGTCGAGCGTGATGCACTTGATACCCATGTTCCTCATATCGAAGATGTTGTTCTCGGCCACCTGCGGCGTCTTCGCCGAGCAGGCATCGGTGCAGACCACTGTCTCGTAGTCGAGACTCATGGCATCATTGGCCGTCCCCCTGACGCAGTTGGGATACTGCGTACCGGCAAGCACCACCGTCTTTACACCCATACGGCGCAGCATGAGGTCGAGCTGGGTGGCAAAGAACGCGCTGTTGCGGTATTTCTGGACAATGTAGTCGCCGGCAGCAGGCTTCAGTCCGTCCACAAGCTCGTAGCCCTCCGTGCCGGGAACGCAATACCCTTTCTTACCGCCGGTGAAGAGCGGGATGCGCGGTGCATCCACATCGACACCCGTACCCTCGTGTGCCCGCATTATCCACACCACCTTCCAGTTTTTCGTCCGGCCGTAGTCTATCAGCCGGTTGATGTCCGGCACGGTCTTCAACGCTCCGTCCACACACAGCACGGCACCTGGCTTCACAAAGTCGTTCTGCATGTCTATCACCAGTATCGCAACATCATGCTTCTCCACATCCTTGACAGGATAGTCGCTCTGAGCCGATGACAGCATACAAACTGCCGCCATGGCAATAATCAGACAAAATCTTTTCATAATCCTACTTTTTATTAATAAACAAAAAAACATCCGTTCATCGGCGCGTGTCAGAACCGGCAGTACACTTCCGCCATCAGCGTGTTGAAGTTCCTGTCGCCGGCAAGGGCATCGCCCTTATGCGTGAAAAAATACTCAAGCTGAAACTTGAGGTTGCGGCACAGGTAGCAGTTGGCCGTGATGTCGTACTGTGAAGTGGCGCCCGACATCGTCTTACCGTCCCTGTACACATCCCATTTGGCATATATCTTCAGTCCCTTGGCGGCCGGAACGCCCACCGTGGCATACCATCCGTCGGCCGGGCGGGTGTCATGTCCGTTCGAAGCGGCATACTCGCCCCTCAGCGTCCAGTCGCCCTCGTGCCTTATTCCGGCAGCCCAAAGGTTTCTGCCCTGGCTCACGCCGTCATCGGTGACATAGCTGCCCTTCCATCCGAACAGCCCTACCGTCCAGCTACGGAAAGGCGAGAACGACAGCCCGCCCATCACGTCACGCCGCTTATCCTTGTCGTTAAGGTTCATGCCCTGCCCGTTAAACACGCCAAGCTGATAGCCCACGAGGCAGTGTCCGTCGGCAGCAGGCAGGAGGTCGCCGCTCAGTTGCAGTCCTATGTCGCGTCCGCCGGCAAGGCGGTTCACCACCTGGGCATTGTTGTCGAAGCCTATATCCCAGGGGTTATACGGGTTCTCGAAAGTGAAGCAGCGGTGAAACTCGCCCGCCTTGACCTTCAGCCACGGATATCTGCCCCACTCGACAAAGGCATCTATCAATCTCACCTCGCGGTCGGGAGCATCCCCCGTAGCCCGGCTCGCCTCCACCTGAACCCTATAGGAGAAGTCCATCACCTTGCCGTCGACACTCACCCGCGCCTGCTTGATGTCGAAACCGCCATCGCTGACGCTCCGGCTGTCGTCCGTTGACGTGTACCTGCCGACCACATAGCCGCCTATCTTCGTGTTATGGCAGAACTCCTTGGGCAGCGAACTGAGAAACTGGGCTTCCGCTTCCGATGCAAAAACCGGAACGAGCCCCAACAAAATCAATCTTCTAACTCTACACATAATCATTAATACTTACTATCATTATACAATCGCCGGCCAGCGTTCTAATCTCAATCTGTTGACAAGTGCAAAGTTATTAAGTTTAGAAAAGAAACCTTTTAATTACTTGCAATTTGCTAAAAGAAATCCAAATAAACTTTCAATATAAAACAAAATGAATGGTATTACATATTATTCAGCCACAATTAGACAGGTTAGTATTGCAGTTTGTAAGCGCAATTAAAAATCAATAAAGCTGTCTCAAACCACTCAAAAGCATCAAAGCCGGAAAGAATCATGCATATAGCATCGGATAAATTTCCTGCCTTGACACTTGCATCGGCTGCTTCCAACCTGTTTTACAAGTTCGTGCTGATATAAGATTTATAAGTCTTATATATCTTATAAATCTTATATTCCATCTCAATAGCCTCGTGCCTGGCGCCTTGCCTGCGACATGGCTTCTTTTATTCCGCCACTCATTATGAACTCAGCTTCCACCTTTTTAAGCACGGAAGCCAGCATTGAATCAATCTGCCGGATCTGCGTCAGCATGATGTTTGCCACCGTCTCATCGCTCCGCTCACGGCATTTGGCCGTAAACGAGCGGGGCTCATCATGCCTGATGCAATACGAACGCGTCGCCTTTGTCCGCGCATCATCCTTGTCCCATATTTCAAGGTCGTGCTGCCGCAAGAAGTCTGTATAATCTTCAAGCAGTTCCCTCACCGAGCCGCGCGCCACGCCGAGAAGCTTTATGCACATCTCGATGGAGACTGTGCCGTCACTCGCACCTTCCACGATATTCTGCTTGCATGACCGGGCCGCCTGCCGCATCTGGTCGATAGTACGTGACCCGCGCGGCAAAGCCCGGTTAATGAACATCTCCGTGACATCACATATTATCACAGACTTACGATAGACATTCCAGTCGGTGTAGTCTCCAGCTATTTTCAGAAAGCCATTCATTCCATTGTCGTTTTTGCGTAGAGATTGATTAGTAATTCTCCCCCTTCTCCTGCGCGTGCCCGTATTTGCTCGGCACGACTCCGTAGCGGGCCTTGAAGCACTTGTTGAAATACGAGGCGTCCTGTATTCCCACCTTATAGCTCACCTCGGCCACGGTGAAGCGGCCCTCGGCGAGCAGGTCGGCGGCGATGCGCAGGCGCTCGTTCTGCAGGTACTTGTTGGGAGAAACGCCGGTGAGTTCCTTCATCTTGGCAAACATCTTGGTGCGGCCCATGCCGAGAGCCTCGGCCAGCTTGTCTACAGTGAAGTCCTTGTCGCCGATGTGCTGGGCCACGATCATGCCTATCCTGTCCATCAGGTTCTTGTCGGCGGCAGAGGTGAGCAGCGGCTTGGGAGCGGCGCCGGCGGCAGGCGAGGATGCAGACGGACGCTCGCGGACGGCACGCGCCCTGTTTATCAGCTGCATGGCCCGGGCGACAAGCAGCCTGAAGTTGCACGGCTTCACCATATAGTCGTCCGCACCGGCTCCATAACTCTTAAGGCGGTGGGCCTCATCGTCGAGCGCGGTAAGCATTATCACGGGAATGGCGGCGGTGGAATCGTCGCCTTTCAGCGTCTTCACCACATCGTAGCCTGACATGTCGGGCAGCATGACGTCGCATACAACGAGCGACGGGCGGCCGCCGCACACGCCCTCCACACCGGCCTGCCCCGTGGAATAGCTCTTCACCTTGAAGTAGACGCCTATCTCGCCGCATATCTGCTCCGCCATGTCGGGGTCGTCTTCTATCACGGCTACGCAGACATCGTTTATGGCTTCGGGGCGCAGTTCGCGTATTATCTCCTCGCAACCGGCATCGGGCGCCTCTTCCTGCGGCCGCACCACGGCCGAGTTCCTTGCATATTCGTCGGCGGAATAAGCCGCCGCGTCGGCCGGCAAGACTACTGTGAACACCGAGCCTCCGGCCTCTCCGGCACGCCTGTAGGTGAGGCTGCCCTTGTGGAGAGCCGCCATCCGGTGGGCCGTATACAGGCCTATGCCCATTCCGCCGCTCGAGGCATAGCCGTTCATGAACGGCTGGAAGAGACGGGCAGCCTGCTCCGGCCCCACTCCCGGACCGCTGTCTTCAACGGATATCTCTATGCCGGCATCCGAACGGCGCATCGCGACGGCCACCCTACCCCGCTCCGGGGTATACTTGATGGCATTGCTTATCAGGTTGTAGACCATCGTCTCCACCATCTGACGGTCGAACGGCACGTCGAAGGCGCGGGCAAACGGAGTGAAGACCATGCTCATGTCTTTCTGCTTGGCCACCGTCCAGAAGTCGTGGAAGATGTCTTTGACGAAGGCCACGATGTCGCCCTGCTCCACATTGAGCCTCATGTTGCCGGTGTTCACCTTGCGGAACTCCATCAGCATGTTGACAAGGCGCATGAGCCGCCTGGTGCCCCGGCGCGCCGTCTGCACGGCTGAGCGTGACGGGCGGCCGCCGTCGGCCTGTAGTTTGTCTACCGCTCCCTGTATTATGGCGAGCGGCGTACGGAACTCATGGGTTATGTTGGTGAAGAAACGGAGCCTGAACTCGGTCAGTTCCTTCTCTATGCGCATCTGCTGGTGCAGGCGCAGGCGCTCGCGCGCGTTATTATATAGGTATAGGCCGAGGGCCGAAAGCACGAGCAGATAGACCGCCCACGCCTGCCACGTGGCATACCACGGATGGCGGACGGTGACCGCCAGGCTCTTCTCCGCGCTGCGGCGGCTGCCGCTCAGCGAGCGGATGTGGAACACGTAGCGCCCGGGAGGCAGGTTGCCGTACTCCACGTGGTTGACGCTCGTCAGCGGGCGCCACGTATTCTCCAGTCCCTCAAGATAATACTGATACAGGGACGACTCGATGTCGGCATATTCGAAGTTTGAGAACGACAGGGCTATCGTGTTCTCATTATGGGCGAGGGATATCTCATCCGAATAGTGCACCGCATGGTCTGCCACGCCGGCCTCATCGGCCGGACGGCCGTTCACGGTCATGCCGGTGATGCGCAGGCTGAGCGGACCGGCCTTGCTCTCGGTGTATGAGCGGGCGGGCGTCACGACGGTGAGTCCGTAGCGAGTGCCGAACAGCAGGCGACCGTCGGGCAGGCTCATGGCGCAGCCCTCGGAATAGGTGTTGCGCTCGAGTCTGTTGCCGAACTTATATGTCTTCACCTTCAGGTCTTTCCGGTTTATACGGGAGAGCCCTTCCTCGGTCGCGGCCCACACACTGCCGTACCTGTCGGCCACAATCGAGCTGACGCTGTTGTCTGCAAGGCCCTCGGCCACGGTGACGTTGACGATGTCTGCAAGGCCGTGACCGCCCGTGATGCGGCATCTGACCACGCCGCTGCCCTTGCCGCCGGCCCAGAGCATGCCGCCGGCGACCCTCACGCAGCGCATCTCGTCTATGGGGAAGTTGCCCGCCGAGGTGTTGAAGCTCTTGAAATCGCCGTTCCCGATATCCTTCTTCTTAGTGTCCACGGCATAGAGGCCGTTGCTCGTCGCAATCCAGAGCCACCCGTCGCCGTCGAGCTCGAGCTGGTGCTGGCGTCCCTCGTTGATGCTGCGGTAGAGATACTGCCGCACGGCGATGCGGCCGCCGGCCTCCGGCTTCATCATGATGAGTCCCTCCTCGTAAGAGGCGAGCCATATACGGCCGTACCGGTCTTCCTTGATGTCGTAGAAATTGTTTGTCGGCACATGGCGCTCCCTGTCGTACTTGCTGTAGCGCACGCCGTCGACATAGAGCCCGTCGCCACGTGTCGCCATCCATGTGCGGCCGGCACGGTCTGTGAGATAGCCGAAGACGCACGACCTCGTCTCTCCCGCCGGCGTGATGCGTCCCGCCGCAAGGTCGAGGCTGTAGAGGTGGTTGTCTTTCGTGCTGAGCAGCACGCGGCCGTCGCCGTCGGGTGCCACCATCCTGATGAAGTTCGACCAGTCGCCCAGCTTCCCGGGCACGGGCAGCAGAAACTCGGCCACGGCCTGCCGCGACACGGCGATGCGTGATACGCCGGCCTGCTCCTGAGCCACCCACACGTTGCCCCCGGCGTCGATGAAGAGGTTTGTCAGGTAGTCGTTGTCTATGACCGCCTGCGGGTCGCGGGCGGAGAAATGGCGCAGCGCACCCGTCGCATGGTCGTAGATGAACAGGCCGTTGCCATACGATGCTATGTAGAACAGGCCGTCGCGGCCCCGCCTGACGTTATACTTGCGCTGCCGCTCGGCCGTGAACTTCATGTCTGGAAGGAGCGAGAGCACCCGCATCTCGCCCTCCGGGGGGAATATCCACAGCCTGCCCGTATTGTTCGACTCGAAGAAATAGCCGTCGACGGCATCGAGGAGCAGGCCGTTGCTGACCTGATATTCCTCCGGCTTGGACACCTCAAAGGTCTTCAGGTCCAGGCAATAGGTCTCTCCGCTGAACACCATCCAGCGGTCTTGCCACACGAAGTTGCTGCGGATGGTCTTCAGGCGGCCGAGCACCGCGGGCACCACCGTGCGGCGGAGGCGCCGCCCGTCGGGGGCGAACATCTCTATCACGTTGTCTTCCGACAGGCAGACGATGTTTCCCTTATACACGTTTCCGGCTATATACTTGCGCCCTTTCACCACTGCGCGCACGCTGCCGTCGCGCTCCATGCGGAGCAGTCCGCCGCCAGTGAGCGCCCAAACGCCGCGGCGTCCGTCCTCGAGCATGCGCGGCACGTGGTCGCTCGGCAGGTTACCGGATGCGGTGTTGTAGTCGCGGCAGGTGAAGCGGCCGCCATCGTAGGTGACGTGGCGTATGCCCGAGCGGGTGTCGTACATCCACATGTCGTTGCCCGAGCGCAGGAAACGCCGGTAAGGACGGCCCTCGTCGCCACGCCCGGTATAGTCGGTGAAGCGGCCGGCACACAGGTCGTAGCATGCGAAAGAGAAGGTGGATGTGTGTATCCACAAGTGGTTGTTGAGACTGTCCATATACAGGTTGCCGGTGATGGCGTCCATCTTCTTCGACTTGTCGCTGGAGAGCGAGTAGTAGTTGAGGAACGAATAGCCGTCGTAGCGGCACAGGCCGTACGACGCGCCCATCCATAGGAAGCCGTCGCGGTCTTGCGTCATGTCGTAGACTGTGTTTCCCGACAATCCGTCGACCGACGAGATACGCCGGCCGGACAGCGACATGCGGTCCATATCCGCCGCACGGCCGGAAACGGCCATGAGCAGAGTAAACATCAGGAGAATTGCTTTCACCGGCATACTTGTATACATATCCGTACAAATATACCACTATTCGGCGAGAAGGCCAAATTTTAATGAATCAATTTGACGCGGGAACGAAGATGTGACGAGGCGGTGTTGACAATGCAGGGAGGCCGTTCTGACGGTGCGGCGGGCAGGCTTTGACGGTGTGAAACGTTGCCCGCCGATGTCTCCTGCCGGCTTCCAAATGCGTTTGTGCTACCTGTCAAAAGTGTTTTTGAGAGCTAAGCCAATCGTTTTTGAGAGCTGTCAAAAGTATGATTGGACAGCCGTGCCGGTCTTTACAGCCCGCCGTCAAGGAATGACGGGCAATCACGATTTATTTGGGAGATTATTGGCTGATAATGAAAAATTATTAGTACATTTGCCTCCGGTTAATGAAACCGTTACAATTTTACGCCATAAACCAGACAATTTCAAAGTAATATAAATATTAATCTAAATTAAGTCAGCATGAGAAAATTGTACATCTTATTCGCAGCCGTAACCGCTGCTACATCCATGAGTGCCGCTCCGGTGTTTTCTCCGGTCAAGGCTAAATCACAAAAGAATGCCGCACAAAAGGTACGTTCTTTGAAAAAGATCCGTAAAGCGGGGGCTGCCACGGCTGTCTGGCGTCCGGGAACGCAGATTTTATCGGAATGGGATGCGGAATCTTCGGCATGGATATATTCTGCCAAGTATGAGACGACTTACGATGCGGCAGGGCGTATCCTGACCGATCTCGTAACACCGCTTGATCCGGAGGGTACGCCGTCCGGGGACGAGCCGGCACAGCGCACCACATACGTATACAACGAATCCGGCATGCCGGTATCACAACTGGTGGAACTGCTTATCAACGGCGAAGCCACGAACTACTCGAAGAAGATACGTGAGTATGACCCGAAGGTCAACAACATCATCATCTCCAATACGGAATCGATTTGGACGGGAGAAGAATGGATCGATATGGGCAACTGCTACCGCAGGGTTGTGACCCGCAACAGCCTCGGAAACATCACCGAAGTGGTCATCAAGGTGCTCTATGAAGGCGAATATGAGGCCACTCAGAAAATGACCGTAGAATATGGCGAGGACAACAAGGCAAACCGGATAGTGACGAGCGTGCTCACCACCGACGACGGGGAGACCATGTATTGGACCGATGAGATGGAATATAAGGACATCGTATGGCACCACACCAACGGACAGATAATCACAGACGACATCACATCCGTGGAGAATGGCATAGCATCCTGTGTAGTGATGGATAACGACGGAGAGAACAGGGTGACGGTGGAATATCCTGATGAAGCAGGCTCATACCACTCTATGCTCACCTATGCCGGCGGCTCGGTGGAAGTCAAATACACTGTTGTGGACAGCTACGGCAGCTATGATTATGAGACAACTGAAATTGCAAAAGAGGAAGGTGAGGAAGACTACAGCTATACCGGGAAAGAGCGTCTGCGCAAGAACGAATACGGACTGGAGACTGAAATCTACATGTCGGAGATCGATAACGGTGAAGAAGAAATGGTCATGGAGTGGACAAAGGGTACTATAGAGGCAGACGCCGTGAACGGCTATCCTAAAGTCTTCACCGTACAGAGCTTTGATCCGGAAACAGAAGAGTTTGCCAACACCTACAAAATCGAGTTCAACGACTATTCCGACCTTACGGGAGTAGACGGCATCAGGGCCGGCGGACAGGCTCCGGTGGAATACTATACCATCGACGGCCGCCGCACAAAAGCAACCGAGCCGGGTATATATATCCGCCGCCAGGGCAATAAGGCAACCAAGATTGTGAAATGACAATAATCTAAACGGCCGATACGCGAAGGCGCGAAGAGCTTGAAGATTGTTTTAAACGCAAAGACGCGAAGACGCAGAGATCTTAAAGAATCTTTGCGTCTTCGCGTCTTTGCGTTTAAGGATGTCACTGCTTTATGGCCCCGGCGACGGTCTCGGCGATGCGGCGCGCGCCCTTCTCGGTCGGATGGATGCCGTCACGCTGCATGAGGTCGGAGGCCGGGTCGACCACCGGATTGAGGTCTATCACCTGCAACTTGTTCTTCTTTGCTATCTTGATGATGAGCGGGATAATCTCGCCGGTGATTACGGCGTCGCGTATCTGGTTGTCGCCGGGCTTCTGCTTGCCGGCATCCACACGCACGGGAGTGCACAGATATATCGCCGGCTTCGAGGGCAGGGCCTTCAGCTCGTCTATCATCTGCTGCATGTCGGCACGGAACTCCTTGCCGTGGCTGTCCCAGTTAACCGGCTTGCTGTCATTCGTGCCGAGCTTTATCACCACTATGTCCGGACTGAAAGCCTTGGCCTCGGTCCATGCCTGCTCCCTCATATACGGGCGGTTGCCGCCGTTGAGCATCGTGCGGCCGCTCACTCCAAAGTTCTTCACGGCATAGCCGCTGCCGAGGATGCGCTGGAGCTGGGCCGGATAGCCCTGCACGTCGGCCATGTCGATACCGTGGCCGTCGGTGATGCTGTTGCCTATGCAGGCCACGCGCTTAGCATCGGCCTTGGGCGCAGCAAGCGTCTTGAGCCATGCGGTGAGTTCGCCGAGCATCTGCTCGTGATACTTAAACGAGGCACGGAAGCCGAAGCCGTGGCCGCCGGAGGGATATATGTGCAGGGCGGCGGGGATGCCGGCACGGCGCAGGGCCGTGTAGTAAGGCAGGCCGTTGGTAAGGGGCGGCACGGCACGGTCGTCGCCGGCCATGAGGAGGATGGCGGGAGGCGTCTGATGGCTGCGCACCTGACGGTCGTTGGAGAAGGCGCGCACGAGTTTCTCGTCGTTGCGGCCGTCACCGAGGAATCCGACGACAGAACCTTTATGCGTCACTTTCTCGTTCATGGAGATGACAGGATAGAACAGTATCTGGAAGTCGGGGCGGCTACAGATGGGTGCATGGGTGGCCGTGGTCGAGGCGAGATGTCCGCCGGCGGAGAAGCCCATGATGCCGACATCGTTCGGATTGACGCCCCACACGGCCGAGCTGTCGCGCATCGTCTTCACGGCGTTCTGCGCGTCGCTCATCGGGATGGTGCGGTCGCCTTTCGGCATGCGGTATGTGAGCACGCCGTAAGCGATGCCCTGGCTGTTGAAATACTCCACCCAGTCTGTTCCCTCGTTCTGCATAGACAGGTGCGAATAGCCGCCGCCGGGACATCCGACGACCGCACGGCCCGTCGGGTGCTCGGGCAGGAACACCTGCATGTTGGCCTTGCCGTCGGGGGTGATGTTCACGGTCACCTTGCGGGCCGTCTGTGCCTGCAGCGAGACGATGGATGCTGCAAGGGCAAAAAGCGATATTGATTTTCTCATAGGTTTGATATTGTTTTGTGGATTGTTGCTTATTTTCTAAGAGCCCGGAGGATCCTGAGACCTCAGAGACCTCTAAGCACTCTGAGGTCTCCGAAAGTTCGGAGTCCTCCGATAAAGCAACGGCGCGCTTGATACCAAACGCGCCGTCACTGATTTCTCTCCGCCTGCCGGCGGATAGGTCATTCACACTGATACCGTCACTTCATCGGAAGATACCAGTTGTTCTCGTCTGTCAGGTTCTTGCCGGGGTTGTTCGCCTTCAGCTTCTCGGCCAGCCAGCGCGAGCCGAAGTCGCCTCCGTATGTACCGGCCTCATTCTTGTGGCGGGCGAGACGGGCAATGTCTGCAAAGCGGCTTCCCTCGAAAGCTATCTCCATGGCATACTCGTCGCAGAGGATGTCCTCCATGGCGTTGATGACGTCAGCCATGTCGCGCTTGCCGAGGCTTCCGGCCTCTCTCTTGAGCCACTTCAGCTCTTCCTTCAGGGTCTGGAGCTGGGCCTTGTCCTCGTCTGTAAGCTCGGCCTTACCCTCGATGTCGGCGATGGCCTGCTCGCGGAGCGCTATGTCGGCAGCCCGCTGGGCATTCTCACCGACCTGTATGTTGAACGTCTCCTGCAGTGCGGCAAGCTTCTTCTCTATCTCTTTCGGCATCTTATACAGTGAACCGACGCCAAGGCCGCGGTCGTCGCTGCAACCGCCGCGGTGTATACCATAGTTACGGTTTGAACCGTTGCTGAAAAGAAGAGACTGCTCGCTCCTCTCGCCGTTGGCAAGCTTCAGGCAGAATGGAGCCACACTGTTGGTGGTCAGCAGGTCGTAGGTCGGCCTCGTGAGATAGTCGTAGTCGAGGATGTCGTCACGGAGACCGTCCTTCAGTATGGCGAATGCTGCATCAGGATGCCCCATACGGTTGAGGGCCTCGGCAAGGTGCAGCCACACCGTAGACACACGATAGAGTATCACATTAGGAATGGTGGAGTTGGAGCTCACGCCGCGCGAGTTAGTGTTTGTATATATCCTTATATACTCTCTCGTCTCCGAAGTGTTCCTCATCGACACGTCAGTCACACGCGCTGTGGCGCGCATGTCGCCGAAACCCTCTATCATCTTGTACTCCGGATTCGTGGGGTCGTTGTTGAGATAGTAGAAGTCAGCATTGTCTGCAATGTCGTAGTAAGCCTGTGAAGGCACTATCTGCTTCTTCTCTAACCATACGCTGTCTTCGTTGTTGTCGGTAGCGGTGTTATAATAATAGTTGTATCCGAAAAGCTTGGGCAGCTCCGTAGTATATCCGTTACGGCTGTTCGTAGCCATTGGCACATAAGAGAGTATGCCGGTAGAAGCCGTTGCCGAGGTCAGCCAGAACCCGTTGCTGAACCAGTTATCATCTCCGCCGTCCAGGTTGATGTCGTTCGGCCTCGATATGTTCGGGTTTCTCGGGTTCAGGCGGCGGTTGTTTCCTGAGCCGATCGTATATGCCGAAAGGATGTTCTGTGCCAGAACCTTGTTGTTGAAGAAGAACGAATAGTAGCACTGGGCAGCATCGGAATAACGGTTTGACTCGAGATAGAGGTCGCCGAGAATCACATTAACCGGAATGCAGCAGCGGCTGAGAATCACATTGGAGTTACCCGGCAGTGAAACGGAACCATAGGGGATGTTCATATTGGCAAACTTCCTCAGCTCGCCTTCAAGCTCGCCTGTGATTTCCTTTATCCCCATCACGGGAGAGTTGTCGTTCTCAATCTGTGTGAGGGCCGTCAGCGGCTTGGTAAAGAACTTCACCTTGCCGTATGTGCGGGTGAGCTGGAGATAAGCCCATGCACGGAACGACAGCACGGCGGCATACTCCTCGAGCGTCACGTTGGTGGCACCGTCGTAAAGGGCGGTGTCGCGGTGGGCGAGATAGTAGTTGCAGTTGTTCACCACCTTATAATATACGTATGCACTGTCGTACTTGTTCGTGGGTCCGGCCGTGAAGTTAGCCAGCGCACGCAGGTTATTGTCAGAATGCTCCGTGATGGTGACGAGGTCGCCGCGCATCTCGTTCTGTATGACATAAACCTCCGCAGCCTGCTGCATGGCCTGCATGATGCCGGCAGCGAAGAACAGGGAGTCTGTCTTCTGGTTCATGTCCGGCATCTCTACTTCACGGCTGCCGTCCACCTCGAGCATGTCGCTGCACGAAGAGGCAAAGAGTGTCATCATGCCGGCAAAGAATAATATAATCTTTTTCATAATTCCTGAGTTTGTTTAGAGGTTTATCTTTAATCCGAAAGTAAAGGCGCGGCTCTGTGCAAGGTTGCCGCAGTCGATACCCTGATACATAACACCGTTGTTGATGCTGAACTCCGGGTCGTTGCCCAGATACTTCGTGATGGTGAAGAGGTTTACGGCCTCTGCCCACACGGTGAGTCCCTGGAGCCATGAGAAGTTGACCGGAACACGGTAGGCCAGCTTCAGCGTCTTCAGGCGCAGGTAGCTGCCATCCTCAATCCAGCGGTCGCTGAAACGGCTGTTGCCCATCGGGTCGTTGAAGGCGATGCGCGGCATGTCTGTATCCTGGCCCTCATAGCGCCAGTGGTTAGTCATGGCCACCTGCTGGTTGTAGAAGTTGCTGCCGGAGTTGAGTATCATGCGCTGATAGTTGAACACGTCGTTGCCGAGGCTGTAGTTGAAGTTCATGCTCAGCGTAAAGTTCTTCCAACTTACATTGGCAAAGATGTTTCCATAGATATCGGGGTTCGGATCGCCGATGACGAAACGGTCCTTGTCGTTGATGATGCCGTTGCCGTCCTTATCCACGAAGTGCATGTCGCCGGCCTGGAAGGCTATCTCGCGGCCAGTATTGTCCTCTATCTTGAGGTTTGCGGCCTTGGCGGCAGCCTCGTCGGCGAAGACGCCTTCCGTCTTATAGCCGTAGAACAGGGCCACAGGATTGCCGACGGAAGTGAGGATATTGCCGTTTCCGTATACAGACGATGTGTAGTCGCCGTCGGGCAGCTTGGTCACCTCGTTCTTGTAGTGGCCTACGCTTGCACCTATTTCCACGTTCCAGTTCTTTGAAACGACGGGCTTGACAGAGACAGCGACTTCGAAACCGGTGTTCTGAAGCTCACCGCCGTTGGTCCAATAGCGGTTGATTCCGGCTATCGGGTCGCTAAACGACTTCATCGTCAGCAGGTTGGTGGTCTTGTGGATGTAATAGTCGAAGCTGACACCGATGCGGTTGTGGAACAGGTAGCTCTGGAAACCGACATTGAACTTATGGGTCTTCTCGCTCTGAATCTTGTCGTTACCGATGTTCACCAGCTGCATTGCTGGGAAGCCGTTGTACTTGGTCATGGCATATACGGTGCGTGCAGCAGTGTTCATTATGTCGTCGTTGCCGCTGATGTCATATCCGGCATTGATGCGCAGGTAGTCGATACCGGCATTCTTCGGGAACCACTTTTCGTTCGTGGCCACCCAACCGGCCTGTACGCTGGGGAAGATTTCCCACTTGACACCGAACATGTCGAGACCGTCGCACTCCACACCGAAGCGGCTGTTGGCCTCACCGAGCAGCGAGAGGCTCAGGAAATAGCGGTTCTGATAGTTATAGTCGACGTTTCCGTACCACTGAATCTGCTTCCACACGTCGTTGGCTCCGCCCGTAGTGGTAATCTCCGACGGACTGGCCGAAATATGCGGGTTCTTGTCGTCCTGACGTGTCGTATACTGAGTGCCGATGGCATCGCTGTCGAACGAGAAGTAGTTGTAGCGGAAACCGGCAAAGGCCGTCAATGAATGCGAACCGAAGATGTGCGAGAAATCCACACGGGTATCGCTCATTATGTTGTTCTCGTTTGAGAAAAGGGTTGAGAACTGGTTGTACACCAGGCCGAGGTTGTTGAGCATGAAGCCCGGGACACCGGTACTCGGACGTGTGTAACGCTGTGAGTTACGGTTCAGGACGTAGCTGAACGACTCGGTGATGGACCAGTCCTTGCCCAGCTTCAGCGTCGGAGCGAGCATGGCCTGGAAGTATGTATTCTCGGTGTAGTTGCGGTTCACACCCTCGGCCTTGGCCAGTATGGCAATAGGGTTGGCCAGCGAATAGCCTGAGCCCAATGCGTCGAACAGGTCGTCGGCCTCACTGAGCAGGTCTGTGAAACCGCCCGTGTGGGCACTGTACTGATAGGGGTTGAGCAGCGGCGACTTGATGGCGGCAAGGAACGTGGGAGACGTCGGGGTTGCCTTGGTGAAGTCTTCCTGCACTCCGTCGTTCTGCGTGTTGGTCGTCGTACGCGAGATAGACATGTTGAACTTCGTCCTGAGGTTTCTCAGAATGTCGATATCGGTATTGAAACGCACGTTCATCCTGTTGTAGTCATTTCCCTTGGCCGTGCTCTCGCCGTCAACATAGCCCACGGAGAGGTTATACATGCCGACGTCGTCGCCACCCTGCACGTTGATGCTGTAGTTCTGGGTGAGAGCCGTCTGGTATACCTCGTCCTGCCAGTCGAAATCGTTATGATACGTGTGATAGTAGTATCCGTTGGGATCGTCGTTGAGGAAGTTCAGCGTCGGCATGTTCTGCGGCAGGCCGCTCATCGTTCCTATCATCTCGGTGACGTAGTTGCGGTACTGAGACGCATTCATCATGGTCTGGAGACGGGGCACGAGACTGAGCCCGACGGAGAGGTTCGCGTCGATGCGGGTGGCCATGCTGTGGCCGCGCTTGGTGTCGATAAGGATGACACCGTTACCTCCGCGTGCGCCGTAGAGTGCCGTCGCATTCTTCAGCACCGTCACCTTCTCTATGTCTGAAGGCATCACATTGGCCAGCATGTTGTTCACGTTGCCGCTGTGAAGCATCTCGCGGCTGAGCTGCATGTCCATCTCCACACCGTCTACAATGACGAGGGGCTGGCTGTTGGCGTTGATTGAGTTGATACCGCGGATGAAGACGTTGTTTCCTATGCCGAGGCTTCCCGAACGCTGTATCGAGCGGAGGTCGCCCGAGAGGCGCTCCTCAATCTCAGTGTCGATGGTATAGCTGTGGCCGCCGGCGGCAGTGAAGCCGCGCGAGGCTGTGATGTTGGTGGCATCATCATACATAGGACGGAACTTGTCGCTAAGCATATAGACGGTCACCTCCTTGTCGCTCGCCGGGTTTATTCCGACCTGCTGCGCAGAGAATTCCTGTGCATAGACATAGAGCGACCTCGTGAACACCGGCACCTTGATGGTGAACGTACCGTCATCGTCTGACATTGCGGTGTAGCGGCTGTTGCCGAGAGCCTTCACCTGTATGCCGCCGAGCGGCTTCTTTGAGGTCTCATCGAGGATTCGTCCCTTCACTGTCGCCAGTTGATATTTCTCCTGCTCTACCTTCGGACGCTTGGGAGCGTGTGTCACGTCTTCGTCTGTGAGGTCGTCCTGAGCAAGCGCAGGCACCGTCAAGCCTACGGCAAGGAGGCAGAGAGCGTTTCTCTGAAACGACTTCTGGATATTATATATAATGCTCTTCATAATCATTCTTCATTTTTTAAGTATTCATCATATTCCACCGGACGGAGAATAATACCTCCGATACGGAAATACTGGCTATACTGGGTTCGCGTACTGCTATATCCGCGGTTGATTCTCACGCGCAGATAAGGAGATGCGTTCGTCGTTGCATAGGAGTAAGGGAAGTCCATGCGTCCGATAAGGAAGGTGTCGATCTTGCCGAGATTTGCCGAGTCGGTAAGGAGATAGTCATGTCCCTCCGCGTCCTTGAAGTTAAACACGGCAGTATTTCCCTTTTCATCGAGATAGCCTATTTCTGCCGAGAAGCGGGTCAGCTGTTCCTGTTTCCGGTTCTCCTCCGACTCTACCTTCGTGATATTGGCCGGCAGCAATGTGATGTAGACGTTATATGCCGTAGACTTTATGCCGGAAAGCTTGAAATAAGCATCGGGCTGCGAGTAGTCGCTCACGGGCGAAAGCTCAAGATATCTTGGTATGTAGTCGCCTATACTGGTATCAAAGGCTGTCTCTCTCACGGCTACGCTCGTGATACCGGCACTCGTGACATAACGGTCTTCGGATCTTTCCGAGAAGATATCCACTTCCTGTTCAGGAGCCCATGAGTCCCACGGATGCAGCGCCAGACTGTCTGCAATGCGGACATAACCGTTGCTCATGGCGAGCTCACGGCCAGACGTATAGGTCGTGGTTATCTCTGTACCGTTGGAGAACTTGCGGCGGAGCGACGTACGGATGGTATCATTAGCGTCGACATCGGGCGATGCCGTGCTGCCTGTCGTCCACCAGCCGTTGTATCCGTCGCTATGGCTGTATATCAGCGAGCCGGCAAGAGTCTGGCGAGCGAGCGAGTCGGAAGTGTATTCCGAGCTCACAACGACGGTCTGATCCGCTCCCAGACCATTGACTGTGATGGGCTTATACTTCATATTACCGTTTGCCGGATACCTGTAGTAACTGCGTATCTTCTCGTATGTGGCCTTGTAAGCCGCATCCGTAGGCACAATCATGGTGTAGAGGCTGTCCTCATCGCTGAGCGAGGCATTGAGAAGTCCCCTGCTACCGGTATAGTGGTTGGCGATAAGCTCGTTTATCTGAACTATCACGGAGTCGCTGTATGTCTGCTCTCCGAACTCATTGATAGGACCTACCACACTCTGACTCTCGTCAAAATACGGTTTCTCATATTTCTTGAAGTATGAAGAGAGACTGTCGCCGGCCGACTCTATCACATATTCATATATGTTCGGCTGGAATGCAGCCATTCCGTTCTCCAGCACGTGCAGTATTCCGTTAATGCCGGGGATGTTCATCCCGTCGGAAGCCATCTTCAGCGAACCGAAGTTTCCGCCGTCAAGGACATACGCCTTGCCGCTGAGAAGGCGCACGCGCTTCTGCTCACCGGTTGCATTGTAGTTGTAGTTGGCAATATGGTTTCTTATGAACCGCTCCACAAGCGTGACGCTGTCGACCTTGTTCATCAGCGAGTCGTAGTCGTATGTGCCGTTTTTCGGAGCCCATACGGTGACAAAGCTCGGGCTTGACAGCACCTTGTCGTAGCCTCCCCTCTTCAGCAGGGCTGCGAACTGAGACAGGTCTTCACGTGCAGCGATGTTCTCCCAGATGGTCTTCGTGCTCTCCGGAGAACCTGACGTGTAGGCTTCATTATAGTCATCGAAGTCTGTGCATGATGCGGCAAGCAATGCTGTTGCCGCCATCATGCCGTATATAAATTTATTTCGTCTCATACAATATTTCATTTTGTCGTGTTAAGGAAAGGATTAATACATATCTTCCAGATAGCGTTCGTTCTGAGCCACGCCTACCGGCACAAGCTCGATATAGTCGATCTGGAACTTACGCTCCCTATTTCCATCGTCGAGCACGGTCTTGAGCCTGAGCCAGTAGTCCTTCTGCTCGAACGTACGGGTGTCGAGGATGCGGCGGAGCTGGTGGAGCACGTAGCGTGAGATGTTCTCTCCCGGGGTCTCGCGCCAGCATGACAGCGGACCGCGCATATACTTGTGGGTACGCATTATCTTATCCGATGCAAGTCCCTTGTCTGCATAAGCCTCTGTCGTATTATCCAGAATATTCTCGCAACCCATCTCTATTACTCGCGGATCTTGGAAGTCTCCCTGCTGTATACGCATGTCGAGAGGAATGTCCAACGGCTCAAAAGTCGACATGTCGGGACCGTCCTCGCTGATGTAATACTGGAGCATGGTGCCGTGCATCATACAGTCGAGGTTGATACGGAGCTCATATACACCATCCGGAACGGGCGGCAGCTTGATTGCGAAGTCGAAGATTCCCATGCCCTGGAACGAGTCGCCCCTGTAGAGGGTGTAGTCTCTCGCACCGGGAGCAGCGACAACGTTCATGTCTATCTGGGTGTTATTGCCGTTGAAGACCACCACATTGTCAAAGTAATCTATCGGGAAACGGATACGTCCTGCGCTCTTACCGCCGTTGAGAGACGTCAGCTCGTTGGTGCGCATGCCGCGGAATCCGTTTGAGCAAATCTCCGGCAGCATAGTGAGGGCATCCACGCGGATACGCTCGTTCAGCACGCCCTGCGGCACCTGCGAGTCGTAAAGGAGCACCTTGTCTATCGGATAGATATATCCGTCAAGCGGAGAGATTACGCCAGAGGTGTTAATCTCGCATCCGGGGAATATCTCCTTGTGCATCGATTCGCTGCCGAGGGTCTCCGGACCGTCTGTCAGGGTGTTGTTCTCTATATACCTATTTATATATATCTTGCCGGTCTTCTTTATCTTCCAGGTCTTGAGAAGCGTCTTGGGAAGCATCGTCTCGTAATAGTCGTATGCATCGCCGTTATATCCGTGACCGGTATGTATGTTGTGATCCCATGCAAGAACGTCCTTTGCCACTGCGGCCTTCAGCACATGGTAGCGCACGAACATGTTGAGCGTGTTGAACTCGCTCGTATAGTCTGTGCCCGTACTTACCTTGCAGTTGTTGTTACGGTACCAGTCATACCAGCCCTGGGTCCTGCTCTTCGGCCTCTCGGCGGCCTTGCCGTACCACTCGCGGGTCTTGGCGATGAGGTCGTCGATGGTCTTTATTCCATAGGTGGCAAGCACATCGTTAGTCTCTGCAAAGACGGTGAAGCCGCGCTTACACGTTGTCGGAGTGTAATAGTCGTTCACCGGTGCAGGAGGCTCTGCGGTAAGCACCTTGTCGTCTGTGAGCAGCAGGCTGTCGGCAAGACCGGTCAGCTTGAGAGCCTGGTTGAAGATGGAGAAGTCCTCACTCAGGTCAAGCTCCTTGACCACCGTACGGTTGGAACGCGGTATGACGCTGTCTATCACATGCACCACGCCGTTGACCACCTCGTTGTCGCGGCCGATGATGGCGGCCTTCTCGTTCAGCACGGTAAGACCGTCTGTGGCACGCGTACCGGTGATTATCATTCGGCCCAGCAGGCTTCGTATGCCGTTCGACCCCATGTCGGTGGTGAGAATCTTCGTTCCCGCAATATGATAGAGGGTGATGTCGAGGCAGAGGCTGTCGGTAAGTCCCTCCAGTGAGTTCTCCGTCATGCCGTTATGAGGAATCTTTGCATCGACGGTGTCGTTGTAAAGGTCGTTGACATACTTTGCAACGGCCGCGTTGTTGGGAGCGAAACAGGTGTAATACTCTCCGTTACCGCTACCGTATGAGCTGAGGATACGGTCGTATCCTGACCGTGTCAATATATAGTTGAAACTGCTGAATGCCGAGTCGTTTGCCACGAGGAAGTCCTCGATGGTCTGTCCTGTGAATGTATAGAGGTTGGACTCGTCGATATCTTCACTGCACGACGACACTGCAATGCACGCAGGAACAAGCAGCATCCCCGCAGACTTCAGCAATGATTTAAATATGTTTATCTTCATAATCGCTTATCATTATTAGTTTTTCACATAGGAGTCGTTCTTCTTGTATGCAGGGTTCTGCTTCAGTGAGAAGTTCGCGTTAAGCTCGCTCTCCAGCACCGGGAAATACAGGTAAGGCTCCGTGCGCATCTTTGCCACGGCAGCGGTGCTTCCCTCGCTCATGCCCCTCGTCATCTTGGTCATCATTTCCTGATAGTTGGGCACCATGGCCTTGGGGTCTTCACCGATCTCGGCAAGTATCTTGTCGGGCTGTATGCCTTCTACATGGCGGTAGCTGTAGCGCACGAGGTCGAAGAAACGCTTGCCCTCGAAGCACAGTTCGCGGAAGCGCTCAGCCAGCACGAGCTCTTCCATGTCTGCCTTTGTGTTGTAGGCGGACAGCTTGAGGGTGTCGGCATCCTCAAGCGGGTCCTTGGCAATGGAGCGCTTGTTCACCTCATTGACAAGCAGGAAAGCCTGAAGCAGCTTGTTATCCTCCTCTGCCACCTCATCGTCACCGGCCAGCACCTCTGCATCCGGAGCCAGCTGCACGAGGGCCTCGGCCTTCATCAGCATGACGTCTGACAGGCGGTAGACAATCCAGTTCTGGTTCACATTTGTGAAATCTCTTCCTAAACCTCCCGTAGGCACCTTCATCGAACTGCTGTTGTCGCTGTTTCCGGCACCGCTCGGAGATACCATCTTGAACACATCCAGCTCCGTCTTGTCGGTAGCCTTTATGTCGTAGCAGCACTCATAGTATCTGTAATCCTTCTCTGAAACGAACACATCTCCAATCGACTGGAATGTAAGCATGGCCCGCATAAGACCTGTCGAGCTCGTCCTTCCGTCATACGACCAGTAGCAATTGCGCAGGCCGGTGTTGCTGGTGTTCCTTCCATCCAGCTGCAGTTCGAGTATGCTCTCTGCTGAGACCACGCTGTTAGTCTGCTGATTTGGGAATACGAAAATATAGTTATACAGCTGAGAGCCGTTGTAGATGAGGTTCGGCCACTTCCTCTGCCCGAAGGTAGGCCAGTTGCCGCTTTCTGGAGAATAAATCTGCTTCTTCGAAGCAAGAACCACATCGCAGTATTCCACACATTTCTGGTAGTCTGCCTGGTTGTGCGTCATCGACGCCCTCCACAGGTATACGTCTGCCAGCAGGGCGGCGATGCTTTCCTTGTTGAAGTAGCCCACGCGGCGCCAGTCTGTAAATCCGGAAGGAGAGAGCGGCGTCTTCATAGCTTCCTCCAGGTCGGCAACGCACTTGTCGAGCACGGTGAGCGGTGCCTGCTGCGGTATCTCATACTCCTGCGTGCTCGACGTGTATGCACGTGAGGTCACGGGGACATCGCGGAATGCGCGCACCAAATAGAAATAGCAGAGCGAGCGCAGTGCCAGCATCTGCGAGCGGTCGGTATTCAGCGTACCCTCGGTGTATGCAGGGTCGATGTTGATTACCTCGGGAGCACGTTCCAGCACGAGGTTGCACTTGTTGATTACCGAGTAGAACGCGGCCCAGTTTGCATACCAGTTGGTCTGGGTCATGTTTCCGGCTTTGATATCTTTAAGAGAATTCTCCTTCGTGAGGTTATCCTTGTTGCCGCCGAATGTTCCGCTGATGGGGTTCAGTTCTTCCGATCGGAAGCCGCCCCAAACGATACAGCGCTCAATCACGGCCTCATCACTCATTGCCTTATAGGCACTGGCCACCATGGCAGAGACATCTTCCTTTGTCTGCCACATGTCTTCGGCTACCTTCACGTCATCCGGAAACACCATTGTGTCGATACATGATGTGGTGAGAAGGCCGGACAACACGAATAACATATATTTTTTCATTGTCTTCATCTTTATTAATGTTCATGATTTCATCAGAATCCCACGTTCAGACCGATAGTGAACGACTTGGCACGCGGTGTCTTAGCCTTGTCCTCGGCAAATCCCCAGCCGCTTGCCGAGTGCTCCGGGTCGGAGCCGCTGTACTTCGTCCAGCAGTAGAGGTTGTTGGCAGATGCATATATCTTGCAGTTGTTCAGGCCCAGCTTCTTTATCATGTTCTTGGGCATGTCGTAGGTGAGCTGCACATACTGGAAACGTACGAACGAGCCGTTCTCCACGTATCTGTCCGAGCCCATCCAGTTGAAGGCCACGTTATCGCCGTAGATGGCACGCGGAATAGGTGTCACGTCGCCGTCCTTGCGCCAGCGGTAGTTCACCGTCGCGCACTGGTTGTTGGCCGTAGACATCTTCTCGAGTTCCATGCGGGCGAAGTTCACTACCTTGTTTCCGAAGCGGTAGTTGAAGTTGGTGCGCAGCGTCAGGCGGTCGTAACGGAGCGTGAATCCGAAACCTCCGTTCACCTTAGGCATCGAGTTGCCGAGGTATACGACGTCGAGGCTGTTTATCTGTCCGTCGTGGTTGACGTCCTCATAGATTGCGTCGCCGCCCTTGAACTCATAGCGGCGGGTGTCGTAGTCGAATATCATGTGCATCGGCGTGCCGTCTGCATTCATCAGCACTTTGCCGTTGGCATCGCGTACGACAGGTGCCGTGACGCCCGAGGCGAGCTTCTCGTTAATCCAGTTCTCGAACGAGGCGTTCGTCGGGAACTGCTCGGGATGCTCGTTCCTGTAGTTCATGAAATACTCGTATGAGTGGCTGTACACTCCTTTATATCTGTATCCGTAGATAGAACCGAGCGGGTTGCCCACCTGCACGCGGTTCAGATACTTTCCGTTCTCGTTTGTCCATTCTGAGTTTATCGACGCGAGCACCTTCTCGTCCATCTCAGTAATCTCGTTGAAGTTCTGTGACACGTTTACGTTGGCGCTCAAAGAGAACTTTCCTGTCTTTACGATGTTGTTGAAGCTGACGTTCAACTCCCATCCCTCGTTGGTCATCTCGCCGACATTGGCAAATGCGAATGTAGAGTAACCGGATGTTGAGGGGATGCGGACATCTTTCATGAGAAGGTCCTTGGTGGTCTTCTTGTAGTATTCGAACTCGGCCTCGATCATGTCGTCAAACAGTCCGAGGTTGAATCCGAGGTTATAACCCACCGTCGTCTCCCACTTGAGGTCTTCGAGCTTCAGGCGCACGAGATTCATCGTAGGCAGCGACGAACCCGGGCGGCCGTACTGAGAGCCGTCCTGATAGAGCTCGAAGAAGCTCTGGTCTGACGAGGGCGCGTTACCCGACATACCCCAGCTCGGGCGTACGGCAAGCATCGAGACCACCTTGCGGAGCGGCTTCATGAACGGCTCGTCGATGATGTTCCATCGTGCGGACACGCTGGGGAAGTAGGCCCACTTGTGGTCCGGTCCGAACTTCGAGCTACCGTCTGCGCGCAGGGTCAGTCCGAGCGAGTAGCGGCTCTTGTATGAGAAGTGGCCGGTGTAGCTCCAGTTCTGGTCACGGTTCTTGCCCGTGGAGCTTCCCGTTTGCGTCTTGTTGTTCTCCTTGTCAATCAGGATGCCGACCGGCGGAATCTCTATTCCCGGCGGTGTGAGGTATCCCGTCTCCCACTGGCGGTTGCTGTTGCCGGTTATCATCTGATAGCGGAACTTCATCGTTGCCGTCCAGTCCTCGTTTTTGAAGTACGGGGTGAACGTCAGGTCGTTCGTGAACGTGAAGTTCAGCGAGTTGCTCTCGAGGTTATAGGCCCTGTTGTAGCTGGTGTTGTTGCCCATGGCGTTCGTCGTGAGCTCGGCAGGGGCAAATGTCGGAGAGCTATTTGCGTAGATGTCGAAATACACGCCTCCGTTATATGTGAGCCTGCTCTTTCCCTCACCGGTTCCCAGCAACTCGTACTGGATGCGGAAGTCGGGATTGACGCGGTACACGTTTTCCTTCGACATGGCGAGGTTTGCGATGGCAATGGGGTTGCCGAGGTCGCGCACCGACTTCAGTTCCGACGACGACGGGTTCTTTCCCGACGCGGGGTTCATTATATAGTAGTCTCCCGTGTCCTCGCCCAATGCGTTCTGACGGTATACGCTCATGTTCGGAGCGAGCTTCTGTGCGATACCGAGCAGGTCGCTGTAGTTCTTGTTGTTGTTCGTATATGTGAATGCGAACGTGGTCATGAACTTGATGCGCTCGCTCACGAAGTAGTCGAGAGCAAGGCGGGTGGTGAAACGGTTGAGGGTCTGCTTGATAATCGTACCCGTCTGATGGTCGTATCCTGCAGAGATGCGGAAGTTTGCCTTCGAGCCACCACCGGCAAGGTTGAGGTTGTAGCTGTGTCCCTGTCCGAACTGCGTCACCTTGTCCACCCAGTCGGTGTTGTTGTTCCAGTTCTCGTAGTCGGGCCAGCTCTGCACGTAGTTCAGCTCGTTGATGTTCGTCGTGGCGTTGGTCGCCTGCTTCGGGTTGTAGAGCTCTTCCTTCATAAGCATGGTGTAGCTGTCTCCGTCGAGCAGCTCGTAGCCCTTCGGCTGCCAGCTGCCGGTGAACTTATACGAGAAGTTCACCCTCGTCTTGCCGCGTGCACCGCGCTTCGTCTTGATTTCGATGACACCGTTCGCACCGCGCGAACCCCAGATGGCCGTAGAGGCAACGTCCTTGAGCACGGTGATGCTCTGGATATCCTCGACGTTCACCGAGAGCAGCGAGGCATAGTCTTCGTCGGTGGCATTCTCCACGTCGAAGTCGGGAGCGTCGTATATCTGGTCGTCGACGACGATGAGCGGGTTCTTGTTTCCGTTGATGGAGGTCACACCGCGCAGACGCATCTGCGTGCCCGAACCGAGGTTACCGGAACCCATCACGATGTCAAGACCGGCAATCTTACCCTGCAAGGCCTCATCGGCACTGGTGAACGAGAGGCCTTCCACGTCGGCCATGTCCATGGTCTGCTGTGCCACGGAGACCTCACGCTTGGGAATGGCGAGGCCGCCGGAGTTCGACTTGCGCTTCGCAACGACCTTCACCTCCTTCACCGTGGTCTGCGAGGAGAGGTTCTCGTTGAACTTCGTGCGTGCGCCGATGGGCAGCACCTTTGTCGTGGCGCCCACATAAGAGATGACCAGCTTGTTCTTCGGATTCTTGACAACCATGGAGAAGTTACCGTTGACATCCGTCACTGTAGCCGTCACGATACGGTTGTTGGCATCGCGCTCCACCACATTAGCCATCATCACAGGACCGAAACTGTCGGTTATCGTTCCTGATATTCGTTGCCCTTGGGCCATCACTGCCTGTACCATGACGAGCATGACGGCGATAAGCATTATTTTTATCCTTGGCATAATACTAATATATCTTTACTGTTTTATTACTTATGGTATTTGGCTGAGGCCACATCCACATCCTTGCTGTAGTCGATCTCTGCCGCAGTGGCAGCCTTGTTGTAATACAGCGGGGCATTCAGCTCGTGAACGACAGCGAACGAAGAAGCCGTCACGCGGGTTGCGCTCCTGCGGTCCTGGTCAAACTCGAAGTCGCGTGTCATCTCGTTGACGAGTCCGCTGTTCAGCGTTATCTCCTTAGGCATCGATGTCGCGTCCTGAATCTGTATCTTGTTGTTGCCTCCCTTTATGGTCAGGCTCTTGTTGATGCTGTAACGGTCTGTGAGGAACGTGAGGAACTCGCTTCCGTCGGCCTTCACGTCCACCACATTATCTATATATAAAGATGTGTTGTGGAAGTGGTAGCGGGTGAAGCGCTTTATCGCCTCAATCATCCTCTTGGCCTCTTCCTTTGCCAGGTCGGCGGCATCGCTGTTGGCCTTCTCTGCATCGGCGTTCACGAAATACTCCTCATACAGAGCATTGACATCGTCCCACTTGGGCAGTCCGTGCTCATAGGCGAACTGCATGGCGTCGTTATTCGGAGCATATACCGTATAGTTATAGTTGCTGAACATCTTGACGTTCTGGTCCACGCAGCGGCGCTGCGACTCATACTCGCCCGGCACGTGGAACAGCTTGTACTGGTCGATGGGGCGCAGACCCACCTGGTCTTTCTGCGACGAGATGCCCACCCACTCGAGGATTTCCGGGTTGAAGCCCCTGCACAGGTCGAAGAACTCCGACAGCTGCGGATTCTCAGACAGCACCTTGTAGACGCTCTTCGTCGGTCCCTGGATGAGCCTGTCTATCTTGTAAGACACGCCGTTGCGCTGGTTGCCGAACACTTCCGTAATCTGAGCCGGCACCGACACGCCGACAGGGTTGGCAACTATCTGGCCGCCGCTCGCCACGTAAGCGTTGTTCAGGTCCGTGCCGTTGTTGCCATCGATGCGTATCGCGCCGCCGTGCTTGGTCTTGTAATACTTGTTTGTGCCGAGCTTCTCGCCGCTCTTCAGCACCACCGTGCAGAACTGTATCAGGTCTGAGAGGTGAGAGCGCACGATGGCGAAGTCGGAGGCGTTGTAGGCTCCGTTGATGTCTATCTCCATCGAGTCCGACACCTCGCCCGTCCGCTCGTTATAGTTGAACCTTGACACGCTGATGCCCGACTCCTTGTCAGGCGTATAGTAATAGTGGAACACCGAGCGCGTTCCGTCCTCGCGGCCCAGCGATGCGGGGTCGAGATAGTATGTGTCGAAAGCCTTGTCCGTCGGCAGGAACAGTGCATAGTTGGATGCCATGGTGAGCAGATATGCATAGTAATCGAGGTTCAGGGCGTATCGTATGTTGCCATAGGTGACGTTCTGGATGATCCAGTTGGTCACGTTCATCTCCTTGCTGAAAAGGGCCGGGGCAGACACGGCCACGTATGCCTTCGGGGGGAACACCTCGTCCGTCACATAGACGACGCCGTTGTTTGCCACGCGCACGTCATAGCCGTTACCGCTGCGTTTCAGCGAGTTGAGCGTCAGGCCCATCTGGTCCTTGGCATCGTCGACCACCGAGGCGAACTTGCTCGGCACCGATGCGACGAACGATGTCTTGAGCACGTTGGAGATGAACTTGGCGATAATGTTCATCGGCACCGTCTCCACGTTGACGTATACGTTCTCCGGAGTGTTCGGCAGCGTACCGTATGTGTCGAGTATCGACTTACCGTCCTCTTCGGTGAAGAACTTTATCAGTGCGGAGTCTGTCGGCACGAACATTGCCGCAAGGTCGGCAAGGAACGTCTCAGGGGCGGCTGCCGACGCCGGAGCCACGTAAAACTCGTTCCATCCCGGGTCCATCGTCAGCAGGTTCTCATCGAGAATGTCGGCACCGTTGACGTTCTTGTTGAACTTGACATTGCCGCGCAGGTCGTCGCCTGTGCCATGCGATATCTTGCTGAGGTAGCGCACCTCGAAGATTGAGTCGGGGTTTGCCACGCCGCTCATGTCCCTCACCTCCGACTGTGCCTTATACCAATCGTGATAGTTGTTGGTCACCGTCGGGTTATACACCGGCACGGCAAAGCGGTCGAGCATGTGGCTGAAGATGGAGAGGCCCTTGTCTCTCTTTATCAGCTGGGCCATGTTTCCCGGAGGCGTCACCACCTCCTGCACCTGGTGTATATATCCGTTCTGGCATGTCACATCCTGTGCCGAGCCAGGTATGCGGTTTCCGAAGATGTAGGCGTCGCCTTCCTCATAGTTTCCTCCGGTGACGATGGAGAAGTCGTTGGATGCTCCGGCCGTGGTGATGCCGTTGTTGAGCATATACTCGCGCGTGAAGTGCACGAGCATCGGGCGCGTGGCGTCCGTCACCACCGATATGCCGTTCTTGAACCGTGTCCAGTTCGGGTTGTTCTCGCCGTAGGCTGCCAGCACGGAGCCTATGAAGGGATACGTGGTCACGGTGTCTATCACCGTTGCCGACGTGCCGTGCTTCAGCGAGCGTCCCTGCAGCACCCCGTCGTTTGAGCTCGAGTTGCCCAGCATGCCGATGAGCAGTGCGTTGTCGAGCATGGAGTTGTAGAGAAGCATCTTCTTCTGAGCCTCGGAGAGGTCTTCATACCGTCTCACGCCCGGCCATGTCTCATTGGCGAAGAAGCGCTCGAACGCCTCGTCGTTCGCGGGGAAAACGGTCTTACTGCCGGTACGGTTGAGCGTCTCGGCATACCCGAGGTCGTCTACCAGACGGAGGTACGTGTTGAATGTTCCTGTCAGTCCGTTTCCGGGCTTAGGGCTTTTCAGCTCGCCGTAAATACTCGAGCCAAGCCACTCCGGCAGGGAATCTTCATCCACAAGTTCGTTCTTATCCACACAGGACGTAAGCATTCCCGCACAGACGAAGGAAAAACACAAGATGAGTTTCTTCATAAGTTTTATTTTAGTCGTTAATATTTATTATTCATCAGCAGTTAGGAACATGGCATAATGCCTCCTTATAGTTTTAGCATGGCTACAAAGATAATACAAAATAAAATCCTGTATGACAAAAATCAAAATAAAATATAAAATAAGTAAATAAAACGGGGACGAATATCAAAAAACAAAGAACGCACCCACTGATTACGGGTGCGTTATGAAGGGGAAATAATTGTCCGGAGTGACGATGTCGAGCACCGTACCGGGATATGCCGATACGAAAACGGCCGGAAGCGAGGCCCGCGCCTTGCCGTTCCACTTGAATTCGTAGGCATGGAGCATGCCATCCGTCTCCTCCACGAGGTCTATCTCTTTCTGCTCGTGCGTGCGCCAGAAATACATCTGTGAGTATGTATTGTGGTAGATGTTGCGCTTCCGCCGCTCACTGATCATCAGGTTCTCCCACAGAGCCCCCATGTCGGTGCGCATCTCGGGGGAAGCAAAGTTCGAGATGATGGCGTTGCGTATGCCGTTGTCGCAGAAGTATATCTTCTTGCCTTTCTTTATCTCGTTACGGGCGTTGCGGCTGAAAGAGTCGAGACGGAATATCACAAAACACTTCTCAAGCAGTCCGATATAGCTTTCCACCGTGGCCTTGTCTATGCCGAGCAGCCCCGACAGCTCATTATACGACACCTCGCTGCCCACCTGCAACGCAAGGGCGCGCAGCAACTTGCTCAGCACCTCGGGCTTCTTGACTCCCCGGTATGCCAGCAGGTCCTTATAGAGATAGTCGCTGGCAAGGGTCATCAGCGTGCGGCGGGCATCGGCGGCCTGCGTCACCACCTCGGGATATGTGCCGTAGATGAGGCGCGTGCCGAGCATGCGGCGCTCCTCGCGCTCCGACGTGTGGGCGGCAAGCTCTTCCAGCGACAGGGGGAACAGCATGTAGTCGATATGGCGGCCGGTGGCCGGTTCGTTGATGCCCTCGGCCAGCTCGAGCGACGACGAGCCGGTGGCAATGACCTGCGCGTCGGGCTTCATGTCGCCTATCATCTTTATCGTCAGCCCGATGCCGGGCACGCGCTGCGCCTCGTCGATGAACACGAGGTCGTAACCCTCCATCAGCGCACCGAGCTGCGTGGTGGTCTTGTCCTCCAATGCGGCACGGTCGTCGTGGTTGTCGCAGTTCAGCATCAGCACCTTTTTCCTGCCCGCAGCCAGCGCATTGACAAGCGTCGTCTTGCCTACCTGCCGCGCCCCGGTGATTACAATCACCTTACGGCGGCCGGTATCAGCGGTCAGCTGTCTCTCTATCGTTCTATCTATCATTGTCTTATCACGTTGAATATCACCCGACAAAGATACGGAATTAAATCCAAATCCACAAATCTGGTAGGAATTTAGTGATTGTAATCCCCAAATTCGGTAGGAATTTAGCGATTACGTTCCCCAAATTTGGTGGGAATTTGGAGATTAGAGACACCATTTCCACACGGGAACGACCTCTATCTGCCCGGCGGGCGTGTCTATGATGTCGCTCTCGTCGTATGTTATTATCTGCATCTTCCTCACCGTGCAGCGGTCAGCCAGTTTCACGAGAGCATCCACCTCGCGCCGCAAAGTGTCGCGGTCGGAAAGCGAGTAAGCCACCTGGATGGCCGTCTGCTGCTCCCACAGGTAGAAATCGACCTCTACCCCATCGTTGTAAAAGCACAGTTCGTCGTGGTAGAGCCTGTTCAGGTTGGTTGCCACGATATTCTCGAGCAGCGACGTCACGGGGTCTACAAGGAACAGGTTTAATATTCCGTTGTCCGTGAAATAGTATTTCTTGTTTGACACCTTGTCGACAATCTTTGCCGCATAGTTCTCTATCGAGAAGATGAGGCAGCTCTCCTCGGCATAGCTTATATAGTCGGCCACGGTCTCGGGGCGCACCTTCCCGCCTGCCGACGAGACGATGTTTGCAAGGCGCGTGAGCGAACTGGGTTGCTTGACGCTCTCTGCCAGCTTGCGGATAAGCACCTTGAGGGCATTGCTGTTTCTTATCGAGTAGCGGGCGAGGATGTCTCCGAAGAATATCTTGTTATATAGATTGTTCAGCCACGAGCGCTTCATGCCGGCATCCACAGAATGCAGCTCCGGCAGTCCGCCATACCGGAAGTACACGTCGAAGAGGCGCACCACGTCGTTGCGCACGGGCGAATATATCCAATTGTCCGCCAGCGCGAGTCCCGAGGCGGTAAGAAACTCGCTGAAAGTGTATGGCGTCACGGGCTGTATCATAAAGCGGCCGCCCAATACCCCGGCCATCTCCATGCTCAGCATCTTGGCGTTGCTGCCCGTTATATACACCCGGTATTTCTGGTCGGCCAGCCTGCGGGCAAAATGCTCCCATCCGTCAACGTTCTGTATCTCGTCGAAGAAGAATATCGGGCGGTGGCTGTACATTTCCTCATAGCACAGCTTTATCGTGTCGAGGTCTGCGAGCCGGATACCGTCGAGGCGGTCGTCCTCGAAGTTGAAATAGAGTATCTCCTCCGGTTTATGGCCTGCGGCTATCAGGTTGCGTATCTGCTGATACAACAGATACGACTTGCCGGCACGGCGCAAGCCCACAAGCACATAGTTCATGCCGTCGCTCAGACTTATATCACGCCGCACAATATCTATGCCGCTGGTAAAATCCTGATATTCAACGATTATCCGCTTAATAACGTCTTTATCCATATTCACATACCGTTTATAAACGATACAAAGATAAATATTTTATCGGTTATAAACGATAAAAACAGCGGAAAGTTATCGGTTATAAGCGAAAGGTTATCCCAAATATACGCGGCGGGACGCATCCGGCATCCACATTTCACCCGCAAGTAGGGACAGAGTCTTGTCTTTGTCCGCAGCCCGCAAGGGCTTTCGGCTGCAACGAAGCTCTCAGGAAAACGGTAAGACGGGACTTTGCACAGAAAACTATCGTGTCAAAAGCCCTTACAGGCTGCGGCCAAAAACGAGATTATGGCCCTACGCGGCGGTGAAATGAAAAGGGAACAATGGTGTGATAAAAAAGGAAACGGCAATCATGACAGCGCTCAAAGACATTTCTCTCAGCTCTCAAAAACACTTTTGATAGCGGGCACAAACGCATTTGAAAGGCAGCAGAAGACATCAGGATGCAGCCATTAACACTATCAAAAGGCCTCGATTAGACCATCATAAAGGCCTCGTGATGCCTTCACGAGGGGCTTCCGGTTTTTTCCGATAAGGACATTGCGGGTCTGTAGAAAATCAAAGGGAAATGGTCTAATTGACAGTATCATCACCGTTGTAGGGACCTATTCTTGTATTTGTCCGTAGCCCGCAAGGGCTTTTGGATGGGAACATAATGTCTTTGGCCATAAAACATGAGCATCGTATCAGTACGTGAATTAGCCCTTACGGGCTACGGCCAAAGACAAGACTCTGGCCCTACTGGTTTGTAACATAGAAAGCAAGATTGTGGCATGTGCATCCCATTACAATGCGGGGATACGGCAACATGCTTCCCGCCGCAGGTCTCCTCCCCTTTGGGGAGGCCGGGTGGGGCTTTCGGGGATAAAAAATCAGGAGGCAAGAAAAGAGCAATTCTTTCTTGCCTCCTGACGTTGAATTGATTAAATGCTAATTATCTAATCACGCACATTATTTCACAACATACTTCTTGCCGTTCATGATGTAGATACCCTTCTCGAGACCTCTCAGTGAGTTGGCGTTTGCACGTACTTTAACACCGTTGATGCTGTAGATGTCACCCGTTGCCTTAGTCACATTATTTACATCTACGATACCTGTCGGGTCGTAATTCTCAATAGAACCAAGATAGTAGAGATGGCAAGAACCATAATATATAAGACCAAGCTGAACAGAGCCCTTTCTGTGCAGACCTACGCGGAGAACACCAGGCTCTTCAAGAGCATTCACATCAGCAATCTGAGCCGTTACGTAGAATCTTGTTACGTTTCCAGGATAAACCTGTGAATTGTTCTTATCACCAAGACCAGGAGTTGCAACCTCAATAGAATCTGTACCAGCAAATATGTATGTGTCAGAAGCTTCTGTCGTTCCGGCTGCCCATACGGCACTATTCACAATTGCCTCAGAGATATAAGTATATACACCAGGAGCAGGGATTGTCACATCCTGCCATACATACTTCTCATTGTTCTGTCCATATCCACGGTTGAAGTATATACAGCTACCATCTGTGAAATCCTTATTGTCGCTGTCATACTTCCATTCTGCCTTACCGGGCTCAGAAGCACCACCATCCTCAGTCCAACCTGTGGCCTTATTCTTGAACGAGTTATTTATCATCTTTACTTCACCAGGAGTCTTTTGACTTGCATTATCAAACTGGAATGTATAATATGCAGCCATCAACGTAGCATCAGTATCCATAATTGCAGCAGAGTCACGACTCGCATCTGTCTGTGCATTGATGTAGTCCTCTGCAACTTTTATTGCTGCGCCGAATACATCCTTACCTTTAGGACGACTCTCATCTGCAAGCATACCATTGCACAGAGCTATATCTTTGAAAAGCTGTGTATACTCAGTATTAACTCTCTTATAAGCCCTAAGAGCCTTATCCATATTATCTTTCTGAGCATTTACAATATCTATATTCTCCTGAGAAGAAGCTATTGCCTCGGCAAGCACCTTCTTTGATACTGCGATAGAGTCATTCAGCTTAGTTGTTTCGAAAAGATACTGCTTATCAGCAACAGCAGCCTCAGCTTCATCAATTGAAGCTTGGAGTCCCTTGCGGCTCTCATCCAACGTTCCTTTATAATAATAATCAAGAATCTCTGCATCAGTCTTACCTATAGCACGAATCTCTATGTTATCGAAAGAGATACGGCCTCCACCGCTATTACCATCAATAGATCCTGTCGCACACTTGTCCGTAGCCGGGCGAACGAAACCGATAGTCTGCACACCATCTTCCTTCACGTCAAACACGTTCATATATACATTGGCATACTCTGTACCGACATTCTCCATGTCGATAGTATCATTGTTCATAAAGAACTTCATACCCTCAACCGGAGAGTAGTGATCCTTTAGATAGTAGTTGCTGCTCTTACCCGAGCCATCCTGGAAATACTTGTAACCCAAACCGCGAACGATATAAAGGTACTTACCTGCAGGGAGGCTAACGCCTTGATATGCCGTACTTGCCGGCAGACCATAGTTTGCACCTATCTCACCAAAGATATGGTTTGTGGTAAGGTTCAGCTGCGGACCTGAAACGCCCCAGCGGTCATTACCGGTAGACGAAGTCCATCCCTTTGCTGTTCCAAGGCCCTTGTTAGCTCCTGCTGTGGCAGCATCGTTGAAAGTGAAGTTCTTATAGTAGGTAGACACATCTGCAGAGTTTGCTGCGAGGAAAGCCTTGAAGTAACCTTCCTCTGCCTCCATGATGTTGTAAACCATGTCTTCCACTGCGTTCACATCAATAGGAGAGCCAATCATGCCCTTCATTTCATTGGCTATTCCTTCAAGCTGAGCACGCAGGTCGTCACCATTGGGGAAGTTTACCCTGTCGTTGATAACGAACTCTATCATGTTGACAGCGTCCTGGAGCTTGCGGTCGTCACCAACCTGCTTAACCTCGTAGATACCGAAGTCTGCATAGGCATCGCCCGGCACGAGGTTGAAGAAAAATATGTTCATGTAAGATACAGAGTCGCCGGCTGTATAGTTGGTCACGCGCTCCTGCCATGTATCGGTACATGTACCGAAGCTGTAGAGGCTCTGCTTGATCAGCGCGCGGTGTTCTGTCGTGCGCATAACAGGCCAGCTGCCATCGCCGTTTACAAACACGTTCTGGTAGTTGTTGTTACGGTCGAGGGAAACGGATGTGATACGGGGCAGGGTGTAAGCCTTTGTCTTGTAGGTAACGATGTAAGAACCGTTCGGAGCGAGCTGCACTGTCTGCATGAAGTTTGTAGACGTTGCGAAACCGTCGGTCTTCTGAGTACCGCCGGAAGCCAGCGTCGCAGCCATACAGTTCCTTCCCTCAGGACCGTTTGCAGATATCTCGAAAGTATCAGGAGACAATGCCGTGCCACCGAAGTTGGTCCAGCCCTCAAATCCATTAGAGAAATCTCCGTTCTTTACCATGTTGGTACCAGTAATCATGAAACGTCCATTCTCCGTATAGACGTACTGGCCAACCTCGTAAGCGAACGAATTAACCGCGCCTAAGGCAGCGGCAAACATAATAAGTAATCGCTTTTTCATTTGTTGTTTGTTTATAATTAAGTTAATAGATGAAATATCTTTATCTCACTCTTAGCAGTATTTGATTGGCAAATATATACATATTTTTTAATATGCGACGAACTGCTAATTGGAATAAATCAGGGAAAGAAGTGTTATATCAAATATTCGGGTCTTTTCGTCATATTGCTCCACATAAGTAGGGACATATTCTCGTATTTGTCCGTTCACAACACATTATTATAATGTTGCGGACAAATACGAGAATATGTCCCTACAATCTGCGTGATATTATTTACCTATTTTCCTCGGCGGATTTGCAATCCGCCGTAGATTCCGCCGCAGGCTATCTTACCACCACCTTGACGTTGGCCGATGTTGCCGCGATGCTCACGACATACGTGCCTGAGGCGAGGCCGAGCTTGGCGGCAGCCTCTTTAACGGCATCCGGTGCGGCATTGAACTCGCCCACGAGCTGGCCGCCGAGCGTGTAGATGCGGCAGCGCGACGTGCCGTCGGCGTTAAGTCCGGCGATGCCTGTCGGGTCTTCGACGATGCGCAGCGTGCCGGTGGGCTTGAGCAGGTCGGTGTCGTCCCACTTCAGTCCTGCGGGCAGTGCGGGCAGGTTGAGCGTCGGCGTGCCGGTGAAGGTCTCTGCCGTCCAGAGTATTATCTCGTCGCCGACTGCCGGAGCGTATGTGCTGCTCAGCGTTACGTTGACCGTACCGGAGATGTTCAGCAGCGTTCCAGCCTTGATGAACGAGCGGGAAGAAGCCATGTTGTTGGCGTTCTTGATGTTCAGGTTGATGGCCGAGCCGTTGTTTGCATACAGCGAGTTCTCTGCGGCGATGAATCCGGAGGCATCGGCCGACATCATGGTTCCCGGCGTCAGCTCGGCACCGTTCTTCAGCACGATGGCCTTCACCGTGCCCGAGCCCTTGAGGGCTGCGCCGCTGCCGATTGTCACTGTATTGTTTATCAACGACGTTGCCGAGTTGAACGTGCTGAGATTGAGCACGCCGCCATCGATGGCGACAGCGCCTATCAACTGCTGCGGGGCCGACGACGGTATGGTCCATGTGCCCTCACCCTTCTTCTTTATGGCCGACTTGATGATTCCGGAGAAGCGTATGTCCGCCCCGGTGCCGCCGATGGTGTACGTGCCGCTGCCGGCCAGCGTTCCCTCGCCTTCAATCACGCCTATCTCCACGTTGTATGTGCCGCCCTTGTCGCTGCTGTTGTTGAACGTCACGCCCTTCTCCACCAACAACGTCGCCTTCGGCAGGCCGTAAGAGTTGGCGAAGTCGAACGAGGGGTCGTATGTTCCGCGCTTCGACAGGCCTGGGATGAGCGTGCCCTCGAAAGCGCTCCAGTCGCCCTTGAAGTAATTGCGCACACCGGCTGCATATACGCGGAACGTTCCCGAGCCGGTGAGCTTGCCGGTATAGTTGCACCTCGGGTCTACGTAGAAGCGCGCCGTGCACTTCTCCGGCACAACGAAGTTGGCTGAGTTCGTCGTTCCCGAGCCGCCGTCGCTGCCCGGATCGTAGAGCGTTCCTCCGCGCAGCTCAACCGTGGCGGGCAGCTGTGCTATGTTGTCTTTCTCTGCCACATTCACCGTTCCGGCCTCGAGGATGAACTTTGCCACCCTATTGCCCGGACCCAGGTTCAGCGTTCCGGCGCCCGTCTTGGTGAGCGCGGCTCCCTGCACGGCTGCGCCGACGCCCTTCTCGAGAGCCAGCGTCACGCCGTTCGGCGTGTCAAGCGTTGCTCCGCCCTCGCCCACGGTGATGGTCTGTCCGGCCGTGGCCGTGCTTCCGGCCCTGAGCGTGGCGTTGTTGCTCACGGTGATGGTCTTGTCCACAGAGCCTAATGAGCCATAGTCCTGTCCCACGGTGTTGGCAAACGAGGCCGCAGTGAGCGTTCCGCCGTTGACGGTAGTGTTGCCGATGCGGTTCACATTATTTATAATAGTAGTGCCCTTGCCGTTCTTCGTCAGCGTTCCGCCGCCCACGATGCTGTCGCCCGCGAGGGTGAATGTCTTTGCCTCGTTGGCGAAGGTGATGGATGCAGGAGCCACGCTGCCCTTGATGGTGATGTCGGTAATCTGTGCGTTGTCGTCGAATGTCACCGCATCGCCGGGCACGAACGAGCGTGCGTCGCCCGTGGCGGCCTCGGTGAAGTTTGCCGTGACGTCCACATCCCATGTGCCGTCGTTGCTGCCGGTCCACTTCACATCGCCGGCAACATAGTTGACAACGGTCAGGTAGAGCTTGCCGTCCTCATATTCGAGCGCGGTCTTCGAGCTGTTCATGCCTTCGATGACGAGGTTGGCGATGTTGCCCTCAATCTTTCCTATCTCTCCGATTAGGTATCGGCCGTTTGCCACGTTGTCCTCGCCGGCCGCCGGATGCTTCACGAAGCGGAGCACGGGCGACGAGTATGCCGGACCGTTGCGCCAGTTCTTCTTCTCTATCTTCAGCACGCCGGCTTTCACCACGTCGGCGGTGATGTCTGCACCGAAGAGGTCGATGCTCACCACTGAGCCGAAGTTGAGTATCAGCGAGTCTGTCTCGATGGTGCTCTTGGTGTTCTCGCCGGGCACGACGACGGCATTATAGTCTGCCACGATGCCGTTCATGAAGCGTCCGCCGTCGCTGACGAGCGTCGTGTGGCGGTTGAGCCAGATGCGGCTGGCCTGCAGCGTGCCGTCGAAGCGGAGCGTGCCGGCCCACACGTCGGTGCTGCCGGTGTATGTCTGCGTCACCTTGGGCAGCACGAGCGTGCCGTCGCCCTGCTTCACGAGACGCATCCCGCCGGTGAATGCCCCGCCGGTGAGGGTGTGCGTGTATGTCTCGGTGGTGATGTTATTGTTGTTGTCGTGTCCCTGCACCCATGTGGGGGCGTTGTCGGTGAAGATGTAAGGCGCTGCCCCGTCGCTGACGGCAACGGTCATGTCGCCCGTCTCGCACATGATGACGTGCTTGTCTGCGGCAGCGCTGCCGATGGTGGCTCCGTCGGCAATCTCGGTGCGGCCGGTCATGGTGAGCGGGGCTGGAGCCACGGTGATGCCCTCAAGCTCGCCGAGGAAGTAGCTCGTGTGGGGCGGCTGGTTGTAGCCGCACATCTGCCACACCATGGCCTGGCGGTACTGGTGGTCGTGCCACAGCGTATAGTTGCGCCACTTCGTCTCCACGTCGGAGGTGTAGATGCGGATGTTGTTGTCTGCCGTGCGCATGATGACCTCCTCGCGCCAGTCGCCGAGGATGTCACCCTGATAGCATGGCGTGCCCTTGGTGTCGTTGTTGGTGAGGCTGCCCTCGAGTGTGGCTATCAGGCCGCGGCCCGGCTTATATATACCGCCGGCGGTGTTCTTGCCGTTGACATAGTTGAACGTCTCCTCGCAGAGGTCGCCGTCCCAGTAGATGCGGAAGTTCTGGGCGATATCGGCTTTCGAGCCGCCGGGGATGGCGGCATGCGTCACGGAGCTGATGAGGTTGCCGTCGCGTGCCGACGAGCCCTGTGCTCCGGGATATTCGTTGCTGAAGTTGCCCATGATGCCGCGGCCGTCGTCGTTGCCACCGATGCTGCGGTAGTATATCTTCGACGTGGTGGCGTCGCGGAAGTTGTTGTTCGGTCTATCCTCGTTGCAGGCGAATATCTCCTGTCCGTGGATATAGGGGTCGAAGTCGCTGCAGTGCTGTGCGTCGCCATGACCGAGACCGGTGGTGGAGAGTCCCTTGCCGTTGTCGTCGATGACCATCGAGCCGAAGACTATCTCATCGCGGCCGTCCCAGTCCACATCGGCGATGCCGAAGTTGTGATATCCCTGTCCGTACCATGAGCCGGCCGTATTGCAGTTCCAGCGCCAGCGCTCCGTCAACTCGTGCGTGGCGGGATTTACGTCGAGGGCTATCATCTTGTGGCGGGTGTAGATGCCGCGCGCAAGGAATATGCTCGGCTTGCGGCCGTCGAGACACGGCGCGCCGAAGAAGTGCTTGGAAGAGCGGTGGCCGTAGCCGTCGCCCCATGCTTTGTTGAGGTCTGTCTCGCCCGGCTCGAGGCGGAGCAGCGGATATGTCATCACCTGATATGGCTTGCCCGTCTCGCCGTTGAGGTAGAGCAGGAACTCGTCGCCCTCGTGCATGAACCAGTTTACTCCGCCCCCGCCGTTCGGGCTGCGGTAGTTCTTCGACTTGTCACCAACGACGTATGTGGTGCCGTCGGCCATGTGTATGGTGGTGCCGTCGGCAGCGCGCATCACGGCCTCAGCCTTGCCGTCGCCGTCCCAGTCGTAGGCCACGATGTTGTTCTCGTTGTTCTGGAAGTCACCCATGTTGGGGCCGAAGTCGAGCCACCACAGCTTGGTGCCGTCCATCTTGTATACCTCCACGATGGCATACTCACCGTTATATCCGCCGGGCATGTAGCTGTTGCCGGCGTCGCTGGCGTTGTCGAACTTGAGCAGAATCTCGAGTTGGCCGTCGCCGTCCACGTCGGCCACGCATGCGTCGTTGGGGATGTATGTGCTGGTGAGGTTGCCGTGGTTCATTTTTATCTCAAGGAAGTTCTTGTCCCACGTCGTCACGGGGGCGCACTGCGGCTGCGCCTTTCCCCTCACCACGGCCTCCACGGCATAGCTGCTGCCGAGCTTGCCGCCCTTGTGTCGGTAGTTGGAGGTGGTGAGCGGCTGGTCGTTCAGCTTCTCGCCGTCACAGTAGATGTTGTAGGTGACGTCGTAATACTCTTCTGCCGGGATGCGCCAGCTGCACTGCACGCCTCCGAGCACCTTAACGGCCACGAGTCCGCGGTCGAGGACATCTGTGGCGCGCTGTGCCCAGGCCCCGACGGTGACGAGGCCGGACATCAATAAAAGTGTCAGTCTTTTCTTCATATCAATTGTGTTATTGTTTCTGTCAGTATTCCTAATTAGTCTTCTTTTCAGCAGAGCCTGTAGGCTAATAGTCTGGTAATTGGTACATTTAAGGCTACAAATATAAGAAAAATATCTAATATGAGGGCAATAAAAACCGGATTTATTGCTTTTTATTCGGTTTTATTGGGCTTTTGTAATATCTTTGCATACGGGAGCGCAAACGCCATGCGGAGGTGCTCACGGCAAGATGCAACTATTCTAAAAAACCAATAAAACTATTACACTACATGGGAAAGAAAACTATCAGAAGGTGGGGACTGGCCTTGGCTTTGGCCACGGCGCAGCTGGCAGGCACCGCACAGAACCTGCAGAAGGGAGACTACGGCATTCTCTACTGCCACATGAGCGACCGCGGAGAATGGACAGCATACGCCCTGAGCCGCGACGGACTGCACTTCCACGACCTCATCAACGGCGACTCCATATTCTCGCCGTCGGAACACGCAAGGATTGAAGGGGGCACGCGCGACGCCTACGTATGCCGCAAGCACGACGGCACGGGATACCTGATGGTGACCACTGACATGTGCGTGCGTAAGAGCCACGTATGGAACAACTACGGCATGGACCTCTATACGAGCGACGACCTGATAAACTGGAAGTCGGTGACGTTCGACTTCCGCAAGGGTCCGGAGATTTTCAGCGACCCTCAGTCGCCCGACGTATACAAGGACTGGAGCACGATAAACCGCGTGTGGGCGCCGCAGATATTCTGGGACCCGGCCTACGTATGGCCCGACGGGAAGCGTGGCGGATATTTCATCTACTACTCGCTGTGGAACCAGGCCGAGGAGAAATACGACAGGATGTACTACTCGTACGCCGACGAGACGTTCACCACGCTGACGAAGCCGAGGCTGCTCTTCGACTGGGGATATGCCACGATAGACGCCGACATAAACTATGTGGAGGCCGACGGGCTCTATCACATGATGATAAAGAAGGAGGGCGGAAAGCCGGGACTGTTCACCTCTACGGCAAAGGCGCTGACCGGACCGTGGGGCGAGCCCGTGGACCACGACTACATCAACTTCGAGGGCAACAAGAAATGCGAGGGTGTGTCGGCCTACAGGATTCCCGGAGAGGAGAACTGGCGCATCGGATACATCGAATACTCGTCGAACCCGAAGCACTACCGCATCTGCAAGGCTGACAAATACATGCGCAACTTCAGCAGCCCGCAGGACATTGAGGGTGTCAACGGTCCGCAGCACGGCTCGTTCATGACGCTGACGAAGGAGGAATATGACCGCCTGCAGGCATGGAGCGACGCACGCGAGGCCCGGCACATCAAGCCGAACGAGGCCAACCCGGTCATCAAGGGGCTCTTCGCCGACCCGGAGATTATGTACAGCGAGAAGACGGGCAAGTACTACCTCTACCCCACCACGGACGGCAACGAGGGCTGGAAGAACCACGATGCGAAGGTCTACTCGTCGGAAGACCTGCGCAACTGGAAGGACGAGGGCGTGATGTTCGACCTCGTGAAAGACTGTAAATGGGCCGACAAATGCCTCTGGGCGCCGTGCATCATCGAGCACAAGAAGGGTAAAAAGAAGTTCAAGTATTTCTATTATTTCACCGCCGAGGGCAAGATTGGCGTGGCTTCGGCCGACAATCCCACAGGACCGTTCGCCGACGCACTGGGCAAACCGCTGCTCGACACCAGACCCGAGGGCGTGAAGGGCGGACAGGTGATAGACCCTGACGTGTTCCAGGACCCGAAGACGGGCAAGTACTACCTCTACTGGGGCAACGGCTTCCTTGCCGTGTCTGAGCTGGGCAAGGACATGAAGAGCATCGTATCGACAAAGGTTCTGATAGACCGCAAGGACAAGGCGAGATACAACTACAACGAGGGCACATACGTATTCGAGCGAGACGGCCTGTACTACTTCATGTGGTCGGAGAACGACACGCGCAGCGCAAACTACCGCGTGCGCTACCTCATCAGCGACTCGCCCACCGAACTCACGCGCGGCGGCAAGCCGGCAGGCGTCGAGCGCACCGTCGTGCTGAGCCAGGACCCGTCAAAGGGTATCTTCGGCACGGGCCACCACTCGATACTGCGCAAGCCCGGCACCGACGAATGGTATATCGTATACCACCGCTTCGCACGTCCCGACGCTATAAAACTGGGATGGGCGGCCGGATATAACCGCGAGGTGTGCATCGACCGTATGGAGTTCGAGGCCGACGGAAGAATCAAGAGGGTTGTCCCGACGCTGTAAGATGGGAGTTGGAAGATGTTAGATGGAAGATGTTAGATGGAAGATGTTATCCCTACATCCCCTACCATTCCGCCACTCAACGCAAAGACGCAAAGACGCGAAGTCTTCTTCCTGTAAAATTGATAACAAGGAAAAAAGACTTCGCGTCTTTGCGTTTAATTTGTATATAAGTTCTCTGTCTTTACAAACTATCACAGGTTCTTGAGGAATTCCACCTCTATGATTTTCAAGGCGTTGCTGCCTCTCATCTTCTTGTCGTTGTTGCGGCTGTCGAGCTCCTGAACGGCACCGAAGGCGTCTCTCGTGGTGCTCGGGCCGAGCGAGCGGATGGTGTATGTCTTCGCCGCCGGGGCATCCTTGAGCGGTATGTGGATGAAGCTGAGCGACTTCGGGGTCCATCCCTCCCACACCTTCACGTCGCCGGCATATACGGCGATGGGGTATGTGGTTGCCCTAAAGCCTTTCATCTTTATGCAGATGTCGTCTATCCGGGTGTCTTCTGCGAGGGTGTAGGTTATCCAAGCCTCGTCGAGACGGTTGCTGCTGTCCCACGATGTGTTCTCGAACGTGTCGTAGCTGAGGCGCGGGTCGTTGCCGCTGCCTGCCACAGCCGACTCGATGGGCACCTCGCGGCGCCACTGGCGGAACGACGGCGTGGCGGGTGTCTCGCCGCGGTCGAGCACGCAGGCCAGGCCGTCAGACGGCATATAGGTGGTGAGTCCGCCCTCGACGGTCACCGGATGCGTGGTGAACGATATGCGGGCGTCGGCCATGCCCTCGGCCTTGGCCGTCAGGGTGACGGTGCCTGCCTTTGTGAGGGAGCGCAGCATCACGCGGTTCACGCCGCACTCTACGGGCAGGGTGTCGCAGAACACGTGGTTGTCCTTGCCCTTGGCAACACCGCCGCGCCACTCTGCCGGACCGCTGAGGGTGAACTTCACGAGCCTGTTGTCGAGCGGACAGCGGCGTCCCTCCTTGTCGGTGATTTCCACCTGCACCAGCGCGAGGTCGTTGCCGTCGGCCTTCCATCCTGTGGGGTTCTCTATCGCGGTGAGCTTTATGGCGGCGGGGGCGCCGGCGGTCTCAAGCGTATATGTCGACTCGGTGCGGCCGTTGCGGTCCATGGCTGTGGCCACGAGCCTGCCGTCGGTATACTTCACGTTCTTGAAGATGTGCAGGAAACGGTACTTGTGCTCGTCGGCGGTGATGGTGCGGCTGCCCTGCGAGAGGGTCACGCTGTCGCTCGTAGACACCACATACACCGTGGGGACGGTCTCGCCCTGCTTGTAGTTCCAGTGACCGACGATGTATGTGGCCGGCTTCAGGTCGTCGACCCATCCGTCCCACATCACCTTATGGGCGAAGAAGGCATCCTTGGGCACGCGCATCGGGTCTACCACGCCGCTCACACGGTAGTTGTCGGCAGAGCGGCCGTGTGTCTGGGTGTCGCTGAAGACAATCTTGACACCGCCGGAATTGACCTTCGTGCCGCTGCCGGGACGCTCTAACCAGTATTCGTACCAGCGGGCGACGAGTTCGCGGGCAAACTCATCCTGGTTGTGGTTGTAGGCGTCGGCCGGCGCGTTGCGGTAGAGCGGGCCGTCGCCTTCCTTGTGGAAGGGGTAGCTCCACGAGTTCCAGTACCAGCGCAGGCCTTCGTCGCGGCAGTATTCCATCATCCACATGGGCTTGGTGTCGCTCTTGTTCACGTAGAGCATCTCGCCGCCATATTCCGCCTCGGGACGGTCGAGCATCTCGCGGCTGCCTATGGCACGCCCGCCGTTGGGGTCGTACTTGTCGCGGATGGCCTTCATCGACACCATGTGTTCGGCGGATATGCGCTGGTTGCCGCACTCATAGAAGATGATGCTGGGGTTGTTGCGGTTGTATATTATGGCGTCGCGCATGAGTTCCTCGCGCTGCTCCCAGCGGCGTCCCTCGACGTCTTTCTCTGCATCGCCGGCGGGCATGGCCTGTATCAGGCCCACGCGGTCGCACGACTCCACATCCTGCTTCCACGGCGTGACGTGCATCCAGCGCACCACGTTACCGCCGCTCTTGACCATCAGGTCGTTAGAATAGTCGCTGAGCCACGCCGGCACCGACATGCCCACGCCGGGCCATTCGTTGCTCGTACGCTGCGCATAGCCGTGAACCATGAGCACGCGGTCGTTCAGGTAGAACATGCCGTTGCGGAACTCGGTCTTGCGGAAGCCGGTCACCGTAGTCACTGCGTCGGCGGCGGCATCGCTGCCGTCGGCAAGCGACGTCTTCACCTTATATAAATAGCCGTAGCCCCAGCTCCAGAAGTGCAGGCCGTAGGCGCGTGCCTGCGCCTTCAGCACGGCCGTGCCGTGGGCAGGGATCGTGGTCTCCTCGCTGCTGAAGCCGCACACCGAGGCACCGTCCATCTCCGTGACGGCCACCTGCAGGCGTCTCTTCACGGGCGCATCGGTCTCGTTGCGCACCTCGCTCTCCACGCATATCGTGGCCTGACGGCCCTGTATGTCGTGGTCCTTGGCATATACATACACGCCGGTGGTCTTCAGGTTGCTGTATAGCGGCAGCGTCTGATATACGTTGTCGGTGACGTGGAGCCTCACGTTCTTCGGCAGTCCGCCGTAGTTGGCGTTGAAGTTCTTGTTGTTCCACTGGATGGTAGACTTGGTTTCGCGCTCGTGGTAGTTCCAGTCGTTGTCCGTACGCACCTCGATGCGGTTCTTTCCGGCCTTGACATAGGGGGTGAGGTCGAAGCCGAAAGCCATCACTCCGTTCTCGTGCAGCCCGACGGGATGCCCGTTGACGAACACCTCGGCGGCCTGACGGGCGCCCTCGAACTCTATGAACACGCGGCGGCCGGCGGCATTCTTCGGCAGGATGAACGTCTTGCGGTACCATATCACCGAGTCGCTCATCTTGTCGATGTACACCTTGTAAGCCTCATCCTCGTTCCAGGCATGCGGCAGTGTGACGGTGTTCTTCTGGCGGTCGATGCGCCATCCCGAATTGAAATTGTAGGTTTCCCTACCGTCGGCGCCCATGGAGGCGGCCATGAGCGCAAAGGTCAGCAGTAGTCTTAATGTCTTTTTCATTTCCATTAAAATATTATTCCCATATTTCTTGAATCATATCCGCAAAGATACGGACTTACGGTTCAAGAAATATGGGAATATAGTACGAATTTCGTGACTATCGTACGAAAATCACTTATTCCGGCGGCTTATGCCTTATCTTTTTATGAATTTACGTGCGAAGGTTCCCTCCGACGAGTCGACGCGCAGCATGTAGACGCCTCCCGTCAGACGGCCGAGGCCGCTGATTTCGAGCGGTGCGCCGTTGCCGGCAAACCAGTCGCAGCCGAACACCTTGGCACCCGTCATGCTGTAGATGCCAATCTTCACGGTCTGCGGCTTCCTGAGAGCAAAGTCCAGCACGATATTGTCGCTCACGGTGCCGCTGCTGAGCACTTTCACCCACTCTCCGGCCTCAGCTCCTGTCACGGCCTCGATAGCCGTAGACTCTACGCTGTGGATGCGGATGGTATCCATGCGGAACGACTTGTCGACCACGTTGGCACCGCTCTTGAGGATGAACTCGTAGGTTCCGGTCTCCTGCGGGGCGCCCTCGATGGTCAGGGTCTTGCCCACATACGAGCGGCTGTAGGAGAATCCGTCCGGCGCGGCTCCGTTCTTTACCGTGCCGTCGGGGGCGACGGACTTGAGCAGAGATGCGGCGGCGCTGTTCTTCCACGTCAGCATGATGGTCTTTATGCTGTCACCCTTGGTCACGGTCTGCTCCATGGCGCCCGGACCGAGGAGTACATACTCGGTTGCGAACTGGTCGGGCAGGTAGTAGCCGAGGTGCGGGGGCTGGTTGTATGCCGTGTTCTGCCATGTGACGGCCATGCGGTATGTATGGTCGTGCATCAGCGTGGGCACGCGGAACTGCGTCTCCACGTTGGTGGTAAAGATGTTCAGATGGCTCGATGTGCCGCCGTTCCAGTAGATTATCTCCTCACGCCAGTCGCCGAGGATGTCGGCAACGAGGTTCGGGGTGGCCTTCGACCCGTTGCACGAGGAGGAACTGGCGATGTCGTAGAAGTTCTTGCCCGCCTTCGGATATACTCGGCTCGTGCCGTTGCCGTTCCACTTGTCCATCTTGTTTCCGTCGACAAGCTCGTCCAGAAGATCTCCGTCCCAGTAGGCGCGGAAGTTCACCGAGGTCTGTCCGGTGGTGATCACATTTCCTGTCTGCGCGTTGCGCACAGACCTGTCTGAGGCCGAGCAGAACTCGAATCCGCGGTATTCGGAATCCATATCGGCAGCAAGGCCGCGCCCGTTGTCGCTGTTGGCGATGATGGCGTTGTGTATTATCTCGCCCGTGGCGGCGTCGTGAAGGTCCCATCCGTGATAGTTGTCCTTCGACTCGTGCACCTGAAGCACCTCGAGACCGGGCCGGTCGGGGATGAGGTCGCTCAGATGGATGGCGTCTCCGTGACCGTAGCCCGTGGCATAGAGCAGCGAGCCATCGTTGTCGATGGCGGCCGAGCCCCATACTATCTCGTCGCAGCCGTCGCCGTCGACATCGGCGCACGAGAGGTTATGGTTTCCGTTGCCGTATGCGGTGAAGCTGCCGGCACCTCCGCGTGTGTTGGTCGTATACTTTTCGGTCCGCTTGTTCCAGCTGGCGTCGGTCACGTCGACTTCCTTCGTCGACCGTGAGTAGTGCAGCCACTTGTGCTTCAGTTCCTTGCCGTCGAAGTCTACGGCCCAGACGAAGGCGTAGGTGTAGTATCCGCGGCACATCACGGCACTCGCGTTGCTCTCCGGTCCGTCGAGATAGGCCACCGTGGCGAGGTAGCGCTCACCGCGGTTGCCATACGAGCCGTTGTCGGTCCTGCCGCTGCGGTCGTCCCAGTTGAATGTGCCGGCCTTGTCGCCGCCGTATGTTCCGTTGCGGTTGGGGTTATAGAATATGGTGTGCAGGGCTGCGCCTGTCTCGCCGTCAAAGGCTGTCAGATACTCCTGTCCGCTGTTGATGCGGCCGGCCGACGAGCGGTGGTCCTTGCTGTTGTCGGCGCTCTTTATCTCGTCGTCCGTGGCGGCTTGGTTCACGTAGGCTCCCTTGCCGTCGATGCTTCCGGGCGCCGTCTTGCAGATGAGTTCCGAGCGTCCGTCACCGTCGAAGTCGTAGACGAGGAACTGGGTGTAGTGCGCGCCGGCACGGATGTTCGGACCGAGGTCTATGCGCCACAGCTTGGTGCCGTCGAGCTTGTAGCAGTCGAGGTATACGTTTGCCGTCTTGCCGCCCTGCGAGTTGTCTTTAGAGTTAGACGGGTCCCACTTCAGTATTATCTCGTAGTTGCCGTCGCCGTCAACATCGCCCACGCTGCAGTCGTTGGGTGAGTAGGTGTAGGCCTCGCCGTCAAGGGTTCCGCCCGCGGGACGGTCGAGGGGCAGCGAGAGGTAGATGTCGCTCCACGACGTCACGGCGTCGGTGGTGTCGCGCACCCCACCCGCCTGGCATGTCACCACCTGATACTTGGTGGAGGCCTGGCCGGTACGGTCGAGGCATGATGTCGTTCCGGTTATGTCTTTCTTCATTGAAGCGCCGTTGGCAAGCACCTCGAATACGGTTGAATCGTTGTCTGTTCCGAGCATCCTCCAACTGATGAAGCGCCCTGTACCGCTGGCAGCCGGCACTACGACGAGGCCGCGCGACAGCTTCTCCATCTGGCTGACGGGCGTGTTCTGTGCCACTGCTCCTGCTGCGAACGCAGCCAGCACGGCAACACTAAGTTTTCTTAATCGGTTCATAATTAGTAGCATATTTATTGTTCAACTTGCAAAGTTACAACAAAAAGCTACTGACAATGCGGGATTTTCGCTTTTAATACCGCTCTTTTTGATTACGGGAGGGTTCGGAGAGCCCGGAGGCCTCACCACTTCACCTTACCGTATTTCTCCTTATACCACAGCTGCCATGCGTTTATCATGTTCTGCCAGATGACGTAAGCGCCGGGAGCCACGGCGGCGAGCGGGTTTAGGAAGGTGACTGTAAGCCAGATGGCCACCACGGTGTTCTTCTGACCGACGGCCTGTCCGCCACTGATGTTCTCGCCGTAGGGCCGGCCGACACACTTGCCGAGCGAAAAGAGCATGATGGCCACGGCGAGGGGCAGCACGAGGAGTGCCACGAGCACGATGCCGGTAACCGAGGAATAGCGTATGTTGTGCATGGTGAGGCCGGTGACGACGGCAAGGTTGAAGCACCACATGTAGAAACCGATGTTCTTGGTACGGCAGATGCGGTCGTTGAGACGCGGCGCGAGCCGGCGCGTGAGCAGCGCGAGGACGAGCGGCGCCACGAGCACCGAGGCAACATTGCGCAACACGAGCAGCGACATGGTGATGAAAGGCACGTGCACCTCTTTCTCCACAAGGGGGAAAAGGAGCGGTATTATCAGTGAGGTGACGAGATTGTCGATGATGGTGAAGGTGGTCAGCGAGGCGATGCTGCCACCGAGCTTCTCCGTCACCACGGCTGCAGCAGCAGCCGTGGGGCATATCACGCAGACGAAAGCGCCCTCGAGGACGAGCTTCGTATCGGCATTGCCGGCATTGACGATGAGCCTGACGAGGATCAGCGCCATGACCAGACGCGACACCTGAAGCCACAGATGCCACGCGCGGGGCTTCATCTCGCGCACCTTGATCTTGCAGAATGTGACGTAAAGGATGATGAACATGCCGTACGGCAGGGTATCGGCTAATAACGGCCCGACAACGTTACCCACGGGCACGAGCAGGTCGATGCTTGAGAAAAGCAGATAGAAAAGCGTGCCGACGCATATCGCGACGGGCAGCGTCCACTTCTTGACGAAAGAGAGTATGCTCATGATGCTTTCTTATGATGTCCGGACAGCACCGGGGCGCCGGCCGGCTACTGTTTCAGACGAAACGAGTTCTCTATGCTTGCGAGCTCTGCCACGAAGCCCTTGTCGACCTTGAGGCGCTGCTCCACGGTCGAACAGCTGTGTATCACGGTGGAGTGGTCGCGGTTGCCGATGAGCTGTCCGATGCGCGAGGCCGGCATCTTGGTATACTTCTGGGCGAAGTACATCGACACCTGACGCACCGTCACGTAGTCGCGCTTGCGGCTGCGGCTGAACACGTTTTGCTGCGTCACGTTGTAATGGGTGCACACTTTCTCGAGGATGTCGTCCACCGTGAGCGGGTGGTTGTCTATCTTCACGGCGCGCTTGATGACCCGCTCGGCCAGACGCATGTCTATATTGCAGTTGTAGACCACGGAGTATGCCATCAGCGAGTTTATCACTCCCTCGAGGTCGCGCACGCTGCCGTTGGCCGTCGAGGCGATGAACTGTATCACGTCGGCGGGTATCTTCAGGCCGTCGCGGCGGCACTTCGAGTTCAGTATGTCGACGCAGAGCTGCACGTTTGGCTTCTCAAGCTCGGCAATGAGTCCGCAGCTGAAGCGGGTCAGCAGGCGGTCTTTCATGCCCTGGAGCTCCACGGGCGGACGGTCGCTGGCAAGGATTATCTGCTTGCCGTTGCGGAAGAGGTGGTTGAAGATGTGGAAGAAGGTGTCGAGGGTCTTCGGCGCCGTCGCCCACTCCTGTATGTCGTCCACTATCAGCACGTCGATGGACTGGTAGAAGTTGATGAAATCGTTGGTGGTGTTCTGCCGCGTGGCATCGGTGAACTGTACCTGGAAGAGCCTTGCACTGACGTAGAGCACCCGCCTGGCGGGATACATCTCCTTGCACTTCACGCCGATGGCGTTCACGAGGTGTGTCTTTCCGCAGCCGGAGGGGCCGTAGATGAAGAACGGGTTGAACGTCGACTTGCCGGGATGCTCGGCTATCGAGAGGCCGACGGTGCGCGGCAGCTTATTGCTCTCGCCCTCAATGTAGTTGTTGAATGTCTGGTGCAGGTTGAGCTGCGGGTTGAGCCCGCCGGCGGCCTGACGGGCCGCTGCCCCGCCCTGGGTCTTCAGACCTTTCACCGCGGGGCGCGGCTGCTCTATCACGGGCGTCTCCTCGGCCTCGACCTCCTGGGCTATGTTGTGCGCCTTATCGGTCACGATGCGGTAGCGCAGGCGCACGTTCGTGCCGAAACAGCTGGCAAGCACCTTGCTCAGCAGACCCACATAGTACTGCTCCAGATACTCATAGACGTATGGACTCGGCACCTGCACCAACAGCGTACGGTCGTCTGTTGAGTACGACTCGAACACTATCGGACGGAACCAGGTGTTGAACTGCTGCTCGGTGACGCTCTCCCTGATAAGGTCGAGGCACTTGCTCCACAGTGTCTTGCTACTGTCTGCCTGCATCTCTATATGGCTGTTGCTTTGCATTAAATAATAGGTGTTGCCGTTATAAGCAGATGCAAATTTCGCTCTTTTTTCCGAAACGGGCAAATTTCGGTTTTTAACGGTGTTTCCGGCAAAAGGGCGTAACTCGCTTATATACGGACTGTTAGCCGTCGGACGGCCGGTTTTCAAAGAAAAAGAGGCTTGCGCATGTCGAATATTCTGAGCCTCAACGGATTAAGACAGCAAGCCGCATAAAGCCCGACAATGGGGCACATGCAGACCTGCGGGCTGTAAACCCGTATGTTCAAAGGATATGCGGCGCATCGGCACCACCCGGCGGAACTGCCGCCATTATTTAGACAAAATAAAATTAGAGCCCCGTCACGGCCTCATAGCCCCATAACAGTAACCTCACAACCGTAACCTCACAACCTCACAACCTCATAACCTCACAACCTCATAACCTCATAACCTCATAACCTCACAACCTCACAACCTCATAACCTCACAACCTCATAACCTCACAACCTCATAACCTTAAAACCATAAACCTCACAACCTCATAACCTCACACCCCACTCACTTGTCTTTCCGCCCGAAAACAGAGAAATGAACGTATCGCTTCGGGTGCTGCCTGAGGTCTATCATCAGCGAGTCGGCGTCGCGCATGGTCGCCGTCAGGCTATGATACAGTTCGGGGTCGCGCATCAGCAGGCCGAGCGTGCCCTCGTCGCTGTTGAGCTTCGCGGTGAGCGTCTGCACGCCGGCGAGCGTGGCATCGACCTTGGCCATCGTTGCGGCCACGTCGATGGCGGCGAGCTGTGCCGACAGGCGGTCGGCATTGTCGAGCACGCGGCCGGTCTTTGCCATCATGCCGGGCACATTGCGGTTCAGTCCGGCCATGAGACGGTTCAGCTCGGCGGTGGTCACGGTGAGGTCTGACGTTATGCGGTCTACGTTATGCAGCGAACTGGCGAGGGCGGGGTCGGCAAGCAGGGTGTTGAGGCTGGCCATGATAGAGTCGAGCTTGGGCAGCATCTTCTCCACCGTGGGAATCATTCCCGCGGCGCGGCCGAGCATGCCGCTGTCCTTCATGCCGCTGATGGTGTCGCCGGCGGCCATGGCCACCGTACGGTCGGCGGCGAGGATGAGGTTCACCTTTATGTTGCCGAGCATGTCACTCTCTATCTCTGCCGTAGAGCCTTTCGGCAGGCGCAGCTTCTTGTCGAGGCCCACCTCTGCCACTATCTTACCGGCCTGACTGTAGTCGTAGACGATGTCCTTGACCACTCCGACCTTGAATCCGCCGGCATAGACGGGACTCGATGCGGAGAGGCCGCTGATGTCGTCGAACGCCACGTAGTAGGTGTCGTCGCTCGACAGGAGGCTCAGTCCCTTGAGAAACTGAAGTCCGAAGAAAAGCACTGCCACACCGGCGATGGCCACAAGGGCTATCTGCACCTCTTTAGTAAAATATCTCATAAGCTCTGTTTTTTGTTCCTGTTCTGTTTAAACTCGCGTATAGCCTCTACCACATTGACCTTGGCGCCGCCCTTGAAGGCTATGATGAACGCCTCGGGGAAGCGGTCGAGGATTTCCTTGCGCAGGCGGTATATCTCGTTGTAGTCGGCCGACGAGCCGTAGGTATACTTGTACATGCCGCCCTCCTCGTAGCATTCCACGCCGTCGACGCCCTTAAACTGCTGGCTGCCGGGGCGCAGGTTGCGGTTGCTGGCGAGTATCTGCACCTTGAAGACGGGCGCGGCAGGCTCCGCGGCAGCGGCCTGCGGCACGGTGTCGGGCTGCGCAGCCTCGGGGGCTTTGACGGCAGCGGGCTCTTCGCCGCGGGCGCTCTTGAGCTCCTCTATCACCGATTCGCTCTCTTTCTTCTTGCGGCCGGCAGGCTTCTTCGGGGCTTCCCCGTCGGGGACAACGGTCGGCACGGGCACCTTGCGCTTCTCCTCGGCAATGTAGGGCACGGTTATCGTCTTGTCATACTTCTGACGGTAGTCCATGAAAGCCTTGTAGATGCCGTAGCCGAGGGCGTCGATGCTGCTTTCCGTGTTGAGCAGGCGCTCCTCGTCGGGCGTGGTGATGAAGCCCAGCTCTATGAGGCAGCTCGGCATGGAAGTCTCGCGGAGCACGAGGAATCCGGCCTGCTTCACGCCCTTGTCCGGCCGCCCGGCCGAGGCGCAGACGCGCCGCTGCACATAGCGTGCCATGTCTACGCTCTGCACCATGTTCTTGTCCTGCATGAACTCGAACATGATATAGCTCTCCGCCGAGCGCGGGTCGAAGCCCTCGTAGTGCTGCTTGTAGTCTTTCTCGACGAGGATGACGGAGTTCTCGCGCTTCGCCACGTCGAGGTTGTCGGCCGCGCGGTGCATTCCGAGGGTGTATGTCTCAAGGCCGCGGGCCGTCTTGCCGCGGGGCAGCGCGTTGGTGTGCACCGAGACGAAGAGGTCGGCCTTGTTGCGGTTGGCTATGTTGGCACGCTCGTGGAGAGTGATGAACACGTCCGTCTTGCGGGTGTAGATGACACGCACGTCGGGGCAGTGTTTCTCGACATAGCGGCCGAAGGCTAATGCCACGTTCAGGTTTATGTTCTTTTCCTTCGAGAATGCACCCAGCGCGCCGGCATCGTGACCGCCGTGTCCGGGGTCGATGACAAGCGTGAAGCGTTTGCCGGCAGCTCCTGCTGCCGAGAACAATAAGGCCATGAGGAAGGAAAGTATAATCTTTTTGCCCATGATGACATTATAAATCGGTGCAAAAATAGCTATTTTCCGATAAAAACTGAAATATCTCCGGCAGTTTTATCATTTATTAAATGTATGCGCAGGGAAGGCGCCGGAGAGTCGGTTCCATACCCTGGAGCGGCTCACGGGATTGTTACGTGCCGCACGTAACGGTGTTACATGCGGCACGTAACAGTGTAACGCGTGGCACGTAACAGTGTAACGCGTGGCATGTAACAGTGTAACGCGTGGCGCGTAACAGGCCGGCATCACTCCGCGCCGCGCTCGAGATATACCTCGACGCCGGCGCCGCGGCTGTCGGCACCCATCGGCGGGTTGTCCTTGGTGACGCTGACGCGCACGCTGCTGACGGCGGGGAAGGCCGAGGCGACGGCCGAGGCGATGCGCCCGGCCACATGCTCTACAAGGCGCGAGGGCACGGCCATCTCGCGCCGGGCTATCTCGTAGAGGTCGGCATAGCTGACGGTGTCGGCCACATCGTCGGTGGCCATGGCGCGGCTGATGTCGAATCCGGCACGTATGCTTACGGTAAAGTCCGCCCCCACGGCTCTCTCCTGGGGCATAACCCCATGGAAAGCGTGGAAGCGGACTTCACGAAGATATATAAAGCTCTCTTTAAGTATCATGCTGTATGGTGTTTTGTGCCCGCGGCGGGCATTGCCGCACGCTCACGGGCGGATGGCGGCGGACTATCCGCAGCGCGACGCGCCGCAGTTCTTGCAGATGAGGCAGCCCTCCTGATACATCAGCGTCTCCTGACCGCAGACGGGGCACTTCTGGCCCTTGGCCTCGGTGCCGTCGACGATATACTTCTTCAGGGCGCGCTCGACGCCGTTCTTCCACGTGTTGATGCTCTCGCTCTTGAGCTGCAGCGAGCCCACGAGCTTTATCACATGGTCTATCGGCATGCGGTAGCGCAGCACGCCGCTGATGAGCTTGGCGTAGTTCCAGTATTCGGGGTTGAACTTCTCGCTGAGGCCCTCGACGGTGGTCTTGTAGCCGCGCTTGTTCTCAAACTGGAAGTCGTAGCGCTTGCGGCCGTCGTCGCCGGAGTTCTTGATGATTTTTCCCTTCGTCACGGTCTTGGGCAGCACGATGCCTTCCTCGTCGTCCTGAAGACCGGTGAATATCTCGTAGGGATAGCCGTCGAGCAAGCCGACGAAGGCCACCCACTTCTCCTTGTTGTTCTGGAAGCGCACCACGTCGCACTCGAGCTCCTTCGGGCGCACCTCGGTGACCTCGGGATGCTTGCATGGCGTGGCGGGCTCGGCGGCGGGCACCTCGGCCTTCTTATCTTTCTTCGACACGGAAATCATCACCCCCGAGCGGCTGCCGTCGCGGTAGATGGTGCATCCCTTGCAGCCCGAGCGCCATGCCTCGACATAGAGGCGGTTGACGAGAGCCTCGTCGACGGTGGCGGGCAGGTTGACGGTGACGCTTATCGAGTGGTCGACCCACTTCTGGATGGCGCCCTGCATGCGCACCTTCATCAGCCAGTCGACGTCGTTGGCCGTGGCCTTATAGTAGGGCGAGCGGGCCACGAGGGCGTCTATCTCCTCCTGGGTATACTTCTTCGTGGTGTCGAGGCCGTTGGCCTTCATCCACGTGATGAACTTATGATGGTATACGATGTACTCCTCGAACGAGTCGCCCACCTCGTCGACAAAGTCGACATGCACGTCGGTATCGCCCGGATTGACCTTGCGGCGGCGCTTGTATACGGGCATGAACACGGGCTCGATGCCGCTGGTGGTCTGCGTCATGAGGCTGGTGGTGCCGGTGGGGGCTATCGTGAGGCAGGCGATGTTGCGGCGGCCATGCTTCACCATGTCGTCATAGAGGGCGGGATCGGCCTCCTTCAGGCGGAGGATGAACGGGTTGGCAGCCTCGCGGGCAGCGTCGTAGACCTCGAAGGCGCCGCGGCCGCGGGCCATGTCTACCGACGAGCGGTAGGCGGCAAGGGCGAGCTGCTTGTGCACCTCGGTGGAGAAGTCGGTGGCTTCCTGCGTGCCGTAGCGCAGGCCCATGGCGGCAATCATGTCGCCCTCGGCGGTGATGCCCACGCCGGTGCGGCGTCCCATGCCGCTCTTGCGCTTGATCTTCTCCCACAGATGGCGCTCGGCGCCCTTCACCTCGTCGCTCTGCGGGTCGTCGCCGATTTTCTCCATTATCTTGTCTATCTTCTCAAGCTCAAGGTCGACGATGTCGTCCATGATGCGCTGGGCGGCGGCAACATGGCGGCGGAAGAGGTCGAAGTCGAACCGGGCCTCGGGCGTGAACGGGTTGAGCACGTATGAATAGAGGTTTATGGAGAGCAGGCGGCACGAGTCGTAGGGACAGAGGGGTATCTCGCCGCAGGGGTTGGTGGACACCGTGCGGAACCCGAGGTCGGCATAGCAGTCGGGGATGCTCTCGCGACGTATGGTGTCCCAGAAGAGCACTCCTGGCTCGGCACTCTTCCATGCGTTGTGCACTATCTTCTCCCAAAGGGCCTTGGCACTGATCTCCTTGCTGAAATCGGGCGTCGCGCTGTCGATGGGGAACTGCTGGGTATAGGGGCGGTCGTCGATAGCGGCCTGCATGAACTCGTCGTCGAGCTTCACGGAGACATTGGCGCCGGTGACCTTGCCCTCGGTCATCTTGGCGTCGATGAAGGCCTCGCTGTCGGGGTGCTTGATGCTCACGGAGAGCATCAGGGCTCCGCGGCGGCCGTCCTGGGCCACCTCGCGGGTGGAGTTGCTGTAGCGCTCCATGAACGGCACGAGGCCGGTGGAGGTCAGTGCGGAGTTGTTCACGGGCGAGCCTTTCGGCCGGATGTGGCTAAGGTCGTGCCCCACCCCGCCGCGGCGCTTCATCAGCTGCACCTGCTCCTCGTCGATGCGCATGATGGCACCGTAGGAGTCGGCATCGCCGTCGAGGCCGATGACGAAGCAGTTGCTCAGCGACGCCACCTGATAGTCGTTGCCGATGCCGGTCATGGGGCTGCCGGCGGGAACGATATAGCGGAAGTGGTCGAGCAGGGCGAATATCTCTTCTGCCGGCATCGGGTCGGCATATTTGTTCTCGATACGGGCTATCTCGGCGGCTATGCGGCGGTGCATGTCCTCGGGCGACTTCTCATAGATGTTGCCGAAGCTGTCCTTCATGGCATATTTGTTCACCCATACGCGGGCGGCCAGCTCGTCGCCGGCGAAATAGTCGAGCGAGGCCGCGAACGCCTCGTCGTAGGTATAAGTTTTCTTGCTGTCCATAATGTTTTGTTGATTCGGTTGACAAAGGTATGAACTTTATTTCATATTACAAATTATTTCAAAAGAAAAAGGAGCTCCCATCCCTCCCAGTCTTCCCTGCCCTCCCATCTCTCCCACTTCCTCCCCCTCGGGGAGGTCAGGAGGGACTTCAAAAAGAAAAAGGCCGGCCACAGCCCCGCATGGGCTGCAACCGGCCTGTCTCTTTACTCAGAGGTCAGCTATCACTTAACCATCACCTTCACGGTCTTCACCGTTCCGTCAGCGAGGTGCTTGCGAACGATGTTCAGACCCTTGCGGAGGCTGTTCTGACGAACGCCGTTCACGCTGAAGATCTCGTCATAAGCAACGGCAGATGCTGCGCTCACGCTCTCGATTCCTACGGTTGTGGGGTCGTACTTCTTAGACTCCTCGCCGTTGTTGAGGATGTAGATGTCGTAAACCTGAGCCTTGGAGCTGCCGCTTACCTGAGCTACACGCACGTAGTACTCACCGGCAGTCTCGTAAGAAACGCGGGTCTTCTTGTAGTAGCGCTGGGTCGTGGCCATCTTCAAAGTGCCGATGCTGTCCCACTTCTCGCCGTCGGCAGATACCTGGATCTCGAGGTTAGGCTCGCCAGTACCGCCGTTGGTCACATAAACGACAACGTCGAACGGAGCGGCATACTTGCCGGTAGTCTCGATAGAAGCGGTGTAAGGATTGTTGTTGGCCTTGCCGCCGAAGGTAATCTTACCCTTGGTGGGAGTACCGCCGATCATATCCTCGGCAGTCTCGGCAAAGTAACCTGTGGCACCGTTGCCGACAGCGGCCTCGCCACCGGCTGTGAGTTCACCGGTCAGTACCTGGCCTGCGCTCTTCAGAATCCAGCCATTCTCGGTGAGAGGATTGACAATCTTCACTGCATTGGGATCGGGCTTGTAGATGTATACGATTGAGTCCTGACCCTCAGAGCCCTTAACGGTCTCCTCGTGGTCTACCTCGTCAGAGTAGTAGTTCCATGCGCTCTTGCCCCAGAAGTAGTATGCCTTGGCCTCACCGGTACCGCCGGCCTCAGCGTCGTTGACGAACCAGTCGTCCTGATTGGCGTCGAAGTGTGCGAGGGTGTCGATGCGGATGGTCTGCGCGTTAAGGCTGTTGATGGCTACATAGTCGCCGGCAAGCTCAGACTGCACGCAGTCGTCGCCTGCTGCGAAGGCGTAGATGAAGGTAGGCTCGTCGCGGAGAACGATGGGCTCGGTATACTTCTGTGCCTTGGCGGCATCCTTCTCCATGTTGTAGCTGTAGTAGATGGTGGTGTTCTCCGTCGGGCTGGTGATAGTGACAACGCTGTTGTCGGCATTCTTCTCGATAGAGATTACAGGCTTGGCAGCCTGAGACTTGATGTCTATGTCAAGCGTGGCTACCTTGCTCTGGGTATAACCGTCGAGCGTGGCCATCGCACTCACGGTGCAAGCCTCGGTCAGAGTGAACGGCTCGGCATATACGGGGCTGGCCGTTGTGGGCTCGGTGCCGTCGGTGGTGTAGTAGATTACAGACTCCTTGTTGGTCGTTGTAATGGTAACCACTGTTGCACGGTCCTTGTTCTCCTTGGTGATGACGGGTGCGCCGGCAGCCACGATATCCTTCTTGGTGCGTGCCACCATGACGGCTGCGTTCGTGATGATGCTCACGTTGTCGGTGTTCACGGAAGCGATGTTCTCTGCCGTGAAAGGTATCAGGATGTAAGAGTTGCGGGAGGCGTTGTGCTGGTGGATGGCAACGACGTCGCCTGCCTTGGCGATGACCTTGTCACCGGCAAAGTAGTCGCCGGGAGTCACACCGGTGATGGTGCCACCGGTCAGCAGCTCGAGGCCTGCAGCGACGTCAAGGCCCTCGAAGAGTGCGCTCTCAAGCTCTTCCTCGGCAACGGTGAGGGTTGTCTCAGACGTTGCGGTGGGTGTGCCGTAGCCCCATGCCTCGTTGAGGTTGACGTTGAGGTTGACCATAGGCTCGTAAGCCACGGCGCTCTTCAAAGTGGGAACGATGGCGTCGGTAGCCTCCACGTAGGGAGAGACGATGACGGCATCGTAGGTCTGAAGGCTGTCGAGGGTGATGCTTTCGGCTGCATCGATGGCGGTGAGCATCACACGGTCTGCTGCGCTGCCGACCATGATGTATGCCATATCCTCGTCGAGGGTGGCGGGCTTGGTGATGTAAGCCACGTTCTTTGCCTCCTCGACAGCAGGCTCGTCACCTTCATCGATGATGATAGACTCGATGTCTACACCGCCGCCGACGATAGAGAGAGTAACGGTCACTGAATCTTCAAAGCCGTCCTTTACCTGCCATACGAGCGTCTGCAAGCCGTCAGGACCGGGGCAGATACCGTTTGCCGGACCGTCGATATAGTCAAGATTGTCGCTCCATGTGAATCCGCGGGTCATGTCTGTACCGTTAGCCGACTTTGCCTTAACCGTCACTTTCTGGCCTGATGCGAGTTTGGGAAGATTGAATCCCATGCTGACACGGCTCAGACGGATTGTCGCGGGGTCGATAAGATAGTCGCCGCCCTTCAGTCCTTTGTTGAGGAAGTCGAGGCCCTTGAGCTCGGCAATCTCAACGCCGTTGGCCATAAGGGTTCCGTACATCTTCTTCTTGTCTTTCCAACCTGTCGTCTCACCGGTATTGGCATCGGTACGGTTAGACGTCCAATTCTCAGTGTCGGCAGTCAGGTTTGCCTTTGTCTCAGCACTGAACCCTTTTGAGAAGTCCCATGTCTTGCGCCACTGGGCGTCGACACTGAGGGAGAACAGCAGGGAAAGTGCTGTCAATGTGAAAATCTTTTTCATATAAGCTGTTTGTTAAATGATAAAAAAGGAAGAATCGGCTCCTTACCGGAGCCGACACTTCCCGTTGTTATGGTTTCAGTCTCTAATTCTCATCTATATTATATAAGGTGCGGATTACTTAACCATCACCTTCACGGTCTTCACCGTTCCGTCGGCAAGATGCTTGCGGACGATGTTCAGACCCTTGCGGAGAGTGTTCTGGCGAACGCCGTTAACGCTGAAGATCTCATCGTAAGCAACAGCAGCAGCGTTTACGCTCTCGATACCGACAGTCTCGGCGTCGTACTTCTTAGACTCCTCGCCGTTGTTGAGGATGTAGATGTCGTAAACCTGGGCCTTGGAGCTGCCGCTTACCTGAGCTACACGCACGTAGTACTCGCCGGCTGTCTCATAAGAAACACGGGTCTTCTTGTAGTAGCGCTGGGTCGTGGCCATCTTCAGGGTGCCGATGCTGTCCCACTTCTCGCCGTCGGCAGATACCTGAATCTCGAGGTTGGGCTCGCCTGTACCGCCGTTGGTCACATAAACGACAACGTCGAACGGAGCGGCATACTTGCCGGTAGTCTCGATAGAAGCGGTGTAAGGATTGTTGTTGGCCTTGCCGCCGAAGGTAATCTTACCCTTGGTGGGAGTACCGCCGATCATATCCTCGGCAGTCTCGGCAAAGTAACCTGTGGCACCGTTGCCGACAGCGGCCTCGCCACCGGCTGTGAGTTCACCGGTCAGTACCTGGCCTGCGCTCTTCAGAATCCAGCCATTCTCGGTGAGAGGATTGACAATCTTCACTGCATTGGGATCGGGCTTGTAGATGTATACGATTGAGTCCTGACCCTCAGAGCCCTTAACGGTCTCCTCGTGGTCTACCTCGTCAGAGTAGTAGTTCCATGCGCTCTTGCCCCAGAAGTAGTATGCCTTGGCCTCACCGGTACCGCCGGCCTCGGCGTCGTTGACGAACCAGTCGGCCTCGTTAGCGTCGAAGTGTGCGAGGGTGTCGATGCGGATGGTCTGTGCGTTAAGACTGTTGATGGCAACATAGTCGCCGGCAAGCTCAGACGGTACAAAGCCCTCAGCAGTAGCGAAGGCATAGATGAACGTAGGCTCTTCTTTCAGAACGATGGGCTCGGTATACTTCTGTGCCTTGGCGGCATCCTTCTCCATGTTGTAGCTGTAGTAGATGGTTGCGCCTTCGGTAGCACATGAGAATGTTACAACGCTGTTGTCGGCGTTCTTCTCGATGGCGATGGCGGGCTTGGCAGCCTGCGACATGATGGCAATGTCGAGAGAAGCCGTTGCGCTCTGCAGGTATCCGTCGGCTACGGCCATAGCCTTAACCGTGGCAGCAGATGTAAGCGTGAACGGCTCGGTGTATACGGTGCTGGCCGTTGTAGGCTCAGTGCCGTCGATGGTGTAGTATACGGTTGCAGTCTTGTTACCCTCGGTGATTGTAACGACAGTCTCCTGGTTCTTGTTCTCCTGAGAGATTACCGGTGTGGTAACAGCTGTAACCTTTGCCTTAGATGCTGCAACTACAGACACGGCATTGCCGAGGAATGTAGGAAGAATCTCGAAGTTGGCTGTCTCGAGGTTCTCGTTGCTGAAAGGCAGATAGATGTAAGAGTTGCGGTCGGGGTTGTGCTGGTGGATGGCAACAGCGTCGCCAGCCTTGGCCAGAACCTTATCATTGGCGAAGTAGCTGCCGAGAGAAACACCGGCAAGGGTGCCGTCGGTCAGCAGTTCGAGACCGGATGCAACGTCAAGGTCCTTGAAGAGGGCGTTCTCAGCATCCTCAGCGGCAACTGTAGCTATCATCTCGGTAGTGGTGACGGGAGCGCCATAGCCCCATGTCGCATAGAGAGAAGAATTCATGTTGATGACGGGAGCGTATGCCACAGCACTCTTCAGCGTGGGAACGATAGCGTCTGTAGGTGCAACGGAGGGAGCGATGATGATGGCATCGTATGTCTGGAGGCTGTCAAGAGTAATAGCCTCGGCCGGGCTTACCATGGTAAGCTCAACACCGTCGGAACCAGAAAGGAACGTATAGGCATAGTCTTCAACGTTTGAAACGTAAGCAACCTTCTTTGCTTCCTCAACGGGAGGTGTGCCACCATCACCTACTGTGATGAAGTAGATATGGCAACCGTTGCTGTTGTAAATCTGGATGTCGAACGTTCCGTCCTCGTTGGGAGTGTCGGTAGCGTCGACAGGCACGAGCCATGTCTGCTCCTGATAGGTAGTAGGCTTGGCAACTTCGTTTCCGTCCGGATCCTTCAGCTTGGTGCCGCTTGTTCCGTGACCGATGTAAAGCTCGACACCACGGGCGTCTGATGTCTTATGAGACTCTACACCCATCTTGATGGTCGTACCGGGCTCTACGTGAGGAATCACAAAATAGTTCTTCTTGCTGCTGCCGAGCCAGAGATAAGAAGCACCTTCGTAAGGACCGAAAGCGGCATCAGAGGCATTTGCAACCTGATAGTTAACGGCGATGGCAAGCGAGCGGCTTGTGGTGTTTGTGTAGTACAGACCCTCAAGCTCCTTGATAACGTTACCGTTAGCCGTCAAAGTAACCTCTGAATCGGTCTTACCGGCTGCTGTAACCTCCCAAAAACAGTTGTCCTTAGACAGTTCTGTAGGCTCAGAAGCAGTTGCTTTCTCAATGTCGGACCAGTCGGAACCTGCTTTCAGGTCGGCGACAGTCCCTGCGCTCCATTTACGGAAGTCCCATGACTTCTTGTAAGTGGTCTGTGCGTCGGCACCGAGTGCCAGCACAAGCGCGAATGCTAATAATAAAACTTTCTTCATTTGTCAATTTATTTAGGTTAGAAAAATTATTTCACGTTCAGGTCGTAGGGAACATAGTTTCCACCGGCCAGAATCTTACCGCGTATCTCACCGGCCTTGCCTGTAGCCTCATACTTGGGGCATACGCGGTCGGCAACGATGGCGAGGTCGCCATAGCGCAGGGCCATGCGGTTCATGGCTGCGTATGTCTTGCCCTCCACGGGGAACTCGAGAAGATACTCATCGAGGATGGCGAGGTCGTTCTTGCGGTGAGCCTCATCAACACCGGCTGAGATATCAAGCGCGACATCACGGCTGCGGAGACCGAAACAGCCGCGGATACCCATCGACGGATAACGGCGTGTGCCCCACTCGGCATCTCCGGTCCAGTTGCGTGAGAAACCTTCCCACATCGGATCGCCGGCAACGAAGATTTCCTTGGTCACTCCGTTGTTGAACACTCCGTTCATGGCGGTAAAGCGGTTCAGGTGGTTGAGAGCCTCGGTAAGCATCATGTGATACTGGGTTGCACGGTAGATGTAGATATGCACGTCATCCTGATAGGCATTGGCACGCACCGTACTGCCGACAGGACGGAACTTGGCGATGTAGTCTACACCGGCAGAACGGCCGAAGGTGGTCTTGTAGCGGGTGTCGCCGGTGCCTGTAGTACCGGGATTGAAGCTGTCGTCAATAAAGTTGTTCATGCCTGCCTCGGAGGGACGCAGCCAATACTTGTTGGGATACTCGTTGGAGAAGTGCTTGAGCAGAGTGTTCGTCTGATTCTTCGTATAGTCGTAAATCAGGGCTGAAACGACTTCACACTGGTAGGGCTGGGCCTGGTCCCACAGCTTGTAGTGGCCGGGAGTGGCGGCAGACGGCAACCAGTATACAGAAGAGTTGGGGTCTGCCGGCGTAGCCATGTACTTACTGTCGGCATAGTAGGTTATCATCTTGAGAAGCGCATCGGCAGCCTTCTTGTAGTAATCCTTAGCGTCAACCTTTGCAGCATCGAGGGCAGCGCCCTTCCAAAGGCAAAGCTCTGCATAGATTCCCTCGTAGGGCGGCACCATCCAGTTCCACTTACGGTACTCCGAATTGGAAGCATTGGTGACGTTGCTCGGGTCGAGCCATGCAATCCAGTCGATGGTGCGGTCGCTGCTCACACCGTCGAAACCGTTGTCCATCAGCTCGAGACACTTGTCGGTGAGCCGGGGCATGTCCATCAGCTCGAAGCCCTCGGCCTCGGTAATCTCGGTCACCTTGGTAATGGGGGCGTCGAACCACACGGCCTTACCGTAGATCTCGCCGAGCGTCTTGTAGGTCCATGCCTTGATGCGGACTGTGGACGACACAAGGTTGGCCCAGATGTCGGGGTCGACATCGGGGTTCTTGCGATACTCTTTCATCTTCGTCAGATAGTCGTTGCAGGCAATGACCACCTCATAATAGCCCGACGGGTCTGCGTAGGAGTTGCCCTGCAGGTTGGTGTCGTAGTTGTAGAGGGCTATCAGTTCGGGGTTCGAGTTGTCCGTCGGCTCGAGGAGCTCGGCACGCGTGTCGGTCAAAAGGATTTCCTTGTCGCCGATAGCCTGCAGCTTGGTCATTATTCCGAGGAAGCCGGTATACATCTCGGTGTTCGACGAGATATAGTCGTCGCCGTTCAACTCGTCGTCGGTATCCGGGTCGAAGAAATCGCTGCACGAGGTCATGGCCAGCGTGGCGGTGAGCAGCAGCGAGATGCTGAATATAGAATAAAATATCTTTTTCATTTAACTTGTATTTTAATCTGTTAGAACTTGAGATTTACACCGAACTTGATTGAGCGCGGAGCACCCACCTTGGCATAGTCGACGCCCTGGAGCATCGAGCTGTTTGAATAGGAGAACTCCGGATCAAGACCGAGATAGTCTGTGATGCAGAAGAGATTCTGGCCTGTCACGAAGAGCGTGCCGCCCTGTATGAAGTTCAGGATGGGCTTGTTCCAGGTGTAGCTCAGCGTGACGTCGCGCAGCTTCAGGTAAGAGGCATCCTCGATCCAGCGGTCGCTGAAGTCGTTGTTGCCCACCTTGTCGCCATACTTCACGCGGGGGATGTCGGTCACCTGTCCCTCCATAGACCAGCGGCGGGCCATGGAGATGCTCTGGTTGGCGAAGTCTGAACCGGACTCCGTCATGCGGCGCACGGCATTGTAGGCATCGTTACCCACAGAGTAAGCAAGGGTGATGTCGAGGGCGAAGTTCTTGTACTCGATGCGTGTGAACACGTCGCCGAAGAAATCGGGAGTGGCGCTGCCGAGCACGACCTTATCCTCGTCGTTGATGATGCCGTCGGCCTTGAGGTCTGCAAAGTGCATGTCGCCGGCCTCATACTTCACGCCGCTACGGTTTGTCAGGCCTGCTGCCTCGGCATCGGCCGTCGTTGCGAACACGCCGTTGGTCTTGTAGCCATAGAAGGCATACGGATTCTCGCCAACACGGGTGATAATCTCCGCGCCGTCGCCGAGGGCGTTCTTTATCTCACTGATTGAGCCGAGAGACTTCACCTCGTTCTTGAGCGTGGTCAGGTTGGCACCTACGGTCCACTTGAGGTCCTTGGTATAGACGGGAGCCACGGCGAAGCTGAGTTCAAGACCGCTCGACTCTATCTCGGCGTCATTATTATAATAGGTGCTTGTTCCGAGAACAGAAGAGCGCTGTCCAGCCATGAGCACGTTCTTGGCGTCGATATTGTAGTAGCCGACGGCAAGGTTGACGCGGTTGTTCCACAGAGAGGTTTCCAGACCGAGGTTCAGTGTGTAGTCGGTCTCGGCCTTGAGCTTAGTGTTAGGCACGTTGGCGCGCACGATACCGGCGATAGTTTGGTAGGGCTGCGATGTGTAGTAGTACTTACCGAACTTGCTGCTGTAGCGGCTGTTACCGGTAAGTCCGTAGTTGGCATATAGGTTCAGCTTGTTGATGAAGTCGGCCGTCTTGATGCCGGGCAGCTGCTTTGCCATGAGGACAATCTCGCCGGCGGGATAGAACGACATGCGTGTGGCATCCTTGCCGATGCTCGACGCACCGTCGAGAGAAGCCGACACGCCGACCTTCACGAGGTTGTCGAACGTGTAGTCTGCATGGGCGTAGAAGTTCATCCAGTTCCACTTGTTGTTGTAACCGGAGAAATACTTGCCGAGAGCCTGGGCGTCGCCGAGGGTCTGATAGAAGTCGTTGTTAGAGTTACGGCCGAAAGCGGCATCATACTCATAGTTGGTGAAGAGTGCCTGATAGCCTGCAGTGAAGTTGAACTTGTTGCGCTCGTTGAGGTCCAGCTTGTAGACGGCGTTCAGTCCGTAGTACATGTTGAACGTGTGGTTTGTTCCGATGCGCACCGAGTTCTCGGCCTTACCGTACTGGTCGAACAGCGGCGAGATGTCGTTGTTGTTCTTTCCGGGGATGAAGGCCTCCTCCTGGTTGTAGTTGTAGTACATCCCCACGATGCCGTTGATGGTCAGGTTCTTGATGGGAGTGTATATGAGCTGCACCTTGGCGTTCATGTCGTACTGGCGGTTCTTGCCATAGAGGGTGTTGACGATGGCGAGCGGGTTACTCTCGATGAAGTTCTCGTTCTCTATCGCACCGTACCAGTAGCTCGAGTAGGTGTTGATGAGGTTACCGTACATATCGCTCTTCCACGGGCTGAGCAGCGGGCTGCGGCGATAGGCGGCAAGCATCGGGTTTGTCTCTTTAGACATTCCCTGCTCCTGATAGTCGCCTGTGAGGTAGGCGGCGTTGATGGCTGCCTGGATCTCAAACTTCTTGCTGACAAGCACAGAGGCGTTCACCTGGGTGTTGTAGCGGCTGCTGCTGGTGTTCTTCAGCGTACCGTCGTCGCCCATGTAGCCGAGCGAGATGTTGTACTTGGCGATGTTGTCACCACCCTCGACGCGGAAGAGGTAGTCCATCGTGTTGCTGTTGCGGAATATCTCGTCCTGCCAGTCGGTGTCGTACTGATAGAGGTACGCACGGTTGGCGTTGGGGTCGGTGAGGAAGCTGAAGTCCTTGAAGAACGCCTCCATGTTATCATAATAGGTGAGACCCATATCTGAGAGATAGCTTTTATACTGTGCGGAGTTCATCACCGGTATGCGGTTGTTGTTCCAGTTGAAGCCGTAGACGGCCGAGAACGAGATGCGTGTGTTCACATCCGTGGCCGTGGCCTGGTCCGTTTCGATCATGATGACACCGTTGGAACCGAGCGAACCGTAGATGGCGGCATCGGCACCCTTCAGCACCGTGATGTTACGGATGTCCTGACCGTTGAGCGCCTGGAACACGGAGCGTGAGTAGCCGCCGATAATCTGGCTCTCGTTCATGTCGGGCATGTAAGGCACACCGTTGATGACGATGAGCGGCGAGTTCTCTGCAACGAGCGACTTGATACCGCGCAGCTGGAGATATGCACCCTCACCGGTCATTCCGCTCTTGTTCACGACGTTGAGACCGGTCATGCTTCCCTTCAGCGCCTTATCGGCAGAGAGCGAGCCGAGAGCGAAGTCCTTGCGGTTGAGGTTCTGCACGCCGGCAGCGGATGCGTCGCCCTCGGCCTTGCCGTAGGGACGCAGCACCGTCTCGTTATAGCGTGTCTTGTCTGTCTCGATGAGGTGTACATTGATTCCCGAGACATCGGCATTGCGCATATACTCCATCTTGGTGTAGAATCCTTCGCGCAGGAAGCTGACCACCGAGCCTGCCTTTACATTATCTATAGTGAAGGTTCCGTCGGCAGCCGAGCGGACGGCCTTGCATCCGGGACATGTGATGACGACATCTGCAACGGGCTCGTTGGCGGAGTTGACAACCCGGCCCGTCACTTTTTGTGCGAATCCGCCGGTTGCGAACATCACCGGCAGACCCATGCACAGAACTAACTTCTTTATATTTTCGTTCATATCGTTATTGTTTCTTTAGTAGTTGTTTACAGTAGGACGCAGGCACCAGTGGTTCAGCGTGAAGCCGGTCTGGTCGTTCCAGTTCTCTCCCTCGATGCGGATGGTAATCTGCGAGGGCGTACCCTTTCCGTCGAAATCAGGAATTACAACCTCTTCGATGGCGATACCACCGTCTGTATTATAGTTGCTGGCTTTCGTTCCACCCAATGCCGACACCACCGACGGGTCGTATCCCTCCGGATAGCGGTCAGGCAGAGCGGTTCCACGGTCGTAGTGGTATGTCGTGGACGAACCGAGGGTTATCGGGTACGACTTGGCAAGCTCCTGTCCGTTGGCAAGCACAGTGAACGTCACTGTCATGTTCTGGTTCTGCTTCGAGCCGAATGCGAGACGGTATGCTCCCGGCGGGATGAGATAGGGAACGACCGATGTGCCGCCGCCCTCGTTCTCCTTCAGCATTATCGGGGTGAAGTCGAGGCGGAAGCTGTTTTGCGCTCCCTCGTCGCCCGGCTTCAGGATGAGCACGCGGTCCTCATGCTCCGGCCATACGCCGGCAAGCGGTGTCCATGCGGCAACGCCCACCTCGCACTTGCTGAATGCCATGTTGGTCATCTTGAAGTATTCCGTCTTCTGCGCGTCGGTGCAGTTCTCATAGTAGTAGAACCAGTCTTTGAGACGATACATGAGCAGGTTGTTCGGCAGGTGGAGCTTCTTAACCCTGTATACCACGCCGTTCGAGAGGTCGACAGGCTCGGTCTCTATCTCCTGCTTGTCAGTGCGCCACAGTTTGCTGAAGATGCTCTTGACTTCCGTTTCCTCAGTGCTCTGCAGCTCAGCGGCCGTATAACGTTTATTGTAGAAGCTGACGTCTCTGATCCAGTTGAGCAGCACAGTGTCCGCACGCTCCATCTGCCAAAGTCCGAGACGTGCGCGGGCATCGGCCAAAGCGGCGTTTATCACGTCGTTGGACATGAGGAGCATCGTGGCCGTGAGCGACTCGGAGTTCATGTCGAAGTCCATTTCCTCGAAGTGGGTGTTCTTCATTATCCACACCGTGTCGTATACGGTGTTGCCCTGTTCGTTGACTCCGATGGCCTTGCTGTTCTCCTTGTCGAACACCTTGCCGCCGCTGCTGAGCACGAGATTCCTGAAGATGGAGTACTCATCGGGCAAGTCGTTGATGAAGTCGAGTAGCGAGGTCGGTGTCTCGATCATGTTCGAGATGACGTAGATATAGCCGTTGTTGGTCTGTATCACCTCCTTGACGAAGGCGTTGTTGAACATGATATGGTCTACGATGGCGCCTTTCTCGCCCTCCTCGTCCATGCTGACGTTGACATACTTGCCGTGCCACATCATAAGGCGGTCGCCGTTATGCAGGTTGGCGGGAGACATGGACACGTCGCTGAGGTGTGAGCGTGTGACGAACTCCACATTCTCGGCATCTCCCTCGGGAGCCTTGAACGCATCGTTCTCGACAACGAGCATGGTGCTGAGCTGTCCCTTCTTGGCGAGTTCCTTATAGATGCCCTGCTCCTCGAAGAGCTTGTTCATCTCCGAGAGCTCGGCCGTGCCGCTCATATACTGCTCGCTGCTCACGTTGACAATCTTCAGTTCCGCATTCTCGATGATGGTGGAGCTGTCCTTGTAGTAGTCGTTGTCGTCAAGATCGGAACATGCAGCAAAGCCCATAGCCATGAACGCAAAGCACGATGCATGCAGGGCAAGGCGCGATATTCTTATATTCAATTTATTCATGATTGTCTGCTTTAAGTGTTATCGTTATTCTTCAATCGGTGTGAAAGTGATGCAGTCGAACTGCAGGCTGAAGCCCTTTTCGGAGCTGGCCGCCGGGTCGAGCACAACGAACTTGAAGTTGTGCGCCGCCGTCTCGGTGAACTCTATCTCGTCGTAGATGGTCGACTTGTAGACACCGGGCAGTGCGCTCGGCACCTTGGTGTAGGGTGCCACGAACACGGTCGACTCCTCGGTGCCGTCGAACGACATGCGGAGCAGTCCGCCGTTACCCTTGGTCTGCTGGCGCATGAAGCTCTGCGTGGCGGTGTATATGATGGAGAGCTCCACCTTATACTTACCCTTCACGATTGTCGGGGTCGGCATCTGCACTGAGCCCATATAGCCGACGTTGAACACAATCTTGTCGTTGTTGTTGGCATAGACGGTCTCGCCGTTGAGCTTATACGACTTGCTGGTGACGTAGTCGATGTCGGAGTATGAGTTGTTGCTCGAGCCCGACTCGCTCATCTCGTAGGTGAAGCATGCGGCCGTGGCCACGCGGGTCCTGGTCTCAGTAGACGGAGCCTCTGCTGGCTGATAATCGTCGGCTGCCACCATGTTCTTGATTTCGGTGTAGTCGCCGAGGTCCCATACGATGACCGACTGCTTCGGTTCCCACACGGGGAGCCATGAGGTCAGGCGGTGCACATATCCGTTCTTTGCACGCACGTTAGACTCCTCGGGGATGAACTTGGCGCTGACGCCGTCCTCGTTGAGGATATAGCGGTCAGCCTCCTGTGCTGCGAGCGTGTCGGTACGCATGGTGAGCACCTGATTCTTTGCGGCTGTGTCCCAGATGCGGGTATCTGTCGTAGTGACGCCGCCGAGTTCTGATGTCTTGTAGATGTTTGAGATGATGTGATAGGCCACATATTCGCGCAGCAGGCTGTCCACGTCAAGTCCGCGGTCGGCATTGGCTGCAGCGAGAGCGCCCTTGAGCTGGTCGAGGTTGCCGATGTTGCTGCGGCCGAACACCTCGTCGGATACGTTGAGCACGGTATAGTAGCGCTTGTTGATCTTCTTTATTCCATCCTCTACTATTGTGTCGGCGATGACTGAAAGGTCCTTGTCCCAGCCGGTGGCACGGATGGCATCGGCCATAATCTTCGAGTCGCCGGCGTCCACGATGCGCTCAAACACATTCTCTACGAGCGGGGTCATGGCCTTCGAGAGCACATATATCTTTCCGTTGTAGGCACTGATGCCCATCTGGACAATCTGTCCCTCACCGTTGAGCGTTGCCTCGCCGGCGTTTGTCGAGTCTATCGCCACGGAGAGCTGCTCGCCCACAAGGTTGGTGACGGAGGTCTTCGTGATGAACGTCTCCGTCTGCAGCGAGTCGGGCAGGGTGTGATAGAGCACGAACGAGCGCACGTAGTCCTTCGTCAGTTCCTCGAGGCTGCTGACGCCGCGACGGCCGTAAAACTCCTGCATGGCTTCGTTGTTGGGTGCGAAGGCCGTGAAGCTGACACCGTCGGTAGACTGGTTCAGGGCGTTGTAGGTATCTGAATACCTGAGCGCCTTGACGTACTCAGAGAAGTCCGGCTCGCCATCGAGGTATACGGAGATTGGCGAGTTCAGGATGTTCACGTAGTTCTGGCCCTTGAACGGGTCGGAGTTTATGTCGAACACGTCTGAGTCGCATGCCGACAGGGAGAGTGCCGCGAAGGCACAAACCGCTATTCTGTTGAAACACTTAAATATCTTCATTTGTTCTCCTCCTTATTATTTTGTTGATGAATAATACGGATTCTGCTCAAGCAGACGGTTATGGTCGATATCCGACTGCGGTATGGGCATGTACCATGAGTTCGGGTCGATGAGCACCGAACGAATCCATGACTTGTTCGTCGTCTGGTTGCCGAGCAGCACCTGCGTGATGAACTGATCCTTATACTTGTTTCCGGCGATTCTTCCGAACCACAGCAGGTCGTACCAGCGCTTGCCCTCGCCGATGAACTCGAGCTCCTTCTGGTCGAGAACCTCCTCCAGCAGGGTCTGCTCGTCGAGCTGTGCAATCTGTGCGTCGGCATCTGCCGCATCGAGGTCGATGCCGCTGTAGTTGCCCAGTCCGGCACGGTTGCGGATACGGTTGATCTGCACGAGTGCCTCGCGGAAGTTACCCTTCATTATCTCTGCCTGGGCCTTCATGAGGATAACCTCAGCCACACGGTATATGATGAAGTTGGCATCCTGGTGCACGCGGCCCGTGCTGGCATCGAGGATATCCGTTCCGTTGTACTTCCACAGGTAGAACTCGGCTGCCGTCTGGTATGCGCCGCCGGGTGCTACGAACGTAGCGAGGTACATGCGGCCCACGCGGCCGTCTATCGACGCTCCAGAAGAAATGACCTCATCCATCTCCGAACGCATCTTCTCCATGACGTCGTTGGTGAAGCGGAAGCGTGAGCTTGAGCTCTGAGACCACATCGTCGTGGCAAAGTTATTGTTCTTAAGCTCGATGTTGTAGTCCCAGTTGAGCTCGAAGATGCTTTCATTCGAATTTCCGGGATAGAACATTGTGTACCAGTCGTTCGTATTCGTCATGAACACGGGACGGAACTGATCCTTTGCATCGAGAATCATGTCGCAGTACTTGATGCACTCGTCGTAGTCTCCGTTCCAGAGGCACACGTCGGCCATCAGCGCGTAGAGAGCCCACTTCGTGGCGCGTCCCTTCGTCTGCCAGTCGGTCTCGTAGACACCCTTGGCGGCTCCAGTGGCCAGTGCGGCCTCGACGTCTTTCTTTATCTGGGCCACGATATCGGCCTCGCTCGACTTCGCCACATCGAAGGATGCGTTGTCGTCGACATAAGGCTGGGTTATCAGCGGCACCTCACGATAGTTCTTCAGCAGGATAAGGTATGAGTAAGCCCTCTGGAAGTAAGCCTCGCAGAGATGTGAGTTCATCATCGACTCATAGTATGTGTCGTCCAGGCCGCGCACCCCGGGGGCGTATGCGAGAACGGAGTTTGCCATACCTATCACCTTATATATATCGTCCCACTTGCAGAGTGCATAGCTCGGCGTGAGGTTGAAATCCTGCAGTTTGTTGTCGGCGGTGTTGTTTGAGTAGAACGCTCCGCCGCGCAACTCGCCCCACTTGATATAGAAAGGCACGCAGTCGCGCATGTAGTAATATCCGGAGGTGACGACAGACTCCACGTCTTCCTTCGACTGCCAGTAGTCGTCTGTCACCTGCTCGTTGTTCGGCTTGATGTCGAGCCAGTCATTGCACGATGTGGTGAGCATCATGCCGAACAGGCATGCTAATATATATACTTTCTTCTTCATTGTTGCTTAGAAATTAACGGTTATACCAAATGCGTAACGCTTCGAGACAGGCGTCGTGGCATTATCCTGTACCAGCTTCGTTGCTGAAGGCAGGCTCACCTCAGGATCCTGTCCCTTATAGCTTGTCCATGTGAAGAGGTCGTAGCCGGTCACGAAGATGTTGGCACGCGTGATGCCCCACTTCAGCTTCTCAAGGAGCTTCTTCGGCACGTTCCAGCTGAGCGAGAGGGTCTTCAGACGTACGAAGGTTGCATCCTCCACGAAGCGGTCTGAGCCAAGGTAGTTGTAGCCCATGCCGTAGAGAGCGCGCGGGATGTCGGTCTGGTCACCCTCGGCACGCCAGCGGTTGAGCACGGCCGTGCTCTGGTTTCCTGTGCCGTACATGCTCTCGAGGTTCATACGTGCGGAGTTGATAATCTTCTGTCCGAAGCGGCCATAGAAGAATGTGGTGAGGGTGAGGTCCTTCCACTTGACCTGGAATCCGCCACCGCCGATGAGCTTCGGGTTGGCATTGCCGAGGTATACGATATCGTTCTCGTTGATGACACCGTCGTGGTTGATATCCTCATACTTTGCGTCGCCGGGGAATACGAGGGTGTTTCCGTTGCGCATGACGATGGGCTTGCCGTTGTAGTCGTGCATCACGTTGCCCTGGGCGTCACGTGCGTATGTATCCTCGGTGGTCTGGAACACGCCCTGATAGCGGTATCCGTAGAACGAACCGATAGGAGCGTTCTCGAGAATGCGCAGCGCGTAGTTTCCGTTGCCGAACGTGTAGTTCTCATATTTATATGTAGAGGGAAGCTCCTCCACCTTGTTGACGTTGCGGCTGACGTTGGCGTTCACCGTAACGAGCCAGTCTTTCTTCTTCAGCACCTGATAGTCGAAGCGGAACTCGAATCCCTTGTTTGAGAGAACGCCCGAGTTTATCCATGCTATCTTGCTGTAGCTGGTAGACGACGGCAGGTCGGTGTTCTTGAGCAGCAGGTCGGTGGTCTTCTTGTCGTAGTAGTCGAACGTGATGTTCAGCCTGTCCCAGAGACGCAGGTCGATACCGAAGTCGACCTCGCGCGTGCTCTGCCACTTCAGCTTGTCGAGCTGCATGCGCACCGGATAGATGGCCTGCATGTCCATATACTGGCCGAGCGACTGGTATGCGCCGTAATACTTGGCCTCGCCTGAAGGAGCCTTACCGGACCATCCGAGACCCACACGGAGCTTACCCTCGGTGAACCACTTGCGGAACGCGTCGCTCCAGAAGTGCTCTTTCTCGATGTTCCATGCCACACCGAATGCGGGATATGTACCGAAACGGTTTTTAGAACCCATGGCCGAGTTGCCCTCGTAGTTGACAGAAGCCTTAAAGGAGTAGCGCTCGTCGTATGAGTATACGGCCTGGCCGATGAACGAGACGGTGCGCGTCTCCGAGTTTCCTGAGCCTGAAGAGGCTACCACGCTGCCCACAACGGGGTCGGCAAGGTTTGTAGAGGCGTTGCCGTAGGTGGCTGCGCTGCTGCTGAAGCTCTGGTTCTGGTATGTACGGAAGATTGCCGTGGCCGTGATTCCGTGCTTCTTTGCGAACACATTATTATATATGAACTTACCCTCGGTCTGGAGAGTGAATGCGTCTGACGTGGCGTCGGTGGAGCGGTTGGCAAAGTTGTTCGTCCAAAGCACGCCCGTAGCCTCCTGCGGGAGGAACTGCTTGTTCTTGTTTGTCTTCATGTTCAGAGACACCCAGCCCTGGAAACGGAGGTGGAAGGGGAACTCATACTCGAGCTGCACCTTCATCTTCTCCTCGCGCATGGTGGTCTTGTTGAAGCCGAGGTCTACCATTGCCACGGGGTTGAAGTTGCTCTTACCCTTCTTGTCGCTGATAGAGGTGAAAGCACCCTGGAAGTCGCTTTCCTGCATGAAGTAGCGGTCTGTAGCCTGACCGGTTGCATCGTCAATCCAGTAGGGACTGAGGTTAGGCATCTTCGACTGGGCCATGGCACGGGCGTTCTCCACCACGTTACCGTCTTTGACGGTGTTTGTGAAAGAGAAGTCGGTGTGCACGCGCAGGCGGTCGGAGAAGTTATAGGTAATCTTCAACTGCGACGACAGACGGTTGAGTCCCGTTCCCTTCGTCGTTCCCTGCTCGTCGTAGTAGCCGAGGGCAAAGCGGTATGTGGCTTTCTCGCCACCGCCGCTCATCGAGAAGTTGTTGTCGGTGATATAAGCGTTCTGCTTGACGGCATCGAGCCAGTCTGTATTGCAGTTATACTCGTCGTAGTACTTGTATGCCTTGTTATAGTTTATCTCGTCGGCGTTGAAGAGGCGGTCCATCTCAGCCGTGGCGCTGCCTATACCCTTGGCGTTGGCTGCGTTCCAAAGCTCGTCCTGCATCAGGGCCGTATACTGGCGGCCGTCGAGCAGCGGGATTGACGAAGGCTCCTGCTTCACGGTGAACTTCGAGGAGAAAGAGAACTGTGTCTTTCCGTGCACGCCGCGCTTGGTGTTGATGAGGAGCACACCGTTGGCACCCTTCGAGCCGTAGATGGCCGTGGCTGATGCGTCCTTGAGCACGTCGATGCTCTCGATGTTCGACGGTGCGATGTTCAGCAGGGCACCGAAGTCTTCCTCGTTGGCGGTGCTGAAGCTGAAGCCGTCTGAAATCTCGGTGTCGTAGGGCACGCCGTCGACAACGATGAGCGGTTCGGCGTCGCCGTCGAGGGTGCTTGTACCGCGGATTCGGATAGAGCTGCGGGCACCCGGGTCGCCGCCGAGGTTGATGTCAAGACCGGAAATCTGTCCCTGCAGGGCCTCCTCGATAGTACCGATAGGGCTCTGCTCCACAATCTCGCCCACCTGCAGGGTCTGTATTGAAGACGTCTGCTCGAGGCGCGACACGCCCATGCGGTCCGAGCGGCGGGCCGTCACCTTCACCTCCTTTATCATCGTTTCCGATGTCATGGTGAAGTTCTGGTGTGTCTGTCCGGTGTAGTTTACGGTCTGCGTCTGCATACCGATATACGACACTCGTATCTTCAGTTTGCCGCTGTTGGCGGGCACTTGCAGGGTGTAGTTACCGTCCATGTCGGTGACAGCACCCTTGACATATCGGTTCTGGGAGTTCACCAGCACCACGTTTGCACCGAGGATCGGCTCTTTTCCATTGCCTATCTTTTCCGAGACGACACCCGAAATAACCTTCTGCTGTGCGAATGCGCTGACGCACGACATGGCCATCACCAGCAGCAGGAGTGTAATCCTCATATTTGTCTTTATTGTTTTCATTCTGTTAATGCTCTTTTGTTATCATTCCAGTATGCCGTCAATAAGGTGGAAGCATCCGTCGTTGAAGGCGAAGGGCAGGTAAGAGTAGTCTGCCACTACGTCTACGGCCTTGCCCGAGCCTACGAAGCTGACGGTCAGCTTGGTGCCCGTATCGGCCACGTTCATGCGGTGCGTGCCTGCCGTGTTGAACTCGCCCTTGCATGTAGAGCCTATATAAGGATAGGCGGTAAACGAGTTCATCAGCGAGTTCACGAAGTATGAGCGCAGGTAATTGGCCAGTGCGGTCTTTTCGCTGCCCGACGGTGTGCCGGAGAGCGTGCCGTCGGTGACGGTCAGCTTGCTGCATCCGGGGATGTTGGCGAGGTTTGCCGCGATGGCGGCGTTCGTGGGCACGAACGCGAAGAAGCGGCTGTCTGCTGTAGTGATGCTCGGAGAGAGCTCGTTGCCCGTGACGAGACCGGCCTTCTGAAGCAGCTGCGCGAACATATAATAAGGATAGTTCTTGTCGTTGCATACGGCGAACTTGCGGCCCAGGCCGTCGCCCGATGCGGGCTCGAAGATGGCCGTGGCGTCGTAGGCGTAGGCATTACCGTTAGACCAGCTGCCGCCGTTGTTCTCTATCTTGGTGAGCGAGACGAAGGGCGTGCCGGTGTATGCGGGTTCGAGCTGCTCGTTGAAGAGGGCGTTGGTGGTAATCTTGCCGTCCTTCACGAACCAGTAGTTGTATGCGCGGTTGGTCGTGATGACCTTCGTGCCCTCGCCGTCGAGCGACGAGACGTTCTGTGCGGTGTGCATGTCGACGATGGTCTCGAGGGCACCCTTGCCCATCTCCACGAAGTCGCCGGCATCGCTGCTGAACTGCTGTATCTGCTTGCCGGTGGTCGTCTGATAGAGACGGATGGCGGGGTCGGTGGCCTCAAACTGCGCGTTGGTCGGGATGAGGGTGACGAAGCTCGTGTTCTTTGACGCGAGGGCGAGCACCTTCTCCGAACCTGTAAGGGCATACAGGTATGTCACGTAGTTCTTGTCCTTGAATGCCGGACCTGCAACCGACGAGAATATTGCCGGGGCTTCCATCTTGTCCATACCGTAGAGCACGCCGTTTGCGCACACCCTGCGGTTGTCCACCATGTCGGGGTCGATGTTCACCGGTGTGCCGTAGACTGTCTCCACGAGTCCCTTCTTTATCTCCTCGGGGAAGACGATGAAGCCTTCGCTCGAGAAAGTCTGGTAGATGAAGTACTCCTTGATTTTCGGATCGAGGTCGGCGAGCGTCTCATAGCCGCCCTCTGCGGTCCAGTATGTGCGGAAGAACTCGTCCATGGCGGCGTTCGACGGGGCGAAGACATTATAGCCTCTGCGCTCGAGCGTGCTCACATGCTGCCAGCTCGGCACGGGCCACTCCAGCGCGATGGGCGGCAAGTCGCCGTGCGTGTGCTGGTAAGCGGTATATCCGAGCGAGGTGTTCACCTCGTCGGAAGCCGGCACGTATGTCGAATAAGAGTCGTAGAGAGCTACGTAGTCCGAGTAGTCGGGGTTGTTCTTCAGCTCGTCGTAGATGGTGTTGAGCGGCTCTATGACGTGGTCCACGTGATAGAGGTAGCCGTTGTCGGTGACCACGCTCGCATTGTCCTTGACCTTTGCGTTGGCCACGTTGAATGTTCCCTGTGCGCCGGCTGTGCCCTTCCATTCGGTGTCGGGGAAGAAATATGTGTAGTTGTACTGTGCGTCTATCTGCTTCGTCTCGAACATCTTGTTTGAGAACACGGGCAGGTAGCGCTCGTTGTGGTAGATGCTTATCAGTGTGTCGCTGCTTGCATCGGGTGTCAGCTTGACGCGCTGCTGCTCTATCGGGTCGATGCTGTGCGTGCGGTGCTTGTAGTAATAGCCCGCGAAGACTTCCTTATCCTCTTCCGTTGCTCCGTCGCCGTCGTCCGGACGGAAGTTCACCATCTTGGCCCAGTCGAAGGCATAGTACATCAGATGGTAGCCGATGAGCTTGTTGAGGTACTGGCGGTCAAGGTCGTCGATAGACTTGACGCCTTTCTCTTCGAGGAATTTGCGGAATGCGTTGTCGTCCGGCGCCATGACCGTGACGATACTGTTGCCCTGCACAATCGACTTGTAGTCGGACAGGTCTACGCCTCTGAGGAAGATACTGTGGTTTCCTTCCCCCTGCAATACTTCGTAGGCATTACCCTTCAACCAGTCCGGCGCCTTGTAGTGGTCGCTCTCGGAGAGGTCGTCCGTGCACGAACTCACCCCCCCTGCCAGAAGAAGCGCAGCCATCGAAATAAACAAGTTCTTTTTTCTGTTCATTATGATACTGTTGTTAATAATTTCACATCCCGATGTAAACAGGCCTCAACGCCCTCGCGCGTGTACATTATATATCTTATTGTGTGGCTCGCACACACAGATACAGACCGCGCACTGCCTTGCAAAAGAGTCCTTAGCGTCAGAATACTGTTTTAATAGATATAGATTGATTATAGTTTCTTAAGTTATCGCTGACAAAATTACGCAAATAATCCATAACGGCAAAATGCTCTTCATGTATTAATCATTTTTCTAAGCAACCGAGCAAAATCTATTAACGAATTTTTATAAAGCACAGGCGGTGTGCGCACACAGAACCCAACGCACAGCAGCAAACATACCATTTCTGTGTGAAAAGCACAGTGAGCATATTGTTGGGGTGGCCAAAAGCAATTTTCTAAGTTTACAGGGATAAGCGGCAGAAATATCAAGGGTATTTTTGACAGCTCTCAAAAACGGTTAGCCAAGCTCTCAAAAACACTTTTGATAGCGGGCACAAACGCATTTGAAAGCAGGCGAATGACATCGGCGGGCAACCTTTCGCACCGTCAAAACCAGCCCGTTGCACCGTCAGAAGGCCTCCGTTGAATGGTCAGGAGCAGGTATTTCAACGCAAAGACACAAAGGCGCAAAGAACCGGGAGATTTATTTAAAACGCAAAGGGCGCAAAGACGCAAAGATTATTTCAAAGCCTTTGCGCCTCAGCGTCTTTGCGTTTAGCCACCTTCAACGTTAAAAAAAGATAATAATCACCTGCTTTCATCTACAAAACGCCTGCCCCGCCCGTCTATCTTTATGTACCCGCAAAACGGCAATCATGGGGCTACGGCAACATTTCCGGCGGGCCACAGTGTTAACAAAATATAAAAACGGGGGGGGTGACAGCCTTTACAGGAAGATGATTAACTTTGCACAAGGATATGGACCACTCTGCCCCGGCAGATAAAATAGCATACAGACTTTAACAAAAAGCATAATGAAGAGAATCAAAAGGACAGCGCTTCTACTGTTGGCGGCAGTAAACACGGCCATCGCGGCCATGGCGCAGACACAGGGACAGGTAACGGTGAAGGGCATGCTCGCCGACTCGCTGACAGGTGAGGGCGAGCCCTATGCCACCATCAGGATAGCGGCAAAGGCCGAGCCGGGCAAGGCCCTGAAGATGGGACTGACGGGCAAGGACGGAAAATTCGCACAGCAGATAAGCGCACGCGGAGAACTGACGGCAACCTTCACCTCGATGGGACGCAAGCCGCTGGTAAGGGAGTTCACCGTGAAGGCCGGCGACAGGACCGTAGACCTCGGCACACTGCTCATGGGCAACGCCGACAACGAGCTCCGGCAGGTGGTCGTCACGGCGCAGAAGCCGCTCGTCAAGGCCGACATAGACAAGATTGCGTACAGCATCGAGGACGACCCCGACTCGAAATCGAACACGGTGCTCGAGATGCTGCGCAAGGTACCGTTAGTGACGGTGGACGGAGAGGACAACATCAAGGTGAACGGCAAGAGCTCGTTCAAGGTCTACGTCAACGGCAAACCGAACAAGATGATGAGCGACAACCCGACGGACGTGCTCAAGAGCCTGCCGGCAAACTCGGTGAAGAGCATCGAGGTGATAACGAATCCCGGACCGAAGTACGACGCGGAGGGCGTCGGCGGAATACTGAACATCATCACCACGGGAAGCGGACTCGAGGGGTATACCGTCACGCTGCGGGCCGAAGCGAAGAGCAACGGCGCTGGCGGCGGGGCTTTCGGCACGGTGAAGAGCGGCAAGCTGACCGTCAGTGCACGCTACAATTACAACCATAACGACCACCCGGAGAGCACGGGGGAGAGCGAACGGCTGATGAGGGGCAACATCACAGAGGCGTCGGCAGACCAGATATCCAGGTCGGTGAACAAAAGCAAGGGCGACTCGCACTCGGGAAGCCTCGAGGCGAGCTACGAGATAGACACCCTGCGCCTCGTCACGGCGGAGTTCGGCCTGTGGGGATACGACGGCGAAAGCACCAGCTCGGGCGAGGCTTTCGGCTTCAGGCCGGGCACGGCGGAGGAGCTTTACTACAGAGCCTTCACGAGCCCGAACGGCAGTTCGCGGTTCTACATCAACGGCGGCATCGACTATCAGCGGCTCTTCAAGGTGAAAGACCGCATGCTGACATTCTCGTACAGGCTGAGTACGCAGCCGCGGACGAACGACTCGCACATCGCATACACCGGCAAGCGGGCGGCGGACAGCCGCTGGCAGGACTTCGTCGACGCGATGAAAGACCAGCGCACAGAGGGCAGCCAGAACAACACGGAGCACACCCTCCAGGCAGACTACACCACGCCGATAGGCAAGATGCACACGGTGGAGGCCGGAGTGAAGTATATAATGAGGAACAACACGTCGGAGAACGACAAGTGGCAGCAGGAGACGGCCGGCGGCGGATTTGTCTACGACACCGACCACAGTTCGCACTACAAGCACCGCAACAACATCCTTGCCGCATACACGGGCTACGGACTGAAATACAAGAAGATATCGGGACGACTCGGACTGCGCTTCGAGCACACCATGCAGGAGGTGGAATACCTGCTCGGACGCGGCTCCGACTTCAGCAAGGACTTCAACGACCTCGTGCCGTCGGCAAGCATCGGATACAAGCTGACGGACATGTCGAACATCCGACTCGGATATAACATGCGCATATACCGCCCGGGCATCTGGTATCTGAACCCCTATCTCGACGACAGCAACCCCACATACATACAGCAGGGAAACCCGGAACTGACATCGGAGAAGACGCACTCGCTGAACCTCAGCTACAGCAACTTCACATCGAAGCTGAACATCAACGTCAGCGTGGGATACTCAGCGACGAACAACAGCATCGAGGGCGTCACGGAACTGGTGTCTGACCTGACCCTCGCCGACAAGGGACTGCAGAACCCCACGGGCAAGGAGGTGATGTACAGCACGTACAAGAACATAGGAAAGGTGAGGGACATGAACGTCAACCTGTATGTCAACTGGAACGCCACGCCCACGACACGAATCTACTCGAACATCTACAGCCGCTACGCACACCTCGAGGACGGCGGTAGCCTGCGCAACCACGGATGGTCGATGAGCACCAACGCCGGCATCCAGCAGTCGCTGCCGAAAGACTGGCGCATAAGCCTCAACGGATATTACCAGACGCCGTGGGTGATGCTTCAGGGCAAGGGCACGCGCTGGTCGAGCTACAACCTGAGCATAAACAAGTCGTTCATGAAGAAGCGTCTGACGGTATCGGCGTTCGCAAGCAACTTCCTAAAGAAATACCGCACCATCGACTACTACACCGAGGAGGCCCCGAACTTCATCAGCAGCAACCGCGGCCGCCAGCAGATGCTCAGCTACGGCGTGAGCGTGAACTTCAGGATAGGAGAGCTCAAAGCCGGAGTGAAGAAGGCTGAGCGCACCATCAGCAACGACGACACAAAGAGCGGAGGAGAAGGTAAGTAATTTTTAAACGCAAAGAGCGCAAAGACGCAAAGGATTTTTAAAGGTAAAAAGGTAAAGGGGTAAAAAGGTAAAAGCTCTGTGTCTCCGTGTCTCCGTGTTCTTAAAAATCCTTTGCGCCTTTGCGTCTTTGCGCTTAATTATTCTTCAAAACCCTTTGCGTCTTTGCGCTCTTTGCGTTTAATAATTCTTCAAAACCCTTTGCGCCTCCGCGTATTTACGTTTAATCTAATACTCTTCACTTTCTTTTTTCTCGATTTAAAGCGTTATATTTGCACACAAAACAAACATAACGGTTATGAAAACGATAGACACAAGGCGTAGCATACGCAAATACTCGGACCGCGAAGTGAGCGACGCACTGCTCAACCGCCTGCTCACCGAGGCCGGACGCACACAGACGATGGGTAACCTGCAGCTCTACAGCGTGGTCGTCACGCGCTCGAAGGAGGGCAAGGAGCGCCTCGCACCGGCGCATTTCAACCAGCCGATGGTCACCGGAGCCCCCGTGGTGCTGACCATCTGCGCCGACTACAACCGCACGAGCACATGGTGCCGCAACAGGAAAGCCGCCCCGGGATACGACAATTTCCTGTCGTTCATCAACGCTTCGATAGACGCCCTTCTATACACGCAGACGTTCTGCAACCTCGCGGAAGAGGAGGGACTGGGCCTCTGCTATCTCGGCACGACGGTATACATGCCGCAGATGATCATCGACGCCCTCAAACTGCCGGAACTCGTGATGCCCGTGGCTACGATAACGCTGGGCTGGCCCGACGAGAACCCGCCGCTGACAGACCGCCTGCCCACGGCAGCGTTCGTGCACAGCGAGACTTACAGCGACTACACGCCGCAGGACATCGACCGCTACTACGCAGCCAAGGAGGCGCTGGAAGAGAGCCGCCACTTCTGCGAGATAAACAACAAGGAGACGCTCGCCCAGATATTCACCGACATCCGGTACACCAAGAAAGACAACGAAGCCATGTCTGAGGGTATGATGGAGGCTCTGAAGCGGCAAAAGTTCATATAAGCAACAAGGTTGTAGGGACATATTCTCTTCAAAGTAGGGACATATTCTCGTATTTGTCCGCCATATAATCCAAAGTTTATGATATATCTGGTGGCGGACAAATACGAGAATATGTCCCTACAAGTTCACACGCTCGTTAGATTGCAGAGACGCAGAGACACAGAGAAAACTTTTCAATCGTCTCTGTGTCTCTGCGTCTCTGTGTTCTAAAAAACTACACAAGGCAAAGCACAGAGGATTAACCAACCCTCTGCGCCTTTGCGTCTTTGCGTTTAAATATCTTCGGATTCGAGTTTAAATCTTACTCTACTACTATGGGCTTGTACTTCGGCACGAGTGCCTTCATGATGCACCAAGCCAGCAGATAGGCCACGGCACAGATGCAGAACACGATCATATAGCCTGCGGGCTTGCCCTCGAAACCGAGGAAGGTGAATGCCTCACCCTGCTCCTCAGCGAACGTGAAGAGCTGTCCGGAACCTTTGTTGATGAGGAACGAGCCTACACCGCCGGCCATACCGCCGATACCTGTAACGGTTGCGATGGCGCTCTTCGGGAACATATCGCCGACGGTTGAGAAGATGTTGGCAGACCATGCCTGATGACCGGCACCTACAAGACCGATGATTACTGCGGGCCACCATGCCGAATATGCACCCAACGGCTGGGCAGCGACGCACACCAGCGGGATGAACGCGATGAACATCATGGCCAGCATACGGCCTGCGTAGGGGTTCATGCCCTTCTTATCGACGAAGTATGTAGGCAGCTTGCAGATGTAAATGGAAAGGAATGTCACGATGGCGTAAAGCGTCATGATGAGCAGCATGCCCGTTCCGGAAGATGCCTTGTAGCCGTATACATCCTGGAAATATCCCGGAGCCCAGAACAGGAAGAACCACCAGACACCGTCTGTGAAGAACTTGCCCACGATAAATGCCCATGTCTGCTTGTAGCCGAAGCACTGGAGGAAAGGTATCTGCTTCTCCTCCTTGGCATCTTCAGCAGGCTTCACGTCCTCAGTCTCATCGTCCTGATGGATGTAGAGCAGCTCCGCCTTGTTCACCTTAGAAGACTTTTCGGGCTTCTCGTACCACTTGACGAAGAATCCCATCCATACGAAGCCGAGGGCACCGATAATTATGAAGGCCATCTCCCAGCCGAAAGCCTTTGCCAATGGCGGAATCATCAGCGGGGCAGCCAAAGCGCCCACCGATGCACCGGCATTGAAGATAGACGTTGCGTAGGCGCGGTCTTTCTTCGGGAAGTACTCCGCCGTCACCTTTATGGCTGCGGGGAAGTTTCCTGCCTCGCCGAGACCGAGGATGGCACGGCATACGAGGAAGAGCCATACACCGGTCGAAGCCACGGCCAGGGCTGCCGAGCTGCCGTCTTCGAGGGCTCGCATGGCGTCGAGACTGTCAAGTCCGTGAATGTATTGGGTGGCTACGGCCGTGCCGGCATGGATGCAGGCGCCGAAGCTCCACACGCCGATAGCCCAGAGATATCCTTTCTTTGTTCCCATCCAGTCTACGAACTTGCCTGCGAAGAGCATGCAGATGGCGTAGAAGATAGAGAAGTAAGCGGTGATGTTACCATAGTCTTCATCCGTCCAATGGAAATCGGGATAGATAAATTCCTTTGCTGTCAGCGACAGCACCTGACGGTCGAGATAGTTGACTGTCGTCGCAACGAACAGCAGTCCGCATATCCACCAGCGCCAGTTTGTCATTTTAGTAGTTTGTAAAGGACTCATTTTTGTTTTATTTTAGGTTTTTGATTAAATTGCTTTTGCAAAGATATGCAAAAATATTGATATTATCATTATAATGCATCAAACTTTTCTTTATTTATGCCCTTCAATAGAAATAGACCCTCTTCACGCGGTTGCTGATGCCCGTGAGCACTTCGTAGGGTATCGTATCGAGCACGTCGGACAGAACAGTGACCGGCAGGTCCTCGCCGAAAATCTCTACAGAGTCGCCCTCGCGGCAGTCTATCCCCGTGACGTCTATCATGGCGACGTCCATGCAGATGTTGCCGACATACGGCGCCTTACAGCCGTTCACCATGCAGTAGCACCGTCCGTTGCCGAGACGGCGGTTCAATCCGTCGGCATATCCGATAGGTATTGCGCCGATGACGCTGTCTCTTTCGAGCACGCCCTTGCGGCTGTAGCCCACCGTCTCGCCGGCCGGCACGTCGCGCAGCTGGAGTATTGTGGTCTTCAGGGTGCTCACAGTGTTCAGTATGCGGTTGTCGCGACTGTCTATTCCGTAGAGGCCGAGGCCGAGACGGCACATGTCGAGCTGGCGCTCGGGGAAGTGCTCGATGCCTGCCGAGTTGTCTATATGACGCAGAATCTTATGGTCGAAGGCCGCCTGCAGCTTGTCGGCGCCGGCGGTGAAGAGTGCGAACTGGCGGGCGGAGAATGCGTCGAAGTCGTCGCTGTCGGCTCCGGCGAAGTGTGAGAACACCGATCGCGGTATTACTGCGTTCTGCCGTTTGAGCCTGTCGACGAGGCGATCCATGTCGTTCTGCGGGTCGAAACCGAGGCGGTGCATGCCCGTGTCGAGCTTTATATGCACGGGGTAACCAGTTATTCCGTGCTTCTCGGCCTCGCTGACGAGGGCGTCGAGCAGGCGGAAGCTGTACACCTCGGGCTCGAGGTCGTAGTCGAACATGGTCTTGAAAGCCGTCATCTCGGGGTTCATTATCATGATGTTGCACGTGATGCCGTTCTTGCGCAGCGTCACACCCTCATCGGCCACGGCCACGGCGAGATAGTCCACGCGGTGGTCCTGCAGGGTCTTGGCCACCTCGACGGCTCCCGCCCCGTAAGCGTCGGCCTTCACCATGCATACGAGCTTCGTCTCCGGACGCATGAAGGAGCGGTAGTAGTTGAGGTTGTCGACCACCGCATTGAGGTTCACCTCGAGGATTGTCTCGTGCACTTTCAGCTCCAGCAGCTCGGTGATGCTGTCGAAACAGAACGAGCGGGCGCCCTTGAGCAGTATCACCTCGTCGTGCAGCGATGCGAAGACGCTGCTCGCCACAAACTCCGCCGCGGTCTTGAAGAAGTGCTTTTCCCCCACCCCGATGCATCCGGCGCAGGCCGAAAGGTCCGGGCCGATGCCGATAAACTTCTCCACACCGCGCTTCAGGGCCAGTTCGGACACCTCGCGGTAGAGGGTCTCCGGCGCCTCGCCGCTCTGCATGATGTCGCTGAGTATGAGTGTGCGGCGGCGTCCCTCGTGGTCGGGACGGCGGCTCATGAAGTCGAGCGCTATGCCGAGCGAGTTGATGTCTGAGTTGTATGAGTCGTTGATGAGTGTGCACCCGTTGCGTCCCCGCTTCACCTCGAGGCGCATGGCCACGGGCTCGAGGCGGCTCATGCGGCTGTCGAGCTCCTCGGGAGAGACCCCGAGATGGAGCGCCGCGCAGGCGCAGGCGATGGAGCACTTCACTGAAGCCTCGTCGATGAACGGCAGATGATACGTCCCCGACACATCTTTATATATATAGCTGACGGCCGTGCCGACCTCCGCCTGGCCCGTGACGACCTGCGAGATGAACATGGCGGCATGCCTGTCGGCCATGCTCCACCCTATCCGCTCGCCCTTGAAGTCGGAGCGGCGTATACAGCGGCTGACCACGGCATCGTCGGAATCGTATATCACCACGCGGGCATCGTGAAAGAGGCGCATCTTCTCCGTGCACTTCTCGTCCATCGAGCGGAACGCCTCCTGATGGGCGTCGCCGAGCGAGGTGAGTATGCCGATGGTGGGCTGGATGATGTCGCGCAGGGCATCCATCTCGCCCGGCTCGCTGATTCCGGCCTCGAACAGGCCTATCCCGCTGTGCTCCGAGAGCAGCCAGACAGACAGGGGAACGCCTATCTGCGAGTTGTATGAGCGGGGTGAGCGCGTCACCACCATGTCGGGCGACAGCAGCTGGTAGAGCCACTCCTTGACCATCGTCTTGCCGTTGGAGCCCGTGATGCCCACCACGGGTATGTCGAACTCGTCGCGGTGGCGCTCGGCAAGGCGCTGCAGGGCGGCCAGCGTGCTGACCACCTTGAGGAAATTGGCACCGGCATAGTCGGCAGCGGCATTCTCAGGCACGCGCTCCACCACGAAGTTGCGCACTCCGCGACGGTAGAGGTCGCCTATATAATAATGTCCGTCGTTGCGCTCGGAGCGCAGCGCGAAGAACAGAGTCTCTTCCGGAAAACACAGCGAGCGGCTGTCTGTCAGTATCCATCTGACCGTAGCCTCGGCCTCACCGATACGGCGCGCCCCAATGAGCGTGACGACTTTCTCTATGCTATACTTCATCGTTAATGTTGTTTTATAATGCAAAGTTCGGATATTTTTCCGACAACTCCTCCATAAATCTGTCGCGGGTGACTTTTGCGACTATCGACGCAGCCGCTATCGCAAGGCTCTGTGCGTCGCCCTTGACGACAGCCATATGCGAATACGGGAATTTCTTCATTTCCCTTCCGTCTATCAGCACTTGCGCTTTTGACGCGTCCAGCCCGGACTCACCAAAGAGCGTGGCGGCCGCCCCGGCAGCACGGAGATTCAATACGAGCCTTTCATTTAGCGCTCTTGCGGCGCGCGCCATCGCCATTTGCGTCGCAACAAGTATATTTTGCGACTCTATTTCCTCAACACTCGCAAACCCCGCCTCAAAATCAACATAGCCTGCAAGCTTTAATTTTTTGAGCTCTTCGTACAGCTCTTCCCTAACCTCGCGGGTTAGCTGCTTGGAATCGTTCAGCGCCGAAAGCGGGGAAACTAAAACGCCCGCCCGCCCGAACGGGGGGCGGACTTTTCGTGCGGCTTCCGGTTTACCGGTAGCGGTGCGAAATCAGGGTCATGAACTCCTCGCGGGTGCGGTGG
>CAJMSE010000004.1 GCA_905216025.1 uncultured bacterium | reverse complement strand
TGTTCGCCCATTAAAGTGGCACGCGAGCTGGGTTCAGAACGTCGTGAGACAGTTCGGTCTCTATCTATCGTGGGCGTTGGAGTCTTGCGTGGTGCCGCCACTAGTACGAGAGGACCGTGGTGGACAGACCTCCGGTCTACCGGTTGTGCCGCCAGGCGCACCGCCGGGTATCCGCGTCTGGAACGGATAAGCGCTGAAAGCATCTAAGTGCGAAGCCGGCCTCAAGATTAGGACTCCTCATGAGGGTCGTCGTAGACTACGACGTCGATAGGGCGCAGGTGTAAAGACGGCGACGTCAAAGCCGAGCGCTACTAATTGCCCGAACTCTTTTCCTGTGCCGTGCTTAATATGTATGGCATTTATTGTATGCTTCAGCCGTGTCATGCTTCTTTATGTGTCTTGTGTGTGATAGTCAACCTGACGATATGCTATAATCAGGTGGTTATTGCGGCGGGGTTCCACCTCTTCCCATTCCGAACAGAGAAGTTAAGCCCGTCTGCGCCGATGGTACTGCGATGCAATGCGGGAGAGTAGGAGGCCGCCTTTTTTTGCTGGGAGTTTCTTTTTCCGGGTGATCCGGAGAGAGGGACTCTCTTTTTTTGTGCCTTCTCCTCTTCTTGCCCCCTCTCCCTCTCTCTTTCTCTCTTTCTTTCTGGGAGTGATGGGAGGTATGGGAATGATGGGAAGCATGGGAGGTATGCGATTTATGAGGATATACAATATTGGACGGCTTTTCCCGTTTATATGTTATGCAGTGGACTGATAGGGTCAGACAGGTGAAGATTGGGTTAGTCGTTGCTGCCGCATTTATTGCGGTAGCCTCTCTGTGGGTGTCTCATATTCTGGTGGAAGACTTATCGGATGAGGAACGGAGCAGAATGGAGATATGGGCCCAAGCTTTGCATGCATTGAATAATGCGGACGAGAATACAGATCTTTCGCTTGTTCTTAATATCATACAGGCCAACAATACAATACCTGTTATCGTGCTTGATCCGGGTGGGCATGTCATGGATTACCGGAATGTGAATATTGAGGATAAGGATGTGGATATAGAGGAGCGGACCGAAGAGGACTCTCTTGCCTATATCGCTGAACTCGGCAGGCAGATGTATCAGCGTGGAAGATTCATAAAGATTGACTATGGAACGAACCGTAAGGACTATCAGCTGGTCTGCTATGATGAGTCTATGATGCTGAAGCGGCTGTACTCATATCCCTATGTGCAGTTAGGTGTGGTCCTTATATTTGTTGTTGTTGCCATATTTGCCTTATTGTCATCAAAGCGCGCGGAGCAGAATAAAGTCTGGGTGGGGCTTTCTAAGGAAACTGCCCATCAGCTGGGGACTCCGATTTCCAGTCTGATGGCTTGGGTGGAGATATTAAAGGAAAGCTATCCGGACGATACTCTTATTCCCGAGATGGACAAAGATGTGCGTCGTTTGGAACGCATTGCGGAGCGTTTCTCGAAAATCGGGTCCCTTCCAGAGCCTGTTGAAGCCAGCATGAACGAGGTTCTTGAGCATACGGCCGACTATATGGACCGCCGTACATCGTCTCAGGTGAGCATAGTGAAGTGTCTACCGGACCATGATGTGGTGGTGAAGATGAATGCCTCGCTGTTTGAATGGGTTATTGAAAACCTCTGCAAGAATGCCGTTGATGCCATGGAGGGACAGGGATGTATATGGCTTACCTTGTCGGATGAGGGCGGCAAGGTCGTTGTTGAGGTGCGTGATAACGGTAAGGGCATAAAGCGTAAGGATATTAAAAATGTGTTCAAGCCTGGCTTTACTACTAAGAAGCGTGGCTGGGGACTTGGCCTTTCGCTTGCCAAACGCATTGTTGAGGAGTATCATAAGGGCCGTATATACGTGAGAAACTCAGAGGTTGGCAAGGGAACGACGTTCAGGATAGAACTCAATAAATGATGGATTAATTTCGTAAAATATATAAAATGCCGTTTGCATTTGACTCTTTTATGTATTTAATCCCCCACTGATTTGCTACTGAGCCTTAATTCCGCCAACGATTTAAAAACGGAAATCATATAAAAACAAAATTAGGAGACAAGCCCCCGCAATAAGTGCCTGTCTCCTAATTTTGTTTGTCGGAACGGTTCTGTTTAGAACAGTGCTTTGCAAATGCCGAGTTTGCCGTCGGCGAACTTGGCTCTGACTACGTAAACGCCACTGCGCAGACCGGTGTTGACGGTACCCGATACGTTGCCGGCAAATACTTTGCTGCCATTGGAGGTGAACACTTCCACGTAAGCCTGACCGTTGACATTGATGATGCCGCCGCGCTCGACGCCGAGTTGAGACTTCTTGTCAATTACATTCTTCACACCTGATGAAGTTCCCGCGTTGGGCAGCCCTTGGAACACATAGCCAAAGTAGTAGGCTTCGCTTGTAAGGTCAAACGTGTTGAAAGCATAGCTTACAAGAGTTGTCATGTCGGGAGTGCAGAACGGTATACCGCTGATGACCATGTTCTCCGTTATCGGTTCATAGGTTTCCGGGTCATATGTTTCCACTTCGTGAGCCATGTTCTCGTTTATCCATGCTGTCATTTCAGGGCATGATGCCTGATAGTAATCCTGCATTTTGGAAACACCCTTTTGGGGATCCATCACCAGTGCCAACGGGGTATAGGCGTCGCCACCATATCCTAAGAAGATTCCGTTTTCAGCGGCGCAGGTAACATTGGCGCCGTCTTCGCAGGTATATGTCTTGTAAGAGTCGTCTTCAAGATTGAACACGAATGTAGTGGCCGTGGTGTATTCAACGCCTTCTTCCTCGCGTGCCACTTTGCCTGCATTGCGTGCCCCCTTGCTCATAAAGCGTGAATACTTAGGCGATATTTTGGCCGGTGTCTTGGCCGGTGCCAAAGGACCGAAACCGGCGTCGGGAGCATAAGTGGAGGCAAAGAGCTTGCCGTCGGCCGACAACACTACATTGTTGAATGTCAGCGTGATGCTACCTGCTGTAGCCTGATCTACCGCGCTGTCATAAGCTTCCTTGTCAATCATGTATTTCGCACATGCTGCCTCATATGTAGCTTTCTCTTCGTCTGTCATGAAATCATCAAGCTGTGGATAATTAGCCCAGTCGTTACCTCCGGCGGCCTGCCATGCAGCGAGGGCGTCATTATAAGCCGTTTTCTCTTCATCTGTAATGAAGTCTTCCTTTGACGGATAGTCTCCCGGGTCTGCAGGTACGGTAACTTCCGGATGGGTGTAGAAGAGATTGAGCGACGGCAGAGTGTAACTCCATTTTCCTGTTGATGCATCGCGTTTGTAAACGATAGGGTAGCACCAGAATCCGGATGTAGCTGTGACGGTTCCGGCAACGGTGTTACCGTCGGCGCTGATGGCAACGGCCGTTACATACTGCGGAGTACCGCCGAGAAAGTCGGTGGTGGGATGCGGCAACAGTACAGGAGCGTCGTATTCGCCGGCAGCGTTGCGGTACCATACAGCAGGCACAACCATGATTTCTTTTGAATCGATACCGAAATTGTCATTACCGACATTTCCGCAAATCACACTACCATCGGGGGTTATGGCGTGTGCCATGTTGAACAGGTCGGGGCGGGGAGACGGCAGAATCTTAAGTTCGCCATTGGAATAAACAACGGCATTGTCTGTCGAAGCGTAAGTCGTTTCGCCGGTAGGTTCGTATAAGACGGCATTTCCTACAGACGTACCGTCATTGGCCACACAGGTACCGTATCCGGGAAGATACTCGTTCTGATAATAGTCTGAGCCACGATCGTCCATGTAAATGGATGCGTTCTCCGGATTCTCCAGATCTATGATGCCAAGCATAATACCGTCGATGGTAAATATGCCATACTTGCCGTTTTCAGAGATACTCATGAATGGAGCATTCTCTATAATCTGTGGCTTGAAGTCTGCGAACATCTGCATAGATGTCATAAGCAGAGCACTAAAAAGAAGTAAAGCTTTCTTCATACTTGTTTGATGTTAAGTTACTATATTAAGTTATTTTAAAAGAATTGTTCCCGCAATATCGGTTTGTAAGACTTCGCATCACATTCCGACGTATGGAAACACCGCAAGGTGGGTATGACAAAACGCAACACAAAACTCATATATAATTACTATTATACTGATAACCGACGGCAAAATTAAGCAATTTTTATATAAAACACAAATATTTCTAACGTTTTTTTTGTTTGTACCTTTTCGTGAAATGGTAAATATTCAGCGGCGTATAGGTTAATAAATATTAAAGACTGTTTGCATATTATGTTTTTGTGCGTCTTTATAATGTAAACAGCTTTGAAGATATGGACGAAAAATCATTTGAGCATATAGCCGGGCGCCTGCGCGACAAGGCCGTCATGCAGGCCCGGCGGTTCGGGCTCGACATTGCGGATGCCGAAGATATCGCGCAGGATGTGATGCTGCGCATGTGGCAGATGCGTGACGACCTTGACCGCTTCCGCTCGCCGGAGGCTTTGGCCATGACAATCGCCCGCCGCTTGGTGCTCAACTCTCTCAGGCGTAAGCATCCTGAATCAATGGATGCCGTGCCGGCAAACGTTGCAAGCACAGCATCCGGCCCATTAGAGGATATCGAAGACAAGGATAATGAGGAGTGGCTCGCCGCCCGCATGGCACAGCTTCCTGAGACGTGGCATGCCATATTATATATGAGGCAGGTGGAGAGATGCAGCAGTAAGGAGATTGCCGCCCGGCTCGGGATAAAGGAAACATCGGTGCGTACCTTGCTTGCCAAAGCCAGAAAGATATTGCTTGAGAAAATGAAGGAAAGGAGGTAATATGATGAAGACAAAACATTCAAAAGAGACCATTGCCATACTGATAGACAGATTTATGGCCGGAGACACCACCGTGGATGAAGAGCAGGTGCTGGGAGATTATTTCCGGACAGCCCCTGACCTACCGGAGGAATGGAAAGCGTATAAAGACATGTTTTCATATTTTGACGATGGAATGCGTGAGAGACGCCCACTTCTGCGCGTCGCGTGGCCGGTGCGTTCCCTGTTGGCAGCAGCCGCTGTGGTGCTGGTGCTTTTCGGTCTCGCCGTTACTGGGTGGAACATTCTTTCCGTTGAAGAACAGCCGCGCCTTTCATGCAATGCGGATGTGCCGGCGGTCAGTTCCGCCAACGCTCCGGCTGCCGGAATGAAATCTGATGCGGAGGATTCCGACAACCGTCTTGCCGCAGCTGATGCGGAGAAGCCTGCCGCTGAAAAATCCTTCGGCAATTCCCAGCCGGATAAAAAGAAAACCGGCAGACAGCATCGGACCGTATCTGAAAAACCAGTATCGGGCCGCACGCCGGCCGCATCTTCGGAGAAGCCGGTGGAGATGACTCCCGAGATGATTTATGCCCGCGAGAAAGCGGAGTGTCTTGCAGCAATGGAGGCCGTCCAGCGGGCAAACAACAATGAGATGATGCTGCAGGCGTATGAAGCTATGATGCAGGAAAAATCAGACTATATACTCGTGACCGATGAAGACGATAACTATAAAATCGTCGACCGGAACACTGTTATTGTATTGTGACAAATATTTAAATAATAACCATTTATAAAGCAAAGAATTATGAAAATCAGAAAAATCGCAGTCTTGTGCATGGCCGTAGCATTTGCCATGCCGGTGTTCTCTCAGGAGAATATAGTAAAGACATTTGAAAGATTGGGAAAACGTGTTGACCTGATAACGAGCGAAAACCACGTGAAGGACATAGACAAAGTGACGGGCGAGGTGAACAGCACCACGGATGTGTACGTTTTCTCGCTCGGTAAGGAAGATGTCCATATGATAGATGTCGTAAAGAGAGTGTTCGCCAAAGACCGTGAGTCAGCCGTCAAGATGTACTCCAGCACCGGTGCCGGTTTTCTCAAATCACCGCATTCCGTTATTTCCGTCGGATCGGGCGACTTGAAGATAAATGTAGGGAGCCATGACCCTAAATCCAGTTATATGGTGATGGTATTCCCTGATGTGAAGGATACGACCCGCAACCGCCGCTATGTGTATGCCATGGAGTGGAAAGAAGACAGCAAAGGTGGAGCCGAAATGTCGTTGATTGCCGACCATGGCGTCAAGCCGGAGGCAAAGAAAGTGCCGAATGTCACGTTTGTCGGTAACCCGAAATGGGATGCCGAGTGGATTTACAAATTCAATATGTATCTCAAAAACATGAAGAAATATCTGCCGAGGATCAATAAAGGGGAACTTACTGTTTTCCCGACAGCGATATATCAGCAATGCCAGCAATGTCCGGTGAAAGATGTTGAGATGCGCAAGTCATGTGCCGATGAGTTGCGTACGGTGGCCGAGAAGTTTTCGTCGGATGCGAAAGTGGAGAGAGACCTTCTTCTGAGGGCGGCCGCCGCGCTCGAGAAATAGTCGCAGGCCATTGTTATTACGCCTTTAAAACAGGGGGTGCCGTTAAAAAGCGCTCCCTGTTTTTGGTATGAATAAAACAATTCATACACTAAGCTGAGATTTTAGAATTATTGGAAGCCGGTTTTGGAATTATTGGAAGACATGACGGTGTAAAGCCTGTCAGGAAGGGAACGCTGAATGTGTGAACTTTTACAGTAAAAACAATAGAAAAGCGTGAAGTAAATCAGGCATAGTCAACACGACAGTCACACTCTTTTTAATTACTGACTGTTTATGACTCAAAACCGACCCACTTTCTCATCGTAACTCGGCCACTTAGCACCCGTAAACGGCACGTTTTTGCAACATGCTGTTTTTTAATGTTAAAGTCACCACAAATCTGTCAATATTTATATGAAAGTCGCAAATAATTTGTATTTTTGCGACAAAACAAATATAATGGCAAGTATAGAAGACAATATTTTGACAGCTATTCAAGCCAAAGGAAGAGGAAGTATATTCTTTCCATCTGATTTCACTTCATACGGTGAAGTAAAGGCTGTTGGCAAAAGTCTTGAAAGGCTGACAGCAAAAGGCGACATCGTGCGTTTGGCAAGAGGCATATACTTATATCCTGAGATTGATACAGTTTTGGGGCTTGGTGTATTGATGCCCTCCATAGAACAGATTGCCGAAACCATCGCACGCAGGGATAAGGCGCGTATTGTTCCGACCGGTATATATGCAATGAACAAGTTGGGATTGTCAACACAAGTACCGATGAATGTAGTTTACTTGACTGATGGTGCTCCACGCAAAGTAAGTCTTGGAAACGGTCGTTCGATACAGTTCAAATACACCACTCCCCGAAATCTTGCGTTCACCAATCCACTTGCAATGCTCGTTACATTTGCCCTAAAAGAAATAGGGAAAGACAATGTAACGGAAGATATTGCCAAGCGCATCAAAAGTGTACTTCAAAAAGAAAGAAAAGAGAACATACAGGCAGATGAGGCACTCATGCCGGCATGGATAAGAAATATAACAAGAAAGGCGTATGAATAATTATTTCCAGTTATCTACTGAGCAACAGCGAATGGTGCTCTCTCAAGCTGCCAACAGAACGGGACTACCTGTACAGGCTGTAGAAAAAGACCTATGGGTGACCGTGGTACTGCAACAGGTCTTCTCGTTGCCCATAGCCAAACATTTGGTATTCAAAGGCGGTACATCTCTCAGTAAGGTATGGAAAGTGATACAACGCTTTTCAGAGGATATAGATTTAGCAATAGACCCCTCCATTTGGGGATTTGAAGGTGATTTGACCAAGAAACAAATCAAGCGGTTAAGGAAGGCGTCATCTGTTTTTGTAAGAGATGAGTTATGCCAGCAGCTAAGAAATGAAGTATCATCAAAAGGAATGGAGAACTGGCTCAATATAGAGGCAGAACCGGACGGCGAGGGAGACAGTACATATCCTGAACCCAGAGTGATACACATAAGCTACAAGTCCCTATTTGACAATGATCTGCCCTATCTGCATTCAGAGGTAAAACTGGAGGTTGGTGCCCGTTCCTTGCTTGAGCCAACAGCAGATGCCATGGTTAAAAGCATTTTGGAAGAAGAGTTACCTATAAGTACAACTGTCAAACAGTTGGTTATACCTACAGCAGTGGCAGAAAAGACCTTTCTTGAAAAGGCTTTCCTGCTACATGAGCTGTTTTCCTCCCAGTTTCCAAGGGAGGCTAATCGCAAATCTCGTCATTTGTATGACTTAGCACAAATGATGAACACCGACATTGCAGCACGGGCTATTGCCAATGATGAGCTCTGGAATGCAATACACCATCATCGGGGATTGTTCACCAGCATGAGTGGTGTGGACTATACTCCCGACATTCGCAAACGCATAAGGTTGCTACCTCCAGAAGATGTCATTGACGATTGGCGTAACGACTACAAGGATATGCAACTGTCTATGATATATGGTGAAAAGCCAACGTTTGAAGACTTGGTAAGAAAAATGGAGGAACTTGAAAAGATGTTCCATAACCACTAATAGCAATAACAACTTCGCAAATTATATATATCGCAGATTTGTGATGTGATATATGGGTAAGATATTAATTCCATAGCAAAAGAAATACAAGGAGAATGTTTTTACATCATTCAAATATTGTTACGTAGAATTATTGGAAACAGTCGACGGTACAAAAGAGGATGAGAATTTGCCCGGATTTCTTGATTGCGATAAAGTCAAAAAAAGGCGTGGCGCTCGCCTACTCTCCCGCTTCCCCAAGCGGTAACCATTGGCAGCGGGTCTTTCTTCCCATTCCGGACTGAAAGGAAAGAGGGGATTTCCCGCCTTTTGCGCCACGCCTAATGTTGAATCTGATAGTCTTATGGCCACCCAATAGAAGGCCACACCTTTGTCACGAATGACTTAGGATTTAGATGTCTCGCTGATTGCCATCATTAATGTGGAAGTGAATCTCAGTCTTATTGGACTGACTCAACATCCTGATGGCAAAGAGGAGAGCAATGAATAGATATAAATCTAACATTGTTTTTTCGTTATTATTAGTAACTACTACATCTAACAAACTATTTCGAATCTTCATTGCTCCGACACATTTCTGTGCTACGCAGCCAAGGAGCCTGCCGCGTATTTCTTCGTTATTTCCTTATCAGCACCTTCTTGCCGTTGATGATGTTCAGACCGTTCTTCGGCGCATTGAGTTTGCGGCCTTGAATGTCGTAATACGTGTCATCAACCTTCTCCATGTCTGCCTTGATTGTTTCCACTCCCGTCGGGTCAAATTCTTGCAGATTCTTAAAATTCTTCCAAGTGTCAGCACTTTTATATGCGGACAACGAACCTTGAGGAACATATACATGCACTTTCCTGTATTGTTCTTTTGTGAAATTAGAATCATCTATTGTTGGTGGCGTTGGATTAAGGGAATAAAGTTCAGTCAGCCCGGAACAATAGTCGAACGCATACTTGTCAATCGATGTCACAGAGTTTGGGATGGCGACGCTTGTCAGCTTGGAACAGCCATTGAACGCCGACTCGCCAATTGATGTCACTGAGTTTGAGATGGTGACGCTCCACAACTGGTCACAACTTTGTAACACACACTTGTCAATCTTGGTTACAGAGTTCGGGATGTTGACGTTCGACAGCCCGGAATTCATGAACGCATAAGCGCCAATCGATGTCACAGAGTTTGGGATGTTGACGTTCATCAGCACGGAACAGCCACTGAACGCCGACGCGCCAATCGATGTCACAGAGTTTGGAATGGCGACGCTCACCAGTCTGCGACTATTGGTGTATCCTCAGGGATTTGCTCAAGCTGACTTGGTATTTTGGAAAATGGAGATTCTGTTGCCATATGTGCCAATTTATTACGATTTCTTCAGGGTTTTATTTAGCCATCTTGTTACATCATTTGATTTATTGAAAGGATTGCGCCTTAGATAATTATCGAAGTCTGCAAGTTCGTTTATCTCATATTTTCCTGTAGATTCGTCACATGTTGCATTATTGCAGAGGAATGAATCAATAATATTTGTGAGAGAACTTTTAAGAATGAGATTATCGTATAGATACAGAGTGTTGATGGATACGACCATAATAGGTTTACAAACCATATCTGATAATATCATTTCTGGCTTTTTCTCAATTTCTTCGTAAAACCATCGATTCAATATGGAGAGTAATCCTGGTTGAAGTAATCTAACATCTTCAAAAACAATCATTGGGTAATAGGAAACTTCGTTAGGAATACTTTTATCCCACTCAAATGTATCTGCTTCTATTGAATCAATATGATTAATGAGTTGGCCAACTCCAATTGGTTCTGGTTCCCCTTGGAATAACTTTCTTGTTTTATCTATATTTCTGGTTTTAAGGACAATCTTCTCATGTAACTCATCAAGTAGGCGAACATAATCTCCATCATCTCTGCATTCGCCATTCATTTTAATTGCTTTACACTCTACAATTATCAGTTCTGCACGTTTTGTTCGAGCATAGAAGTCCGGTTCATTAGGTTTTTCTGATTCCTCTTTTGAATTACGAATAGGAAATGTATAACAGGTTGTTGGCAAGCACTTGAAAAATGTCTGGCGGAATAAAACCTTTTCAATAAATGCTTTATTATAATCGAAAAATCCACAACTTCCTTTTTTACCATTTATTAGTGGTAAAAAGTCGAAGTACAAACTGTTGAATAAACGTTCACAAAGAATTTGATTGTTTATGACCACATAACCTGTTCCGTCTTTAAACTTTACAAATGGTTTTGAACGGAATCTCCTGTAATCTATATTCAATTCAGTCTTCGAGAATCCCTCTTCTTCCTTGTAAGGTATGTATTCTTCTTCGTTTATACTAAAATAGTCAACAAGAGAAGGAGAAAATAATCCTGTCTCATCATTAAGTCTTATTTTGTCCAATGAAATAACAGGGACACCATCTTGCTTTTCTTGGTAATACTTATCTGTTTCATAAGCCAACCAGATTAAAGTTGTGTAGTATTGCTGCCAGTTTTTGATTCCCCAATTATTAAAAAGTATTTCGGTTGCCTTACTCAATACATCGTTGGATGGAATATAGTCAACTAACAGACGAAAATAATAAATCTGTGGTTGAAGGACTATTTTTAGAGAGTAGTTGTTTGTGTCATTGGTAAGAAAACCATTGAGGAACATTAGTTCGTCGAGTTTGTAGAGTTCTTTACGATTATTAAAGCTAACGATCTTCTCATTAAGAGTAAGAATCACTTTGAATAAGGTAAACTCAATATCGCATTCTTCAATAATGCCTTTAAAATCTTCGATATGTATAGCAAAAATCTGACGCCAAAGTTCTAACCCAGTACGATATGTGACAACTTGGACTTTTTCATTGGAATCTATTCCAATTCTTTTGTAATATAACTGAAAGAGTTCATTTATATGAGGTATATGTTTCTTGCTACAATCAGAGAAGAGTGATCTTTCATTATCAGGAACATGCATATTACCATAATGGAGACTAAGAATAGCCGCCATTCGAAGAAGTGTATTACGACTAAAGAGTTTTAATGTAGCAGGTATATCAATGGGGGAGGCATCTTTGAAAAACTCGCTGTATTCAAGAACTCTTCTTATATGGTATGTTGTCTGTTTAGGCATACATTGCTTTGGCTTTAGGAAATAATTATGTGTTAAGCACCCACACTCCATCATTATCCTTGCCTTTATGCTTCAAAATACCCATCTTTTGCAAAGCAGAAAGATCACGTTCTATGGTGCGTTGGCTCACCGACAGCCTCTCCGACATTTGTTTGCCGGTTATTGTCGGAGACTCTTTGATGAGATTGAGGATTTTCTGCTGACGCTCAGTGAGTTTCATCTCCGACACATCTCCGTCACGGTCTCCGACATTCGAGGCATCGGAGGATGCGAAGATGATGGTCTGAAATTGAGTCGGAGTGGATTTGAAAACAGGCTTCAGTTCATCCCTATACCCATCCAATGCTTTGGTCTCATTGCAGATGCGTGTGAGTCCACTGCCTCGTTTTTCCATATAGTCAAGCTGAGCCATGACATTTGCAAGTATTGGGTTGCGCCTTTCGGAAGAAACGTCTGCGATGTCTAAATCCTGTATCAGCATTCCATTGTACATTCCACCAGGGGACGTAATGATGAGACGGTCATCGTAGATGTCAAGATGCACCTCGCCACCCATAACGGTATAGTCACGATGGATGAAATGATTAACCATTGTTTCGAGGACGGCACGTTCTGCATACTCTGGCTTGTTCTTTCGCCTATCAGGTAACTTCTCCCAGCCTTTCTTTGTGTTGGATTTCACAAAGTTCATGGCTTCACGAAGTAGCATAAGGACGTTTCCTGTAAACTCTGCATCATTGACGGCATCACTCTTTTCCAAACCATTCCAACGTGTACAGTATAGGCGGGATTGCCATAAAGGGCAGTCATCAGAAAACAGTGCGCCTGCATTCGTAAGGTTACCTGTACTGGTTACCAGCCCGAACGATAACAGATATTTCTTGTCCCATTCTTGTTTGGTGCGGTCTTTGAAAGTATTTGCTAATATCGTAAAAGCATAGTCTTCGGTCTTATAATCTGTGTGAAGGGAATCATAGGTTTTGTTAGAACCTTTCAGAACCAAGCGTACCATTTGCTCTGCCGTGGCAGGAAGACTCTCATCCCCGACACGGACAAAGGCAATGCGCTGACCATCCCCGATGTAGTAATACGGAGTATAATGCCCTGAATTGACTTTGAGTTGCAAGATGTGCAAGCCATCCATATCATGCGGTATCATTCCCACCTCTGGCAGAGGATCCATGTAATCGCGAATCTTACTACTGATAGTTTCGCAAACATGCTGTACATCATCAACTCCTTTGACGATGCCATTATTATCTATGCCAAAGAGAAGAGAACCACCTAAGCCGTTGGCAAAAGCACTTACGCTTTTCAGCCAACTCTTAGGCTTCTTTCTTCAAGCATCACCTTGAAGTCGTATGCAGTACATTCTGCTATCAGATTCTTTAATTCCATTCTATACGAATTCTCGTGCATTATCTTGCAAAGGTACACATTTTATTGAGAAGGCGGCATAAAATCATCGTTCCGCACGTGATATAAGTAAATTTTATCTAAAATCATCTTTAAAAGGAAACGAATTTTGCGATAATTCGGAATTTTTGTGTAACTAAAGAGTCAACAAGCACGTGGCAGTCTTAAAAAATGCCCTCTGTTGTATAAATAAAAACAATTCATACACGGGACTGAGATTTTTGAATTATTGGAAGCAACCCATGGTTTGAAAGAAGATGAGAATTTGCCCATATTTCTTGATTGCGATAAAATCAAAAAAGGCGTGGCGCTCGCCTACTCTCCCGCTTCCCCAAGCGGTAACCATTGGCGGCGGGTCTTTCTTCCCATTCCGGACTGAAAGGAATATTTGCGGCTGATGCTCTCCAGGGAGCAGCCGCTCTCATAATAATCCTTCAATACACCCAACTTGAATTGAATGTCCAATTTACGAGGGGAACGTCTCTTCTTTTCTTCCATTTCTTACACGTTTTAATTGTTAAACACGTGTAAAGTAAATCTGTATTAAGCCAGTTTTTGCAACCTGCTGTATTTTAGCAATTTCCGCTGAAAGATATTGAGGCTCGTAAGAGCTGTGCCGGAGAGTTCGTGCGGTAGTCGAGAAACTGATTTCGCCGGATGCGAAAGTGGAGAAAGACTTTCTTTTAAGTGCGGCCGCAAAGTTCGAGAAATATTTTGATACACCATCCTCTTGTTTGCCAGCGTATGGCCGAAACTCATACCTTTTAGCGATATTTCCTCCTGCCGTGTCAATTGTTTTTTACGGATAAGTGCTATTCCAAATAAAATTACTAACTTTGCGTCAGATGTGGTTATGCCGTAATCTGGCGGCAAATCAGTCGTATTGTAATATGAAGCAAAAAGAACCATTGGAGAGTGTAAAGCATGATATACAGCGAAACGGACATATTGGAGGACTACATACAGGATATATCACCCGAATTATTCAACACCTTGCTCAAGGACCATACGATGAGCAGGGATGATGGCCAATGCAATATATTTTGGGCAACGTCAGATTATGAGCATCTTGGTAAGGGATATGAATATAAATCTCCTATCAAGCCCGAACTGATTACGGGTAAAAACGGACACGTCATCATGCCGCGCGTACTGAAAAGGCGGGATTTGCAACGGGACCGCAGTCGCGAGAAAGCAGAAGTGTTTACCCCGTCATGGATTTGCAATACTCAAAATAATCTGGTCGACCATGACTGGTTCGGGCGTGAGGATGTGTTCAATCACGAGAACAATGACCATACATGGACAACAAGCACGGAGAAAATCATATTTCCCGAGGATAAGACATGGCGCGACTATGTCCGTAGCACACGGCTTGAAATAACATGCGGCGAAGCTCCGTATCTCGTCAGCCGGTATGACACAACAACCGGCCTTCCCATCGCATTGGAAAACCGCATAGGTCTACTTGACCGCAAATTGCGCATCGTGAGCGAGAATACCGAAACATCGGGCGAATGGTTGAAATGGGCGCAAGTGGCGTTTCAGAATATATACGGATATGAATGGCAGGGTGACAACCTGCTGATAGCCCGCGAAAATCTGCTGATGACATTCATTGAGTATTATCAGGCAAAATTCAACAAGGCTCCGCTGCTAAAATCATTATTGTATATTGCATATATAATATCATGGAACTTATGGCAGATGGATGGGCTTAAATGCGTTGTACCCGACAGTTGCGGCTTGAAACCATCTGTTGAACAGTCGTTGTTCGACGAGCCGAAAATGAATCCTTGCGAAGGTTGCAGAACCGGCAATATGCACAAACACAACGGTGTTTATTGTATTATCAAGGATTGGAAGGCAAAATCACCCAAAGACAAAATACGTTTTGTAGATTTAATTAAAAGATAAAATGTCATAACACAATATGAGAGAATACTCCATTCCAACATTACCGCTTCCTTATGATTTGGAAACCAAGGAAATATTGAAGCAGTTGACCAACTCCCATAGGAGACTGGCGGAATTGAAAGGTGTTGCCCAAACGATTCCAAATGAACAGATACTCATCAGTACGCTCACATTGCAGGAAGCAAAGGATAGTTCTGAGGTGGAAAACATTGTCACAACTCAAGATGATTTGTATAAAGCGGGATTAGATTATAGACAGACAATTATCAATGCATCTACAAAGGAAGTGCTCGCTTACCGCGAGGCGATAAGTAGAGGGTTTGCCATGGTACGTAGAACACCGTTGTTGACCAATGGCGTTATAAAACAAATACAGTCGGAGCTGGTGCACAACAATGCCGGTTTCAGAACTAATCCCGGTACTCGGCTAATTCGTGAAGATGGTCGTGTTGTTTATACTCCTCCACAAGATAAGGAACAGATAGAACAATACATGCAAAACTTGGAAACGTTTGTCAATGATGAAGCATTATGCGATTTAGACCCACTCATAAAGATGGCGATTATTCATCATCAGTTTGAAAGCATCCATCCTTTCTATGACGGGAATGGACGCACAGGGCGTATCATAAATGTTTTATATTTGGTTACATCAGGCCTGCTCGACCTGCCTATATTGTATTTGAGCAGGTATATTACTCATCATAAAGCTACGTACTATCGACTCATTCAAGCCATACGTGACAAAGGCATGAATAATGCAAAGGAATGGGAAGAATGGATACTATACATACTGAAAGGTGTTGAGGAAACGGCTGTGGATACGATTAGATTGGTAAAAGGTATTTCCAAGTTGATGAATGACTATAAAGCGGTTTTGCGTCCTTTATTCGGCAAGCAATACAAGCATGAATTGATAAACAATCTTTTCTTCCACCCATATACGAAAATAGAATTTATGGAAAGGGATTTGATGCTGAATAGAAAAACTGTAGCAAAGTACCTTGATATGATTGTAGAATCCGGGCTTCTCCGTAAAGAGAAAATAGGGAGAGAAAACTATTACATTAATATTCTGTTGGTAGATTTGTTCATCAATCATGCTGAATTGGATGAAGATGCTCCGGTAATAGAATCAATAAGCGGATAATCTGTACACGAGAATTCGATTTTATGTATATGTTGATATGAACGTGTCCACGAAAGTGGCATTTCATGGACACGTCATTGTGAATATGTCCACGAAAGTGACATTTTGTGGACATATATCGGGTTAATTGAAAATAAGAAGTCTTTGTCTCGTTATTAAAAGAAAGGAAATAATATGGCAGACGTAAATATAAAATTAGATACAACGCTTCTTGACGGTCTGATTGTAGGACGGGTCGAACCGCATATCTATGCGTTTTCAACGGAAACCGTACCCAACTATCTGAAAGTCGGTGATACGTCACGAGGAGTACGGGTGCGTTTGGATGAATGGAGCACAATATTCCCGAATTTGGTAAAACGGTACGAACATTCGGCACAGATAGATGAGAATACTATTTTTCGGGATTATGCAGTTCACTCATTTTTGGAACAAGAGAAAGGAAGAAGTAGGTTGAAACCTGATACTTTTAGTGATTTGCCCTACTATTCAAAGGAATTTTTTGAAGGAGCAACAACGGCAGATTTGGACGAGGCAATATATGATATTCATCAAAGTGCTCTTAATAAAGACGGCAAATATCGGTTTTATTCTCCCGATCGGTTGCCACAAACATTAATTTATGACAGGACGGCAAGTTATTCTCCACGGGATAATCAGCAACATGTTATAGACAGTTTTAAAGCGGCGGTAGCTGCCGGGCGGACAAATCTGTTGCTTTATGCGGTCATGCGGTTCGGCAAATCATTCACGGCAATGTGCTGTGCCAAAGAAATGGATGCTAAGGTTGTTGTTATTGTTTCCGCGAAAGCCGATGTAGAAGAGGAATGGAAAAAGACGGTTGAGAGCCATGTCTATTTTGCCGGTTACAAGTTCTTGAACAGTAAATCGTTGAGAAGTTGTGAGACAATCATTGCAGATACACTCGCAGTAGAGGAGAAAGTGGCATTGTTCTTAACGTTACAGGACTTGCAAGGCGAGAAAATCAAGGCGAAGCACAAAGAGGTTTTCGAGCGGCAGATAGATTTGCTCATTATAGATGAAACGCATTTTGGTGCCCGTGCTGATTCATACGGGAAAGTGTTGCAGGAGCAAAAAATCAAAAAGAGTGAAATAGACAGCGAATTGAAGAGTGTCGAAGGCTTTGAAACGCTTGATAAGGTTGAAGACGCCGTAAAAATATTGAAAGCGAAAATCAAGATACATCTTTCCGGCACGCCATATCGGATTCTGATGGGAGATGAATTTCAGAAAGAGGATATTATCGCCTTTGTGCAGTTCACTGATATTATTGACGCTCAAAAGCAATGGGATGATGAGCATCTGAAAGAAGATGAGTGCAACGAATGGGATAATCCATACTATGGCTTTCCGGAAATGATACGTTTCGCGTTTAATCCCAGTAAATCTGCTATAAAAAAGATGGAAGAATTACGTAAAGGTGGTATCACCTACGTATTTTCCGAGTTGTTCCGTTCACATTCGATGAGGTTTAATGACGGCGGTAGTCATCGGCAATTTATACACGAAGCGGAGATATTGGATTTATTGGAAGTAATCGACGGTTCGAAAGAGGATGAGAATTTGCTCGGATTTCTTGATTACGATAAAATTAAAGATGGTAAGATGTGTCGGCATATCGTCATGGTATTACCTTTTCGCTCTTCTTGTGATGCGATGGCTGCATTGATTTGTCGGGAGAAAAAGCGTTTTAAGAATCTGAACGAATATGAGATTATTAATATAGCAGGCTTTGACGATATAAAGAAGTATAAACAAACAGATGATGTGAAGCGGACTATCAAGGTTTGTGAGGAAAAGAATCGCAAGACATTGACTTTGACCGTTAACCGCATGCTGACAGGTACGACTGTTCCGCAGTGGGATACAATGATTTATCTCAAAGATACAGCTTCTCCGCAAGAATACGATCAGGCGATATTCCGATTGCAGAATCAATATGTGAAGACTTTTAAAGACGGAAGCGGCAATATTATTAAATACAATATGAAGCCGCAGACGTTGTTGGTTGACTTCAATCCGAACCGCATGTTTCGTTTGCAGGAGTTGAAGTCTCAGCTATACAATGTCAATACGGAAGTTCAGGGAAATGTACAGTTGAAAGAACGCATAGCAAAAGAATTGTCTGTCTCACCTATCATTGTACTGAATAAGAATAAATTACAGAAAGTAACGCCGACTAATATTACCGATGCCGTACGTGAATATTCTCGTAATCGTAGCATAAAGGATGAAGCGTCGGATATACCGGCAGATAGTATCCTTTTGAGTGATACCGAAATACTAAAAGTTATTCAAGGGATTGCCCCGATTGATGATAAAAGCGGTTTGCAAATAAAGCCGTCAGAGGGTGAGGGAGATGATTATGATAATCCTGATGAGCCGGCTGGGCAACAAAAAGGTGATGCGAAACTGGAAACCAACGATAATCCACAACCCGAATATCCGCAAGAAGTTGAAAACGATAAATTGGGAAAACGGTTAGCAGCCTATTATGCTCGTGTTCTCTTCTTTGCCTTTTTGACGGAATCTACTGTAAAGTCGTTGGAAGAGATTATATCTGCAATTCCGGCAACGGAAGATAATCGACGTATTGCTAAGAATCTTGGTTTGAATATAAAGGTCTTGACTACAATTCAGCAAAAGAGTAATCCGTTTATCTTGCAGAAACTCGATTATAAAATAGAGAATACAAACGATTTAATACGCGATGCAGCTCTTCAGCCTATTGAACGTGTAGAGGTTGCCATGAGCAAATTCGGGCGCTTTTCTGATTCTGAGATTGTCACGCCTGCAAAGGTGGCAGATGAGATGGTTGAAATTCTACCGTTTGAAGAATTGGATAACAAAGAAGATGTTAAATTCCTTGATATAGCGTCTAAACAGGGAGAATTCTCCATAGCTTTATATAAGAGGTTTGGCGAGAAAGTAAAAACAAGAATATATGCAATTCCGACATCTACATTGGCATACGAATTTACGCGCAAGATTTACGCCATGCTTGAGATGCCTATTGAAAACATCTTCTCCGATTTTAACTCGTATGATTTAATCGGAAAAAACAACGAAAAGATAATAAAGAAATTAAAAGATATGAGATTTGATACAATTATCGGCAATCCGCCATATCAAAGAAATGATGGAGGAGGAATGGGCTCAAGTGCACCTGCTATTTATAACTATTTTGTTGATATAGCGCGTAATTTATCTACTCAATATATTTGTATTATTACCCCTTCTCGTTGGTTTACAGGAGGTCGTGGATTGGATGAATTTAGGGATAATATGTTGAATGATAATCATTTAAGAATTCTGCATGACTATCCTGATGCATCTGATTGTTTCCCAGGTGTTGAAATAAAAGGTGGGGTCAGCTATTTCTTAAGGAATCGTCATGAGGACGGTTTATGTACGGTTGTAACTCATAATGGTAATAATATTAATGTGGTAGAGCGTCCGATGCGTGAGCAGAATGCAGAGGTATTTATAAGAGATAGTAAGATTATTGATATTTTACGAAAAGTACAGAAACTAAATGAACAAAGATTCTCTGATATAATCAGTCCAAATGATCCATTTGGTTATGATATTAGGGAGAATAATAGCTATAAACGAGTGAAGCCTGATTTCAGCCTTGCTCCATTTAATGATAGTATAGAGTTTTATTATAATGGATGGCGTAAGAATGGAGTCGGTTATATTAAACGAGAAACTGTTAGAAAGAATGTTGAATGGATAGATTATTATAAAGTATTAATACCCAAAGCTTGGGGCGTAGGAAATTCTAAAGTTGATTGGATAACGCCATTTATTGTAGAGCCAGGGTCTTGTTGTACAGAGACTTATTTAGTTATAGGTCCATATGAAAGCAAACAAGTAGCGGAAAATGTAGTCTCTTATATGCAGACTAAATTATTTCATCTATTAGTCTCAATCGTTAAAATAACACAAAATGCGATGCAAAAGGCGTATTCGTTTGTACCTATGCAGGATTTCTCCAAGTCATGGACAGATGCGGAATTGTATAAGAAATACAATTTAAATGATGATGAAATTACATTTATAGAGTCGATGATAAAACCAGTATAAATTTTGGAAAATAAAAGTTTGATATAATAATGTTTGTATGAAAAACTATATAATAGAAGTTAAAGGAGAAATTGTAGCCAATGCAAAGGTACATTATGCACAAGGTTGGACTTGTTGTGATATGGGTTCATCTATAACAAATGATAGTTATTCTTATGACAGAAAGACTCATACTGTAATTAGTAATTTAGTTTTAAATGAAAATAGAAGAGCTGTTCCTTATGCTATATATTTTACGGAAAAAGGAATAGCCATAGATAGTACAGGAAATATATCTTGTTATCCGGGATATGGCGCAGCATGGGAGTATTATAAAGAAAATATTGCAAAAATATTGAATTTATTGAAGTGTGAGGCCCCTAAAGAAATAGAACAAACATTTTACAACGGTTTATATACTGATGTTTTCAGCATATTGGAATTATTCCTTTCTGATTTCATTCTCTGTATGATATATTCGAATGAAAAAGTTTATGAGAATGCTGTTACTTATTATAAAACCTTGCGCAAATTCACAAAAGAAGTTTCTGATATAGAAAGGCAGGTGCATAATTTCTTCTTTAAAGGGGTAGTATATCATCGATTTGATAAAGTTGAAGATATGTTTATGAAGATAATTAGTATAGAAATTCCCGATTATAAGAAACTCAGAGTATGTCTTGATAAGCGAAACAATATTGTGCACAGATTTTATTTCTCAAATATAGATAGAATGGAATTAGTAAATATAACATTGGAGGATATAACAAATTTGATAAAGGAAGCAAATACGTTTGTTGGCAAACTTATAGAGAATGTAGATAAGGTATATCCGAAGAAAATATAAAACCAAACAGATAAAGCACTCAACGTGTCGTTATAAGATAAACTTCAAAAATAGAACTCAATATATAATATTTGGCTATACGGCGAAAAATATAAGAGAAGTTATGAACGAAGCAAACAAGATAATACTCTATCAGGACGATGATGAGATAACCCGTGTGTCAGTACGCTTTGCCGATGAGGATTTGTGGCTGACACAGAATCAGTTGGCAGATATATATTGTACTACGCAGCAAAACATAAGTTAACATATCGATAATATCTATAAGGATGGCGAATTGAATGCAGAAGCAACTCACAAGAAATTCTTGTTAGTTCGCCAAGAGGGTAATCGGCTGGTAAAAGAGGCATAGACCATTACAACCTTGATATGGTTATTGCTTTGGGCTATAGTGATCAGTCGCAGGTTGCAACACGTTTCCGCCGTTGGGCGACATAGTGGCTTCATGAATATATCCAAAAGGGAGATGAGAAAACTGAGAGACAAGTAATTCGTTTTATTGATTTTTATTTGATTTGATATTGTTGTCGAAAACGAAAAAAAGCATGTGACAGTCTTTAAAAAAGCGTCTCTCTTGTTGCCCGAATGAAAAAATATTTGTAACTTTGCCGCCCGAAACAATATTGTATCTATTGTAAATGTGTAGTTTACAACCTTTTAAGATAGACCTGAAGGGGCTGAAAGATGGTGAAACGCGACTCACATTCAGTCTTGACAACGGTTACTTCGAGGCGATAGATGCCCCCGAGGTAAGGAAGGGTTGTGTTGGCGTGGAGCTGCTGATAAAGAAGACAGCCGACCGCTATTTCGAGTTAGACTTCCGTCTTGAGGGCGAGGTCATGGTGCAGTGCGACCGCTGCCTTGACGACATGCCCCAGGAGATAGCTGCGGAGAGCAGCCTTGCCGTGAAGTTTGGAGACGAATACTCAGAAGACGATGACCTCGTGACCGTGCCGGAGGACGATGGCGTGCTCGACGTAGCGTGGTTCATCTACGAATTTATAGCTTTGAACATACCCATCAAGCACGTGCATGCACCTGGAAAATGTAACCGTGCGATGATTCAAGCCCTTGAAGAGCATTCAGCTGCCCGAAGCAGTGATGGGGTGGACGATAAGCATATAGATCCGCGATGGAGTGGACTATTGAAGATAAAAGAACTTAAAGATTAAAAATTTAAAGAATTATGGCACATCCTAAAAGAAGACAGTCAAAGACCCGTACTCTTAAAAGAAGAACCCACGACAAGGCAGTAGCTCCTACGCTGGCCGTATGCCCCAACTGCGGTGCTTACTATGTATACCACACCGTATGCCCCACTTGCGGCTATTACAGAGGCAAGGTCGCTATTGTAAAGGACGAAGTAGCTGAATAAATGGAAAGAATAAACGCGGTAATCACCGGTATCGGCGGCTACGTCCCCGACTACGTCCTCAACAACGAGGAGCTGTCGAGGATGGTAGACACCAATGACGAGTGGATTATGACGCGTGTCGGAATCAAGGAACGCCGCATCCTCACCGAGGAAGGGCTCGGCACGTCATACATGGCGCGCAAGGCAGCGAAGCAGCTGCTCCAGAAGACGGGCGTGGACCCGGACACCATCGACGCGCTCATCGTGACCACCTCTACCGCTGATTATAAGTTTCCGTCAACCGCTTCCATCGTCGTCGGCAAGTTAGGGCTGAAGAACGCCTATGCGTTCGATATGTGGGCCGCATGCTGCGGATTCCTCTACACCCTCGACACGGCAGCCACGATGATACAGAGCGGCCGCTACAAGAAAATCATAGTCATAGGAGCAGACAAGATGTCGTCTGTCGTCGACTATAAGGACCGCAGCACATGCCCCCTCTTCGGAGACGGCGCGGCAGCAGTTCTGGTCGAGGCCACGACGGAAGAGAACATCGGAGTGATGGACTCTTTCTTCCGCACCGACGGCAAGGGACTTCCATTCCTGCATCTTAAGGCTGGCGGCTCGGTATGTCCGGCATCACATTTCACCGTAGACCACCGTCTGCACTACCTCTATCAGGAGGGCCGCACGGTGTTCCGCTATGCGGTGACGAGCATGAGCGACGACTGTGCACTCATCGCAGAGCGCAACAACCTGAATAAGGACAACATCGCTTTCGTGGTGCCTCATCAGGCTAACATGCGCATCATCGAGGCCGTGGCCAAGCGCCTCGACCTGCCGATGGATCATGTGATGGTGAACATCGAGCACTACGGAAACACGAGTGCAGCCACGATACCGCTGGCGCTGTGGGACAATGAGAGCCGCCTGAAGAAGGGCGACAACCTCATCTTCACTGCTTTCGGTGCCGGATTCGTTCATGGAGCGTCATATTACAAGTGGGCTTATGACGGTTCAGCCGTGGCGGGAGCGAAATAAAAACATAATAACACTATAACAATGAAACGCATCCTAACTATGATTAAGGTGCGTTTTTTTGTCTCTTTTCAACTCAATGACCAAAGATATGCATAAGGCAGGATTCGTAAACATCGTGGGAAATCCGAATGTCGGCAAGTCGACGCTGATGAATCAGCTTGTCGGCGAACGCATCTCCATTGCCACGTTCAAGGCCCAGACCACGCGCCACCGCATCATGGGCATCGTCAACACACCCGACATGCAGATTGTCTTCTCCGACACGCCCGGCGTGCTGAAGCCTAACTACAAGCTGCAGGAGTCCATGCTCGCTTTCTCCGAGTCGGCCCTGCAGGATGCAGACGTGCTTCTCTACGTCACCGACGTGGTGGAGAATCCGGAGAAGAACAAGGATTTCCTCGACAAGGTGTCGCGTATGAAGGTGCCCGTGCTTCTGCTGATAAACAAGATCGACCAAAGCGACCAGAAGTCGCTCGGCGATATCGTCTCCCGTTGGCACACCCTGCTGCCTGCCGCGGAGATTCTGCCGATATCGGCTCTGAACAAGTTTGGCATCGACATGCTGCTGCGCCGCATCTACGAGCTGCTGCCAGACAGTCCGCCGTTTTTCGACAAGGACCAGCTGACAGACAAGCCCGCACGCTTCTTCGTCAGCGAAATCATCCGCGAGAAGATACTCCTTTACTACGACAAGGAGATACCCTACTCGGTGGAGGTGCGTGTGGAGAGCTTCAAGGAAGATGAGCGCCACATCCGCATAAACGCCGTGATATATGTTGAGCGCGACTCGCAGAAGGGCATCATCATAGGCCATCAGGGCGTGGCGCTGAAGAAGGTGAGCACCGAGAGCCGCAAGGCTCTTGAGCGTTTCTTCGGCAAGAGCATCTATCTCGAGATATTCGTGAAGGTCGACAAGGACTGGCGCAGTTCCAAGAGAGAGCTCGACAGCTTCGGCTACAATCCGGTGTGAGCCGTGTCCGGCCGGTCGTGCAGGCTGTGCTTCAGCCCGCATAGAGTGGAAGATAACTCATAATATAAATATGTATATAGTCCCGGCAGTCCCTTCCGAGGGGTGGCGGTGATATTCAAGAATATATATGGCAAATTTAGTAGCAATAGTGGGGCGTCCCAACGTGGGCAAATCCACACTTTTCAACCGTCTGACCAAGTCGCGTCAGGCCATCGTCAGCGACGAGGCCGGCACCACGCGCGACCGTCAGTATGGCAAGTGCGAGTGGAACGGCCGCGAGTTTTCCGTAGTCGATACGGGCGGATGGGTGGTAAACTCAGACGACATCTTCGAGGAGGAAATCCGCAAGCAGGTGATAATAGCCACCGAGGAGGCAGACCTTGTGCTCTTCCTTGTTGACGTGATGAACGGAGTGACAGACCTCGACGAGGATGTGGCCATGATTCTGCGCCGCTCGAAGCTGCCCGTCATCCTCGTGGCAAACAAGGCCGACAACAACGACATGCAGTATTATGCTGCCGAGTTCTACTCGCTCGGTCTCGGCGATCCGTTCTGCATCAGTGCGGCAACGGGCAGCGGCACGGGCGACCTGCTCGACGTCGTGGACAGCAAGCTCAAGGCCGATACCGGCGAGCTGCTCGAGGAGGGAATACCCCGTTTTGCCATCGTCGGCCGTCCTAATGCCGGCAAGAGCAGCATCATCAATGCCTTCATCGGCGAAGACCGCAATATCGTGACCGAGATTGCCGGTACCACGCGCGACAGCATCTACACCCGCTACGATAAGTTCGGCTTCGACTTCTATCTTGTAGACACGGCCGGTATCCGCCGTAAGAATAAGGTCACGGAAGACCTCGAGTTCTACAGCGTGATGCGTTCGATACGTGCCATCGAGAACAGCGATGTCTGCGTGCTGATGATAGACGCCACGCGCGGCATCGAGGCGCAGGACATGAACATCTTTCAGCTTATCCAGAAGAACAACAAGAGCCTCGTGGTGGTGGTGAACAAGTGGGACCTCGTGGAAGACAAGACCCAGAAGGTGATAGATACGTTTGAGAATGCCATCCGCAAGCGCATGGCTCCGTTTGTCGATTTCCCTATAATCTTCGCGTCAGCCCTCACCAAGCAGCGCATCTTCAGGGTGCTTGAGACAGCCAAGGACGTATATCTGAACCGCAAGGCGAAAATCGGCACGTCGAAGCTCAACGAGGTCATGCTCCCTCTCATCGAGGCATATCCGCCACCATCGATAAAGGGTAAGTATATAAAGATAAAATACTGCACCCAGCTGCCCAACACGCAGATACCGTCGTTCGTGTTCTATGCCAACCTGCCGCAGTATATCAAGGAGCCTTACAAGCGTTTCCTCGAGAACAAGATACGTGAGAACTGGACGCTCACCGGAACGCCGGTGAACATCTTTATCCGTCAGAAGTAACGTTCCATGAGAGCTCTTGCCGTGTTGTTTGCCGCCCTGCTGCTTTCTGTGGCATCGTGCGGGGAGAAAGAGTCTGCCGACGATGCTGCGGCGCGTGCGGCCAAGACATATTACGAGCACCTCATGTCCGGCCGCTATGAGGAGTTCCTTGCCGGTGTCTCCGGCACCGACAGCCTGCCTGCCGCTTACCGCGAGCAGCTTCTGACGAACGTCCGCCAGTTTGCCGGACAGCAGAAAACCGAGCATGGCGGGATATGTGGCGTGGATATAGCCAGTTTCAAGGTCGATTCCGTGGCTGGCTACACCAACGTCTTCCTCATCGTCACGTTCGGCGACAGCCTGCGCGAGGAGGTCGCCGTGCCCATGGTCGAGAGCGGCGGGCGCTGGCTGATGAAGTGAGAATGCCAGTTTGAATAAAAACAAACGGTGTGTGCAAAATTCCACAGCAGATTATGCTGATATATCTTTGTTATGGTTCTCAGAGCATTCCGAGGTCTCTGAAAGCTCAGAGTGCTCTGAGAACACAAGCATAATCTGAATCTAAAATCTTATTCTATCTCTTCTTCCGGGTCCGGTTCGCGGTCTGTCGGCAGCACCACGACGAAGCGGGCACCGTCCGTGTATGTGGTGTCGAGATATACCTGGCCTCCGAGTTTCTCGGCTATTACGCGGCAGATGTTCAGTCCGAGCCCCGTGCCCTGCTTGAAGTCGTCCAGTTTCTTGAACCTGTCGAATATGGCTTCCGCCTCTTCCGGCGGGATTCCCGTGCCCGTGTCGGTGACGGTGAACGTCATCATGCCCGGATTCTCCGATACCGAGCAGTGCAGCCTTATCTCGCCCTGTGCGGTAAATTTCTCCGCGTTCGTCAGCAGGTTGATGAGCAGCTGCTCCAGCCTTTTCCTGTCGGTGACAAACACATGGCTGTCCGGCACTTCGGAGGTGAAATACAGCTTCACCCCTTTCGGCTTCCTGTGTTCCACCGTGTTTATTGACATGGCGAGGATGTCGTTGACCTTTTCCTTTGCGAACGTCAGCTTGTATTTGCTGCTTTCGAGGTCAGAAATCTTTAGTATGTCGTTGATCAGCGTCATGAGCAGCTCGGTGTTGTTGTTTATTATGTTTCCGAACTCGGTCTTTTCCTCATCGCTCAGTTTCATTTCCGGGTCAAGCAGCAGTTGCGAGAACCCTACTATGCTGTTTAGCGGTGTCCTTATCTCGTGGCTGATGTTCTGTATGAACTTTGTCTTCATCCTGTTCGCGGCCTCAGCCTCGTTTCTTGCCGTGATGAGCGCGTCGTTCTTGACCTGAAGCAGTTTCAGCGTGCGCTCGCGCAGTCTGCGCCTGTTCAGCAGGTAGAGTATGACGATGCTCATGACCACCAGCAGCAGGCTGAAGAACATAATCCTCACCTTCGTGTTGTTTTTCTCCGATTCAATCTGCATCACCTGCTGGTCGTTGAACAGCTTGTGCATGGCCTTCTCGCTTTCCTGCATGTCGAGGTTCATCTGCATCTGCTTGGCCTCGATGCTGGCGTTCTCCAGCATCACCTTCCTTTTCTCGGCCAGCTCCTTCTCTATCGTTATCTTGTTGAGCAGGCTCTGCCGTTCCAGCATGGCGTTTGCCATCTCCATGCGCATGTTCTCGCGCTGCAGCCTGTCGTATCCGATCTGCGCGTTCACCTCTTCCACGTCCCTGTTGTGCAGTGTGTTGAGTGTCGAGTCGAGATACCTGTTCAGCATGTCGTTGTATTTATACGCTTTCTCCCAGTTCTTTTCCTGTATGCTGATGTCTATCCCGAGTCTCAGTCTCTCCTTTGTGTCCGTCATGGCTGCGGCATGCTCCTGTGCGCTGTCGAAGTCTCCGTCGAGCAGGCTTTTGTATGCCGCTATCCTGTGCATGTCCGTCTGTTTCTCCGGATAGTCCGTATATGCGGCCATTCTTGACGCTTCGCTGAATGCCCGTCCGAACTTCTCCTTGTCCCTTGTGTGGTAGTACACGTCGGCTTCCATCACCATTGCCGTCATCCTGCTCTCGTCCGTGTGTGCGTGCTTTCTTGCGTTTCTGCAGATACTGAGGCATTCCGCATGCCTGCCGTACCGCTCGAGATATCTTGCGTATGGCAGCGACACGTCCGTGTGGTCGATGTCGGGCAGTCTTTCGAGGGCGAAGTCCAGTGCTTCCTTGTATTTGTTCATAGACATCTTGCCGTTGTTCCGCATGGCATAGATGTTCGCCACGTTCTTCATGCTGTAGTAGATGCCGTAGTCGCTCTTGTCCGTGAGTGCCTGCTTGTGCATGTCCTCAGCCCTTTGCAGGGCGCTGAAGAGCCGTCCGTGCTTTGTGTCGTATACGATTTCGGCGCGGCAGGCGTAGTAGTATCCGGTGAGGAAGTTGCAGGCTCTCGACATGCTTTTCAGTTTCTCCGCAGTCTCTGTCAGTTTCTTCCCGTCGCCGGTCTTGCGCAGATGGTATCTCAGCGGTATGACGTATGCGAGGCACTGTGCCACCTTGTCGCCTTTCCGTGTAGCCTCGCTGTATAGCTTGCGCCCCAGTTCCAGCCCGTGCTCGTTTTCGCAGTTCCTGTCGGCCTCGGCGTATATGCTGTAGAGTGCGTCGTCCACCTTGTACCGGTTGTTCTGGGCTTTGGCCGTCAGCGTGGCGGTGAAAATGATTAGTATTACAGATGTGAGTTTTTTCATGTCTTGGCTTTTGTTTGGCAAAGATAATGCTTTTTTACCGGATAAAGTCATTCAGGGCGAATATTTTTTTGACAAAGACCTTGCCGCCAGTGCCGTTCGGGGTTGCCGTCCTTTCATTCTCCCCTGACTGCTTTCCTCATTTTCTTCAGCAGGTCGCTTGCGAAGATGAAGTCGGTGAGCTTGGTGTTCGTCGAGTCCATGATGTCCTTGCTCTGTCCCTGCCACTCTTTCCGTCCCTCGTAGATGAATATGATGTTGTCTCCGATGCCCATCACCGAGTTCATGTCGTGCGTGTTTATTATCGTCGTGATGTCAAATTCCTGGGTGATGCCGCGGAGCAGGTCATCTATGACGAGCGACGTCTTCGGGTCGAGGCCCGAGTTCGGCTCGTCGCAGAAGAGGTATTTGGGGGTTAGCGCTATGGCCCTCGCTATTGCCACGCGCTTCTGCATTCCTCCGGAAATCTCTCCCGGATATTTCGCCTCGGCTTCGGTGAGGTTCACGCGGTCGAGGCATGTGCGTGCGCGCTTTATCCTGTCGCGCAGGTTCATCGACGAGAACATGTCGAGCGGGAACATCACGTTTTCCAGAACGGTGAGCGAGTCGAATAGCGCGGCGCTCTGGAAAATCATCCCCATCTCGCGTCTCAGCAGTATCTTCTCTTTCTTCGACATGGCCACGAAGTCGCGTCCGTCGTAGAGCACCTCGCCGCCGGTGGGGTCGAGCAGTCCCACGAGATTCTTCATCAGCAAGGTCTTTCCGCTTCCGCTTTGGCCGATGATGAGGTTCGTCTTCCCGTTCTCGAAGACGGCACTGATGTCTTTGAGCACTTTCTTGTCTTCAAACGACTTGCAGAGGTTTCTTATCTCAATCATAATCTTTGTTTCGGAGTTTTGTTGTTTCCGGCGTGCGGCGTAGCCCTTGCGGCTATGAAAGCAGCTGGGTGAGGAACACGTCGGAGCAGAGTATGAGCACGCTGCTGCTCACCACGGCGTCGGTGCTGGCCTTGCCCACGTTCACCGAGCCGCCCTCGACGGTGTAGCCGAAGTATGACGGCACGCTGGCGATGATGAAGGCGAAGAACAGGCTCTTGATGATGCTCATCCATACGAACCACTGGTTGAACGAGTGCTGAAGCCCGAGCGTCAGGTCTTCGGGGCTGAGCACGTGGCCTATGTATGCCGTGGCGTAGGCGCCGAGTATGCCTGTGGCCGAGCTGAATATCACGAGGAAGGGCATTATCGTTATCAGTCCGAGAATCTTGGGCAGTATCAGGTAGCATGCCGAGTTCACGCCCATGATGTCGAGGGCGTCTATCTGCTGCGTCACCCGCATCGTGCCTATCTCCGACGCGATGTTCGAGCCCACCTTTCCGGCGAGAATGAGGCACATTATCGACGAGGAGAACTCGAGCAGCATTATCTCGCGGGTGGTGTATCCCGTCACCCACCGCGGCATCCACGGGCTCTGGATGTTGAGCTTCATCTGTATGCATATCACCGCGCCGATGAAGAACGATATCAGCAGCACGATGCCGATGGAGTTCACTCCGAGCTGCGACATCTCCTTGACATATTCCTTGAGGAACATGCGCATGCGCTCCGGCCTCTGGAAGGTGCGGCCCATGAGCATGAGGTAGCGGCCCAGCGTGTTCAGATATTTTGATATCAACATGGTTCCCAATACTTTTTTTGTCTGCAAAAGTAACCAAAATACTCTAAAAACCGCACGCTTGAATATAGTTTTTTGTAAATAACAACTGATATTAACGTGAGCGCGGGAGTGGCGGCGGGCTACCCGTCATGTCGTAACCTGCGGCGCGTCGCATCGTCACCTGCCGCATGTCACACTGTTACATGCCACGCGTCACACTGTTACGTGCCACGCATCACATTGTTACGTGCCGCACGTAACATCGTTACCTGCGGCACGTAACATATCAGCGGCATGCAGCCGTCATCCCCTTCCGGCCGAGTCGGGGGCCGGCTCCATCTCCCTCGTCGCGTCGCGCACCTCCTTTTCGGTCGGGTGTTCGCCGTCGGTTATCACCTGCTGCACGGGCAGCCCCTGGTTCATCTCCGGGAAGTCGGCAATCGTAGTCTTTCTCCCGGTGCATGTCTTCTTCGTTGAACAGTTCATAATGTTATCCTTTCTTTTTGTTAGTTAGACATTGCGTCCCTGCCCGCCGCCGTGCCGTCGCCGTGCGGCGGTGAGACGCTGCGAAGATAGCGAAAAAAACGGTGGCGCGCCTGCGCTTGCCGCTGATTATAAATCTTTTTCCGCTTTTTTATGAGATTTATTGACTATCTCACTTTTTTGATGTACTTTTGCAGCGGTAAAATACGATAAGGCTTATGAACGACAGCGAGAAGATGGAGAGCAGGGGCGGTGCGGCGTCCGGCGGCATGGTGCTCCGTGCCGAGGGGCTTGTCAAGCAGTATGGCAAGCGTACCGTGGTCAACGACGTGTCGATAGACGTCCGTCAGGGCGAGATTGTCGGCCTGCTCGGCCCGAACGGTGCCGGAAAGACCACGTCTTTCTATATGACCACCGGACTGATAGTGCCCAACGCCGGCCACATATACCTCGACGATACCGACATTACAGACTTCCCCGTCTACAAGCGGGCGCGCAACGGCATAGGCTACCTGGCCCAGGAAGCCAGCGTCTTCCGCAAGATGAGCGTCGAAGACAATATCCTCTCCGTGCTCGAGATGACGGGCAAGCCCCGCAGCTACCAGCTGGAGAAGCTCGAGAGCCTGCTCAAGGAGTTCCGCCTCAACAAGGTGCGCAAGAACAAGGGCGACCAGCTCTCCGGAGGCGAGCGCCGCCGCACGGAGATTGCCCGCTGCCTCGCCATAGACCCTAAGTTCATCATGCTCGACGAGCCGTTTGCCGGCGTAGACCCCATCGCCGTCGAAGACATACAGCATATAGTGTGGAAACTGCAGGAAAGGAACATCGGAATCCTCATCACCGACCACAACGTGCAGGAGACTCTCTGCATCACCGACCGTGCATACCTGCTCTTTGAGGGGCGCATCCTCTTCCACGGCACGCCCGAGGAACTGGCGGAAAACAGGATAGTTAAGGAGAAATATCTCGGCTCCAACTTCGTGCTGCGCAAGAAAGACTTTCAGCGCCTCGACGAGGAGCGGCGCGCCAAGGAGGCCGAGGAGGAGGCCTTCGGGTAGGGCACCGGCCTCAAGGCGCGGCGGCGGGTTGCCGGCCGATGGTTAAAATTTTGTAATTGTTAGGCTTTTCCGCCATTTATCAGTATTTTTGCACCTCAAAATTGCTTATACATTATAAATAGATAACAAAAGATGAATATTTCATTTGAAACCCCCGACAAGATCAATGGCTTGATGACATTGACCTTCGAGAAAGATGACTATCAGGCAGAGGTAGACAAGACACTGAAGGACTACCGCAAGAAGGCAAACATCCCGGGCTTCCGTCCCGGTCAGGTGCCCATGGGAATAGTAAAGCGCCAGTTCGGCACATCCGTAAAGGTTGACGTTGTCAACAAGCTCCTCGGCGAGAAGCTCTACGGCTATGTACGCGAGAACAAGATACAGATGCTGGGCGAGCCCCTGCCGAGCGACAAGCAGAAGCAGCTCGACTTCGAGAACGACGAGACACTCGAGTTTGTGTTCGACATCGCCGTTGCTCCCGAGTTCAAGGCCGAGCTGACAGCAAAGGACAAGATCGACTACTACAACATCGACGTTGACGACGAGCTCGTGAACCGCCAGGTAGACATGTTCCGCTCGCGCTCAGGCCACTACGACAAGGTAGAGAAGTACGACGCTGCACAGAACGACATGCTCAAGGGCGACCTGCGCGAGCTCGACGCCGAGGGCAACACCAAGGAAGGCGGCATCACCGTAGAGGGCGCCGTCATCATGCCGGAGTATATCAAGGTCGAGGAGCAGAAGAACCTCTTTGCCGACGCTGCCCTCGGAAGCATCATCACCTTCAATCCCCGCAAGGCTTACGAGAGCGACGTGGAGCTCTCTTCGCTGCTGAAGATAGACAAGGATAAGGCCGCCGAGGCAACGGCAGACTTCACCTACCAGGTGACAGAGGTCTCACGCTTCGTCAAGGCAGAGGTGAACCAGGAACTGTTCGACGCCGTGTTCGGCAAGGACGAGGTCAAGGACGAGGCTGCCTTCCGCCAGAAGATTGCCGACGGCATCAAGGCGCAGCTCACGGCAGACATGGACTACAAGTTCCTCCTCGACGTGCGCGCATATCTTGAGGGTAAGGTCGGCGACCTCCAGTTCCCCGACGCACTGCTCAAGCGCGTCATGCTGAACAACAACAAGGACAAGGGCGAGAAGTTCGTGGACGACAACTACGAGGCCAGCATCAAGGAGCTGAAGTGGCATCTCATCAAGGAGCAGCTCGTTGCAGCCAACGAGATAAAGATTGACGACGCCGACGTGAAGAGCGTTGCCAAGGAAGCCGCCCGCGCACAGTTCGCACAGTACGGCATGGCCAACGTGCCCGAGGAGTATCTCGAGAAGTATGCCGACGACATGATAAAGGACCGCAAGAACGTCGACAGCCTCGTGGAGCGCGCCATCGACGTCAAGCTGACCGCTGCGCTGAAGGGCATCGTCAAGCTGAACGCAAAATCGGTATCGCTCGACGACTTCAACAAGATGATGCAGGGAAAATAACATATTTTTCTAAAAATAATCTCATAAACAAGGAGGTTATCGACTTTTTTTAGTATCTTTGTTCCTACGGACAAACTGAAAAGGTCGACAACCTCCTTTTCTTGTCTTATCACGAATAACAGAAAGCAACTGATTTATATGAACGACTTTAGAAAATACGCAACGAAGCACCTCGGCATCAACGGCCTGGTGCTCGACGAGGTGATAAGCTCGCAGGCTCAGTATCTCAACCCGTATATCCTCGAGGAGCGCCAGCTCAACGTCACCCAGATGGACGTGTTCTCGCGCCTGATGATGGACCGCATCATCTTCCTCGGCACGCAGATTGACGACTACACCGCCAACACCCTGCAGGCACAGCTGCTCTATCTCGACTCCGTAGACCCGTCGAAAGACATATCCATATATATAAACTCTCCCGGCGGCAGCGTCACGGCCGGACTGGGCATCTACGACACGATGCAGTTCATCTCGAGCGACGTGGCGACCATATGCACGGGCATGGCCGCGTCCATGGGAGCGGTGCTCCTCGTGGCCGGAGCCGAGGGCAAGCGCTCGGCGCTGCCCCACAGCCGCGTGATGATTCACCAGCCGCTCGGCGGCGTGCAGGGCCAGGCTTCCGACATAGAGATCGAGGCCAAGGAGATAATGAAGTTCAAGAAAGAGCTCTACACCATCATCGCCGACCACTCGCACACGCCGTACGAGAAGGTATGGAACGACTCCGACCGCAACTACTGGATGACGGCGGACGAGGCCAGGGAGTACGGCATGATAGACAATGTACTGACGAGAAAGAAGTAAGAGACGACGGATGAAGAAAGTTTGCAGTTTCTGCGGAAGGGGAGAGAAAGACGTCCGGCTGCTGATAACAGGGCTTAACGGGTTTATCTGTGAAGACTGTGCCGTGCAGGCATATCAGATTGTCGAGACGGCCGGCATCGCGGAGGCCCCCGGAAAGAAAGACGGCGGCAAGTTCAAGATTAAGAAAGTGCCCAAGCCGAAGGAGATAAAGCAGTATCTCGATGAGTACATCATCGGGCAGGATGAGGCCAAGCGCACCCTTGCCGTGGCCGTCTACAACCACTACAAGCGGTTGCAGCAGCCCGCCGACGACAGCGGTGTCGAGATAGAGAAGAGCAATATAATAATGGTGGGAAGCACCGGAACGGGCAAGACGCTCCTCGCCCGCACCATAGCCAAGCTGCTCGACGTGCCCTTCACCATCGTGGACGCCACGGTGTTCACCGAGGCCGGATATGTGGGCGAGGATGTCGAGAGCATCCTCTCGCGCCTGCTTCAGGTGGCCGACTACGACACGGCCGCCGCCGAGCGGGGCATCGTCTTCATCGACGAGATAGACAAGATAGCCCGCAAGAGCGACAATCCCTCCATCACGCGCGACGTGAGCGGCGAGGGAGTGCAGCAGGGACTGCTCAAGCTGCTCGAGGGAACGATGGTCAACGTGCCGCCGAAGGGCGGGCGCAAGCATCCCGACCAGGACTACATACACCTGGACACGAAGAACATCCTCTTCATCTGCGGCGGAGCGTTCGACGGCATAGAGCGCAAGATAGCACAGCGCATGAACACCCACGTGGTGGGATACAACTCGGTGCAGAACGTACGTAAGATAGACAAGGGCGACCTCATGCGCTACATACTGCCGCAGGACCTCAAGTCGTTCGGCCTTATCCCCGAGATTATCGGCCGTCTGCCCGTGCTCACATACCTCAACCCGCTCGACAAGGAGGCCCTGACGCGCATTCTCTCCGAACCGAAGAACTCGATAATAAAGCAATATGTCAAGCTGTTCGAGATGGACGGCATACAGCTGACGTTCAGCGAAGAGGCCCTCGCACTGATAGTGGACAAGGCCGTGGAGTACAAGCTGGGCGCGCGCGGCCTCCGTTCAATCGTCGAGAGCATCATGATGGATGCCATGTTCGAGTATCCCTCGAAACGGACAAAGACGTTCGAGGTTACCTTCGGCTACGCCAAGGAGCAGTTAGACAAGTCGCATCTCAGTCATGCGGAACCGTAAAAACAAACCTAACCATAATCTATGACAGACAAAGTGAACCTCACGAAAGCGCTGAAAAAGTATTTCGGCTTTGATAAGTTCAAGGGCGATCAGAAGGCGATAATCACCAATGTGCTTGCCGGCAAAGACACGTTCGTGCTCATGCCGACGGGCGGCGGCAAGTCGCTCTGCTACCAGCTGCCGTCGCTGCTGATGGAAGGGACGGCCATCGTCATCTCGCCGCTTATCGCACTGATGAAGAACCAGGTGGACGCCATCTCCAGCATAAGCGAGGTCAGCGGCATCGCCCATTACCTGAACTCGTCGCTCAACAAGGCGGCGATAGACCGGGTGAAGGCCGATGTCAGGGACGGACGCACCAAGCTGCTGTATGTCGCCCCGGAGTCGCTCACGAAAGAAGACAACGTCGACTTCCTCAAGACCGTCAATATATCATTCTACGCCATAGACGAGGCTCACTGCATATCGGAGTGGGGGCACGACTTCAGACCGGAGTACCGCCGCATCCGCCCGATAATAAACGAGATAGGAGAGGCCCCCGTGATTGCACTCACGGCCACGGCCACCGACAAGGTGCGCACGGACATAAAGAAGAGCCTCGGCATCATGGACGCCCAGGAGTTCCGCAGCTCGTTCAACCGCCCCAACCTCTACTACGAGGTGCGGCCGAAGACGAAGGATGTGGACAAGGACATCATCAAGTTCATCAAGCAGCACCCCGGCAAGAGCGGCATCATCTACTGCCTCTCGCGCAAGAAGGTGGAGGAACTGGCCGCCGTGCTGTGCGCCAACGAGATAAAGGCCGCGCCGTATCATGCCGGCCTCGACTCGTCGAAGCGCTCGCAGACGCAGGACGACTTCATCATGGAGAAGATAGACGTCATCGTCGCCACGATAGCCTTCGGCATGGGAATAGACAAGCCCGACGTGCGTTTCGTCGTGCATTACGACATTCCGAAGAGTCTTGAGGGCTACTACCAGGAGACCGGCCGTGCCGGCCGCGACGGCGGAGAAGGCCTCTGCGTGGCGTTCTACTCAAACAAAGACCTTCAGAAACTGGACAAGTTCATGGAGGGAAAGCCCGTCGCCGAGCAGGACATAGGCCGCCAGCTGCTTCAGGAGACGGCCGCATACGCTGAGACGTCGGTATGCCGCCGCAAGATGCTCCTGCACTATTTCGGAGAGGATTATGATCAGGAGAACTGCGGAAACTGCGACAACTGCCTGAACCCGAAGAAGCGGATAGAGGCCGGGACGCAGCTCAAGACGCTGCTGGAAGCCATCAAGGACATCAAGGAAAACTTCCGCGCGGACTATGTGGTGGACTTCGTCACCGGGCGTGAGACCGACGAGATAGTGGCGCATAAGCACCACGAGCTGGACGGTTTCGGCTCCGGCGAGGACGACGACCCCAAGATTTGGAATCCGCTCATACGCCAGGCGCTCCTTGCCGGGTATATCAGGAAGGAAGTGGAGAACTACGGACTGCTGAAGATCACCGAGGCGGGGAAGCGCTTTATGAAAGCCCCGACGGAGTTCATGATAGTCAAAGACGCCGAGTTCAGCGACGACGACGATGCCGTGGCAGAGCACGACGGCGGCACGAGCGCACTCGACCCGACGCTCAACTCGATGCTCAGAGACCTGCGGAAGAAGGTCGCAAAGAAGATGGCGCGCCCGCCGTATGTGATATTTCAGGACGTGTCGCTCGAGCAGATGGCCACCGATTACCCCGTGACGCTCGACGAACTGAAGAATATCCAGGGCGTGGGCGAGGGCAAGGTGAAGCAGCCTTATGCGGCAGACTTCGTCAAACTGATAAAGCGCTACTGCAAGGAGAACGACATCGTGCGGCAGGCAGACCTGCGGGTGCGTACCGTTGCCAAGAAGTCTATGCTCAAAGTGAACATCATCCAGAGCATCGACCGCCAGATAGCGCTTGACGATATCGCGGAGGCGAAGGGCATAGAATTCGAGGATCTGCTCGGCGAGGTTGAGGCGATAGTGTATTCCGGCACCAAGCTGAACATAGATTATTTCCTCGACGAAGTGATGGACGAGGACCATGTGGACGATATCTACGAGTATTTCCGTGAGTCGGAGACCGACGACCTGCAGACGGCGATAGACGAGCTGGGCGGGGAATATTCTGAAGACGAGATACGGCTCGTGCGCATCAAGTTCATATCGGAGATGGCAAACTGAGCCGGCCGGTGCCTGGCAGGCTGGATAACGGCCTTGGATTATATGTGACAGATACAAGCCCCGCAAGTCGGCAAGACTTGCGGGGCTTTCGTTTTTTACACATTAATTATATATAAGGGCGTGTCATGTCACGTTACGCATGCCCGTATGCAGCCCGCAGCCTTTGCAGTTAAATCGTATTAATAAACGAAGAAAAAGGCGGAAATAAGTAAATATGTGGAATTTTTATGCTAAATTTGCACGCAATAATTTTTAAAGTATCATTAACTATGTCATCTTTTATTGCAGATAAAATCGTGATGGACGGTTTGACTTACGACGACGTCCTGTTAATCCCCGCTTACTCGGAAGTGCTGCCCAAGACAGTAGAGTTGAGAACAAAGTTTTCCCGCAATATCGAGCTGAACATTCCGTTCGTTACGGCGGCCATGGACACCGTCACGGAGTCGCAGATGGCCATTGCCATCGCACGTGAGGGAGGTATCGGCGTTATCCACAAGAACATGACCATAGAAGACCAGGCGCGCCATGTGGCAATCGTGAAGCGTGCCGAGAACGGTATGATATACGACCCCGTGACCATCCGCCGCGGCTCCACCGTGCAGGATGCGCTCGACATGATGTCCGAATATCATATCGGCGGCATACCCGTGGTTGACGAGGAGAACCATCTCGTGGGCATCGTCACCAACCGCGACCTGCGTTTCGAGCGCCGTCTCGACCGTAAGGTGGACGACGTGATGTCGAAAGACAACCTCGTGACCACCGACCAGCAGACCGACCTCGCCGCCGCCGCACAGATACTTCAGGAGAACAAGATTGAGAAACTGCCCGTAGTGGACAAGGACAACCACCTCGTGGGACTCATCACATACAAGGATATCACCAAGGCCAAGGACAAGCCAATGGCATGCAAGGACAGCAAGGGCCGTCTGCGCGTGGCTGCCGGCGTGGGCGTCACGGCCGATACGCTCGTGCGCATGCAGGCTCTCGTAGATGCAGGAGCAGACGCCATCGTCATCGACACCGCCCACGGACACTCCAAATACGTGATAGAGAAGCTCGTCGAGGCCAAGGCCTCATTCCCCGGCGTAGACATCGTGGTAGGTAATGTGGCCACGGGTGCCGCAGCGCGCCTGCTCGTAGACAACGGTGCCGACGCCGTGAAGGTGGGCATCGGTCCGGGCTCAATATGCACAACGCGCGTCGTTGCCGGCGTGGGCGTACCACAGCTCAGTGCCGTGTACGACGTATACAGCGCCCTGCAGGGGACAGGCGTGCCCCTCATTGCCGACGGCGGACTGCGCTATTCGGGCGACGTGGTGAAGGCACTCGCCGCCGGAGGAAGTTCCGTGATGATAGGCTCGCTCGTCGCCGGAACGGAGGAGAGCCCGGGAGAGACAATCATCTTCAACGGACGTAAGTTCAAGAGCTACCGCGGAATGGGCTCGCTTGAGGCCATGGAGCAGAAGAACGGCTCGAAAGACCGCTACTTCCAGGGCGACACCAAGGAGGCCAAGAAGCTCGTGCCGGAAGGTATCGCCGGCCGCGTGCCCTACAAGGGAACGGTGCAGGAGGTAATCTATCAGATGGTGGGCGGACTGCGTTCGGGCATGGGCTACTGCGGTGCGGCAAGCATCGAGAAGCTCCACGACGCCAAGTTCACGAGGATTACGAATGCCGGCGTGATGGAGAGCCACCCGCACGACATAGCCATAACAAGCGAGGCACCCAACTACTCGCGCCCTAACGACTGACAATGACTATATGGGAAAGATAAAGACGATGATTGCCGCGCTGCTCATGGCGGCGGGAACGGCATCAGCACAGAACGACCCCACGGTGATGACCATCAACGGCCAGCCCGTGCAGCGCTCGGAGTTCGAGTATTCTTACAATAAGAACAACACCGGCGGAGTGATAGACAAGAAGACGGTCGACGAGTATGTCGACCTCTTCATCAACTACAAGCTGAAGGTGGCGGCGGCTCTCGACGCACGTCTCGACACGCTGACGTCGTTCAAGAAGGAGTTTGCGCAGTACCGCGACCAGCAGGTGCGCCCCACGCTGATAACGGAGGCGGACGTTGAAGCCGAGGCGCTGGACATATACAACAAGACCAAGGCGAACATCGGTCCGGACGGACTGATACACGTGGCGCACATCTTCCTGCACGTGCCGCAGAAGGCTCCGCAGGCCGACATTGACAAGGCCAAGGCCCGCATCGACTCCATCTACGGAGCGCTGAAGGGCGGTGCCGACTTTGCCGAGCTGGCCGGACGCCTCTCGCAGGACCCAGGCACGGCCCGCACCGGCGGAGAACTGCCGTGGATAAGCCGCAACCAGACCCTCAAGGAGTTTGAGGATGTGGCCTTCGCGCTCGGCGAGGGAGAGATGAGCGCGCCGTTCCTCTCGCCCGCCGGCTACCATATCGTGAAGCTGAAGGGCCGCAAGCAGCTCGAGCCGTTCGACTCGCTGAAGACGAACATCCTCACCTTCATCGAGCAGCGCAAGCTGCGCGAGAAGATCATCGACCGCAAGATAGACACCCTCGCCCGGATGGCATCGCTCTCGAAGGAAGAGCTGATGACCCGCAGGGCCGACTCGCTGCGTGCCGCCGATCCCGAGATGGAAAACCTCATACGCGAGTATCACGACGGACTGCTGATGTATGAGATATGCAACCGTCTCGTATGGGACAAGGCCGCCAAGGACGAAGAGGGGCTGAAGGCATACTTCGAGAAGAACAGGAAGAAGTATGCATGGGACGCCCCGCGTTTCAAGGGCATGGCATACCACGTCAAGACCAAGTCCGACGTGAAGGCAGTGAGGAACTGCGTGAAGAAGCTCGCTTTCGGCGACTGGGCCGAGGCCTTGCGCACGACGTTCAACAACGACTCCGTCATCCGCATCCGCGTGGAGAAGGGAATCTTCAAGCAGGGCGACAACGCCCTCGTAGACCGCGAGGTGTTCAAGAAAGACACCGCCGTGGTGGCAGTGAAAGACTATCCCATCGACGCTACATACGGCAAGGTGCTCAAGAACGGGCCGGAAGACTATACCGACGTGCGCGGTCTCGTCGTTGCCGACTATCAGGACGCGCTCGAGAAAGAGTGGGTGGCCGAACTGCGCCGGAAGTATGCCGTGACGGTAGACCGTGACGTGCTGAAGACAGTAAATAACCATTGAAACAACAACTGATGAAGAGAAAGAACAATATATGCGGCCTGCTGCTGGCCGTGCTGGCACTCGCCCCGGCGGGCGCATCGGCACAGAACGATGCCGACGGCCGTAACGTGGTCGACGAGGTGGTATGGGTGGTAGGCGACGAAGCCATACTCAGGTCTGACGTGGAGACGATGCGGCAGCAGATGCAGGAGGAGGGCACGCGATGGACAAAAGATCCCGACTGCGTCGTGCCCGAGCAGCTCGCCGTGCAGAAGCTGTTTCTTCATCAGGCAGCGATAGACAGTATCGAGGTCACGGAGAGCGAGGTGTCGGCATCCATCGACCGCTACATAGAGTTCTGGATAAGTCAGATAGGTTCGCGGGAGAAGCTGGAGGAGTATAAGAAGGCAAGCATCACACAGCTGCGCGCCGAGATGCACGACCCCTGCCGCGACCGGCTGATAATAGAGCGCATGCGCGAGCATCTCGTGAAAGATGTGAAGGTGTCTCCGGCAGAGGTGCGCCGCTACTTCAAGGACCTTCCTGAAGACAGCATCCCCTTCGTGCCCACCGAGGTAGAGGTGCAGATCATCACCCAGACGCCGAGGATAGAGCAGGAAGAGATAAACCGCGTGAAGAACGAGCTGCGCGAGTATACCGACCGCATCAACAAGGGCGAATCGTCGTTCTCGACGCTGGCACGCCTCTACTCCGAAGACCCGGGAAGCGCACGCCGTGGCGGAGAGCTCGACTACGCCGGCCGGCTCACGTTCGACCCGGCATTCGCGGCAGTGGCCTTCAACCTCACCGACCCGAAGAAGATATCGAAAGTGGTGGAGTCGGAGTTCGGTTATCACATCATACAGCTCATCGACAAGCGCGGAGACAAGATAAAGGTGCGCCATATCCTGCGCAAGCCCATCGTCTCTGAGGAGTCTATCGGCAACATGATGCTCCGTCTCGACTCGATAAGGAACGACATGCTGGCCGGCACGTTCACCTTCGAGCAGGCCGCATCGGTAATCTCCGACGACAAGGACACGCGCAGCAACCACGGCCTTATGTCCAATGTGACAGAGGGCGGACTGCACACCTCGAGGTTCCGCATGGAGGACCTGCCGCCTGAGATAGGCCGTGTGGTCGATACGATGAGCGTCGGCAGCATCTCCGAACCCTTCCGCATGATAAACAACCGCGGCAAGACGGTGTGTGCGATGGTCAAGCTGAAGAACCGCGTCGACGGTCACAAGGCACGTATCACCGAAGACTTCCAGGTGATGAAAGACCTTGTCCTCTCAGTGCGCAGGGAGGAAAAGCTGCGCAGCTGGCTGACGGACAAGATCAGCAAGACCTATGTGAGGGTCAACGAAAAGTACAGAAACTGCGATTTCGAATATCAAGGTTGGATTAAATGACGATAGGAACCATAGCGAAACGAATTTTAAGCGGGCATAGAATCACCGTCGCGGTGGCTCTATGCCTGTTTGGGCTATGCGTGGTGCAGTCGATGCGCGCACCCAAGGGACGGCAGCGCCGCACGCAGCCGCGCACCGAAGACGACCGCGTATACCTCGACCACGCCGACGTGCTGCACTACGACATGATGAAGAATCCCGACGCGCAGATTCTCAACGGCAGCGTGAAGTTCAGGCATAAGGGCGCCACGATGTACTGCGACAGCGCGCATTTCTACGAGGCGTCCAACTCGTTCGAGGCCTTCGGCCACGTACGCATGTATCAGGGCGACACCCTGTCGCTCTTCAGCGACTACGCTTTCTACGACGGCAACGAGCAGATGGCCGAGGCACGCTATAACGTGGTGCTGAAAAACAGAAACTCGACGCTGTATACCGACAGCCTGAACTACGACAGGCTATACAACACCGGATATTTCTTCGAAGGCGGAAAGCTCGTCGATGGCGGCAGCACGCTGACGTCAGACTGGGGCGAATACCACACCGACACGCGCCAGGCCGTGTTCAACTACGACGTCCGGCTGAAGGGAAACAACTTCTATCTCACCTCCGACACACTCTACTACGACACCGGCACGTCGGTGGCCCATGCCGTGGGACCATCCCACATTACATCCGGCACGAGCAAGGTATACACCGAAGACGGCTATTACGACACGAAGCGCGAAGTCTCCCGGCTGTTCGGACGTTCCGAGGTGAGCGACAACGGGAAGATAATCGTCGGTGACAGCGTATACTACGACAGCAGCAAGGGCTACAGCGAGGCTTTCGGCAACGTGGTGTACACCGACACTGTGAACAGGAACCGCCTGCTCTGCGACTACGGATGGTATGACGAGCAGACCGGCACCGGCATGGCAACGAAGAGGGCCGTGGCCATAGACTTCTCGCAGCGCGACTCCCTATACATGCATGCCGACACGTTCCGGATTTACACATATAATATAAATACCGACTCGGTATACCGCAAGGTGCACGCATATAATAAGGTGAGGGCCTACCGGATAGACGTCCAGGCGGTGTGCGACTCGCTCGTATACAACAGTCAGGACTCGTGTATGACGATGTACCGCGACCCCATCGTGTGGAACGGCAGCCAGCAGTTGCTCGGCGAAGTCATCAAGATATATATGCGCGATTCGACCATCGACCGCGCGCACGTCATAAACCAGGCACTCTCCGTGGAGCAGATGTTCGACTCGGTGCACTTCAACCAGATATCCTCCAAAGAGATGTTCGCCTATTTCGACAAGGGCGAGATAAGCGAGGCCGAGGCCAGCGAGAACGTGCTCGCCATCTATCATCCCATCGACGACAGCGACAGCACGCTGATAGCGATGAACTATCTCGAGACCACGAGGCTCCGGATGTTCATAGAGAACAGGAAGATGAAGCGTATATGGACCCCGAAGGCCAACGGTGTGATGTACCCGATGACGCAGATTCCGCCGGAGAAGAAATACCTGCCGAGCTACGCATGGTTCGACTATGTGCGGCCGCTGGACAAGGACGACATCTTTAACTGGCGCGGAAAGAAGAGCGGCACGGAACTGAAGGAGGTGAAACGGAGGGAGGCACCGGTGCGCCGGCTCGGCTCTTCCGAAGACGGGATGCAGCCATGAGCCTGTTCTGCAACCGCCGCCCCCGCCCTTTCTGTCACAGGATGATTTACACAGACGAGCGCAGCGAACGTCTCGAGGCCATCGAGAAGCGGGCCAGGCGCGAACTTGGCACCATCCCGCCAGACGGTGATGCCGCCGATACGCTGCATGGAGAGTTCACCGGCCGGCTCAGGCATGGCCGCCGGAGCACCGCCTTTTCAGGGACTTCGGCCCTGCCGCTGCGGGTGGTGCTGCTGGTCGCGGCCCTGCTTGCATGCCTTTATTTCTTAGTGGCGGGTATGTGACCGCCGCACCACAAAACGATTTTACTGCAATGAGTGATGTAATACAACTGCTGCCCGATGCGGTGGCCAACCAGATTGCGGCAGGCGAGGTGATACAGCGCCCCGCCTCCGTGATAAAGGAACTTGTGGAGAACGCCGTCGACGCGGGGGCGCACACCATCAAGGTGCTTGTCACCGATGCCGGCCGCACGGCCATCCAGGTCATCGACGACGGTCGGGGCATGTCGGATACCGATGCCCGTCTCGCCTTCGAGCGGCACGCCACGTCGAAGATACGCAAGGCCGACGACCTGTTCGCACTGCGCACCATGGGATTCCGCGGCGAGGCGCTGGCCTCCATCGCAGCCGTCGCCAAGGTCGAGCTGCGCACGCGGCTCGAGGGAAACGAGATAGGCACGGCCATATCCATAGCCGGTTCGAAGGTCACCGGGCAGGAGCCCGTGTCGTGCCCCGTGGGCAGCAACTTCACCGTAGAAAACCTTTTTTATAATGTTCCGGCGCGCCGGAAGTTCCTCAAGACCAACGCCACCGAGCTGAACAACATCATGACAGCCTTCGAGCGCATAGTCCTCGTATACCCCGAGATAGCTTTCTCGCTGTGCAGCAACGGCACGGAACTGCTCAATCTCAGGGCCGGAAACCTGCGCCAGCGCATTGCCGACGTCTTCGGCAAGCGCTTCAGCAACGAAATACTGCCCGTAAACGTCGACACGGCCATGTGTCGCATCAGCGGATTCGTGTGCAAGCCCGAGGCCGCCCGCCGTAAAGGAGCGCACGAATACCTGTTCGTGAACGGGCGCTACATGAAGCATCCCTACTTCCATAAGGCCGTGGCAAGCGCCTACGACAGGCTCGTGCCGATGGGGATGCACGTCTCTTACTTCCTTTACTTCGACATCAACCCTGCCGATATCGACGTCAACATACACCCGACAAAGACCGAGATAAAGTTTGAGAATGAGCAGGCCGTGTGGCAGATACTCACCGCCGCCGTGAAAGACGCCATCGGCAAGTTCTGCGAGGTACCCTCGATAGACTTCGATACGCAGGGGAAGCCCGACATACCGGTGTTCGACCCGATGCAGGATGTGGCTCCGCCGCAACCTTCGTATAATCCCTCATACAATCCTTTTGCCCATGCGCCGAAAGCGCCCCGCGTGCCGGAGAACTGGGATGCGCTGTATACAGACACGCCGGCATCGCCCCTGCCGGAGCAGACCGACATGTTCGGCACGCCCGAGCCGGAACCCGCCGTGACCGCAGGCAATGACATGACCGTCGAGGAGAAGTCTCCTGCACATTATCAATATAAGGGACGGTATATCATGACGGCCGTGAAGTCAGGGCTGATGATAATAGACCAGCACCGTGCCGACATCCGCATACGCTACGAGCGCTATCTCGGCATCATGCAGTCGCGTACCGCCGGCAGCACGCAGCGCGTGCTCTTCCCCGAGATTGTGCAGTTCTCCCCGTCAGAGACGGTAATCCTTCAGAAGATAGTGCCTGAGCTGGCGAAGATGGGCTTCGACCTCACCGACATGGGACAGAACAGCTATGCCGTCAACGGTGTGCCTTCCGGTATCGACGGTCTCGACTATGTGGTCCTGCTGACAGGAATGGTCGCTGATGCCGTCGAGAGCGGCAGCACTTCCATTGATGCCATAAACAGGTCGCTGGCGATGAGCATGGCGCGCAGCGCCGCCATCCCGTACGGCCAGATTCTCGACAACAGCGAGATGGAAGCGGTTGTCAACAGCCTGTTCGCCTGCTCTAACGTGAATTACACTCCCGACGGCAAGACAGTGACTGCGATATTGCCTCATCCAGAGATAGGCAAATTCTTCAATTGATGTGAAATAATTGACATAATGCGGTCATTTGGTTGAAAATATTAGTAATAAAGCCATAAAAAAAAAGAAAAGCGTAATTTTTCTTTATAATTAGTTGCCCGTTAAAAAATAAATGTATATTTTTGCACGACGAATGGTAAAAGTGCATATAGTTTAAACATAATTTAGTATAGGTATGAAAAAGTTATTAATGGTGCTGGCTTTCGCCGGCGTTTCTGCAGCCACCATGGCTCAGGAGAATGAGACTGTACCGACAGAGAAATATAGTGTCTCTACAAACTCATTCTGGAGTAATTGGTTCGTTCAGGCTAACCTTGCCGGTTCTGCTTTCTACTGCAACGAGGAAGTAGGCATGGGTCTGTCGAAGAGCCCCTTCAAGGGATTCCGCAACAACCTTGGCTTCTCTGTTGCCGTAGGTAAGTGGTTCACTCCGGGTCTCGGTCTCCGTACGAAGTTCAACGGTGTTTGGGGCCGTACGGTAGCAAGTGATGTAAAGAAAGACAACGCTAACAAGTATTGGACTCTTAACGAGCAGGTTCTCTTCAACCTCAGCAACATGTTCTGTGGTTACAGCGAGACACGTGTTTGGAACTTCATTCCTTATATCGGCGGTGGCGTAGCCCGCAACATGAGCTATGACAAGTACGCAATGGGCCTCAATGCCGGTATCCTCAACACATTCCGTCTGAGCAACAAGGTTGCCCTCAACCTCGAGTTGGGTTACGGCATCTATGAGCCTGACTTCAGCGGCATCGCAGAGGGCGGTTCTTCAAAGGGCGGCATCAACAAGCTCAAGAACAAGGATCATCAGTTCTCGGTTGAGGTCGGTGTTACATACAACCTCGGCAAGGCTAAGTGGAACAAGACTCCGGACGTTGACGCTATCCGCGCTCTCTCACAGGGACAGATCGATGCCCTCAACGCACAGCTCGCAGACTCTCAGAACGAGAATGCTAAGCTGAAGACAATGCTGAACGAGGCTCAGAAGCCCGCTACACAGCAGACAACCGTTAAGGAAATCGTTGCTGCTCCGGTATCAGTATTCTTCAACATCGGCAAGTCTAAGATTGCTTCAAGAAAGGATCTGCAGAACGTTAAGGACCTCGTTGAGGTTGCAAAGACAAACGGTTCTAAGATTGTCGTTACTGGCTATGCAGACAGCAAGACTGGTAGCGCAGGCTTCAACCAGAAGCTCAGCCAGAAGCGTGCAGAGACTGTTGCAAACGAACTCGTTAAGATGGGCGTTAACCGCGACAACATCGAGGTTGTGGCAGCAGGTGGTGTTAACACACTGTCACCGGTTTCTTACAACCGTCGCGCTACTGTGGCATTGAAATAAATGAATCATAAAAACAGTTTTTAGAATGGAAAGCGGTGGAGCGTGAGCTTCGCCGCTTTTCTTTTTCGCCTTTTTTTTGAGCGAAAACGAAAAAAATATCGAGAAATGTTTGGCGGTTTGAAATAAAGTCACTACCTTTGCAACCGCTTACGATAAGTAAGGGCGCTTAGCTCAGCTGGTTTAGAGCATCTGCCTTACAAGCAGAGGGTCGGGGGTTCGAATCCCTCAGCGCCCACGGAGAATCCCGCAAGTCTTCAAGAGACCTGCGGGATTTTTTTTTGTTGTGTGCTTCTGGTGCGGGCGCGGGGCCGGAGAGTGGTTGATGCATGGCCTGAGATAGGAGTTTAGGGGATATTAGGCTGATGGAAGGTGTGGGAGCGATGGGAGTGGATGGGTGAACGGCTTGCGCCCGGAGCGTCACCGGTGCCAGGTGACAATCATTATAGATATCTCTTGTCAGCCTGAAGGATATCCGGTGTCAGCCCGGCAGATATTTCTTGCCTGCCGGCCATTAACCGGTAATACTTGATTTTCGTGCTAACTTTAATGTGAAGTTTTGCAGTTAAATCGAATTTAATGATTAACTTTGCGCTCTAAACCGTATTTTATAGCAAGTATATGGATTTAAGTTTGTTGACAGCCATATCGCCCATCGATGGCCGATATAGAGGCAAGACGGAGCCGCTGGCAGATTATTTCTCTGAATATGCCCTCATCCGTTACCGTGTCCGCGTGGAGATAGAGTATTTCATCACCCTCTGCGAGCTTCCCCTGCCGCAGCTTGAAGCCTTCGACAAGGCCCTGTTCGGCCGCCTGCGTGACATATACCGCAACTTCACGGAGGCAGACGCGCAGCGTGTGAAAGATATAGAGAAAGTCACTAACCATGATGTCAAGGCCGTTGAATACTTCATAAAGGAGCAGTTCGATGCCATCGGCGGTCTCGATTCGTTCAAGGAGTTCATCCATTTCGGACTGACCTCGCAGGATATAAACAATACGAGCGTGCCGCTTTCCATCAAGGAAGCCATGGATGAGGTCTACTGCCCTGCCGTGGAGGAGCTTATATCCCAGCTGCGCGAATATGCCGAAGAGTGGAAAGATGTTTCCATGCTGGCCAAGACCCACGGACAGCCCGCATCGCCCACACGCCTCGGCAAGGAAGTGATGGTATACGTCTACCGCTTGGAGCAGCAGCTCGCCTCACTCCGGAGTGTGCCCGTGACGGCCAAGTTCGGCGGTGCGACAGGTAACTTCAACGCACACCACGTGGCATATCCGCAGTACGACTGGCGCAGCTTCGGCAACAGCTTTGTCAGCGGGAAGCTCGGCCTGAGCCGCGAGCAGTATACCACCCAGATAAGCAACTACGACTTCATGGGCGCGCTGTTCGACGCCATGCGCCGCATCAACACCATCATAATAGATCTCGACCGCGACTTCTGGATGTATATCTCCATGGAATATTTCAAGCAGAAGATAAAGGCAGGAGAAGTCGGCTCGAGCGCCATGCCGCATAAGGTGAACCCGATAGACTTCGAGAACAGCGAGGGCAACCTCGGCATCGCCAACGCCGTGCTGCAGTTCCTGGCACAGAAGCTGCCCGTCAGCCGCCTCCAGCGCGACCTCACCGACTCGACTGTGCTGCGCAATGTAGGCGTCCCCATGGGGCACGCCATGATAGCACTGCAGAGCACCCTCAAGGGCCTGCGCAAGCTGATACTCAACGAAGAGAAGATAAGCGCCGACCTCGACGGCACGTGGGCCGTGGTGGCCGAGGCCATACAGACGATACTCCGTCGCGAGGCCTATCCCCATCCGTACGAGGCTCTCAAGGCCCTCACCCGCACCAATGAGAAGATGACGGAGGAGACGATACACCGCTTCATCGCCGGACTGGATGTCAGCGACAGCGTCAAGGCCGAGCTGATGGCCATAACCCCACATACTTATACAGGAATCTGAAATCAGAGACAGAGATATTAACCAATAATTTCAGGCCGTGAGGCCGTACACATCATTAATAAATAAAGGAAATGGAATTAGAAAACGACAAGAGACAAGAAGAGATGTCCACCGAGCAGAAGGCCGGCGGCCGTGAAGGTTACCGTTCATCCGACGCTCAGGACGGTTATCAGAACTATCGCAGTGCAGGACGTTCACCGCGCCCGCGCATCCGCCAGCCCAGACCTTACGGTTCTGAGCGCGTCAACAACTATTCACGCTATGGCGGCAACAGCAGCAACGACGAGGGCGGCTTCCGTCCCGAAGGCTTCGGAGCCGGACTCCAGAGCAACCCGCAGCGCCCGTACCGCCCGCGCTATAACAACAACGGCGAGGGCGGCTATCAGTCACGCAACAGCTATGGTAACAGCCGTGGCGGCTACGGTCAGGACCGTCAGGGCTACCGTCCGCGCTACAATAACGGTGCGCAGGGCGGCGACGGCGAACAGGGCGGCTACGGACAGGACCGCCAGGGTTACCGTCCGCGCTATAACAACGGCGGCAACGGCGAGGGTTACGGCCAGCAGCGCCAGGGCTACCGTCCGCGCTATAACAACGGCGGTAACGGCGAGGGCTACGGCCAGCAGCGCCAGGGTTACCGTCCGCGCTACAATAATGGCGGCGGTGAAGGCGAGCAGGGAGAATACCAGCAGTATCGCCCGCGCTATAACAACAACGGATACAACAACCGCGGCGGATACAACAACCGTGGCGGCTACGGCCAGCAGCGCGGCGGATACCGTCAGCGCACTGCCGACTACGACCCGAACGCAAAGTACAGCCATAAGAAGCGCATCGAATATAAGGAAGAACACTACGATCCCAACGAGCCGATACGTCTGAACAAGTTTTTGGCCAATGCCGGAGTGTGCAGCCGCCGCGAGGCCGACGAGTTCATACAGGCCGGTGTTGTGACGGTGAACGGCGAGGTGGTGACTGAGCTCGGCACCAAGGTGCTGCGCACGGACAACATCGTGTTCCACGATCAGCCCGTGTCGTTAGAGAAGAAGGTGTATGTGCTGCTCAACAAGCCGAAGGACCACGTCACCACGAGCGATGACCCGCAGCAGCGAAAGACCGTGATGGACCTTGTCAAGGACGCATGCTCAGAGCGCATCTACCCTGTGGGACGCCTTGACCGCAACACTACGGGCGTGCTCCTGCTCACCAACGACGGTGACTTGGCCAGCAAGCTGACCCATCCGAAGTTCCTCAAGAAGAAGGTATATCACGTATACCTCGACAAGAACGTCACAGCCCACGACCTTCAGCAGATACGCGACGGCATCATGCTCGACGACGGCGAGATAAAGGCCGACGCCGTGGAATATGCCGACGCCGTGGACAAGAAACAGGTGGGAATAGAGATTCACAGCGGCAAGAACCGCATCGTGCGCCGTATCTTCGAGAGCCTCGGCTACAAGGTGACAAAGCTCGACCGCGTGCTCTTTGCCGGCCTGACGAAGAAGAACCTGCGCCGCGGCGACTGGCGCTACCTCACCGAGGAGGAAGTGGACAGGCTGCGCATGGGTGCTTATGAGTAACAAATAAACTATTAGCAATGAAAAGAACAAAAGTTGTTGACGTACTGAAACGTACCGACTTCGGTGCCGTTGTCAACGTGAAGGGGTGGGTGCGTACCCACCGCAGCAGTAAGGCGGTAGACTTTATCGCCCTCAATGACGGTTCTACGATAAAGAATGTGCAGGTGGTGGCAGACCCTGCCAAGTTTGACGAGAAGCTGCTCAAGCAGATTACCACCGGTTCCTGCATCAGCGCCACCGGCGTGCTCGTCGAGAGTCAGGGCGCGGGCCAGACCGTCGAGATACAGTGCACCGGCCTGGAGCTTTACGGCACCTGTGGCAGCGACTATCCGATGCAGAAGAAGGGCCAGAGCTTCGAGTATATGCGGCAGCACGCCCACATGCGTCTGCGTACCAATACGTTCGGCGCGGTGATGCGCATCCGCCACAACATGGCCATCGCCATCCACCGTTATTTCCACGAGCATGGCTTCTTCTACTTCCACACGCCGCTCATCACGGCCAGCGACTGCGAGGGCGCGGGCCAGATGTTCCAGGTGACGACGAAGAACCTCTACGACCTCAAGAAGGACGATGAGGGCAAGATAATCTACGACGACGACTTCTTCGGCAAGCAGGCGTCGCTCACCGTCAGCGGACAGCTTGAGGGCGAGCTGGGAGCCACGGCTCTCGGAGCAATCTACACCTTCGGCCCGACCTTCCGCGCGGAGAACAGCAACACGCCACGTCACCTTGCCGAGTTCTGGATGATAGAGCCCGAGGTGGCGTTCATCGACCTCAACGGCCTCATGGACCTTGAGGAAGACTTCATCAAGTACTGCGTGCAGTGGGCTCTTGACAACTGTCAGGACGACCTTGAGTTCCTCAACAAGATGATAGACAAGACGCTAATCGAGCGCCTGAAGTCTGTCGTGGCCGGCTCTTTCGAGCGTCTTCCCTATACCGAGGGTATCCGTATCCTTGAGGAAGCCGTTGCCAACGGCCGCAAGTTCGAGTTCCCCGTAAGCTGGGGCATGGACCTTGCCAGCGAGCATGAGCGCTATCTCGTGGAGGAATACTTCAAGAAGCCGGTCATCATGACCGACTATCCGAAGGCGATAAAGGCTTTCTACATGAAGATAAACGACGACGGGCGTACCGTTCAGGGCACCGACGTGCTCTTCCCGCAGATCGGCGAGATTATCGGCGGCAGCGTACGCGAGGAGAGCTACGACAAGCTGATGGCCGAGATTGAGGAGCGCCAGATACCGATGAAGGACATGTGGTGGTATCTCGACACCCGCAAGTACGGCACGTGCCCGCACGGCGGATTCGGTCTCGGTTTCGAGCGCCTTATCCTCTTCGTCACCGGCATGCAGAACATACGCGACGTAATACCCTTCCCCCGCACTCCGAAAACAGCGGAGTTCTGACGCGGAAGCGCATAGATACAGGTATAGCCGCCCCGCAACGTCAGGCCATAATCACGGCCGTGACGTGCGGGGCGGCTTTCTTTTATATATAAATAGGTGTGTCTTTATGCCCGAATGGGTATGCTATGTGAGCGTATAAGCATGTTTTTGGTCATGGTTTTAGCATTTCTTTAAATAAATTTGCCATATCAATGGGAATTGTGTTATATTTGCAAATAAAAGTTATTAAAACCAAATTACAATAGCAATGAAGAAGTTTTTATTGGCCTGCGGCGTGCTGCTGCTTTCGTGCACGGCTGTCTCAGCACAGACAAAGGAGGGATTTTATGGTGTAGGCAACCGTGTCGGTATAGGTGTCGGCGTCGGTACTGAGGGTATCGGCCTTGATGCGTCGGTCAGTCTGACGAAGTGGTGTTCGGCCCGCGTGGGCGTGAACATCATGCCGAAGGTGCTCAAGATAACTCAGGACTTTGATGCCGATGAGCTGGGTGAGGTGCAGTTGCCCAACGGCAGTTATGTCGGTCTTACCCAGCCGGTAGAGGCAGAGGCATCGTTCAGTCGCACATACGTAGACGTGAAGTTCGACCTCTATCCGTTCCCGAATGCCAGCTCGTTCTTCCTCAGTGCCGGTTTTTCGTTCGGCGGCAACAAGCTGATAGAGATAAAGGGACACAGTGACGAAGCCTACAACTTGATTCAACAAGTAAACGACTATGCGAATCTTGACCCGGATCATCAGCTCGGTATCGACATCGACGAGTACAGGATACCTATCAACGAGGACGGTGACATCCGTGGAGGCATGAAGGTAAAGGGTTTCCGCCCGTATCTCGGCCTCGGTTTCGGTCGTCTGATACCGAAAAACCGCCTCGGTTTCCGCTTCGAGCTTGGTGCGCAGTTCCAGGGCAAGCCCACGATCTATGCCGACGGAGTGGACCTCGATAAGACTCTCGATGAGGAAGTGAAAAACGATATATCGGATATCATGGATTATCTGACCGTCTATCCGGTCATCAAGTTCAGCTTGCGCGGCCGCATCCTCTGATTCGTCGGGGTGGGGTGTTAATCATTTACATCGGAATATATAAACCACCAAATTGTAGGGACACATTTTTCGCTTTGCGAAAAATGTGTCCCTACAATTTGGTGATATGTCCGTTCGTTTAAACCAGCGTTATCCCGCTGTCGTCTATCGTTATAAGGCGGCGTCGGTACAGGTCGCCGACGGCTTTCTTATATGCCTTCTTGCTAATCTTGAACCTGTCGGCGATAAGTTCCGAAGGACTCTTGTCACCGAGGTCGCAGTGTCCGTTGTTCTTCTTGAGATACTCTAAGAGCGTCTCGGCAAACTCCTCCGTATGGCGGCGGCCTGTAGGTTGCAGGGTGACGTCTATCTTCCCGTCCTGCCTGATGTGGTCGACATATCCCTTCACGCGGTCTCCCGTGGTGAGATGCGTGAATATCTGGTCTTCGTAGACGAGGCCGGAGAAGCGGTTGTCCACGATTACCTTGAAGCCGAGGTCCGTCTTCTGCCATACGAGCAGGTCCACCTCGTCGCCGTGCTTATATTCCGGCCGCGCCGTGTCGAGATAGCGGTCTACCTTTGCCGTGGCCATCATCCGGTAGCTGTCTTCGTCCACCATGACGTATACGATGTACGCCTTGCCCAGCTCCATGCGCTTCTTCTGTTCGCGGAAGGGGCAGAACAGGTCTTTCATCAGTCCCCAGTTGAGGAATGCCCCGTACTCGTTTATCCACGAAACCTCAAGGCAGGCGAAGTCGCCGACCTTTGCAAAAGGTTGCTGCGTGGTGGCGACGAGGCGCTCGTCCTGGTCGAGATATATGAAAACGTCGAGCTCGTCGCCTATGCGTGCGCCCTTCGGCACATAGCGTGAGGGCAGCAGTATCTCTCCTTCGTCTCCCCCGTCGAGGTACAGTCCGAAGTCGACAGACTTCACGACGGTGAGGCGGTTGTAGTCTCCTAATTTTATTATGTTCATTGTTCTTTGGGGGTGTAGGGGGAGTTCTCGGAATTCTCGGAGATTTCCGAGGGCTCTGCGGACACATGGTTTTCTGATGTCTCGGAGGGCTCTGAGAGCTCTGAGTTCTTTGATGACTCAGAGGTTGTTGGGCCTTCGGCTTCTGCCAGCAGGCCGTCCTTCATCTTTATGGTGCGGTCTGTGATGGCGGCGAGCTGCTCGTCGTGCGTCACTATGATGAACGTCTGGCCGAGCTTGTCGCGCAGTTCGAAGAAGAGGCGGTGCAGGTCGGCCTTGTTCTGCGAGTCGAGGCTTCCCGAAGGCTCGTCCGCCAGGATTACGGCGGGGTTGTTCACGAGAGCCCTCGCCACGGCCACGCGCTGCTTCTCGCCGCCCGACAGCTGTCCGGGCTTGTGATCGGCGCGGTCTGCCAGTCCCATCAGGTTGAGCATCTCCATGGCCCGTTGCCGTGCGTCTTTCTTCGATGCGCCGGCGATGAAGGCCGGAATCATGATGTTCTCGAGGGCCGTGAACTCAGGGAGCAGCTGGTGAAACTGGAACACGAAGCCGATGTTTCGGTTTCTGAAGCCGGCAATCTTCTTCTTGCTCAGCGTGCCGATGTCTGTCCCGTCGATGACTACGGTGCCCTCGTCCGGACTGTCGAGCGTGCCTATTATCTGCAGCAGGGTGGTCTTTCCCGCCCCGCTCGGGCCTACGATGCTCACGATCTCGCCCTTTCCTATCTCGAGGTCGATGCCTTTCAGTACCTCAAGCGGCCCGAAGCTCTTTTTTATTCCTTTTACGGTAATCATATATCTCTATGCCTTTTTCTTGCTGAACAGTTTTATGATGGATGAGTATGCGCTCTCCTGCTCCTGCCGTTGCGGCGCGGTGAACGTCATGACGTCCTGCGGCTGCCCGTTCTGGTCGGGGTAGATGATCATCAGGCTGCAGTCAGGGAAGCCTTCGGTGAGCTCTTCCGGCAGCCGCTCGAAAGCCGGCTTGTACGACACTGTGCCCGGTCTTGCCGTGATGACGGCCAGCAGGTGGTCGCTGTTCACCACGTGGGTGAGCGACATAAGGTCTTTCCAGTGGTTCATCAGCACATACTCTGCCCTCACGTCGGGGTGGCGGTTGCGTATGTATTCGCCTATGAGGGCCGTTGTATTCTCGCGTCCGTGGAATACGATGCGGCATCCGAGACTCTCCGCGAGGCGTGCCAGCCGCTCCGTCCAGCGGTAGAATCCCGGCTCGAACTCGACCCTCGACGGCACCGCCACGTGGATTCGGCGCAGCGTTCCGAGCGGGTAGGTGAGGCGGCAGATTATTATCTGCCTGTTGATATCGCTTATCAGTCCCTGCGTGTAGGCGCCCCAGAAGCTGTCTCCGGGACTTGTCCGGCGGTGCAGGCCCATGATTATCTCCGACGCGTCGTTCTCCTTGAAGGCGTGCTTGATGCCGTTCGCTATGTTTATGGCCAGCCGGCTCTGCGTCTGCATCCTCACGTCGGCCGATATGGCCGTGGCTTCGGCCTGTTCGAGAATCTTGCGCCCGGCGTTCCTGTTCCTGCTGCTGTATATGTCGTCGTACACCACATTGAGGCCGATGAGGCCGCGGTTGAGCTTTTTGTTGCGCATTATTATCGCCAGGCTGACCAGTCCCACGGCGTCCTCGGCGTGCTGCAGCGGCAGCAGTATCTTCTCGTCGTCGCCTTTCCGGTCGGGCTCTTCGGGCTGCAGGCGCTCTTTCAGCAGTATGCTCCTTGCCGAGTTCTCCACCATCACCGAACTGATGATGCAGGTGAAGAGAATCATCATCACCACGCCGTTCAGCATGTTGGCGTCCACGAGATACTGTCCGTTTGGCATCTTCATGTTCATTCCCACCATCGTCATGGCGATGCTGCCCGCCGCGTGGGCCTCGGTGAGTCCGAACATCATGTGTCCCGACATCAGCGGCATGCGGAATCCGAGGCATGAGATGTATGCGGCGGCGGCCTTTCCGAGTGTCCCCACGAAGACGATGCAGGCCACCACCCACACCGTGCTGAGGCTGTGGAACAGCACGCTGATGTCTATCAGCATGCCGACGCCTATCAGGAAATAGGGAATGAAGAGCGCGTTGCCGATGAACTCGATGCGGTTCATCAGGGGCGACACGCCCGGGATGAACCTGTTGAGCGTCAGTCCGGCGAGGAATGCGCCGAAGATGCCCTCCAGTCCGCATATCTCGGACACGGCGGCGCAGAGGAACAGCACCACCAGCACGTATATATACAGCATCACCGAGTCGGCATAGCGCCGGAAAAACCACCGCGTCAGGCGCGGCACGAGTAAGAACAGGCCGAGGCAGAAGAGCACCACCTTGGCCGCGAAGCCCACCCAGAACATCACGCCGGCATCGCCCCCGTTCGCCCCCACGATGGCGGCGAGCAGCAGCAGCGACAGCGACAGCGCGATCATCGACGACCCCACACTCAGCCCCACGGCCGGATGCTTCTGCAGTCCGTACTTCAGTACGATGGGGTAGGCAATGAGAGTGTTCGACGCGAGGATGCACGAGAGCAGCAGCGACGCCATCGGCGAGTAGCCCAGCAGGTGTATGCCGGTGACATATCCGAGCACGAATGGCACGCCGAACGTCAGCAGTCCGAAGCCCACGAATCGCCCCTTCTTCTGCATGACGTCCTTCATGTTCATCTCTAAGCCGGCGAGAAACATGATATACAGCAGTCCCACCTTGCCGAACAGCTCGAACGACGAGTCGCGCTCGAGGATGTTAAGCCCGTAACGGCCCACGAGGGTGCCCGCCAGCACCATCCCGACGATGTGCGGGATGCGCAGTCTGCCCATGATGATGGGTGCGAAGAGTATGATGCAGAGCACGACGAAGAATATCAGCGTCGGGTCGGTGATAGGGAAATAATGCGATATATCGGGCATGATCAGCTGTCAATGGTTACGGTTCACGCTGCAAAGGTGCAAAAAAAATATCAGATAAGAGTGATTATTACCCTAAAAGTTGTAATTTTGCAGCCGATAGACAGCGAATAATAACATTATTAAACAGAATACGACTTATGAGAGTAGCGATTGTTGGGGCAAGCGGAGCAGTGGGACAGGAGTTCCTCCGCGTGCTGGCAGAGAGAGAGTTTCCCATGGACGACCTCGTCCTGTTCGGTTCCGAGCGCAGTGCCGGCCGGAAGTATGAGTACCGCGGCAAGGAGTACGAGGTGAAGCTCCTGAAGCATGGCGACGACTTCAAGGACATCGACATCGCCTTCACCTCAGCCGGCGCGGGCACGTCGAAGGAGTTTGCCGACGACATCACACGCTACGGCGCGGTGATGATAGACAACTCGAGCGCCTTCCGCATGGACGAGGATGTGCCGCTCGTCGTGCCTGAGTGCAACGCCGCCGACGCCCTCGTGCGTCCCCGCGGCATCATCGCCAACCCCAACTGCACCACCATAATGATGGTTGTCGTGCTCCAGCCGCTCGAGCAGCTCAGCCACATCCGCCGCATCCGCGTGGCCAGCTACCAGAGTGCCAGCGGTGCCGGAGCCGCCGCCATGGCCGAACTCCAGCAGCAGTATGGCGAGATCATCAGCGGACAGCCCGTCACCGTCAGCAAGTTCCCCCACCAGCTGGCTTATAACGTCATCCCGCAGATAGACGTCTTCCAGCCCAACGGCTACACCAAGGAGGAGATGAAGATGTTTAACGAGACGCGTAAGATAATGCACAGCGACGTGAAGTGCTCGGCCATGTGCGTGCGTGTGTCGTCGCTCCGCGCCCACTCCGAGAGCGTGTGGATAGAGACGGAGAGCCCCATCACCGTGGAGCAGGCCCGTGCCGCCCTTGCCGCCGCCCCCGGCGTCACCGTGCAGGACGACCCCGCCAACCTCGTATACCCCATGCCGCTCGACACCGCCGGTAAGGACGACATCTACGTCGGCCGCATCCGTCAGGACCTTTCAGACGACTGCGGACTCACCCTGTGGCTCAGCGGCGACCAGATAAGGAAGGGCGCAGCCCTGAATGCCGTGCAGATTGCCGAGTATCTGTATAAGACCAGGAATATCAAATAGATAGCGAAGGGAATTTTTAACGCAAAGGGCGCGAAGGCGCAAAGGAATTGAAGGATTCTCTTTCGCTTATTCGATTCTTATTTAGAACACAGAGACACGGAGACACAGAGGAAGGAATGCGAAGCCTCTGTGTTTCCGTGTCTCTGTGTTCTAAAATAATATTCCTCTCCTCAGTAAACTTCTCTTAACTCCTTTGCGTCTTTGCGCCCTTTGCGTTTAAAACCCTCGGCTTTGCGTTGAAATACTCTCCCCGTTGTCTTTAAATATTCATCAATTGTTTAATAATATGTAAATAATGTCTCTCTGTGTGCCTCTCTCTGATAATCTTTCGTATATTTGGCAGCAGAAACATCAATCATTAAACAAAGCTATGCCTATGAACAGGATGAGAGAAGCGGCTATATTAGCCATCGGAATAATATTCCTCGGTATCAGCATCAGGGGCGGAATAAACGATTTTGCCAATAAGGACAGGCGTGTCACCGTCAAGGGACTGGCTGAGAGGGAAGTGGAGGCCGACAAGGTGACGTGGCCCATACAGACGAAAGAACTCGGCGACGACCTGCCGCAGCTCTACGAGAGCATCAACGCCACCACGGCGAAGGTGAAAGACTTTCTGCGCCGCAACGGCATCGACGACAGCGAGATCAGCGTGAACGCGCCGGTGGTGATAGACCTCAACGCCGAGCAGTACGGCTCGAACAACCACCGCTACCGCTATAACATCACGTCGACCGTCACCGTGACGTCGCGCAAGGTGAAGCTCGTGCGCTCCATCATCGCCCGGCAGGGCGAACTGCTCCGGCAGGGCGTGGCCGTGATAGGCGGAGGATACGACAGCAGGGCCGAATATGAGTATGTCTCGTTTCAGGCCATGAAGCCGAAGATGATGCAGGAGGCCATCCGCAACGCCGAGAAGACGGCGCAGCAGTTTGCCGAGAACAGCAGCAGCCGGCTGAACAAGATAATGAGTGCCGACCAGGGACAGTTCTCAATATCCGACCGCGACTCGAACACGCCGCACATAAAGAAGGTGCGCGTGGTCACAACAGTGACCTACTCGCTGAAAGACTAAAGGAATAACATCTGACATCTCCCATTTAACATCTACCATCTAACATAACAGAAGATTATGAAGAAATACCTATCCATGCTGCTTATGGCAGCCCTGCCGCTGCTCTTCTCAGCCTGCGGCGACGATGATTACTACGACTACGGTCCCGGATGGGGCGGCGGAGGCGGCGGTCAGAAAGAGTTGAACCGCTACGAGCAGCGCCTCGTCGGCAGCTACGTGTCTGACGACGACCCGGATTCGCCGTTCTACCTCGTGCTCAACAACGACCGCACCGGAAGCTACAAGAGCGTGAAAGACGGACAGACCACGGGCAGCAAGTTCATTTGGGAGGCCGATGCCTTGACCCTGTACGTGCAGTATGAGGGCGACCGGGACGTCTACACGATGAAGTATTACTTCAAGGAAGACCACCTCTACGTCGACGACATCCCGCTCATCCCCAACACCGGAGGCGACAAGCCCTCGGCCAAGCCGCTCGTGGGGCAGTGGCAAGGCACGATAAACGACAACTACTACTACGACGTGCACGGAGTGCCCAAAGGCACGTATGCCACGATATGCGAGTTCGATGCCGACGGCGCGGGCGCCCAGCTCGACTACGACGTGAACCAGCCGCTCACCAATTACGCCTACAACCCGTTCACGTGGGTGCGCTCGTCATCGGGAATCACCCTCACATATCTCGTCAACAGCGCTATGTCGGTATCCCGCATATCAGACTATGCGCTGACGAGCGCCTCCTTCACCGGTACCCTGGGCTACGGCACCCAGCGCTTCAGCTTCGCCTTTGTTTCCGTCGAAGGCTTCGACTGGACGCCGTATGCCTTTCCCGAGACGGCCGCCAAGAACCATCTGAAGGCGCTCCGGCAGAGAGAGAACGTGCCCGTTGCCCGCGGAACATTCCGGAGATAAGGAGAGTTTTTCAGCGGGAAGACGAGGATTTTTCAACGCAAAGGGCGCGAAGACGCAAAGGGATAGAAGGATTCTCTTTTGCCTGTTCGATTTATATTTAGAACACAGAGACACGGAGACACAGAGGAAGGAAATGCGAAGCCTCTGTGTCTCCGTGTCTCTGTGTTCTTAAAAAACTTCCTCCCCTTAGTAAACATCTTCTAAGATCTTTGCGTCTTCGCGTCTTTGCGTTGAAAAATCCTTGTCTTCTCGTTTGAGGAAAGTGTTGAATAAATTTGCATTGAGACCGATTTCCCAGCCTTATTCATTGCCATATAGATATTTTTGTGTATATTTGCAGCCGTCTGTAAAGACAGCATAATACTTTTCTATTAGCTATAACAGCTACTTATGATTATTGACTATATGACCGCAGGGCACACCATGTGCCGTGCTGATTTCGTTTCGGGGGGTAAAAAGTGTTTACACCCCTGCTCTCGGGCACATTTCCGGTTGCCTGCGGCATAGTCTGTATGCCTATCCTATAGCCTTATTTCCTTCCGTCTGCCATGCATCCGTGGCCCGGAGCGTCGTGCATTGTCATGCCGCCGGCATGCATCATGCACGCCACCGCCGTGCCCGTATGTCCCGAAGATATGTCCGCGGATTCTTTAATGATATATTTCCGTCACGGCATAATAATATTGGTACGTTCCGGGGAGGTGTCGGTGTGCCGGCAAAAGGGATGGTAATATCACAGCCTTGTAGGGACACATTCTCGTATCTGTCCGCACGTAACATATATATAATAATGTGTGTGATGGCGGACAGATACGAGAATGTGTCCCTACGAGGTTGTGATATGCGCGTTGCAACGTGATGGGGCGGGGCAGAAAAATTATGATTACTTTTCTATTAACTAATAAATAAAAACATTATGAAGAGAATTACATCATGTGCATTGCTTTTTATTATTGGGATTTTATTCCCATTTGATGCAGATGCTCAAACAAAGAGAATTATTGCTTCTCAAGATTACGAGACTGAAACTGCGGCTGATTGGATTTGTCCTAACGGGACTATGACATTAAAAACAGATGATGCTGTTTATGGAAAATATGTAGAAATAACTTCTGGTAGTGGTAGTGGTAACAGAAGTGCTTACAAATCAGTTTCTTATGATACTCCTTCCAATGGATATATAACGGATGAGATGTCTACAGAAGGATATGTGATAGAGTTTGATGCTTCTATGAGGAGTGGTAAAAAGGCAGACCGTAGTCAGTCTCAGTTTATTGTACCAACGACTGGACCAAATTTAGCAACGAATGCTACATATTCCGGTACGGATTATATATTTGCATTGTCCCAAAAGCAGATAACCGCTTCCGATTATTCAACAGAATGGTATATTAATGATCTGTCAAATACAGGAACTCCGGTAACATTGAAAGCCCAATGGTATCACTATACGTTGAAAATTACAGCATCGGGAGTAAACTATACCATTCAGGATGGTAGTAACACCATTGCAACAGGTAATTTACAACTTATTACTACTGATGGTTCATTACCGTCAATAAAGGGATTTTGGTCTTTGGTTGGTCGTGAAGGTGGTGTACTCAACTTCGATAACATGGTTATTTATGATTATGTTGCAGGAGAAGTGGCTGCAGAGCCACAGGTGACGCTTATTGGGATAAACGGGAAAGAACGCTCATATAGAATCTCTTTTGCAGATGGTGAAACCTTGCATTACACCTTACCAGGTTCTACCGATGAAGTCTCAGTAACTGAAGGAACCTCAATTGAGGTAAAGACGTCTACCTCTGGAACATTATATGCTTACACAACGAGAGGAACAGCAAAGTCGTCTGTTGTAGAGACTGCTGTTGAGGCTGTTGAAATAACTTTGAATGCTCCTACATATTCTGTCTCAAACATTGGTGAAGGATATGTAAAAGAGTATACGGTGAATGTGGATAACTCTTCTGTATTGCTTTCGCCAACTGCGACATTGTCGTATGTGTATACTCCCGCAGGCGGCACGGCACAGGCTTCTGTTGATATTGCTAATGGCGGCAAGATTTCTTCGGATGCAGCCGGAACCTATGTTATCACTGCTTCTGCAGCCGGCTATACATCAAGTGAGCTGGTTATAAAGAATGATGTTGCCTATGCGGTTGCTAAAGAATATAAGTTTAGCGAGATGACGGAAGCTGATTTCCCGGAAGAGTTATGGACGAAAGGTACAGATGATGATAGCCGTTGGGGATGGTCGGAAAGTTCTCTTGCTACGAAGTATGAATTGAATGATCCTACCACAAATGCAGCTACAGCGATAGATGGTATTAATTTGTTTTCTAATAAGACACCAATTATATATATAGGCTATGGTTTGATGGCCTCTTATGATGGTAGTGGAAACGAAGGAGTGATAAGTATTAATGATGCAACAGCAGACCAGTATGCTGTTTATACAAGGCTGAATAATTATGGAAATAAGACTATGACTGATGTTCAGAAAGCCAACGAGTCTTATAAACTATATCGTTATTCTGATATGTTGAAGAATATCAAGGTTTATTCTCCCGCTCAGACGGTCACTGTCAACGAGTATTCAACCTTCAGCAGCACCTCTGACGTTGACTTCTCTGCCGCCGAGGGCCTCACGGTTTACACCGCGAAGCTCAGCGATGCTAAAGACGTTGTAACCCTGACAGAGGTTGCCGACAAGAAAGTGCCCGCAGGGCAGGGCGTCCTGCTCAAGGGTACGGGCGAGTTCGTAGGTTTTACGACGACAGGCGTTGCAGCCTTTGAGAGCAACGACCTCATTGCCAACACCGAGGCAACGGCCGTTACTCGCGAAGATAACATCTACGTTCTGAACAATGTGGATGGCATCGGCTTCTATCCGTTTGTTGGTACTCTCACCGTGGGAAAGGCTCACCTCGTTATCGAGGGTGGCAACGCAAAGAGCATAAAGATTGCCTTTGGCGGCGACACCACCGGCATCAGCAATGTTGAGAGCACGGCCAACGGCGATGCAAAGGTATGGCACACCCTGAGCGGAGTGCGCGTGCAGAACCCCACAAAGGGCCTTTACATCGTGAACGGCAAGAAAGTGGTTGTGAAATAAATAATCAGAAGTATAACATATAACAAGTAAATAAGATGAAAAGATATATCAAACCGGAAGCGGTAATCGTGGAAATGGAGTTGCAGCCGATGATGGCTGCGTCAGAGATAGGAGTTAAGGACACGGAAGTAGATACAGACATGGGAAAAAACCATGGCGGCTCACACAGTTTCGACCTTTGGGCCGAAGACGAGGAGTAATCACTTCAATTGCATTTATAAACAAAAGGGAGAGTCTGCAAGGCTCTCCCTTTTTGATAGCAAGCCACTCCGAGAGCCCTTGGAAGCCCCTCCCGGCCTCCCTAAAGGGGAGGAGAGAAGCGACGCGGGAAAAAGGGTAGCTCCTCTTCCGGGGGCTCCTTGGATTGTTACGTGCCGCGTGTAACGATGTTACGCGTCACGCGTAACACTGCGACGCGCCACGCGTAACATCGCGATGTGCCACACGTAACATCGTTACGCGCGGCAGATAACAATCCGGAAAGTGTGCTTTGGCGTGTTTGGAAGACGCCTCTCCTCTTCCCTTCATAACCCTTCTCCTCCCCTTTGGGGAGGCTGGGAGGGATTTCCTTTGAGGCCGGGAGACTTTGTTTTCATATATGTTTCTGTAAGATACGGTCTATTTGTCCTACTAAATAGAAAGGAAGATTGATGAGACGGAAGACTGCCGGCCTGCCGACGGACTTCACCTCGTCAATGCTGAACGGACCGGGCCATACCCGCACTGCAACGTCCGGTGCCCCCTCTGTGCTCATATACGACTGCAACGACCGCAGATGAGCGTTAGCTCCACTCTTTACTTCCACCGGTATGACCTTTCCGCCGATTTGAAAGATGAAATCCACTTCGGCGTTTGAGCCTTTCTTGTCTCTCACCCAGAACGACTGCCCGTCGGCGTAGCACCTGTCGAGCGGCTGCCACAGCTCTTGCCCGACAATCTGTTCGGCGGCGTGCCCCCGCCATACATCGGCGAGAGAGCTGTTCGTGAGATATTCCACCTGTATGCCGGCAGAGAAGTTCACCAGTCCGGTGTCGAACCATACGAGTTTAGGGGAGCGCGTGAAGACCTGTTGCACAGGGGCCTTGACCGATGTTGCCGGATAGTCGAGCGACACGATGAATGCCTTTTCGAGGAGTTCAAAAGCCTGGTGCACGGCCATGGAAGTGTATGAGCTGCCGCCGAAACGGCTGAAGGATATCGTCTGTCCGGCATAGCTCCATCCGTTGCGCAGCAGATGCCTGAGCACGGCGGTCTGTTGCTGTGATGCTGCATATTTCTCGACGTCTTCATTGTAGCTTTGGAGCAGTCCGCGGTATAGCGGCGACAGCGAGGCCACGTCTTGTGCCTCGGAGTACAGGCTTATCACCTCGGGCATGCCGCCGACGAGGGCATAGCGGTGATACAGCCTGCTGAGGTTGTCGTGCAGCAGCGGGTCGATGTCTGCCGATATCACCATCTCACGTAGTCCAGCCTGCCCCGTGCCTTCGAGAAACTCGTCGAAGAAGCACGGCCGCATCTGCATATATTCCACCCGTCCCACGGGGAACGACACGCCCGACTTGAAGAGTTCCTGAAGGCGTGAGCCCGCTGCGATGACAAACAGTTCCGGCATGTCTTCATAGAAATAGCGCAGCATGGCGATGGCTTTCGGCTCGGCCTGTATCTCGTCGATGAAAAGCAGTATTTTTTTGCTCTCAGTGGAGGTGATGCTGCCGAGTCGGGTGAGCCTCACAATCTCCATCACTTTCTGTGGAGTGTCGGCAACAGCGAAGAGGCGCCTGTCTTCGTCACGCTCGAGGTTCAGCATGACGAAGCCGTCGAATTCCTTTGAGAAATCATTTACTGCCGTGGTCTTTCCCACCTGGCGGGCTCCGCGTATCACGAGAGGCTTCCTGTTCTTCTTTTGCGCCCATTGGCGCAGCTGTCGTATAATGTTGCGTTGTATCATGCTAATTGCTTGCTGTTCAGCGGCAAAGATACTTATAATTTCTAAAACATAGGCAAAAAACGGCCGTAAACTTTCTAAAACATAGGCAAATAATGGCCTAAAGTCTTCTAAAACATAGGCAAAGGAAATCCTCGGACGCTCTTTCTCCTCCCCTTCGGGGAGGTCGGGAGGGGCTTCCAGGTGAGCTTCCGGTGGCTTGATATATTCTAAGTAATCGGCCGCGGATTCATCTTTTTATCCAAAGAATTTGCCTGTTTTCCATAAAAGTGTTATTTTTGCCAGCCTAAACAAACAAGAATAAAAAGATGACTCACAATTTATTGAAAGGTAAGCGCGGTATAATCTTCGGCGCGCTCAATTCAGAATCCATAGCATGGAAAGTGGCAGTGAAAGCTGTAGAGGAGGGTGCCTCCATCACGCTGAGCAACACCCCGATGGCTCTGCGCATGGGAGAGCTTGACGAACTGAGCAAGCAGCTGAACGCGCCGGTGATTCCGGCCGATGCCACGAGTGTTGAAGACCTCGAAAAGGTGTTCGCCCAGTCGGTAGAGCTGCTCGGCGGCAAGATAGACTTCGTGCTCCACTCCATCGGCATGAGCCCCAACGTGCGCAAGCACCGCACATACGACGATCTCGACTACAACTACCTGCAGAAGACGCTCGACATATCGGCGATATCGTTCCACAAGATGCTCCAGGTGGCCAAGAAGCAGGATGCCATCGCCGATTACGGCTCGGTCGTTGCCCTGACATACGTCGCCTCGCAGCGCACCTTCTTCGGATATAACGACATGGCCGACGCCAAGAGCATGCTCGAGAGCATCGCCCGCAGCTTCGGATATATCTACGGCCGCGAGAAGAACGTCCGCATAAACACCATTTCGCAGTCGCCCACGCCCACCACGGCCGGCAAGGGCATCAAGGACATGGACAACCTGATGGACTTCGCCAACAAGATGTCTCCCCTCGGCAACGCCTCGGCAGAGGAGTGCGCCGACTATTGCGTGATGATGTTCTCCGACTTCACCCGCAAGGTGACCATGCAGAACCTCTTTCACGACGGCGGCTTCTCCTCTATGGGCATGAGCCTGCGCGCCATGAACCAGTATGCAAAGGACCTCGCGCCGTATGAGGACGAGAACGGAAAGATTATATACGGGTGATATTAAATGAAGAATGAAGAGTGAAGAATGAAGAATTTGCTGCCGCGGTGATTATTTATCGCGACTGATGGTTCACCGTTAAGTCCGATGTTCATTTCATAGCGGTAGCAAATTCTTCATTCTTCATTTAGATTATTCTTCATTTATTCCCACCGCGGTAGCAAATTCTTCATTCTTCACTCTTCATTCTTCATTTAAAAGAACCTTCTTCCGCTGTCCTTTATCATCGTCTTTATTTCCTCATTGAAATCATTTTCTTTCATCAGCTGCTCTATCGTGATGTGCATGCGGTAGCGCCAGTAGTGGCGCGGGTTGGCCGGGATGTTGATGCGTTCGGCATCCTTGTCGGCGAGGCGCAGGCGCTCGCTTACGGACAGCCAGTCTTGCAGCGAGAGGAGGCAGAGCATCGACGGGCTCGTCAGGTGGCGGCTCACAATCTCCTTTGCCAGCCATCCCGGCAGCGGATGCGGTGCGGTGGTGCTGCGGTGCAGCTTTGTGGTGAAGTATTCCTGCGTGCGCTGCTCGTCCTCGTCCCACCACTGGCGCAGCGTCGGCATGTCGTGCGTGCTGATGGTGCAGACCGAGCGGTAGGGGTTGTGACTGAGGTGGCCGAAGCGTATGCCGTATTCCTTCGGCATCGACTGTATTTCGAGGCTCAGTATGCGCAGCCCGTTCATCACCCATGGCACGCAGCCCGGCACCATGCCGAGGTCTTCGGCACACACGAGCATGCGCGTGGCCTGCGTCAGCCGCGGCAGTTTCTTCATAGCCTCGTCATACCAGAAGCGGTCGTTGCGGCTGTAGAAGTAGTCGTTGTACAGCCGGTTGAAGGCCTCACGGTCGCTGTCGCTCAGGTATTCGTATATAGGATTGTTCTGCGCGCCGATGCGCGGGTGGTAAAGGCCGGGGGTGCGGTGGTCGCGCACGAAGAGCACGTTGCTCGCGAGCGACATCAGCTTCTCCGCCGTCTGGCTGTCGGCGGCCGGTGCGGCCGTCGCCCCGGCTTGCTCCGCGCGCTCCTTCATTGCGGCTGCAATCTTACGCTGCGTGTCATACTCCGGCTTCAGGTCGTAGAAGAAGCCGTCGCGGCTGTTGAGGAACGTGCGGCGGATGTTGCCGGCGTCGCTGCCGAAGAGGCGGTTTATGATGCTGTCGGTGATGAGGGGGCGGGTGAAGAGCGTCTCGTCGAAGTGCAGGCCGTAGCGTTCAATCTCTTCCGGCGTCATGCCGAGGGCCGGGCTGAACTGTCCCAGCAGGCCGTGCACCGATTCGATGGGTATCTCCCAGATGCGGAAGAAGCCCAGCACGTGGTCTATGCGGTAGGCATCGAAGTACTGTGCCATCTTCGTGAACCGGCGCACCCACCAGCGGCAGCCGTCGGCCTGCATCTCGTTCCAGTTGTATGTGGGGAAGCCCCAGTTCTGCCCGTTCACGGAGAAGGCGTCGGGCGGTGCTCCCGCCTGTCCGTTCATGTTGAAGTAGCGCGGCTCCACCCATGCCTCCACGCCCTCGCGGCAGATGCCTATCGGTATGTCGCCCTTCAGTATTATCCGCTTGCTGCGGGCGTAGTCGTGGGCTGCGCGCATCTGCGCGTCGAGCACGTACTGCACGAAATACCAGAAGGCCACATCGGCGTATCCTTTGCTCTGCGGGTCGGTCATCGTCCGGCGGTCGTCGTCGGTGAACGAGCGGTGGTCGGGCCAGCGGCCGAACTCGGCCGTGCCGTACATGTCGCGGTAGTGGCTGAAGGCGGCGTAGGGCACGAGCCATTCCTCGTTGGCCTTGAAGAACGCGCCGAACTCCGGCGTGGCCGTCATGGCGGCGCCCTCCTGGGCGAACAGTTCGCGCAGATAGGCCATCTTGGCGTTTATCATGCGCTCGTAGTCAATCTGCGGCAGGGCGTTCAGCTCGCGGCGCAGCTTCTCGAAGTGTGTGCGGCGGGCCTTGCTCTTCAGCGGCGGCAGCTGCCGCAGGTCGGCATACTGCGGGTGCAGGGCGTAAATGCTGATGCTGTTATACGGGTATGAGTCGGCCCACGTGTAGTTTATCGTGCTGTCGTTGACGGGCAGCAGCTGTATGATGCGCTGCCCGGTGCGGTCGGCCCAGTCGGTCATCAGCTTAAGGTCGCCGAAGTCGCCGACGCCGAAGCTGCCCTCGGAGCGCAGCGAGAACACTGGTATCACCGTACCCGCACCTTTCCACGGCGCGCGGTCGAAGTGTGCCTGCGGCAGTTCATGCACGGTGACCTCGCCCGCGGGCATCGCCGGGATGCCGAGCTGCCGGTTGCCGCCGACCTCCCATGCTGTGAGCTTGCGGCCGCCGGCCGGCACGTTTTCATCCGGTTGCGGCTTGCCGTCAGCGGCTTTTGAGAATATGATGAACTTAAACTCGATAACCCTTCCGCCGAGCGTCGTCGTATCGAGGCTTGCCACCCACTCGTGGCACTCGTGCTCTGTCATGACGACGGCCTTGTCCGGGTTCCAGCATCCGAGGGCGTCGCAGTCTCCGGCGATGGCGAGGCACTCGTCGTGGCGCAGCTGAGGCGCGCGGACCTTCAGCCGGAGCGTTGCCGGATATTCCGTTCCGGGGCTCAGCTCCCGCGGCCGTGCCTCCACGCAGTCGGTGAATGCCGAGCTGTAGAGGTGTGCATCCTCGGGGATGTCTATCCAGTGGTCGTATACGGTGTAGGTGATGCCGCCGCGCGGGGCGAACTCGAGCCTGTGCGGCTCCACCCTCCACTCTTCGCGCAGGGTGTCTCCGCCGCGGCTTACGGAGTAGAAATAGTCGATGAACGGCGTACTGCCGGCTTCCATCTCGATGGTGCATGTCCATCGGCAGCCGTCGGCAGAGGTCATGGCGTGGCTCTCAGCCACAGCCTGCTCACCGCCGGAAATGATGTTCAGGGCGAGGCTTTCGCCGCCGGCGGTGCGGTAGTCTATGTTGAATAGCAGTTTCATAAGATTGCAGATTATGCTGTTTGAACTGCAAATATACAAAATTATTATTGAAAAAGCCTCTCCCAGCCTCAAAGGAAGCCCCTCCCGACCTCACCAAAGGGGAGGAGAAGAGATGGGAGAAAAGGGAATGATGGATGGATGGGAGCCTGTGAGAAAGAGGCGTCGACCGGTAAAAAAGAAATTGGGAGCAATGGGACACCTTATTATATTGTCCCATTGCTCCCATTATTTCCCATGATTCTCAGTTCTCCCAAAATCTCCCAGCCTTTCCATTTCCTTTCTCCTCCCCTTTGGGGAGGTCGGGAGGGGCTCCTGGGGAGGCCGGGAGGGGCTTTCCTTACTTCAGAATATTCACAGCCTTTTGTGCGTTCTCATTGTCCGGTTCAATCTCGAGAATCTTCATGAAGTATAGCTTTGCCGTCTTCTTGTCGCTCTTTTTGATGTTGATGTAGTATTGCGACAGATATTTGTAGCAGAAGAGCAGGCGTGCGTTGTCTGCCTCGCCACGTTCGCCTTTCGCCATTGTGACGCTGATGAGCTGTTCTGCCAACGGCTTGGCAAGAGCCTTGTCGTAGTCTCCTTGCTCAAGAAGCCAGTTGAGTCTTATGCGCTGGTATAGGGCCAGGCCCATTCTGTCGGGAAATTTCTCAGCCATCTCTGCAAATACGGCATCGGCATTGCGGTATGCCTGCATCTTGTCCTCGCCGTTCAACTCTTCTGACTGATTCATGTACATGCTGGCAAAAACGTTCAGGTCGTAGGCTGAAAGGTTGCCGCTTTCACGTTGTTTACCCATGTAGTAGTTGTATTCCTGCATGGCGCCGTCCCAGTTTCCGGTTTCTTGATGGCATTGGGCTATCAGCTGGTGAACCATCAGTTTGCTTTCTTCGGGGATGGTGTCGTTTGATATCAGGTTGTTGGCTACGGCTATGGCCTCGGGATATTTCTTGATGTTCTTATAGGCGCGGCTGAGGTTCCAGTAGTCATCGAGCTTTGGTATCAGGCTGTCTGCTTTGAACAGCGATTCTCCGAAACTGACGGCATCCTGCCAGTTCTGGCGGCCGAAGTTGGCCATCATTCCCACGCGGTTGAACTCGGCGTTGGCCGGTGCGAACTTCTCTACACCGAATCTTGCCACCTCCACGGTCTTATCGTAGTCCTTACTATTGGAGTATAGCATGATGCAGTAGCTCAAGAGTTTGCTCTTCGGTATTATGTTCAGGTCGCATTTGCCGTAATATTCTATGCTCTTGTTGTATGTTTGGCGGCGTTCCTCGTTGTCTTCAGTCATGTTGTCAGCAACGCGTTCATACATCTTTGCCAGCTCGAGGTCTACGGGGAACGTGGGGTCGTGGGCGAGCAGCTCTTCTATCCTCTGCTGCGCTGCTGTCGGGTTCTTCATGCTCATCAGTTTGGCGTAGGCCAGATAGCAGGCAGGGTCAGTCGGGGCAGCCGTGATGCCACGGTTATACCACTCTACGGCCTTTGCCGTGTCGCGCTCGCTCTCCTCTATCTCTCCGCCGAGCAGGTAGGCAGGGGCATACTTGCTGTCGGCCTCAAGCGCGCGGCGCAGATACTTGTAGGCGCGGAGTGTGTCGCGCTGCTTGTACAGGTAGGCGTCGGCGATGCCCACCATGACCTCGGGGTTCTTCTTGAACTTCTCGCAAAACTCGTCGGTTATCGGCTCGACATATTTCGGCGAGTATTTCTTTATCACTACTTCGGCCGCCTTTATCGTGGCCTTTGCGTTGTTCTGCGCCTGTGCGGCGACGGCCGCCATGAGGATGGCGACGATTGTCAGCATTGTCCTTCTCATCTGTATATCTGTTTAGTGACGTGTGTCTTGAAGTGATACTGCACTCCGATGCTTATCGATTCCACAAACTTGACCTTCAGGAAATCCACCGCCGGCATGTCGGTGCTTCCCAGGGCATAGACCGTGGGTTTCAGCACGACAGACAGGTTGTCCTTCACCCGGTACGACAGCTGCAGCCCGGCGTGGGCGCCGAGGCCGAGCTTGCCCTTCGGCAGGTCGGCCACCTCTATGGCATGGCCGGACCTTACGGCCTGCGTGCCGTCGAGTTCGGTAGACCGGCCGAGCGAGAGGATTGCCGTGGGGCCGGCGTATGCCGTGAGACTGAAGCGGCGGTGGCTGTCGAAGCCGTTGCACAGACTGCCGAGGTCTATGCCGTAGCCTATGGAGATGAGTCCGAGACTGTATCTGTTGCGCAGCAGTCCGCGCTCCGGCACGCGCGACTCGGCCGGATTTTCGGCTCTGAGGTTCACGTCGTAGTAGTTTCCTATGGTGCCGCGCGATATCGACATATATTCGAATGAGGCGTTGACAGACGATATGGCGTTGAACCGGTATTCGCCGAAGACTACGCCGTTGTATGGCGTTGACGATGTGCCCTCATAGCTTGTCTTTGTTTGGATGATGTTGAAACCGCCGCCGAGGCCGATGCTCAGCCTGCCCTGCAGCGTCGCCTCGCGCTTGTCGTCCTGTCCCGTGGTGCGCCGGAACGCCTTGCGGCGGGTGAGGACGGACAGGCCGATGTTCACCGAGTAGCCGTCGTCGCTGAAGCGCTTGTTCCACTGCACGTTGGTGTACGGTATCTTATATATATAATGTGTATAGCGCGGCTCGACGAAAAGATGCAGTCCGTCGCTCAGTTTCTTCCACAGATGGATGCCCGCCGTGTAGGCCTCGCTCTTGCAGCTGAGGCGCTCATCCTGGTATTTCACTATCCAGCCGTACATGCCTCCGGCCACGATGTATGCTCCGAAGTCGCTGTCCCAGCTGAAGTCTTTGAGGAATCCGAGCGGGTTGAACATGGCTTCGGCACGCACTCCGCTGTATGCGTTGTTCAGGTTGCGCACGTATGAGGTGCTGCCGCCGTTGCCGTTCTCCACCGTCACGGGCTGCTTGTTCCAGCGGGTGACGGACAGGGCACCCGTCAGGCGCAGTCCGACGACAGGCGAGAACCACTTGCCCACGCCGACGGCGAGCTCGTTGCCCAGTGTCTCGCCTGTGCTAAGGGCTGGTGAGCTGAGCATCGTCAGGCCGGTGGAGAACTCCACGAGCCACGGCACGCGCCATGTGGCGGGCTGCGGCGACTTGTCGTCAGAGAGCTGTATGTCATCCGGCAGGTCTCTCATATATCTGAGCCGGGCCTGCGGCGAGAGGTTGTTGTGCAGGTAGTAGACGTAGCTCAGGTTGGCGCCGTAGAACATGTCGATTTTCCGCCAGTTCTTGTTGGTGTTCAGATCCATCTTGTCCGTGGCGAAACCGAAGTACGGTTCGATGTTGAAGTAGCCCTGCGGACCGGTGAAGAACCTCATCTGCAGACCGAGGTGCAGCTCGCCCGACATGCCGCTGCGTATGCCCTTGCCGAACTTCGACCAGTGGGCGCCGGCGCCGACGATGGTCGAGAACTCAGCAAGGCGTGTCGGGTTGTAGCCCGTGAAGTAAGAGGAGAGGGAGAAGAGGTGCTCGGCGGTGAGTCCGAGACGGTTCAGGGTGATGTCGCGGTCCTGCTGGTAGCCGAACGAGTTTTGGAGGATGAGGCGCAGCGAGCTGTGCTCGTTGAGCTCCTTGCCCACGCCGAGCTGCACTGTCGTCAGCGTATTGAAGTGATAGTCTTTGGCCGGCGGCACCATCTGGGTGGCTCCGAGGCCGAAGAGCAGGTACAGGTGGTCGTCCCACTTGCCGGTGAACTCGTCGCCGTAGCCGTGGTATCGCTTGTCGAGCACGTATTTCAGGGCGTTGAAGTTCGTGGCAGTGTTCTTGCGGCTCTTGCCGATGCTGTCGTTGTCGCTCTCTTCCATGTCGTCTAACGAAATGGTGTCGCTCCGCAGTTCGGTTGCCGGCGCAGCCGGAACGGCCGGCATGGCGTATGCCGCAGCCCGGATTGTGCCGGCCGGCAAGGCGAGGAGTAAAAGTATGGCGGCCTTATTTCTCATTGTTCTTGTTTTCTGTTTCAGCGTTCTTTTCTGTCTCGGGGGCGGCCTTCGGCTCAGTCTCGGCAGCGTCGGTGCTGCCGGCTCCGCCGTTTCCGGCATTGCCTCCGGCTTCCATCATCCGCTCGGCATCGCGCTGCTCCATCAGCAGACGGAAGAGCTTGCGGTATGCGGGGATGTTCTTTTTCTTGTATTTATACTTCTTCCGGGTGTCGTCGTCCACGTTACCCTCGTTGAAATAGAGGCGCTTGTATTTCGGCTCGAGGTCGAACGCATGCTGGAAGTAGGCGAGATAGTGGGGGATATCCTTGATGCTGATGGTGTCGTCAGGGCTTGTAGGCTTGGGATTCTTCAGTGCCTCGATTTCCTCGGGGTGCTCCTGTACGTACAGGTTATACTCGGCGTAGGCTTTCGGGTCGCTCACCATGAGGTCGGCAAGCTCGTCTTCAGATTTCAGCTGGAAGTTGCTTGCAGGTCCTCCGCCTTCGTTTCCGTCGCTTACCTTCGGCTCCTTGCCGGCCTCACCGCTCCAGATGATGCCTTTCAGATACCATTTCTTCGGGCTCTTGTCGTCCATCAGGTCTACGACGGGCTCTACATCGGTACGTTTCTTGTTGAGAAACTTATGCAGTTCGGAGAACAGGATGGCGCGGTTGTCCTTGTTGGCGTTCTGCACGAAGCTGAACGATTCGTTGAAACGGGCCATCTCGCGGCCGTCGAGCGAGCCGCTGAGGCCGAGCCACAGGTTTCTCACGAAGAAGAGCACCTTGGACAGTTCGGCGCTCTTGGTTGTCCGTGCGCCCACCTTGTCTATCAGAGTCTCGGCCGTGTCGAGCTTCAGCTCCTGAAAATACTGTATCGCCTGGTTGATGAGAATCTGGTGGCGGTTGAGCACCGACTCGGTGTAGGCATCGATGCGGCGGCGCTGGTCGACGTTGAGCTTCCAGTCGATGAACGGCCGGAGCACCTCGGGGTTGGGCATGCCGCGGCGTATGTTGAGCAGCGCCATCTTGTTGGCGATATACGGCGAGAGCTTCAGCGACTGGTAACCCTCCTGCTTTATCATGTGGCGGTAGGCCACCATGGTGAGCGTGTCTATCTCGGCGCTGTCCGTCATGGCGGAGAACAGGTTGAAGAAGTCGCCGTCGGAGAGGTCGTCCTTCGTGCCGCTGACAAACTCGCGCTTATGGTTGAAATACTCCTCGATGGCCTCTTCGGGCGTCAGGATGCGCTGCTGTGTATATTTATAGGAGCACGTCATGCGGCGCATCGACGCCAGGATGGGCTCTATGTCGCTGTCGTAGAAGGGCAGGTTCTTTATCTGCGGGTATGCCGTGTTCGGGTCTGCGAGGCCGGCGATGAGGTTGCCGAGCATCGATGCCTTCAGCGTGTCGCGCATGTTGAGTTCCGCTGCGACGTCGTTCCATGTGTAGACTTTGCTCGATGTGCTCACCGTGGCGTCCTGCCCGCGCACTCCGTCGCGTAGATATCGGGCCGCGAGGTTGGTGCGTTCGCGGGCCAGGGCGATGTTTCGCTCGCGGCTTCCCTCGGGCGATGATGTTCCGGTGACCTGTACCGAGAACAGCAGCTGACCGCGAGACTTCAGTTCGTTGATCATCTTTCTGAACTGTTCCTGATTCGTCGAGTCCGTCGTCAGCTCGGCTTTGCCGGTGATGAACTTCAGGTTCAGCTCGCGGGTGACGTCTCGCGCCTTCTGTTCGGCGTTCTCCTTGAACTCCTCCGTGAGGGGAATGTCCTCGGCGGCCATGGTGAAGTCGAGGAATTTCAGCGGCTTGAAGGCAAGGCACGAGCCGGTGCCCTCGCCGCCGTTGTTGTAGTAAACGTGGTGATAGTCTTCGAGAAGGGCATAGTATGCACCCTTGTAGGTCTTCTCCTTGTCCGGCTTGCGGAACACCACCTGGGTGTCTATCACCACCGTACTGCCGTCGAGCACCGGCTCGTGATGGTAGTACTTGGCGAGCGAGTCGTTGTATCTGTAGGCGAAGGCCATGCGCTTGTCTTGCAGTTCGTGGTATTTCGCGCCTTCGTAGACGAGCGGGGTGAGGTAGCTTACGGTGTCTTCCGTCTGGCAGTCGATGGCTAATGGCTGGATGATGAGGCGGCTGTTCTCGTTGGTGTAGCCCGGCGGCAGTTCGAGATTGATGTTGAACGACACCTCGAAACCGTTGTCCTGGCCCGGCACCTTCTTTATCTTCGGACCTTTAAACTTGTTCTCTCCCTGAACGTTCACCTCCTTGATGGTCTTGTCGTCGTTCTTCAGTGCGAGGGTATAGTGGTCCTCGCCCTTCTTCACTTCGAAGTAGTCTACGAGGTGGTTGATGTCGTTGAAGTAGTGTACGAGGACGGTCTGGCCGGGGAAACAGTCGAACTTGAACTGTCCGTTGGGGCGCGACAGCTGCCATGCCATCTTCAGTTTCTTCTCGGCTTCGTCCCATTCCGTGCCGAGCGAGCTTGCCTGCTCCATGTCGGTGGCAGCCTTGCGCAGAATGTTCTTTGCGTTCTCGGCCTGCTTGCGGTTCTTGAATACATAGTATTGGACGGTCTCAAACTTCTTGCTGCCGTCCATTGCGGTGACCGACACCTGGCATGTTCCGTGTATCACGTCCTGTGCCCGTGCCGCCATGCCTGCGATGAGGGCGAGCGTGAGTGTCATCGTTCTGAGGCTGTGCCGTATGAAGGTGCTGCTGTTCATCTCTTCTCTTTACTTGAGTATGTATGTTATCGACACGCCTATCCTCGTCGGCAGCAGGTAGTAGCCTTTGGCGTTGGTGCGCTGTACGCCGTCGATGGAGTAGTCGTTGTCGTAGTTGTCTCCTTTATAGTATTCCTTGTGGTTATAGGTGATGATGCCGAAGCCGGCATGACAGTCGATGTTCACCCGCTTGCTGAGCGAGAAGACATATCCGAAGGTCAGTCCGGCGCCGAGGCCGATGCCTTCGTAAACCTTGCCGGCCCACGTGATGTCGTATGATGCGGCAAGTCCTCCGATGCCGATGAACTCGCGGTGCATCGGTCGTCCGGAGAAGTAATAGCGGTATTCAGGTTGCGCTCCCAATACTCGCATGGTCTTACCCCATGGGTTGCGGTTGAACAGCACGTTCAGTCCGACCGTTGAGCGCTCGCCGACGACCAGTTCGGCACCCAGTGCGGGTGTCTGTGCCAGGTCCATCAGCAGGTCTGTGTTGACAGCCACCATCTGTGCTCCTGCCGTCAGGCATGATGTAGTCACCGCGATGATGAGGAGTATTCGTTTCATTGTTCCTTTCTTTTTCTAATATGCTTGTGTGCCATTGCGGCACACAAGCATATACAAGAGTCATATTATTCTGTTTAGACTAATACTCAATGCCATGTTCATCATTGTCTTCCACCCACGGTTTGAGGCTCGCTCTGAGTGTTACTTCGGTGGGTGAATAGATGGTGATGATGGTGTTATACAGTGTGCCGGGTTTGGTAAATCCATTCTCGGCCTTCATTACTGCATCAGGATACGTTTCAAGAAGAGTCTCTGTGCCGTCTTCGTTCTTTTGTGCAAGCGTGATTCTGACCTTATATTCAGTTCTCAGTCCGTTTGTTCCGTCTACGCTCAACGGTGGTAACATTATTCCTTGTCCCACGTTTTGAACGTCTCCGGAGACTTGTACCGGTGTGAATTCGGCATCGTCCGGGTCTGAAATGGTGTAGGTCGTGTTTGCATTCTTCGTTATACTCATCGTTCCGGTAGGCATGTCCGGATCGACGGAGGCAACGACGAGGGTCACGCTTTTGGGCGCGTCGACAATCTCGAGCTTCTTTATTACCAGATTCTTTGCTTTCTCATCGACGTTTTCACCGATTTTTCCTGCAACGCATTTGAATTGCACTTGAATCAGTTTGTGGTCAAATGGAATTTCCGGCGTCTCTCCGATATGGCCCGTTTCGCGGAAATACTTTGCACTGTAGGCATTCGGTGCCTCGTTGGCGGTGAAGCCGTGGATGACATCCTCCTTGCCGGTGATGGGTATTTCAGCGAGAACTTTAGTTGAGCCATTGGTTATTGTGGCTCCTGTTCGCGGGTAGTAACCGTAGAACTGGTATGTGAGCCAGTTGGAGAGTGGGTAGTATTTGGTTACTTCCTTGCCGTCTTCAACGAATCTGATGTCAGTATATGTAGAGCTGCCGTCACTGCTTTTCACAGCCTTGGCCTCGATGTTGTCAAGCAGTCTGTAATACTTGGCAAACGAGCTGGCTGGAGTCCATGTGATGCTCTGCTCTAACTGAGTGTTAGTAACGAATCCATTAGCTAAACAGAATATTCCCAAATCGGTGGTTTCGAACGCCCCGTTTTCATCAGGGTTCATGGCAGAACGAGTGCCAGAGCCTGATGAAAGCTGTATTTTAACGTCGCTGTTGTCTGGGATGAGAGGCAGTGCGATATTGTTGTCGTCGCTGACGGCATCATCATTGGCACAGCCTGCGAGCAATCCCAAAGTCAGGCAACCGATTAAAAATATTCTATTTCTCATTGTTTGATTTCTATTATTACTGTATATTATGGTATTAGTCCTGACCGATCTCTACGTTACCGCCGTCCTGCCACGGAGTGAGAGTCGTTTTGATGACGATGCGCTCGAAGCCGTAGACAGTGATGATAACATTATAAGATGTACCTGCGAGGAACTTCTCGATACCTGTGACGTCACCCTTGACAACGTCTGCGGGCTTGATGGGGAGCTCGATGGTGTTTGTCTTGGTTTCATAGTCATCATCTGTTGCCTCTACACCCTCTGCGATTGCATGCTTGCGCACCTTTTGCTCAACAACGACGCGCACTGTGTACTCGTCCAGTTCGGGGCTTACGAGCAGAGCCTCACCGATGGTCTTGGCTTCGCATTTGTCGTCTTTCCATACGTTGGGAATCTGATCTGTCATGGCAACGAGGTCAGCATTCTCGTCGTTGACGGTTATTGTCTCGCCCACGTTATCCGGATCATCAATATCCTTTGTTGCACGCTGCTTCAGCATCAGGTAGGGGAGGAACTTGCCGTCAGCTGTTGTCACGCCGTCTGTAGGCTCTGTTCCTTCTGTTGCAGATGTAGTCTCATCCTCTTTCCATGTGATATAGCCGGCCTCGGGAGCGTCCCCTGTGTGTGCAACGATGAGGTTACCGTTTGTCCTTGAGGTGAGCTCTACGCTCTTGATGGTAACGGCTGTTGTTGGGTCGATGGTTGTTACTTCGGGGTCGCCTTCGTTCTCACCGGGTGTTGTCACTTCCTCAGGGCAAGAAGACTTGTTTCCTCCCTTAATCTGGAATGTGAAGCGGGTCAGCAGGTGGCTGAACACCAGTTCAGGCTGGATGCCCTGACGGGCTGCCTTTGCCGAATAGATATCTGCTTCGGTCACGGTGCCGGGATAGCCGGTCTCCGGTTCTGTGTATTCAGCCTTAGCTCTCATGACGTCCTGCGTACCGTCGATGGTGAAGTCTACGTTCATGTTTGTAGGATTCTCCGTTGCGTCGGCCGCCGGCTCGTTTGTTCCGTTAGCGCCGTCAAGACGGTATCCCCAGAAGTCGAAAGCGCCTACAGGAGGATAATACTTGAAGTCTTTGCCTGCGAGATCGGCCTCGCCGGTAACCTCACCGACAGGTGTTGTCATCTCTGCATTGTTGTAAAGTTCGTTTCCGTTGCCTATAGCCAGGTCGAGCGTACCCTTTTCAAACATGTAGACATTAATCTTCTGACCTGCCCATTTGTTGGGGGTAACCTCTGTTTCTCCGTCATAGACACCGCCCACGGTACCTGTACCACGGGTTCCCACCTGTGCGGCGATTGAAGACACACCGATCTTGATGGCTTCGCGGCCATCGTTCTCACCGTTTGCGGCGGTGAAGTCGTCGTTAGACGAACATGCAGAGAGCATACCTACTGCTGCAGCTGCATAGAAAAATAACTTTTTCATACTTGTTAATTAATTAAGTTAATATTAAAAGAAATAGGCTTTCTTTTTTGTCTTTTCTCTCTCATTCCTCGCCGACGTTGATGTCGCCGCCAAACTGCCAGTTGTTGATGTTGGCGTTAACCTTTATCGTCTGCGGGCCGTATATGGCTATGTTGATGTTGTATACCTTGCCTTTCTCGAACGTCGTGTTGATGTCCGAAGGCGGCAGGTTGTATCTCATCATCATGCTTGCAGCCTCTTCGGGGTTGTCCGTGGCGAACTGGCCTTTAGTGCAGTGGTAGTATATCCGCATGACGCAGTCGCTCACCGGAGGTATCAGCATGCCTTGGCCGACCTCCATGTACGGGCGGTCTTTCCAGTTGAGGTTTGTCCAGCTGTCGTCCCAGTCTTCCCATCCTGCTCCTGTCCATCCGCCGTTTGCTTCGTCCCACACTTTGAGCAGGCTGCGGTCGGCCGCTTCGCCTTCGGTGAGTCCGTCGCTGCTGCCGTTGTCTGCGCGGTAGAGGCGCAGCTCGCGGCGGTCGGAGTATGCCGTCTCGCCGTCGCTGCCAGGTGTTGAGTTGTCTTTCCATGCTATGCCGATGTCTCCGGGTTGCCGTCCGGCCACGGTGAACTCGCCCTGATATGGCACTTCGAGCGTGATGCGGTCGATGAACACTCCGGCGCAGTTGTCTTCATTTGAGTTACGGCCCGGATATATGAAGAACTTGAGGCGGGCCAGCTGATGCTCGAGCTGCACGATGGGATAGATGCCGCGGTGTGCCGTGTATGAGCTGAAGCCGCGTATGTTGCGTATCATGGTCAGTTCCTCCTGCGTCAGTGTCCGCTTTGTGTCGGCAAAGTGAGAGTCGAGGTATGCGTCGTTCAGCACCGGCGATGCGCCGTACATGATGTCCTGCGTGCCGTCTATCTCGATGTCGTGGCTTATCCTGTCCGATTCGCGCTTGCTTGCTTTCACCTCACTGTCGTCCGTGTGGTAGACGAAGAAGTTGTATCCGCGGCGCAGTTCCTCGTCGGTGGCGCTGCTGTAGTAAATCCTGTTCGGCTCGCCGTCGCATCGGTCGTCGTCATATTGGAAGACGAGTTCCTTGCTCCTGTCGACGTTCAGCTTCGCCGGCAGTCCCTGTCCGTCGTAGTCGTAGCCGTCTATGAGGCAGTGGCGGTGGCGCGCGTCGCGGCCGCCGGTGCCCTGCGGCGAGAAGAAAGAGTAGCGCAGGTCGGCAGCGCCGAAGTCGCCGTCGTTGAGGAAGCTGAACACCCGGAAGGTGAACAGCTGCTCGTGTTCGACGGGGCGCAGGTTGCCGTCGGCATCTTCCTCGTTCTCGAGTGCGCCGATGCCTTTCGTCGTACCTCCTCCTATCGGGTTGACCTCGAAGAACCGTTGTTCCTCGAGGAACACCTGTACCGGCGTCGGGTTCTCGGCCTCGTTGTTGCCGATGTTTATCTGCTGCTCGTAGTTGAGTCCGGGATACGACTCCGAGCATGACATCAGCGCGGGGAGCGCTGTGGCCATGGTGGCGAGCAGGGATGCTATGTTTCTTTTTATTGTCATCTTATTATTATAAATAGGAGAGATGGGAGGACTGGGAATCATGGGAGAGATGGACCCCGATTCTTCGTTCTTCACTCTTCACTCTTCATTCTTCACTCTTCATTCTTCATTTACAATTCCACGTCTATGTCCTTACCGGTCTGTATCCATCCTTTGATGCCCTCATCGTCAGACGGTATTGCCATGCTGCCGTCGATGACGATTTCGGGTCCTATGTCGATGGTGTGCTCACGGCCGATGCGTCGGGCGTGGTTGCCGTCTTCGGTGATTTCTATCAGGTTGGCCGCGGTCAGTTCGTCGTACATGTTGATGATACCCTGTATCTTCTTCTGCTGCGGCTCGTGTCCCTCCCTGTATACGGTGCAGTAGATGAAAGCCTGGAGCAGTCCCGGCCCGACGGTTGCCTCGTCGGTGTTGCTCTTGACGATGCTTGGCACGTTTATTCTTGCCGTGCATGTCAGGAAGTCGTTGTCTTCGGTGTCTTCCCCGATGCCGGCGAAGCTGAAGGGGAACATCATCTTGTTCGTCGTGGCGATGTCGATGAATCCGTTGGAGATGTTTATGGCGTGCGGCACGCCCGACACCTCGCCGATGACGCCCTCCACCTTGAAGGTGCATCCCTCGGTCGCTTTCTTCCTTATCTTGACGTTTATCGTGATGGTCTGCGTGGCCGGCTTGGGTGAGAAGGTGATGACCTCGGTGCGTCCCTGCGTCACGGGGGTGATGTTGACGCTGTCGATGAACAGAGGGCGCGATGCCGGCAGCATGTATTTAGAGTAGGGGTTGAAGTCGACCCACCCGCTGAAGCCCTTTGCCGTAAGCGGTTCCATGATGCGGTCCATCTCTCGCATGAACACTTCGTCGGTCTTCTCGTATGTGTTGTATTCGATGGTGAAGCCCTCGTTGGTCATGTTGTTGTCGTCGGTGGATATGAACTTGTCTATGCTCCGCATGTCCATCTGGTTCGTAGCGGTGAAGGTGTAGAACTTGTATTCGCCCACCTGGAGGTCGAATACCTCCTTGTCGTAGACTGAAAGCCCCTCCTGGCCTCCTCTAAGGGAAGGAGAAAGCCTCTCCCGGCCTCCCCTAAGGGGAGGAGCCTTGTGGGTCTCGGAGTTCTCAGAGTTCTCGGAGCTCTCCGAATCCTCAGAGCTCCCGGAGGACTCTGAACCCTCCGGAGTATCACCTCCCCCTTGGGGAGGTTGGGAGGGGCTTTCCTCTTCTCCTTGGGGAGGCTGGGAGGGGCTTAGCTGGTTGTATACATAGCGGCCCTTGCCCTCGTTGGGCTCACCTTTCTTTGTGTATATGGCAGCCGTCATCTTCCAGTAGTTTATGACCCTGTTGGCAATCACGTACATGGAGTCGGGCCTGTCTCTGTCGTCGTCATACTCGCCCCATTCGTGGACGAACCTCACCTGGGCGCGGTGCGGATGGCTGTCTTCGGGGCACAGGTCAATGTCGGTGCAGGCGCATAGGGCTGCGGTGAAGGCAAGGGCCAGCATGGCTTTCAGCTTATTCGTTATCATCGCCTGCCTCCTTTCCTTCTTCGCTTGACGCGGTGTTGTCTTCATCCTGCTTGGTATTATCCTGTTCTTGGGCTTCGTGGTTCTCAGTGGGGGTTGAGGGTTCTGGGCTCTCTGAGGGCTCCGGGCTCTCTGAGGGTTTTGTGCTCTCCGGGTTCTCCGGGAGCTTTGTGGATTCTGGGAGCTTTGGGATATCTGAGGATCCTGAGCTCTCAGAACTCTCAGAACTATCCGGGTTCTCAGGAATCTCTGGGGATTCTGAGCCCTCCGGGCTCTCCTTGACTGCTGCTTGCGCAGCCTTTAAGGCGGCCCTGTCTGCTTTCTTCTTCTCCTTGTCTGCCGCTCTCTGCGACTTGAGGAGTTCGGCCTGTGCCTTCTGCTCCATCAGTTTAATCTTGTTGAGCGAGTCGGTGTTGGCGCGCTCTATTGTGACGAGCGAGTCGTATACGGCCCAGAAGTCCTTGCGTATCATGCTTTGGATGCTGTCTGTGTTGTGCAGGTCCTGCCTGTGGGCCACGCGTGCGAAGTAGATGCTGTCTTTCATGTTCATGTAGGGCACATCCACATCGTATCTCCAGCGGTATTTGCTCGTGCCCGGCGTCTTGCCGAGGCGGTATACCAGTGCGCAGCGCAGCTCGTTGACCACCGGCATTATCTGTCCGTCCACCTTGCCGACGTTCGGGTAGCAGTCGCTCTCGCGGTCGAGCCTGTATTTATTATAAGATGTGTAGGCAAGTCCGAGTGCGGCTCCGAGGTCGAGGTCGAGGCTGTGGCCGTTGCGGAACACGTAGAGCGGCTTGACCATGCCGAACTGATATCCGGCGCTGACGGCAGTGCCCTGACGGCCTTCTGTGCCGAGCTTGACCGAGTATTTGGTGAATGCGAGGTATGCGCCGCGGTAGAAAACGGCATCTGGATGCTTCGACCTCTTGTGGCGGGCAGAGAACGGTTTGTCCCATATATGCTTGTGGGGGAGAGTGTTCCACTGCTTCTTTTCAATCTCCTTAACCCTGAAATAGTTGCGGAATCCGATGCGTGCTTCGGCGATATTGTATACCATTCCGGGCTTGTAGGTGTGGCTTGTCTGCCAGTTGTACCTGATGTTAAGTCCTATGGTGTTGCGGTTGTAGTTAGTGTTTCTTATGTCAAACTCTATTCCTGCATTCGGAATCAGCAGCAGCCAGTCTGTCGAGTTTGTGCGCAGTGCAATCCTGTCCATTACCGAGAGCGTGTCTATGTGTCTCTCTTGGTCGACAATCATAGGTCTCTCTATCGGTATGTAGGCTTCTGGCGGTGTCTCTTTCTCTGTCTGTGCGGTTGCCGGTGTCAGTATAGTTAATATGGTGAAGACAGCTATGAGTCTTATTCTTATGTTCATTTAACCCTTGTCTTGCTTAATATTTGTTTAAAAACAATATGCAGTTGCAAAATTAAGTAAAATCCGCAAGGGGGGGTAAAATGAGTGTTGACGATAAATGACGGATGTGTAATAAATAAATCACATTGCCGCGGGGGTGTCACCGCTGTCTTCCTTGCATCCGAGATAGTACGGTTCAAAGAAGTTGTGGTCAAGAATCTTGCTGATTCTGTACAGCATGTGGCAGTCGATGCTTTTCCTGTGGAAGATGCTGTATACGTTCGTACGCTCGCAGCACAGCATCCGTGCGAACCATGTGACGGTTCGCTGCTGTCTCCGCAGTTCCTCCTCAATCATTTTTCCGATGTGAATTTCATTCATTTTTGGCCTGATTTTTGTGTGAATCCAGTTACCGGCAGGTATAAAAAAAGTGTGAGCCTTATTTCCTCTATCATCCCCAAGAAAGGCTCTGGACTGCCTGCACAATGGATAATAGAACACAGCTCACACCTTGGGGATATATAGAAACGGGAGCCGGCGGGCTCCAATCAATATATAATCACACCAAGGGAGAACGTCACCCATGTTCCGATTGTGCATGAATTGTCCAGATTCATCTTAGAGGAACAAAGCATAAACGCTTCCTTAATATGTCTGCCATGGTTAGTAATGGCTCGGCAAAGTTAAGAAAAGTTTAGCAACTAACGTCCTTTTGTGAGCTGTTTTTGCAAAATTACAAATCTTTTAATAAAAAAACGAGAAATTCAGGATGTTGTAAATAATTATTCGACATTAATCGTATTTAAGGCCGTTTTGTCCCGTCTGCAGGGCGTCTGCGTGATTGTCTCGTCCCTGTAATGATTCATTCTCAGGCCTGATGCTTTCCGACAGCTCTCAGAAACACTTGGCCCGGCTCTCAAAAACACTTTTGATAGCTGGCACAAACGCGTTTGGAAGCAGGCGGGATACATCGGCGGGCAAGCGATTGCACCGTCACGGGCAGCCCGTTGCACCGTCAAAAGCAACCCGATGCACCGTCGGAAGCCCCTCCCGGCCTCCCCAAAGGGGAGGGGAAGTGATGGGGATGATGGGAGGGAATGGGAATAGAGGGAGGCCGGGAGGGGCCATTTTCTTTGCCGAAAAGATTGTAAAGTGGAATATTTCTGTTATCTTTGTGGCCGTAAACCTATAAATCGGATATCATAGTGAGAGAGTTCTTATTAGTGTTGATGGCATGTTTGCTCGGTCTTCAGACTGTGGCGGGGCAGCGGAAGTTCCAGTATATCGGTGCCGAGAAGGGGTTGCCGGACGGCGAGATAACGAGTCTGATGACCGACCACCGCGGCACGCTGTGGATCGGGACCAATGCCGGACTTGCCCGGTATGACGGTCACAGCGTCGTCACCGTGGCAGACAACAACGTCTCGGATATATATGAGGACGGCGATCATAACCTGTGGATTCACTCCGGCGACAGGTTCTTACGCTATCTGCGCCGCGACCACCGTATGGACGACGCCCCGGAAGCCTTCTTCGCCTCCGTCGGCATCGACGACACGCCGAAGAAAGCCCTTTTCACAGACAGCGGCGACCGGCTGTGGGTCATCACGGCCCGCCATCTCTACTGCTACGACTTCGGCCGCAAGAAGCTGCGCGCCATGGCTCCGACGCAACCGCGGTGGGTCCGTGCCGAGCACGTCTCTTTCGCCGAGGACGGCCGCCACATCTATATACTTGCCGGGCCGGGGCCCGTCTTATGGTCGGTCGACAAGGAGAGCGGTGCTGTCCGCTCGGTGCGCATACCGGCAGAGCTGGTCAGCAGCCGTCCCGGCATCTATGCCGACAGCAGGGGGATGCTCTGGATATACTCCACGCTCAGCGAGAAACTCTACCGGATGTCGGGCGGCGCATGGACAGAAGTGTTCCTCCCCACTGACGGCGGCATGCCGCCCTACGGCTCGCCCAATGCCATCCGCCGCATGGCAGACGACGGTAAGGGACGCTTGTGGATCGCCACCGACCACCGCGGCCTGTTCTGCTACGACACCGTAGCCGAGACAGTAGTCTCCCACATCATGGCCGATGCCACCTGCGGCGACTGCGGCGACATGGCCGAGAACAACATCAACACCATGATTACCGACCGCCATGGCACGCTCTGGCTCGGCCACTACAAGCGCGGCATATCATACAGCAGTCCGGAGTTCAGCATGTTCAACCGTCTGGCAAGAGACTGCGGCGACGTCTCCGCCATGCTCATCTCGCGCGACGGCACGCTCTGGATAGGCACGGACGGCAACGGGCTCTTCCGCTCCTCGGGCGGCACCATCGCCGTGACGCCGCTGCGGAGCATGGTCGTGGCATCGCTTTTGGAAGACCGGCGCGGCCGCATCTGGGTGGGAACGTACAACAACGGCCTCTACTGCCTCGACGGCGGCAAGGTGGTGAAGCACTGGTCCACGGCCGACGGCACCCTGCCCACGGACATGTCGTGGAAGATAGCCGAGGATGCGGCAGGCCGGATATGGATATGCTCCGCGTTCCATCCGCTGATGCGCCTCGACCCCGCCACCGGCCGCTATGCCTACTGCAAGAGCAGCAAGGGCGACGACATCTTCGGACTCGCCATGTCGCAGGACCGTGCAGGCCGTCTCTACGTCGGAACAATCTACGGTCTGTGCGTCGTCGACACGAAGACCGGCCGTGCCACCAGCTTCTACGGCAACCGGAGCGGCAACCGCACATTCATCAACCAGCAGATAATGTCTCTCTGCCATGACAGCCGCGGCATCCTGTGGCTGGGCCACTACAACGGCCTTGAGGCCTGGGACCTGCGCACCGACTCGCTCTATACGTTCTCAGCCGGGCAGCGGCGCATCTCCAACAATCTCGTGAAGAGCATCAGGGAAGACGCACAGGGGCATATATGGGTCAGCACTGCCGGCGGCGTGTCGCGCATAAGCGTGTCCGACAGGCCTTCCGGCGACTTCCGCGTGCTCAACTTCCGCCATGTGGTGAACGAGAGCAACAACTATTTCAGCAGCAACTCATCGGCCCTTACCGCCGACGGCACAGTACTTTTCGGCTGCGTCAGCGGCTATGTGGCCATCAACCCGCAGAACTATCAGATAAGGGAGGACACGGCTCCGGAGGTGTTCTTCTCCTCAATCTCTGCCGGCGGGCGGCTTTTCGACGAGTTTTCCGGAAAGATATCCCTGAGCTACAGCGACCACACGATAGAGCTGCACCTCATGACGGACAATCCGGCCGGCGCGCCGGCCACCGCCTATGCCTACGCCATAGGCGGTAATAAAGAGTGGATATGCACCAACAGTCCCGTCATCTCGTTCGCCTCGCTCGCTCCCGGGACGTATGTCATGCGCGTGAAGGCGTGCAACGCCGACGGCGTATGGAGCGCAGAGCGCCGCCTGACGATAGAGGTTGCCCCGCCGTTGTGGCGCTCGCCCCTCATGCTCTGCCTCTACCTTGTGGCGCTGGTGGCCGGCATGGCGCTGTTTGTGGTCAGTTCGCGGCGTCGCACGCTCAGCCGCTTGCGCCGCGAGCGCCGTCAGATGGAGCAGGAGAAAAACGTCCGACTGGCCGAGATGAAGCTCCGTTTCTTCACCAATGTCAGCCACGACCTGCGCACGCCGCTGACCCTCATCATCAGTCCGCTGCAGACCCTGCTGCGCGAACAGCTGCCCGACGGCATCACCCGGCGGCTCCAGATCATGGAGAAGAACGCGCGCCTGCTGCAGGAACAGATAAACACCCTGCTCGATTTCCGGCGTCTCGACGTCGGTGCAGAGCGGCTGCGGCTGCAGCCGGGCGACATAGCGGTCTTTATCCGCGACGAGTGCGAGCAGTTCTCGTCGTACGCCGCCGACCGCGGCATCAGCTTCTCGTTCGGGAGCGACGTCGCTTCGTTGCCGGCGCAGTTTGACAGCGACAAGATTCACAAGATAGTATACAACTTGCTTTCCAACGCCTTCAAGTACACTCCCGACGGCAAGTCCATCACCGTCAGCCTGACAGGCACGTCTTCCGGCATAGAGCTGAGCGTGGCCGACAGCGGTCCGGGCGTTGCCGACGCCGACAAGCAGCTCATCTTCGAGCGTTTCTACCAGTCGGCGCCACATGCCTCTGCTTCCGGCATGGAGCACCACACGGGCAGCGGCATAGGCCTGCATATCGTCAGCGAGTACATCCGCCTCATGGCCGGAGAGATAAGCGTGGGCGACAGGGAGGGCGGCGGAGCTGTCTTCACCTGCCGCATACCCCTTCAGGCCGCCGGCAGCACAACCTCCGCCGGGCAGGTATATGCCGGTGCGGAAGATGCCTTCACCGTGCTCGTCGTCGACGACAACCAGGACATGTGCGAGTTTATAGGCACGTCGCTCGCCGACCGCTACCGCGTGCTCACCGCTTCCGACGGCGAGGAGGCCCTCGGCGTGCTGCGCCGTGAGACGGTGAGCCTCGTGGTGAGCGACGTGATGATGCCCGTGATGGACGGTCTCGAACTGTGCCGCCGCATCAAGAACGACCTGCAGCTGTCTCATATCCCCGTCATCCTGCTCACGGCCAAGACCGCCGGCGACTCGGCCATGGAAGGCTATGAAGCCGGTGCAGACGACTATATGGTAAAGCCGTTCAACATCGACATGCTCAAGCTGCGCATCAACAAGTTCATCGAACTGGCCAAGATGAGTCACCGCCAGTTCCGTCAGGACGTGGACGTGGCACCGGACAAGATAACCAGCACACCGCTCGACGAACAGTTCCTCAAGAGGGCCATCGAAGCCGTGGAGCGTCACATCAGCGACTCCGGCTTCTCCGTGGAGACGCTCGGGCAGGAGCTGTCCATGAACCGTGTGGCCCTGTGGAAGAAACTTCAGGCCATCACCGGCAAGGGACCGGCCGACTTCATCCGCTCCATCCGCGTCAAGCGCGGGCTGCGCCTGCTGGACGACGGCGAGAAGAACATCTCCGAGATTGCCTACGCCGTGGGCTACAACACGGTGAAACGCTTTACGGAGAACTTCAAGGCAGAGTTCGGAATGACGCCGAGCGAGTATAAGAAGAAGGCGAAGGGCGGCGGCCAACAAGGCCAATAAATGATTTATAATGCCCTATTACGCTCGGGCAGTCAGTCTGTAGATTGGTTGTCCGGGCGTAATAATCTGATATACAACATGTAACATCATACTATGAAGGAGCAGGCGACGTTTTGTTATTCTCTCCGCAGGATAACAAAAACGCCCATATTTGTAACAAATTGCCTTATGCTTATGATATTTTCAGGTTAAATTTGCACCGTAGTCAATAACAGATCTTTACCTTATTTAATATAAGCGGGTGAAAGCACATACAATAATTACTAACATAAAAAAGTGAAATGATGAAGCGAAAAAAACTATCTAAGCAGATGGAGAGCATCAGATGTCTCTTCCTCATGCTAATGCTTGTCATTATTCCTGCAGGCGCCGCAGCACAGAGCGGTATGCTGAAGGGAACGGTGACCGACGAGTCTGACGGCGAACCGCTGATAGGAGTCAGTGCCGTGGTCAAGGGAACGGCCAAGGGCAGCGTGACCGACTTCAACGGCAGCTACACACTGACCGGTCTGAAAAAGGGAGACGTCATCGTATTCTCCTATATCGGATATCTCAAGAAGGAGCTGACGTATACGGGGCAGACCGTCATGGACGTCAAGCTCGGCGGCGACAACAAGATGCTGGACGATGTGGTGGTCATCGGTTACGGCACGATGAAGAAGAAACTTGTCACCGGAGCCACCATGCAGCTCAAGGGTGAAGACATCCAGAAGCTCAACACCACCAACCCGCTGGCAGCCATGCAGGGACAGACGCCGGGTGTCAACATCGTCTCGACATCCGGACAGCCCGGCGCCGCCATGAGCGTCACCATCCGCGGACTCGGCACCGTGGGCAACTCGCAGCCCCTCTACCTCATCGACGGTATCGCCGGAGACATCACCACCATCAACCCTGCCGACATCGAGCGCATCGACGTGCTCAAGGATGCAGCCTCTGCCGCCATCTACGGTGCTCAGGCCGCCAACGGCGTGATTCTCGTGACGACGAAGAGCGGTAAGGAAGGCACGGGCAAGATATCCTACGACGGATATTTCGGGTGGCAGACCGTGGCACGCAAGTTCAAGGCTCTCAGCGCATCGGAGTACATGACAATCATGGATGAGGCACGCCTCAACTCCGGCATGTCGCCCGTCGACTGGGCTTCGCTCGACGCCATACACGACGCCAACGGCAACATATACGACACCGACTGGATTGACAACGCCATCGACGACGGCGCGCTCACCACAAGTCACAACATCTCGTTCACCGGCGGCTCGAAGACTTCGACCTACGCGATATCCGGAGGATACACCGGACAGGACGGACTGATAGGCGGCAAGGATGTCTCTTATTATAAAAGGTATAACTTCCGGGCCAACTCGGAGCACAAGATGTACGACGGTCTCATCACCATCGGCGAGCATGTGAGCTTCGCTTGGAAGGACAGCCGCAACATGAACACGGGCAACATCTATAACAACAACCTGCGTTCGGCATTCTCCGCATCGCCAATCATCCCCGTCTACGGACCTGACGGAGAGTATAACAACACGTCGGGTTCCGACTGGAACGTCAACGACGGCAACCCCTACGGAAACATGATGGTAAACCGCTTCAACCGTTCGAAGAGCGGAACGCTCGACGCCAACGCCTACATGCAGGTGGAACCGGTGAAGAACCTGAAGTTCAAGACCGTGTTCGGCATCAGCTACAACGCTTCCGACTACCGCTCGTACACACCTTCCTACAGCTTCTCGCCGCAGGGCGGAAACACGGAGGAGAGCGTGCGCCAGAGCAACGGGCACGGCATGTCGATGGTATGGACAAACACCCTCTCGTACGACTTCACCGTCAAGGGAGGCCACGACATATCGGCTCTCGTGGGCTCGGAGTGGTCTTCCTACAGCGGCGTCAGCACCGAAGGCTACAACAAGGGCATCATACCCGGTTTCAACGACTGGGACCATGCCTGGCTGACAAATACTGACGGAACGGCCAACAAGGACGTCAAGGGCGCTCCCTATCCCGATGTCAAGGGCATGTCGTACTTCGCCCGCCTCGGATGGGCGTGGAAAGACCGCTATATGATTAATGCCACCCTGCGTGCCGACGGTTCTTCCAAGTTCGCTCCCGGCAAGCGCTGGGGCTATTTCCCGTCAGTATCCGCCGGATGGACCATCAGCGAGGAGAAGTTCATGAGCTCCACGAAGTCGTGGATGGACTTCCTCAAGGTGCGTGTCAGCTGGGGACAGGTCGGAAACTCCAGCATCAACTGCTGGCAGTATCTCGCTCCCGTCACCATGAAGAATGTCAACTACAACTTCGGCACGGACGGCAGCAAGGACGGATGGAACACCGGCGCATATCCGAGCCGCCTCGCCAATGAAGACGTGAAGTGGGAGACATCGGAGCAGGTGAACGTTGGTATCGACGCCCGCTTCCTCAGCAGCCGCCTCTCGCTGACCGCCGACTGGTATATAAAGAACACCAAGGACTGGCTCGTGCCCGCTCCCGTATTGGCAACGGCAGGAACTGCCGGTCCGGTCGTCAACGGCGGTGACGTGAAGAACACCGGTGTGGAGCTCGGACTGACATGGAACGACAACATAGGCCGCGACTTCACATACAGCGTCGGCGCCAACTTCTCGTACAACCACAACGAGGTGGGCAACATCCCGACGGAAGACGGCATCATCCATGGCAATACAAACCAGATATACCAGAACGCCGAGGAGTTCTACCGTGCAGAGAACGGCCATGCCATCGGCTACTTCTGGGGCTACCGCACGGCAGGCATATTCCAGAACAAGCAGGACATCGACAACTGGATAGCAGCCGGTAACGGCGTGCTGCAGGCCAACGTGCAGCCCGGCGACGTGAAGTTCGTGGACGTCAACCGCGACGGCGTCATCAATGCCAGCGACAAGGTAGACCTCGGCAACGGACTTCCCAAATACACGTTCGGCTTCAACATCACATTAGGATGGAAGGGCTTTGACCTCGGACTGAACGCCACCGGCGCTGCCGGATTCAAGATTGCACAGTCATACCGTGACCCCAACGCATCGCAGGGCAACTACAGCCGCCAGATTCTCAACCGCTGGACGGGTGAGGGCACAAGCAACAAGATGCCGCGCGTGACCTACAACGATGTGGGCAACTGGATATTCTCCGACCTCTATCTGCAGGACGGCGACTACATCCGCCTGCAGAACCTTACGTTGGGCTACGACTTCAAGCGCCTCATCTCATGGAAGGGCATATCGAAACTGCGTCTTTACGTCCAGGCCCAGAACCTGCTGACGCTGACAAAGTATGACGGCATGGACCCGGAGATCGGCTCTTTCAACGGTACCGATGCCAACCACGTCAACCCCGACGGCTCCACGACGCATACATGGGTGTCGGGCGTGGACATGGGATACTATCCGCATCCGCGCACGTTCATCGTCGGCGTGAACATAGCATTTTAACCTGATAATATAAAAGAAACGTAATATGAAGACAAGACATATTTTCTTAACGGGCGCTTTGGCGCTGTCGGCCCTTGCCGTGACGTCGTGCTCGCTCGACACAGAGTCCATGACAGATCAGAACGAGGAGACCGCCTACCGCAATGTAGAAGCCGTGGAGCTGGCTTTGGTCGGCTGCTATGACGGATGGCAGCGCACCATAAGCAGCGAGGATATAGGCATGTATCTGCTGGCCGAGTTCGCCTCAGACCAGGCGCACGCCGGACTGGGACTCTCCGATGCCAAGAACAACAACGTGATAGACCAGTTCGACCAGTCTGTCGCCCCGTCATACAACAACCTGTTCAATAACGACTGGACCAACTACTACGCTGCAATATTCCGCTGCAACAAGATTATCGCCAACGAGAACTTCACCGAGTGGGGCTCTGAGGCCAACAAGGGGCGTGTGCTCGGCCAGGCACGTGCGCTGCGCGCAATCCTGTACTTCGACCTCGCACGCATGTTCGGCGACGTGCCGTTGCTCAAGTCGCCGTCGAAAGACAACATCGCGCGCACTCCGGCAGCCGAGGTATACAGCCTGATATTTGAAGATTTGAAGTATGCCGCCGCCAATATTCCGGCCGATGCGTTCCCGCTTTCAGACCGTGAGAGCAATGACGGCCGTATAACGAAGTATGCCGCAGAGGCCCTCCTCGCACGCGCGTACCTTTATTATACAGGCTACTACGGAACGGAGAGTGCCGCCTGCACCAAGCAGGAGGCCATCGATGCCCTCGAGGATGTGATAGAGAACGGCGGCTACGAGCTCGAACCGCACTATGCCGACCTGTTCATGCCCGCATGCACGAGGGACGCATCGAGCGGCGAAGACTACGCATGGGAGACCACCTACAAGGGAAAATACTATAACGGAGGCTGGAAGAGCGACTTCTCGAAGGAGATTATCCTGAACCTCAAGTTTGCCGCCACATCCGACTATGACGGCAATGCCGACGGCAACGTGTTCCAGGTATACCTCGGCCCGCGCAACCTCTGTGCCACGAGCCAGTGCATAGCCAGCGGCTGGGGCGCATGCTCGGTGACAAAGGCTTTCGTAGACAAGTATAAGAACGACCCGCGCTTCAGCGTGTGCGTGTGGAGCTGCGATGAGGCAGGCTTCAAGGCAGACGTCAACGACACCTACGAGTATACGGGCTACTACACCCGCAAGTATGCTCCGATGTGCTTTGCCGACGGCACGCGTCAGGAGGTAGGCTTCAACCTCGGCATCGCCCACATGAACCTGAGCTACTATCAGGACTGGACGGTGATGCGCTATGCCGACGTGCTGCTGATGCACTCCGAGCTTACGGGAACAGCCGACGGCCTCAACCGCGTGCACCAGCGTTCATATCCGGGCGAGACGCTGTCTTACAGCATCGAGAACATACGCAACGAGCGTGCCATCGAGTTCGCCTTCGAGGGCATACACTATTGGGACCTGATGCGCTATGAGAAAGACGGAGCATACGCCGGACGTGCCATTGCCGAGGCTCAGAACGGTGCCGTCGTGCTCAACGGCGGTCAGGAGGCCACGGTCAGGTTCAATGTAGAGAACTTCAACAGGAAGAAGGGCCTGATGCAGATTCCCAACACCCAGATAACGCTCTCCAACGGAGTGCTGGAGCAGAACACAGGATGGTGAATCGGAGAATAATGCAGGTATTAACAATAAAATAAAACAAGAATAACATGAAACTCAATCATATTTATTCAATGGTGGCAGGTGCCGTGCTGATGCTTGGAGCCTGTACGCCGGACGACTACGATCTCGGCGGAGCGCAGTATTCTGCCGGCGAGCTTGTGGCACCGAAAGCCTACACCGTGACAGTAGACGGCAACAAAGTGCATCTTGAATCGAAGATAAGCGGATGCACGCCGCTGTGGATTACTCCCACCGGGCGCTCACAGGAGAAAGAGCTTACCATAGAGCTGCCGTTTGCAGGCGACTATGAGGTGACTTTCGGCGCCGACACGCGGTCGGGTGCCGTCTATGGCGAGCCTTATAAGTTCACACTCGACAAGAACGACTTTGGACTGCTGAGCGACGACAAGTGGTTCTACCTTGCCGACAAGGACTTCTATCGTGGCGACCCGCTGCCCGACGCGTCGACGCTCGCATCGGGCGTCAGCAAGAAGTGGTATCCCTGCGATGCCGACTACGGGCTGGGCTGCACGGGTCCCGTGATGTACATGTCGCCGTATGATCCGGACAACGACGGCGCCGGATATACCGAGGATGACGAGAAGAACGGCGTATACAAGGACATCACTTTCGGCCGCAATAACTGGGCGCCTAACTGGGACCCCGGGTTCCAGTCGTGGCTCATTCCCGAGACAGATCCCTACATGGATTCCTACATGGAGTTCAGCATGGACGCACAGAACGGATGTGTGGTCAAGGTATACCGCGGCGAGAGCGGGACGAAGGGCGCCAGCACAGGCGTCGAGATGACCGGCAAGTTCAGTCTGGCACTGGCCGACAAGGACAAGCCCGCCATCTCGTTCAGCGACAGCTACGCCCTGCACAACGTAGGCTTTGACGCCGTCTGCGCCAACTACACCCAGGACATACAGATAATTGAGCTCACGCCCTACTATCTCTGCCTCGTTACAAGGCGCACGAACTCCGAAGGAAACTGGTATATCGTGTGGAACTTCGTGTCTGAAGAGGTTATCAAGACCCATGGCGGGTGTATCCCGAAGGAAGATGCCGGACTGATAGACAAGGCCGAGCCCAAGCTCCCCGAGTTCGACAACCTCGCCACCGACCTGTTCACGATAGAGGCCGACGGCGTCACATACGTGGGCAACCAGATGACATACACCATCGATGAGGACACGCCCTACGACTGGATGTGGTGGAACGGCGCACCCGGTGTCGCCGCATGGCAGAGTGTCACTGGCGGCGACTACACCGCCAACTGGGCACCGAAGGCCGGCGACGAGATAGGCGACTTCGAGCTCGTCATCTCCAAGGCATCCGACGGCACCTATGACTATACCGCAGGGACGGCAGAAGGCAAGGTCACCATCGGCGGCGGAAAGCTCGTCTTCGACCAGGAAGTCACCATACTTAGGGCCTCCAACGAATTCCGCACTGTCAGCGTGACCGGCCGTGAGTTTACCGTGCTGGCCTGCGAGCCGGGCGAGAGCCTGACGATAGGCGTGCCGTCGTCGAAGGATGAGAACGGCAACACCGACTCCTATCTCGTGGCCAAGCTGAAGTACAAGCAGATAAGCGGCGGCCAGACCGGGCCGACCGTCGTGCCCCTGAACAGCAACTACGGCGACGAGGGCATCACATGGACAGAGAACGGCTGTGTGCGCTTGGCTTTCCATCACTATGGCGAGGGCGGCAACGGAATCTTCAAGGATGCCTCGAGCGTGAAGCTGAAGAAAGATCAGACCATCAAGGTGACCTTCAAGCTGAAGGAAGGCGTCATCACCTGGAGCCAGACCCCGAAGTGCGCCCTTATCGACAACAACATCAAGACGACATGGGAGCCGGAATGCTTCGACCTTGACGATGCCGTCACGGTGAACACCGGCGGCGAGACCACCGTAACGCTGAAGAACACCACCGGTGCCACGCAGAAGTTCACGAACACCTGCCTCGACCTCTCTATCCAGTTCGACGGCTACGGCGAGGGCGAATATACCGACATGTTCGAGAGTGTTTCCTGTGTAATAGAATAACCCATCAAAGATAATAAAGCAATGAAGAACAAGATATTATTAGGAATGATAGCCCTTTTCACGGGCATGTTGTTCGCAGCGTGCAGTGACGACGATTTCAGCGTCGGCACCACGCCGCTGCTGAAGGACGGGTCGGTCGTTACCGGTTCTTCCGACGTCACGGCCACATCGGCCCTTATGCACGGAACGGTGAGCGGTCTGGAAAGCCAGTCGGCCGGAGCATACGTGACCGGATTCTATTACGGAACGGCCGCCGACCGGCTCACCGAGCGCGTCGTCGGCAACAGTGCGGCGGAGTTCAGCGCCGCCATCAGCGGCCAGCCGAACGATGTCTACTACTATCAGGCCTTCGTCACGCTGCAGGGCCGCCTCACGTATACGGGCGAGGTGAAGAGCCTTATCCTCACAAATGCCAAGGCCGTCACCGGCGGTGCCGCCGACATCACCGACCACTCGGCAAAGCTCGGCGGCAGCCTCACGGAGTATCCCTCCGATGCCGAGAGCGGCATCGTGGTCTCCGGCGTTGCCGGCGATGAGAACGTGCGTGCCGGAGTGAGGGTCAAGGGCACCACGGCCGACGCCTTCGACGTGACTGCCGGAGGACTCATCCCCTCCACCACATATTACTATGCGGCATATCTCGACCTCGGCGCAGGCGTCGTTTACGGCGAGACACGCTCGTTCACCACGGCATCCCGCGAGTTTGACGTCAACCAGGAGTTCGTAGACCTCGGCCTCTCCACGAAGTGGGCACGCTGCAATCTCGGCGCATCGACAGAGACAGAGGTCGGCGGATACTTCGGATTCGGCGACATGACAGGATACAACACGGGCATCGACGTTGCCGGATATGCTTCCGGCGACATCTACCGCACGGCCTCCGACGTGGCCAACCGCGTCTATGGCGGCAAGGCGACGATGCCTACCATCAGCGAGTTTGAAGAGCTCTTCCGCTGCTGCCGCGTAGAGTGGACCGAGACAGACGGCGTGGCCGGCTACCGCTTCACCGGACCGAACGGCAACTCCATCTTCCTGCCGGCAGCCGGATCGCGCACCAAGGACCTTACGACCGGCGCATCCGCAGAAGGCCGCTACCTCTCAGGCTCAATCAATGCTTCCGACCCGCAGTTTGCCATGAGCTACCTCTTCAGCAACTCCGGTCATGCCCGCTCCACCACTCCCGTATATCAGGCACTCTCGGTACGCCCCGTTTCCGTGGCCAAGAACGTGCCCTTCGACAAGACGCTGCTCTACAAGACATGGGAGATAGACCTCACTGACGACGGCGAATACAAGGTGTTCCCCGGTCCGACATACTTCTACGGCACTGACGATTCATGGGCAACCGTGACCAACCACGAGCCCATCGTGGGCGACTCATGGGCGTGGGAGGCCGACTTCGCAACCGCTTCGTGGGCTGTGGGCGGCGACGCCAAGAACTGCCGCGGCTCCATAACCTTCAATGAAGACGGCACGGTGAACGTGAAGCACATCACGGCCGACGGCATCGAGACCGAGGAGAACGGCACATACACCGTCGACGGGCAGCGGAAGACCATCACCCTGAAGGGTGCCAAGGTGCTCGCTCCGGCCAACTATACGGACGGCTACGTGAGCAGCCTCTCTTCAGACATACGCATCCTTTCGCTCACCGATGGCACGCTCCAGCTCGGACTGATACGTACAGACCCCTCACAGGGTCCGGCCCTGCTGAGCGTCAACATGATTCCGCAGCAGGAGAAATACGGGTACAGGGCCAAGCTGACATGCTACGGCCAGGGTGCCGACGGCGAACCGTCAGACGCGTGGGCATCGGCCACTACGACGGTGGCAGGCGGTAAGACCGGCACGTACACCGTGACGTTCACCACCAACGAGCCGCGTAAGTACGGACAGGTATACATACTCGACATCGAGAACTTCGCGACGGCCTATCCCAACGCCTTCGTCAGGATAGATGCAATCAAGGCCGACGGTGCTGAGGTGCAGTTTGACGCAAACAAGTTCTACTACGGCGACATCGAAGGCGGCGGAAACTTCCGCGTGGAGATGGCCAACATCTGGGGCCGCGGCCACAACGAGAGCTTTAACGGCCTTGCCGACACCCCGTTCCATCCCGGCGGCGGCGAGACGACGGCCGAGACGGCGCTCGCCTTCAACTCAACGTTCGAGGTGACGTTCACCGTCGTGTCGCTCGACACGGACCTCTCGTTCAACGTCAAGCAGACCGCCGTGGGCCTCAATCCCGGCTGGAGCCAGCCCGGAAACTGGGGTAAGGAATATCCCGGTGCGCTGAAGATTTCGCACGAGGGCTTCCGCTATAAGGTGGAGAACGCAGGCAACCTCGCCATGAAGCTCGAGGCATCGGAGTGCGACGGCACACCGGCCAACGGCGCTGTAAACCTCGTAGACGTAGTGGGCATACGCTCGTTCTTCCCCGCCTTTGCCGCCGACCTCGTGTCGGTGACCAACGACGGACACGACGTGCCCTTCATCGCGTCAAACCTCATCACGGGCGACATCGAGGGTAACGGCAACTTCCGCATCGAGCTCCACAACATCTGGGGAGCAGGCACGGCAGCCAATCCGGCATTCGGAGGCTCTACCGTCGTCGAAGGCAACAACTGCGTGACCTCGCTCGGATTCACCGAGAGCACGATATACACTATCGGAAACTTCACCGAAAATCTGTTCTCAAAACCATGGTGACGCCGTGTAACGGTGTTACGGGCCACGCGTAACAGTGTAACGCGTGACCCGTAACACTGCGACGCGTGGCACGTAACGATGTGACGCGTGGCATGTAACACCATTACACGCGCACCGGAACGCGGCGGACAAGAAGAGAATACCCCTAAAAAGCATCCATTCAAACATTAAAAAAGAGACAAATGAAAAGACTATCGATATTTTTCACAGCGGCATTGGCCATGCTGACGCTCGTCCTCTCATCGTGCAGCGACGACGACTGTCCCAACCCGCTGGCCGGAAGCACCGGCACATTAGACATCTCGTCCACCGAGATGACGTTCACAGCCGACGGCGGCACGGCATCGTTCACCGTCAACGGCGGCACGGCCTTCGTGCGCAGCGAGGCAGAGTGGCTCACCGTCGAGCGCCAGTCGGCCGGTAATAAAGCCTCGGCGTTCACCGTGACATGCGAAAAGAATGAGGGTGAGGCCCGCACGGGAACCGTTCTTGCCAACCTCGGCGGAGCCTTCGCACGCATCGCCGTCACGCAGGAGGGCAAGGTGGTGAAGCCCGATGTGGAGTACACCTTCCGCAAGGCGGCCGAGCTGGCGCGCGACATGTATCCCGGATGGAACCTCGGCAATACGCTCGAAGCCGCCGGAAACGGACTCGGCGCCGAGACGGCATGGCAGGGAACGCAGACCACCCAGGCCGTCATAGACTACGTGAAGGCACAGGGATTCAGGTCTGTGCGCATCCCCTGCTCATGGAACCTGCACTCCACCGACGGGCGCATAGACGCCGAGTGGATGGCCCGCGTGAAGGAAGTGGTCGACTACTGCATCGGTGCCGGCCTCTACGTCGTGCTCAACGACCACTGGGACGGCGGCTGGATAGAGGTTGAAGGCTTCAGCAAGAGCAGCGACAGGTATGTGGCCGTGGACGAGGAGACCATCGCCGCGAAGGCCGCACAGCTGAAAAACATCTGGACACAGATAGCTACGGCATTCAAGAACTACGATGAGCACCTGCTCTTTGCCGGACTGAACGAGCCGTTCCAGAACTACACGCTGTTCAACAGCCGCCACAAGGAGCTCACCCCGATACTCAACCGGTACAACCAGGCCTTCGTCGACGCCGTGCGCGCCACCGGCGGCAACCATGCCCGCCGCACGCTCGTGGTACAGGGACCTGCAACGAACACGTCGTCGGCAGTCGACCCGGAGGTGGGATTCGTCATGCCCGAAGATACCGAGGAGGGATATATGATGGCCGAGGTGCACTACTATGATCCGTGGGACTTCTGCGGACAGGAAGACGGCGGCTCGGCCACATGGTTCTGGGGCAGCGGCAACCACGTGAGCGGCAGCAGCCATAACGCCACCTGGGGCGAGGAACAGTGGATGCAGACACAGATGAAGAGCCTGAAGACAACGTTCGTAGACCGCGGCTACCCCGTAATCATCGGCGAGTATGGAGCGCAGTGGCGTTCGCTCACCACAAACCAGAGTGAACACGACGCATCTGTAAAGGCATTCTTCCGCAACGTGAACCAGCTGGCCGTCAGCAACGGCATCGTCGCTTTCGCATGGGATATCAATCATACCAACCAGGGAGGAGAGACCGGCGTGATGACCATCATCAACCGTTCGGCGCTCAGCGTGTTCTGCGCTCCGGCAATGGAAGGCATCACCGAAGGCGCAAAAGCCGGCTCATGGCCACAATAAACGGGCTGTTTTTACGATATACAATATATATGAAATATAGGTATCTATTATTCTCGGCCGGTCTGTGCCTATGCACTCACAGCCACATCTGCGCTGCCGGCTACGTGAAGAAAGGCAACGCAGTGACCGTCAGCGTGAGCTCTCCGGAGGCGGGGGGCGCACGGATGGTGCGGCTGCAAGTGATTGGCGACAGGATAATCCGCGTGGAAGCCACGCCGGAGGATGCGTTTGCCGGGAAGCATAGTCTCATCATCGTGCCGCAGAAGGCGAAGGCGCGGTTCACCGTCAGCGAGGCCGACGGCCGCGTGACGGTGCGCACCGCCGGCGTGAGCGCCACTGTGAGCACCGCGACGGGACGCATCGAGTTCCGCGACGCGGCGGGGCGCCTGCTGCTCGGAGAGACGCGGCAGGGCGGAAAGACCTTCACCCCATTCACCGTTCCCGCCCGTGAGATAGGTCCCGGCACGCTGCCGGAGGCCGCCCGCCACGGCTGGACATGGCACATGCAGTTCGACTCGCCCGATGATGAGGCCTTCTACGGACTCGGACAGCACCAGGCAGAGGAACTCAACATGAAGGGACGGAACGAAGAGCTGTTCCAGTATAACACCAAGGTGAGCGTGCCAATGGTGCTCAGCAACCGCGGCTACGGCCTGCTGTGGGACTCCTACAGCTACTGCCGCTTCGGCAATCCCGACGAATACCGCCAGCTGCAGCGCATCTTCCGCCTCTACGACCGCGACGGACGGCCCGGCTCTCTCACCGGAACATACACCGACAAGGACGGCAAGGTGATAGTACGCCAGGAAGATTCGATATACTTTGAGCATGCCGTGCCCGAGGTGAACCCGCTGCACCGGCAGGACCTTGGCATCTACGCACTGCCCAAAGGCTTCAACCTCAACGGGGCGCACGTCACCTATGAGGGCTATATCGAGGCCTCCGAAGACTGCGACTACCACTTCCTGCTCTATTACGCAGGCTACATGAGCGTGCGCGTCGACGGCCGCGAAGCCGTGGCCGAGCGCTGGCGCACGGCGTGGAACCCCAACGCATGGAAGTTCACATGCCCGCTCAAGGCAGGCCGCCGCGTGCCGATACGCATAGAGTGGCGTCCGGACGGAGCCGTGAGCTACTGCGGACTGCGCGTGGCTACGCCACGCACGGCCGAGGAGCAGGGCCGCCTGAGCATCTGGAGCGAGATGAGCCGGTACATGGACTACTACTTCATTGCCGGCGAGAGCATGGACGACATCGTCTCCGGCTACCGTACGCTGACAGGCAAGGCACCGGTATATCCCAAGTGGACGCTGGGCTACTGGCAGAGCCGGGAGCGCTACACGTCGTCGGCCGACATAGAGAAGACGATGGAGGAGTTCCGCCGCCGCCACATCCCCGTGGACAACATCGTGCAGGACTGGAACTACTGGAAGCTCGACTCGTGGGGCGACCACACGTTCGAGGCCGCCCGCTATCCAGACCCACAGGCCATGCTCGACAGCGTGCACGCCCTGAACGGACGCTTCATGATAAGCGTGTGGCCGAAGTTCTACGACACCGTGGACAACTATAAGGAGATTGATGCCAAGGGATGGATGTACCATCAGGCCATCAAGGACGACATACACGACTGGCTCGGATTCCGCGGCTCGTTCTACGATGCCTACGATGCCGGTGCCCGCCGCATGTTCTGGAGGCAGATGGACGAGAACCTCTACTCTAAGTATAAGTACGGGATAGACGCCTGGTGGATGGACGCCTCCGAGCCCAACGTGCGCGACTGCACGCCGATGTGGTATCGCAAGGCGCTCTGCGGTCCGACAGCCCTCGGCTCGTCGACGGAATACTTCAATGCCTACAGCATAGTAAACGCCGATGCCATCTACAACGGGCAGCGCTCAGTGCAGCCAAACCGGCGTGTGTTCCTGCTCACCCGCAGCGGGTTTGCCGGCGAGCAGCGCTACAGCACGGCCACGTGGAGCGGCGACATAGGCACGCGGTGGGAAGACATGCGCTCGCAGATGACAGCCGGCCTCAACTACTCCATATCCGGACTGCCCTTCTGGGGCATGGACCAGGGCGGATTCTCGGTCGAGAACCGCTTTGTGGCCGCACAGAAGATATACGACAGGAGCGGACTGGAGAGCGAGGACCTCAAGGAGTGGCGCGAGCTCCAGACCCGGTGGAACCAGTTTGGCTGCTTCATCCCGCTCTACCGCGCCCACGGCCAGTGGCCCCTGCGCGAGCCGTGGAACATTGCCCCCGACAACCATCCGGCATACAAGACCATCGTCTGGTACGACCGTCTGCGCTATCATCTGATGCCATACCTGTATTCGATGGCCGGATGGGTGCATCTCAGCGACTACACGATGATGCGTCCGCTTGTGATGGACTTCAACGGCGACAGCCGCGTGCTCGACATCAAGGACCAGTGGATGTTCGGCCCGTCGCTCATGGCCTGCCCCGTCGGCTACTACAAGATGCGTTCGCGCGAGGTCTATCTGCCCGGCAAGTGCGGGTGGTACGACCTGTATACGGGTGAGCATCACGCCGGTGGCCGCACCATAACGGCATCGGCACCATACGAGCGCATTCCCGTCTTCGTGCCCGAAGGAGCCATCCTGCCCCTCGGCCCGGCCATGGAGTGGAGCGACGAGAAGGCCCCCGAGCTGATAAACCTCTATATCTATGCCGGCCGCGACGGCAGCTTCCGCCTCTATGAGGACGAGGGAACGAACTACAACTACGAGAAGGGCCGCTTTGCCACCATCGACATAACCTACGACGACGCCGCGCGCACCGTGACGATAGGACGCCGCAACGGCTCGTTCGACGGCATGCTGAAGAAGCGCCGCTTCAACGTGGTGCTCGTGTCGGGAGACAGTCCGCGGAAGCTCGACCTCGGGAGTCCGCAGGGCAAGATGGTCGGCTATGACGGCCATGCTATCACCGTGAGCCTATGAGAGTGATTGTGATTATATTATGCTTCGTGTGCGGGGGAGTCTCAGCCTCCGCACACGATTGCGTCTTGCCGGCCGCCGAGACCTTCGACTGCGGCTGGCGCTTCATCCTCGCCGATTCGGCCGGAATGGCCGAGCCGGACTATGACGACAGCCGCTGGAGGCGTCTCGACGTCCCGCACGACTGGGCCATAGAGGGCGATTTCCATGCCGGAAATCCCTCGGGAGCCGGAGGCGGAGCGTTGCCCGGAGGCGTGGGGTGGTACAGAAAGCATTTCAGGTCAGACGCCACGGGCCGCACGTTCATCGCATTCGACGGCGTATACATGAACTCAACGGTATACGTCAACGGTCATGAGGCAGGCTTCCGCCCCTACGGATACAGTTCGTTTGAATATGAGATAACACCCTACGTAAAGGCAGGCGACAACGTCGTGGCCGTGCGCGTGGACAACAGCGACCAGCCAAACAGCCGCTGGTACAGCGGCTGCGGCATCTACCGCCACGTGTGGCTCACCGTGACGGAGCGGCTGCGCATAGCCCGGTGGGGCGTGCACGTGGCCACGGAGGCCGACGGGCGCATGACGGTAGGCACGGAGCTGGACGGAGATGTGCCCGCAGGAGCCACGGTGCGCCATACAGTGACCGATGCGGCGGGGCGCAGCCTGGCGACGGCTTCGTCGCGGATGAAGGCCGGCAGCGGCACGGAGAACGTGCAGCGCATGCGCGTCAGGCATCCGCAGCTATGGTCGCCGGAGAGTCCCTATATATATAAGGTGAAGACAGAACTCATCGTCGGCGGGCGGACCGTCGACGAGCGGGTCACCGTGACGGGGTTCCGCTCGTTCCGCTTCGACGCGGAGACGGGCTTCTGGCTCAACGGCCGCAACATGAAGATAAACGGAGTGTGCGAGCATCACGACCTCGGTTGCCTCGGAGCGGCATTCAGCGAGGATGCCATGCACCGCAAGCTCGTGAAGCTGAAGGAGATGGGATGCAACGCCATACGCTGCTCTCACAACCCGCCGGCACCGGAGCTGCTCGCCATGTGCGACACGATGGGATTCATCGTCATGGACGAGAGCTTCGACATGTGGCGACGCCGCAAGACAAAGAACGACTACGCCCGCTTCTTCGACGAGTGGCACGAGCGCGACCTCTGCGACCTCGTGCGCCGCGACCGCAACCATCCGTCGGTCCTGATGTGGTCCATCGGCAACGAGGTGCTCGAACAGTGGTCGTCGGCAGAGGCCGACACGCTGTCGCTCGAACAGGCAAACCTCATCCTCAATGCCGGCCATGACGCCTCGACGCTGGCCCGTGCGGGGGAGACGAGCGTCAACTCGCTGCTGACAGCCCACCTGGCGGCCATCGTGCGCCGCCTCGACACCACGCGCCCGATAACTGCGGGCTGTAACGAGCCGTCGCCGGACAACCACCTGTTTCGCAGCGGCGCCCTCGACATAGTCGGATTCAACTACCATCACCAGTGGATAAAGGATGTTCCGAAAAACTTTCCCGGCCGGCCGTTCATCCTTACGGAGAGCGTCTCGGCGCTTCAGACGCGCAGTTACTACATGATGCCGAGCGATTCGGTATATGTAGCGCCGGTGGAGTGGTGGCTGCCGTATACAGACCCCTCGTTCATGTGCTCTGCCTACGACAACATGCACGCGGCATGGAGCTCCACGCACGAGGAGACCTGGGACGTGGTGAAGCATACGCCATACGTCGGAGGCCAGTTCATCTGGACGGGCTTCGACTATATCGGCGAGCCGACGCCATACGGATTTCCCGCCCGTTCGAGCTATTTCGGCATCATAGACCTTGCCGGTTTTCCGAAGGATGTGTATTACATGTATCAGTCGGAATGGACGGAGCGCCCCGTGCTGCACCTCTTCCCGCACTGGAACTGGATGGACGGGCAGACCGTCGACCTGTGGTGCTACTACAACGGGGCCGACGAGGTGGAGCTGTTCATCAACGGCCGCAGTCAGGGCGTGCGCCGCAAGGCGGACAGCCATCAGTATCACGTGATGTGGCGGGTGACGTTTGAACCGGGCGAGGCGAAGGTCGTGGCCCGTCGTGACGGTAGGGTAGTGGGCGAGCAGACGCGCCGCACCGCCGGTGCCCCGGCATCACTGCGCCTGTCTGTCGACTACCGGGGGCGTGACCTCACGTTCATCACGGCCGAGGTGGTTGATGCCGACGGCACGCTGTGCCCATGGGCGGAGAACACGATCGAGTTCACGACCGGCGACGGCGCGGAGATTGTGGCCACCGACAACGGTTGTCAGACATCGATGGAGCGCTTCACCGCTCCACGCCGCAAGGCATTCTTCGGCCGCTGCATGGCGGTGGTGAAGGGAAAAGGCAGCGTCTGCGCGAGGAGCATCGGACTGAAGCCGGCGGAAATAAAGTAAGTGAGACATGACATAACAAACCATAGGACTATGAAGAAAAGATATTTATCAGTGGTGCTGCTGGCCCTCGGGTTTGCCGCAGCATCGGCCCAGACGGCCAAGCCGCTCTATCTCGACGCCAAGGCGCCAATCGAGGAGCGGGTGAAGGATGCGCTCAGCCGCATGACCGTACATGAGAAGATTCAGGTGCTCCATGCACAGAGTAAGTTTACATCGGCCGGAGTGCCGCGTCTCGGCCTGCGCCAGCTCAACATGGACGATGGCCCTCACGGCGTGCGCGAGGAGCTTGAGTGGAACTCATGGTCGCCGGCAAAGTGGACGAACGACTCGATAGTGGCTTTCCCCTCGCTTACGTGTCTCGCCGCGACGTGGAATCCGGACCTCTCGGCAGTATACGGCAATGCCGTCAGCGAGGAGTTCGCATTCCGCTATAAGGACATCATGCTCGGACCGGGCGTCAATATCGCCCGCACGCCCCTCAACGGACGCGCCTTCGAGTATATGGGCGAAGACCCGTATCTGGCCGGACGCATGGTCGTGCCCTACATCAGGAGCGCGCAGCAGAACGGCGTGGCATGCTGTCTGAAGCACTTTGCACTGAACAACCAAGAGATAGACCGCTTCGCTGTCGACGTCAAGGTGAGCGAACGGGCGCTCCGTGAGATTTATCTTCCGGCCTTCGAGCGTGCCGTAAAGGAAGCCAAGGTGTGGACGATAATGGGTAGCTACAACCTGTGGCAGGGTGCTCACTGCTGTCAGAACGACGCTCTGCTCAACGGAATACTCAAGGGTGAATGGGGATTCGACGGTGCCGTGGTCAGCGACTGGGGCGGCGTCACCGACACATGGCAGGCTGCCACGGGCGGCATGGACATAGAGATGGGCTCGTATACAGACGGTAAGCTCAAGGAGTCGGAGTTCACATACGACGACTATTACCTGGCCCGGCCGTTTGAAAAGCTCATCAATGAGGGTAAGATACCGATGTCTGTGCTCGACGATAAGGTGTCACGCGTGCTGCGCACGATGTTCCGCACGTCGATGAATCCCGACAAGGCCATCGGCAGCCAGTGCTCCGAGGCTCACTATGAGGCATGCCGCGCCATCGCCGAAGAGGGCATCGTGCTGCTGCGCAACCAGAAGAACATCCTGCCGCTGAATGCCGGCAGCTACGGACGCATACTCGTCGTGGGCGAGAACGCAACCCGCAGCCTGACCGAGGGCGGCGGTTCGAGCGAGCTGAAGACTCTCCGCGACATATCGCCGCTGGAGGCACTGAAGGCTATCTATGGCGACAAGGTAGACTATGCGAAGGGATATTCGTCGGGCCGGCCGCTCTATGACCATGTGGACAAGGTGAAGCCGGAGCTTCTTGCGCAGCTGAAGGCCGAGGCACTGGAAAAGGCCAAGAAGGCAGACCTCATCATATTCATCGGCGGACTCAACAAGAACCACAAGCAGGACTGCGAGAACGGCGACCGCGAGAGCTACGACCTGTCGTTCGGACAGAACGAGCTCATCAGTGAGCTGGCGGCAATTCAGAAGAACACCATTGCCGTGATGTTCGGCGGTAACCCGTATGCCACGCCATGGCTCGGCAGCGTTCAGGCTCTCGTTCACTGCTGGTATCTCGGCTCGGAGTCGGGCACTGCGCTGGCCAACGTGCTGAGCGGCAAGGTATGCCCGAGCGGCAAGCTGCCCGTGACGTTCGCCAAGGCTCAGAACGACTATCCCTGTTTCAAGTATGGCACTGACGGTTATCCCGGCAACGGCAAGGAAGTGCGCTATGACGAGGGCATCTACGTGGGCTACCGCCACTTCGATACACGCGGAGTGAAAACCCAATTCCCCTTCGGCTTCGGCCTTTCATACACCACATTCAAGTATGGCAAGCCCTCAATCGCCTCCACCGGCAACAACACATGGCGCGTGACGGTCGACGTAACGAACACCGGCAAGTGTGAGGGCAAGGAGATTGTCCAGCTGTATATCGGTGACGAGAAATGCTCGGTCGACCGTCCGAAGAAGGAACTGAAGAATTTTGCCAAGGTATCGCTCCGTCCGGGCGAGACAAAGACGGTGACAATGGATATCACGGAGCAGGATCTGAAGTTCTGGGATGAGGCCTCTCACGGTTGGAAGGCCGAGCCGGGCAAGTTCCGTGCATACGTGTGCGCCTCCTCAGATGACGTCCGTGGCACGGCCGACTTCCAGCTTTTCTGATGTCTTCTGTTAATAAGCGCTCGATTGTTGTGCTTGTTAAAGTAGAAAAATATAAGCCGGGCATCTGACATTCAGATGCTCGGCTTATGTTTCGGGTGCGCCTGATAGGACTCGAACCTACACGTCGCGAGACACCAGATCCTAAGTCTGGCGCGTCTACCAATTTCGCCACAAGCGCAGTTTACAGGTGCAAAGATACGCAATAAATGGCTGTCGGCCAAATAAAATCATTGCTTTTTCCCGAGTATAGCGCGTGCGTATTCTATAATGGTGTCCTTGCCACGGGCGAAATCGGCGTCGGTGAGATGCACCTCGTGGTCGGGTGCGATGCCGAACTCGGTGGATGCCATGGCACGGTCGTACATCGGACAGGCCGAGAAGCGCACGCCCCAGCCGTTGGGGAGCATGCTGCTGAAGGGCATGCCGGCTCCGCCGCCGGTCCTGTCGCCAACGACGGTGACGGAGGGAGCGCATTTCATGTATTTGACAAACTCGTTGGCGGCACTGTATACATGCCTGTTGGTGAGCACGCAGACGCGCTTCTGCCACCTCAGGTTGGCCGACGGTTCAAGGCGTTGCTCCTTCATGGAGGAGAAGTCGTCGTGCCCCGGTCCTGTCTTGTGACGTATGTAGCCTACGGTCGTCGCGCTGTTGATGAAGCGTGCGGCAAAGCGTTCTGCCGTGGTCAGCGTGCCGCCGCCGTTGCCGCGGATGTCGATGATGAGTCCGCGGCAGAGCATGAGGTGGTTTATCGCCTCGTCGAGGTTCCCCTCTCCGATGCCGTCGTTGAAGCTCTCATAGCGTATGTATCCTATGTTGTCGTCGAGCACGCGGTATTTCAGTCCGCCGGCAATCTTATAGTCTGTGCCGAGATATCGCCTCAGCAGTGTGTCGCTGACGTTGGCGGGGAAGTCCTCGTGCCATTTCCAGTAGCGTGCGAAGTCGTATGACGTGGACAGGTTGACGTGTCCGTCGCGCAGTTCGCCGAGCATGTCGGCCAGAACCTCGAACAGCTGGCCCTCCGTCATGCGGCTGTCGATTCTCACCTTATATTTATTATAAACGTCGTTCCAGTCGAGTCCGTACTCGTCGTGCTTGTATGAGAAGAAGCAGTAGTGCTCGTCCATTATCTTCCACAGTGCCTCGAAGTTACCCTGTGGAGAGTCGTCGTACTCCTCTTCGTCCACGCACGACGACATGCAGGCGGCTGTCAATGCCATGGCGAGCATCATCAGGCCGGCTCGTATCTGCCGTGATAGCGTGTGGAGATATTTACAGAAGTTGTCTTTCATGGCCTGTAGTGTATGAGTTTAAACTGTTTCACGAAGCCTATCATGAAGCGGTGCGAGTATATGTGTGATTTGAGGTTGTTCACTTTCGCCTGCCGGTAGTCTCCGAGGTAGCCCATCCGCAGGGTTGTCCGCCGGCTGATGTTCACGTCGAGCGACAGCGTCTGGCGGAAGTTGGGTGCGCTGACGAATGTCGTCGGCACGATGTTGTGGTCGTAGTCGCCGCGTGAGAATATCTCGTAGTACGACTGCCCGTAGTTCGGTGAGAACATGATTCCCGCGAGCGGAGCGTCGATTTCGTATCTCACGCCCATGTCACGGCCCCACAGCCGGAAGCGGTATGCGGCCGTTCCTGAGGGCATTATGTTCACGGCTGCCCGCGCCTGCGCCGGGTTGTTGCCGTTCATCGTGTTGTAGATGAATCCTGCTTCGATGCCGGCCATCGCTCCGGCCTGCAGCCGCAGGCTGCCTCCGAGGAGTTCCCAACAGTAATAACGGCCCCATGTGAAGCTGTATGCGCCTTCCATTTCATTTGCCGTGTCGCTGCGGTCGTTCGTGTATGATATGTTCGCCTGATGCCTCATTGCCGTGCTCCATCTGCTGCCGGGCCGCTGCCTATCCGTCGTGGCGAGGAAGGTGATGCCCGCTCCGCTGAAGTGCTCGTTCGAGAGATACGTGTCGAGGATGTTCGTCGGGCCGGCGCCGATCATGTATGCCGCCGTCGTTATCCGTCCGCTGCAGACCGAGTCTGTCTGCGCGGAGGCGCATGAGGCGCATGCCAGCATGATGGCGAGTATGCTTCCGGTCTTATTCATCAGGGAAGAGGCTTAGCTGTCCGGTAATCTCGTCGATGACCTGCTGTTCCGATTTGCCTGCGTCCGGGTCGATGTCCGTTGCTCCGGTCTGTGCTTCAGCCTGGTCTCCGGCATCTTCCTCGTCGCTGTCCGTGCCGTCTCCGTCGCCGTTTCCGGCCTCTTCCGTTTCCGGCCACCGTGTCGGTTCCAGCTCTTCGATGCTCTCGATGGCCCATGTGGTGATGCGCTTGCCCTTCGCCTTGAATCCCTTTATGGCGATAAACTGCTCCGCGTCGATTTCCATCGGGTCTCTGAAGCTGTCTGCTCCGCCGAAGGCCACCTTTATCCTCGGGTATGCCTCGCCTGAGAGCAGCACGGGTTTGCTGTGCGGGTTCTCGCCGATATAGTTCTGCTTGCGCCGGCTCGCCTCCATCAGGAAGCGCTTGACGTACGGGTATCCGTCGTTGTCGGCATCGAAGAGGACGGCCGTCCACACCTTGGCCGGGTCGAATTTCTCTATCAGTAGTATGTTGTCTTCATAGTGGTTGTTCACGTCGAAGTTGGTGAGATAGAAGTCGCCGTTCTTCAGCACCACGAGAATCATGTCGTCGTCGTTGAACTCTCCGAGCAGCATGCCGTGCTCGTCGTAGTTCAGACGGTTCACGTCCGTGTCGAACCAGACCTTCCGTCCGCCCAGCGTCGAGTGTCCGTGACTCTTCAGCCCGATGCGGTTCACCTGTTTCTTGGTCAGCAGGTTGCCTTTCGACGAGCGCCCTTTAATCATTATTTCCGAGAAGTCCTTTTCGAGGAAGATGCTCGTTTTGCGCTTCGACTGCACCGCCATCGGGTCGAGTGTCACCTTTATCACTTCCGCCTCGCCGTTCGGGTTGGCTGTGAAGTATACCACCTTCGAGCCCGGAGTGCCCTGCGTGAGGTCGTATTCGCGGTCTCTCGTGATGGCCGGGATGCAGAAGCGCTTGATGAAATAGAAGCCCTTTCGCCCGTCGCGGTACACCACATTATATATAGTGCGCTTGTCGTTCTTCTTGAACACGCCCACGTGCAGTATGTTCTTGCCGGCGAAAATCTTGTCGGCCACGCGTACGACCTTGTATTTTCCGTCCTTGTAGAATATCACGATGTCATCGATGTCGGAGCAGTTGCACACAAACTCGTCCTTCTTCAGTCCCGTGCCGATGAATCCCTCCTGCCTGTTGATATACAGTTTCTCGTTCGCCTCGACCACCTTCGAGGCCTCGATGGTGTCGAAGTTTCGTATCTCGGTCAGTCTCGGGTGGTCCTTTCCGTACTTGTCTTTCAGGAAAGTGAACCAGTTTGCCGTCACCTCGGTCATGTTGTTGAGGTCGCGCTCTATCTCCTCTATCTCGGCCTTGACGCGTGCCATCTGCTCCTCGGCCTTCTCCTTGTTGAACTTCAGTATGCGTTGCATCTTTATCTCGAGCAGCTTCAGTATGTCGTCCTTCGTCACCTCGCGCACCATCTGCGGGTAGTATGGCGTGAGCCGCTCGTCTATATGTTCGCACACGGCATCCACATCGGGCGCCTGTTCAAACTTGCGGTCCTTGTAGATGCGTTCTTCTATGAATATCTTTTCCAACGAGCAGAAGTGGTATTGCTCGAGCAGCTCGTCCTTTCTGATTTCCAGTTCGCGGCGTATCAGGTCCTTCGTGTGGTCCACCGAGCTGCGCAGCACGTCGCTCACGGTGAGGAACTGTGGCTTGTCGTCCTCGATGACGCAGCAGTTCGGCGATATGTTCACCTCGCAGTCGGAGAACGCATAGAGCGCGTCGAGCGTCTTGTCGCTCGACACTCCCGGTGCCAGGTGCACGAGAATCTCCACCTGTGCCGCCGTGTTGTCCTCCACCTTGCGTGCCTTTATCTTTCCCTTCTCTATGGCGCGCAGTATCGAGTCGATGAGTGTGGCGGTGGTCTTGCCGAACGGAATCTCTCTGATGACGAGCGTCTTGTTGTCCTGCTTCTCTATCTTGGCCCTCACCTTGAGTGCTCCTCCGCGGTGTCCGTCGTTATATTTGGACACGTCTATGCTTCCTCCCGTGGGGAAGTCGGGATACAGCTTGAACTCCTGTCCGTGCAGGTAGCTCACCGCCGCGTCGCATATCTCGCAGAAATTGTGTGGCAGAATCTTCGACGACAGACCCACGGCGATGCCTTCCGCTCCCTGTGCCAGCAGCAGCGGGTATTTCACCGGCAGCGTCACCGGCTCCCTGTTGCGGCCGTCATACGACAGCTGCCATTCCGTTGTCTTGGGGTTGAACACCGTGTCGAGCGCGAACTTAGACAGCCGTGCCTCGATATATCGCGGCGCGGCGGCGCGGTCTCCAGTGAGTATGTTGCCCCAGTTACCCTGTGTGTCCACGAGCAGGTCTTTCTGTCCGAGTTGCACGAGGGCGTCGCCGATGGAGGCGTCTCCGTGCGGGTGAAACTGCATCGTGTGTCCCACGATGTTCGCCACCTTGTTGTATCGCCCGTCGTCCATGCGCTTCATCGAGTGCAGTATGCGCCGTTGCACGGGTTTCAGGCCGTCCTCGATGTGGGGCACGGCTCTTTCGAGTATCACGTAGGATGCGTAGTCGAGAAACCAGTTCTGGTACATGCCGCTCAGATGGTGCACTGCTGCGGCGTCAAACCTGTCCACAGGCTTGTAGTCTGAGTGCTCTCCCGTCAGGCTTTCGTCTATCATTTCGTTCTCTGTCGTCTCGTCGTTCATATTGTTTCAGGTGATTCTGTCAGACTGCAAAAATACTAAAAAAAGAGGAGAAAGACGATTTTTAGGTCTTGAAAAGCGCTTTGAATATTATAAATAATGAGGCTTCGACACATCACCTTTATTGCCTTTAACGAAAAAAACGCCGCTCTTTGCCGTCTGATAATAATAAAATTCATATCTTTGCAGCTAATAGCCTATTAACCGAAAACAACCGGAGAGATATGCCAGGACGGGAGACTACAACAGGAGAGCGGGCCGGTGCGGGCGGAATGGTCCGCAGGGCGGGTGCCGTCGTGCGCGGCGTTTACCGCTTCTATGCCGACGGTTTCCGCTCCATGACGCTCGGACGGACGCTCTGGGCGGTGATAATCATCAAGCTGATAATCATCTTTGCCGTGCTCAAGGTGTTTTTCTTTCCCGACTTCCTGAAGGCGAACGCGGGCAGCGGAGCCGAGGCCGACTTCGTGGCCGGCGAGATGGAGAGGCGCGCTCCGGCAGCGTTTGATGAATGATAAGCCATAGATTAAAAGTGATAAACCATAAATTCAATAAGTTATGACAGACATAATGCTGACAATCGATTCCGCAGCGGTAGACTGGGCGAGGGCGCAGTTTGCCCTTACGGCCATCTATCACTGGCTGTTCGTCCCGCTGACGCTGGGGCTCGCCCTCATCATGGGCATCATGGAGACGTGCTACTACCGCACGCGCAAGCGCTTCTGGCGCGACACGGCCAAGTTCTGGCAGAAGCTCTTTGGCATCAACTTCGCCATGGGCGTGGCCACGGGAATAATCCTCGAGTTCGAGTTCGGCACCAACTGGAGTAACTACTCGTGGTTCGTGGGCGACATTTTCGGCGCTCCCTTGGCCATCGAGGGCATCGTCGCCTTCTTCATGGAGTCGACGTTTGTGGCCGTTATGTTCTTCGGGTGGCACAAGGTGTCGGCTGGCGCGCACCTCGCCGCCACGTGGCTGACGGGCCTCGGCGCCACACTCTCGGCCTGGTGGATTCTCGTGGCCAACGCATGGATGCAGAATCCCGTGGGCTGTACGTTCAATCCCGACACGATGCGCAACGAGATGACCTCGTTCCTCGACGTTGCCCTGTCGCCCTTCGCCGTCGACAAGTTCTGCCACACGGTGACGTCGGCCTGGATAATAGGCGCCCTGTTCACCGTCGCCGTCAGCTGCTACTACCTGCTGAAAGGCCGTGAGCAGCGTCTCGCCGTGGCGAGCATCAAGATAGGCGCCGCCGTGGGCCTCGTGGCCTCGCTGCTGGCCGTGCATACGGGCGACGGCTCGGCCTACCAGGTGGCGCAGGTGCAGCCGATGAAGCTGGCTGCCATGGAGGCTCTCTACGACGGAGGCAACAGGCAGGACCTCACCATGATAGCCCTCGTCGATCCCTTCTCCCAGCCCGACTATGCCGCCGGAGAGGAGCACCCGCTGCATATCGGTCTGCCCGGTGCGCTTTCGTTCCTTGCCACCCGCGACTTCGACGGCTATGTGCCGGGTGTCAACGACATTCTGAAAGGCGGATACCTGCGCCCCGACGGCACGGTGGAGCCTTCGGCCGACGAGAAGATAGAGCGTGGCCGCCGCGCCATTGCCGCACTGAAAGACTACCGTGAACTGTCGGCGAAGAGCCGCCGCATGCAGATGGCTGCCGCGTCCGGCGGTGCTGCCTGTCCGGCCGACACCTGCAACGGTCTGAATGCCGATGAGGCCGCGCGCCTGTCCGAGGCCGGAAAGACGATAGATGCCGACATGCGCTATTTCGGTTACGGGTATGTCGAGGACAAGGCGCAGCTCGTTCCCTACATCCCCCTGTGCTTCTATGCCTTCCGCGTGATGGTGGGCCTCGGCATGCTGTTCATCGCTTTCTTTGCCGTGGTGCTCTTCCTTGCCTGCCGTAAGGACATCGCCCGCTTCCGCTGGCTCCATGTTGCCGCGATAGCGCTCCTGCCGCTGGGCTACATCGCCAGCGAGTCGGGATGGCTCGTGGCCGAGTTCGGCCGCCAGCCGTGGGCCATTCAGGACCTGATGCCCACATGGGTGGGCGTGAGCGACATCGGTGCCGGCAGCGTGGCACTGACGTTCTTCATCTTCCTCGCCATGTTCACAGCCCTGCTCGCCGTGGAGATAAGCATCCTCTGCAAGCAGATAAAGAAAGGACCGGATACTAACTCTTAACACCGCATCATCATGACATACGCATTTCTACAGCAATACTGGTGGTTCCTCGTGTCTCTGCTCGGGGCCATATTGGTGCTCCTGCTCTTCGTGCAGGGCGGCAACTCACTCCTCTTCTCCATCGGCCGCACGGCCGGCGAGCGCCGCATGCTCGTCAACTCCACCGGCCGCAAGTGGGAGTTCACCTTCACCACGCTCGTGACGTTCGGCGGAGCGTTCTTCGCCTCGTTCCCGCTGTTCTACAGCACGAGCTTCGGCGGGGCCTACTGGCTTTGGATGGCCATCCTCTTCTCGTTCGTGCTGCAGGCCGTCAGCTATGAGTTTCAGAACAAGCTCGGCAACCTTTTCGGTCCGCGTGTCTTCCAGTGGTTCCTCGTCGTCAACGGCATCGCCGGTCCGTTCCTGCTCGGCTGCGCCGTGGCCACGTTCTTCAACGGTTCAAACTTCATCGTGGCCAAGGACAACCTCGTCGGCGGTGTGCAGCCCGTGATAAGCCACTGGGCAAACGCCAGTCACGGCCTCGACGCACTGCTTGACCCGTGGAACCTCATCCTCGGTTTCGCCGTGCTCTTCCTCGCCCGCACCCTCGGACTGCTGTATTTCATCAACAACATCAGCGACGCCGACGTGCGGTCGCGCTGCCGCCGTGCCGTTGCGGGCAACGCGGTGACGTTCCTTATATTCTTCGTGGCCTTCCTCGTCTACGTTATGCTCAAGGACGGCTATGCCGCAGACCCTGTCACGGGCGTAGTAAGCCTCGAACCGAACAAGTATCTCGGCAATTTCATCTCCATGTGGTATCTCGTTGTGGTGTTGCTCGCTGGCGTGTTGCTCGTGCTCTACGGCATACTGTCCACCGTGATGAGCCGCGACAGCATACACGGGATATGGTTCACCGGTGCCGGAACGGTGCTGGCGGTGCTTGCACTGCTGCTCTGCGTGGGCTGGAACAATACGGCATACTATCCCTCGCTGGCCGACATACACAGCTCGCTGACCATTGCCAACTCGTGCAGCAGCGAGTTCACGCTCCGCACCATGGCCGTCGTCAGCCTGCTGATACCGTTCGTTCTCGCCTATATATTCTATGCCTGGCGCTCCATCGACGCCAAAAAGATCGACCGCGAGGATATAGAAGACGGCGAATCCTATTGAGAGAGTCCGCCCGTGAGATACTCCTTGGTTTGTTACCTGCCACGTGTAAGACTGTAACGCGCGGCAGGTAACATTGTAACGCGCGGCAGGTAACATTGTAACGCGTGGCAGGTAACATTGTTACGCGCGGCAGGTAACACTGTTACGCGCGGCAGGTAACAACACGATACACCCTTCCGCGCCGTGCCGGCGCATGGTGCCGATGGTGTTGAGGCGTGGTGATGTCAGATTCTGAAATAGCCGAGCAATGCCTTAAAGTCATCCTGTGCGGCGAGGCACGTGTCCATAAGATAGCCCCTTACGTTGTTCCATTCGCGCAGTCCGCGGTAGTAGAACATCTTTAGCTCGTCCGTGATGATGAACGGGACGATGCCGTTTGCAAGGCATTCCTTGAACATGATGAGCCTGCCGATGCGGCCGTTGCCGTCCAGAAAAGGATGTATCGACTCAAAGCTGTGGTGGAATCCGATTATGTCTTCAAGCGTATGCTGCTTCTTGTGGTTGTCGTCAGCCATCAGTGCCGCCATCTCTTCATGCACGTTCTCCGGCAGGCAGGTCTTCATTCCGCCCGCTTCGTTCGGCAGTTTCTTGTATTCTCCCACGTTGAACCATTCCCTGCTGCTGTCCGAAGTACCGGTTTTCAGCGTGTGGTGCAGCCTTTTTATCAGTGCTTCGGAGAGCCTTTCTTCCGCCTGGCCGATGATGATGTCGATGCATCTGAAGTGGTTTGCCGTCTCGATGATGTCGTCGACGTTTACCGGACTGTCGCCTGCGCCTATCGTGTTGGTCTCGTATATGTATCTCGTCTGGTCGTGGGTGAGCCTGCTTCCCTCCATGTGGTTGGAGTTGTAGGTGAGGTCTATCTGTATCCTGTGGTACAGTAGTGCCGCGCCGTGCGTTCGGATATGCCGTGCTTCACGGCGTATTGCATGACAGATATATAGTCCATAAACCAGTATTATCGGCAAATTAGGTGATAAAAAACATTGCAAATATACGGCTTTTTGCCTTTATCGGCAATAAATATCCGACTTTTATCACTGCCTCCGGAGCCGAAACTCCATATTTTATTGTACCTTTGCACTTTCTAAACACGATATCTATGACTCCTTTAGAATCAAGAAACGAACTGCTGGCGCAGCGGATGATAAAGAATCTGGAGCGCCGCAACATGAAGGCCTACTACTGCCCGACGGCTGCCGGGGCTGTTGAACTGGTGAGCAGTCTCATCGCCGACGGCAGCACCGTGTCGTGGGGCGGTTCCATGACCCTGCGCGACATGGGGCTTCCGGCAACCCTGCACCGCCGCGGCACGCTCAACCTGCTCGACCGCGACCTGGCCAAGGACCGCGCAGAGGCAGCAGAGATTTATCTCGACGCCTTCCGTGCCGACTGCTATCTGACAAGCGCGAACGCCATCAGCGAGGACGGCGTCATCGTGAACATCGACGGAAACGGCAACCGCGTGGCGGCAATCACCTTCGGACCGAAGAGCGTCATCTTCGTCATCGGACTGAACAAGGTGGCCCAGACCGTCGAGGCAGCCCTCGCCCGGGCACGCTCCACGGCGGCGCCCATAAACACGGCACGCTTCGACATCAGCACCCCATGCCGTAAAGATGGCGTGTGCCACAACTGCAACTCGTCCGAGAGCATCTGCAACCACATTCACTTCCTGCGCAACTCGCCGCGCGGACGCCACACCGTGGTGCTTGTGGGAGAGCCGCTCGGATATTGATTCCGGATACAGAATATCATATATAAGTAATAGTCAGCACAGTATAAGATGGTTGTTTGCATAGCCGAGAAACCCAGCGTAGCCCGCGACATAGCCCGGATAATAGGGGCTACGTCGTCGAAAAACGGATATATGGAGGGTAACGGATATCAGGTGACGTGGACCTTCGGTCACCTCTGCACCCTGAAGGAGCCCGACGACTACACCCCGATGTGGAAGCGGTGGAGCCTCGGCGCCCTGCCCATGCTGCCCCAGCGGTTCGGCATCAAGCTGATAGACGACAAGGGCATCAAGGAGCAGTTTGCCGTGATAGAGCGGCTTATGCAGGCTGCCGACGGCATCATAAACTGCGGCGACGCCGGGCAGGAGGGAGAGCTCATCCAGCGGTGGGTGATGCAGAAGGCCGGCGCAAGGTGCCCGGTGAAGCGCCTGTGGATATCGTCGATGACAGACGAGGCCATCCGCGAGGGCTTCCGCACGCTGAAAGACCAGGCCGACTACCAGCAGCTGTATCTTGCCGGCCTCAGCCGTGCCATCGGCGACTGGATTCTCGGCATGAACGCCACACGCCTCTACACGCTGAAGTATGGCCAGAACAGGCAGGTGCTGTCCATCGGACGCGTGCAGACGCCCACGCTCGCACTCATCGTGAACCGTCAGAAGGAGATAGAGAACTTCAAGCCCGAGCCCTACTGGGTGCTCTCGACGGTATATCGCGACACCACATTCACCGCCACGAAAGGCAAGTTTACATCGAAGGAGGAAGGGGAGAAATCGTTTGAAGACATCGCCGGGAAGCCCTTTACCGTCGTGTCCGTACAGAAAAAGAAAGGCAGCGAGGCACCGCCGCGGCTCTACGACCTCACCTCGCTTCAGGTAGACTGCAACCGTAAGTTCGGCATGAGCGCCGAGCTGACGCTCAACACCATCCAGGGGCTTTACGAGAAGAAGCTCACCACCTATCCGCGTGTAGACACGCAGTATCTCAGCGACGACATCTATCCCAAGTGTCCGGCCACGCTGGCCGGCCTGCGGGGCTACGAGAGCCTGACGCAGCCCCTTGCGGGCAAGGCCCTGCCGAAGTCGAAAAAGGTGTTCGACTCGTCGAAGGTCACCGACCACCATGCCATTATCCCCACGGGCGTGCCCGCCATGAACCTCACCGACATGGAGCGCCACGTCTACGACCTCATCGCCAGGCGCTTCATCAGCGTGTTCTACCCCGACTGCAAGTTTGCCACCACCACCGTATTGGGCAGCGTGGAGGATATCGAGTTCAAGGTGACGGGCAAGACAATACTCGACCCCGGATGGCGCAAGGTATATGAAAAGGATGTGCGAGTGCGCGAGGAAGAGGAGTCTCCGAAAGACGACGAGGAACGCACCCTGCCGCCCTTTGCCGAGGGCGAGAGCGGCGACCACGTGCCGTGCCTCACGGAGAAGTGGACCGTGCCGCCGAAGTTCTACAACGAAGCCACCCTGCTGCGTGCCATGGAGACCGCCGGCAAGTTTGTCGAGGACGAGCAGCTGCGCGCCGCCCTGAAGGAGAACGGCATCGGCCGGCCGTCGTCGCGTGCATCTATCATCGAGACGCTGTTCAAGCGCCGCTACATAAAGCGCGAGCGCAAGAACCTCATCGCCACGCCCACGGGCATCGAACTGATAGACACGATAAAGGAAGAGCTGCTCAAGAGCTGCGAGCTGACCGGCATCTGGGAGAAGAAGCTGCGCGACATAGAGCACGGGAAATATGATGCCGCCACGTTCGTGGACGAGCTGAAGGCGCAGATTACCGGCATCGTGCGCGACGTGTTGGCCGACAACAGCAACCGCCACGTCACCGTGATGACCGAGGAGGACATGAAGAAGAAGATGGCGCCGAAGGCCGCCGCCGCTCTGGCCGCTGCCAAGCCGCCGAAGCCCCGCAAGGCTGCCGCCGCGGCAAAGACAGCCCCGCCTTCACCGGCCGACGCCATCGTCGGCACCGTATGCCCCCTCTGCGGCCGCGGCGTGGTGATAAAGGGACGTTCGGCCTACGGCTGCTCGCGCTGGAAAGAGGGGTGCACGTGGCGTCAGCCGTTCTGAAAAAGACAACAGTAAACGTACAGGAAGATGATGAACGATAAAGGAAAAGGCTGCGGAGGCAATGCGCAGGAGATAGAATACAGGAGCACGCACACCTTCGGACGCGACGAGCTGGAGCGTCTGTTCCTCTCCGTGGAGTGGTCGTCGGGCCATTATCCCGACAAGCTGGTCGAGGCGATGAAGAACTATGAGACCGTATATTCGGCGTGGGATGGCGGCCGTCTCGCCGGCATGATATGCGTGATGGACGACGGGGTGATGACGGCATACGTGCATTACCTGCTCGTAGCCCCCGAATATCAGCACCGTGGCATAGGCCGCCGGCTGGTGGAGATGGCGAAGGAAAAGTATCGTGACTATCTGCGCATAGTGCTCGTGGCATACGAAGACGGCATCCGCTTCTACGAGTCGTGCGGGTTCAGCCGCTCAGACCACGGCTTCCCGATGTATATCACCGAGCTGTGGACGTGATATCATACCCTCGTGTGAGCAATAAACAGCTCTGTTTCACGTTATAATAAGGTATGTTCAGAATACGCACCATACTATATACGCTTGCGGCGGCACTGCTCGTGTCGTGCGGGGCAGACTCGGCCATGAAGAAAGGCGACAAGTTTTACGCGCTCGGCGAGTACCACGATGCCTCGGTGCAGTATAAGAAAGCCTACTCGGCGACGCCGGCCAAGGAGCGGGCCACGCGCGGACAGCGGGCGCTGAAGCTGGCCGAGTGCTACCGCCGGATAAACTACACGCAGAAGGCGATTGCCGCCTACAACAATGCCGTGCGCTATAAGCAGGCCGACAGCATGACCCACCTGCGCCTCGCGCAGCAGCTGATGAAGACGGGAAACTACCGCGAGGCGGAAAAGAACTTCCGTGAGGCGCTCGACAGCCTGCCCGGAAGCAGGCTCGCGGCTGCCGGAGTGCTTGCGGCGCAGCAGGCTCCCGGGTGGAAGGAGGCCGGCTCGCAGTATACGGTGAAGCGCGAAAACTTCTTCAACTCGCGCCGTGCGGACTACTCTCCCATGCTCGCGGGCGACAACAGCGACCAGCTCTACTTCACATCGACGCGCAACCAGGTGAAGGGCGACGAGCTCAGCGGCATCACCGGAACGAAGAACGGCGACATCTTCATGTCGCAGAAGGATGAGAAGGGCAAGTGGATGCGCCCCGAAGACATCGACACCGAGCTGAACTCAGAATACGACGAGGGGGCATGCTCCTTCTCGCCGGACGGCAAGACGATGTATCTCACCCAGTGCGTCACCGACCCTTCATACCCCAGATATGCCCAGATATGCACGTCTCCGCGTTCGGATGCGGCATGGGGCAAGGCTACGGTCCTGCCAATCACCAAAGACACACTCTCGAGCTATGCCCATCCGGCGGTGTCGCCGGACGGCGAGTGGCTCTATTTCACGAGCGACATGCCCGGCGGCATGGGCGGTCTTGACATCTGGCGCGTGCGCCTCACGACGAGCGGCGTCGGCGGAGTGGAGAACCTTGGACCGCAGGTGAACACCGAAGGCGACGAGATGTTCCCCACATTCAGGCCTAACGGCGACCTCTACTTCTCGTCGGACGGCCATCCCGGCATGGGCGGCCTCGACATCTTCATTGCCCGCCCCGACACAACGGGCGGCGGATGGCAGATAGAGCACCCCGGCTTTCCGCTCAACTCGCAGGGCGACGACTTCGGCATGACGTTCGAGGGACTATACAACCGCGGCTTCTTCTCGTCGAACCGGGGCGACGGAAAGGGCTGGGACCACATCTACAGCTTCGTCAATCCCGAGATAGTGCAGACCGTGAAGGGCTGGGTCTACGAGCAGGACGGCTACGAACTGCCCGAGGGCCTGGTGTATATGGTGGGCAACGACGGCACCAACATGAAGCTGAGCGTGAAGGGCGACGGCTCGTTCACCCAAGAGATAAAGCCCGGCGTAGACTATGTCTTCCTCGGCACCTGCCGCGGATTCCTCAACCATAAGGAGCAGCTGAGGGTCGAACCGGTGACTGAGTCCACCGAATACGTGCTCCAGTTCCCCCTCGCTTCCATCACCGCGCCGGTGCTGATAGACAATATCTTCTACGATTTCGACAAGGCGACGCTGCGTCCCGAGTCGACGGCGGCGCTCGACGAGCTGATAAAACTGCTGAACGAGAACCCCAATGTCACCATCGAACTGAGCGCGCACTGCGACTATCGCGGCCCCGCCGCATACAACAAGGCTCTCTCCCAGCGCCGCGCCGAGGCCGTGGTGGACTATCTTATAGGGCACGGCATCGCCCGCGACAGGCTCAGTCCGGTGGGTTATGGCAAGGACAAGCCCAAGACGATAAAGAAAAAGCTGACTGAGAAGTATCCCTTCCTGAAAGAAAACGACGTCCTGACGGAAGAGTTCATCAAGACGCTGAAGCCCGAAGAGCAGGAGACGTGCAACCAGCTGAACCGCCGCACGGAGTTCATCGTGCTACGCACGACCTACGGCATGTTTGACGGCGAGGGCCGGCTGAAGGACGGAGCGGCGGCATCAGAGTGACCACCGCTCCGAGTTCATCTCGTGGTATGCCCACAGCGCCGTGGCTATGATGCCGGCGGTGATCATCGGCAGCATGGCCAGCTGGTGCGGGTCGAGCGTAGGTGCGGTGCGGATGAACACCTCTATATATACTGCCGCCAGCTCCCACACGTGGAACACGAACGAGAGTATGACGCCCGTGAGGATGCAGAATGCCGTCCACAGCCGTGCGAGGCTGCCGCTGCGGTCGGGCAGCGCCCTCATCACCCTGCGGCTGAAGCCGTTGTCGGCAATCTCGGTGTCGCGTATCTCGCTGAACAGTCTGTCTATATCCATGTCGTTATCTCTTGTCATATCCGTTCTTTTTTAAGTATTCTGAAAGTTTCTCCTTGCCTCTTGCAAGGTGCGATTTGACGGTGTTTGCCGTTATCCCGGTTATCTCTGCTATCTGGTTTATCTTGTACCCGTCTGTCAGTTGTAGCGTGATGCACGTGCGCTCGTGCGGCGTCAGCAGTGCCAGCGCGGCGTAGAGGTCCATCCTCAGGCCCTCGTCGGTGCCGCCGCCGCTTTTCTGCTGCGTTGCCGCTGCGTCGATGCCGGCCGTCACGTGCTTGCTGCGCGTGTAGTCGAGAAACACGTTGTATGCGATTCGGAAGAGCCATGTCTGGAACGACGAGCGTCCGGCGAACTTCCCGATGCTGACGTATGCCTTGATGAACGTGTCCTGCGCGAGGTCGTCGCTCAGCTGGCTGTCGCCTAATGTCTGGGTGAGGAGGAACCTCCTCAGCGGCGACTGGTATTTCCTGACAAGCGTGTCGAAAGCCCGCTTGTTGTTGAATACCGCCACCTGCATGACGAGAGCCGTGTCACCGAGCCTGTCCATCCGCGTCTATCTGTAGTCTTCTGTGCCGTTGTCACTGCCGTCAGGCCCGTCGTTGAGGCCGTCGCGGCGCCTGCGCCGTTCCGCCGTGTATGCTATCACGGCCTGTCCCGCACCGTTGAACACGACGAGCAGTCCGATGCCGATGCCGACGCTGATGTCCAATACCCAGAAGAAAGCCATCAGTCCGGCACCGAGGAAGATGTTTTTCACTCCCTTGCTCATCGTGTCCTCGCTTCCCGTGCCGGTCTTGATGCGCATGTTCTCGGGTATGGGCTGACCCGCCTTGATGGCCATTTCGGCCAGTCTGTACTTCTGTTTGCGGTTCTTGTATACGAAGTAGAGTATCAGTCCGAGTATCGCAAGCGGCGAGAACACGAACAGGATGAGCAGTATGAGCAACGTGCCGAGCATGGTGCCGCCCATCGACAGCAGATCGTCTATGGCGTTGCCGAAAGCCTCGTCGGCCGTATATGAGAATCCGGAGTATGCCATGCTGTCCTCGGTCCAGTCGTCATAGTCGTCCAGCGACGTCGTGTCGGAGTAGGCGGTGACCTCCTCCGTGGCGTCGCCGCCGGCCTTTTTCGTGCTGTCCTTTTTCGCCGTGGCGGCCTTCTTCCCGCTTTTCCGCGTGCTTTTGGCCGTCTTCCCGCTGCTCTGCTGCTCTGCTGTGGCCGCGGCAGAGCCAGTCTTCAGCACGGTTTGAGCCGCCGTTGCCGTGCCAGCAGCCTTCGGCCGGCTGTACGCAGCGTCGGCATCCGTCTCCGTGCGTGGCGTGTGCCGGTGATACTGGTCTGTCGTTCCGGCAGGCATTGCCGCCGGCAGGGTGAGCATCATAGCTGCGATGAGGCAGCGCACATGTTTCATTATCTGTCCCTTCATTGTCGTTCTTTTGTTTGTTGTTAGACGTAAGAGCGTTGCTTTTAGTTGCAAAGATGCGATTTTTTTTTTAAATTTGCACGCATTAAGTTTATAAACCGATGATATTACCCGAAAGTTTCAAGAGCTATACGGAGCGGATGATGGGCAGCAGCCTGTTCGGCCGGTTTGTCACGGCCCTGTCGGAAGAGCCTCCCGTCAGCATCCGCATCAACCCGTCGAAGTGCGGCGGGGCGCCCCCGGGCGGCTCTCGTGTGCCGTGGTGCGGCACGGGATATTATCTTCCGGAGCGTCCCCAGTTCACTTTCGATCCGCTGCTGCATGCCGGCTGCTACTATGTGCAGGAGGCATCGTCGATGTTTCTGTGCCGCGTGCTCGGGCAGTATGTTGCCTGTCCTGTGGCCGTGCTCGACATGTGCGCCGCCCCCGGCGGCAAGTCAACGGCTGCGCTGTCGGCTGTTCCGGCGGGCAGCGTGCTTGTCTGCAACGAACCGGTGAGGGCGCGTGCCGCCGTGCTGGCGGAGAATATCTGCAAGTGGGGCAGTCCGGGAGTCATCGTCACCAACAACTATCCCGCCGACATCGCCGCCACGGGTCTTCAGTTCGACGTCATCGTCTGCGATGTGCCCTGCTCCGGCGAGGGCATGTTCCGCAAGGACGAGGGCGCCGTGGCAGAGTGGAGCACGGCCGGGGTGGAGTCGTGCCGCAGGCTCCAGCGCGAGATTGTGGCCAGCGCATGGAACTGTCTGAAGCCCGGCGGCCTGCTCGTATACTCCACGTGCACGTTCAACACAGGCGAGAACGAGGAGAACATCAGGTGGATATGCAGTGGTCTCGGTGCTTCGGTGCTGCCGGTAGACACCGAAGCGGGGTGGGGCATCACCGGTTCGCTGCTTGACGGGTTCGCCGGGCCGGTCTACCGGTTCATCCCCGGCACGTCGCGTGGCGAGGGCCTCTTCATGGCCGCACTCAGGAAACCCGGCGACGGACAGCCCGCACCAGGCCCGCGCCGGCCGAAGAAGGCCGCCAAGCAGCCGCGGCAGCAGGTGAAAATGCCTGTGGAGTGGCTCTCAGGCGGTGGCGACGGGTTTGCCGTCAGCGTCCGCGGCGACGTCATCGAGGCCGTGCCCGCGGCCCTTTCAGACATCCATGCCGTGGCGGCGGCCGGTCTGCGCGTGCTCTCGGCCGGGGTCACCCTCGGCCGCATCAAGGGCCGCGACATAGTGCCCGACATCTCGCTCGCCCTCTCCACGGCCCTCAACCGCAGTGCCTTCCCGAACGTGGAACTTACTTATGCGCAGGCCATCGCATACCTGCGGCGCGAGGCCGTGACGCTGCCCGAGGGCACGCCGCGCGGATATGTGCTCGTGACATACGGCGGAGCACCGCTCGGATTCGTGAAGAACCTCGGCAACAGGGCAAACAACATGTACCCGCAGGAGTGGCGGATAAAGAGCTCGCACGCACCGGCGGAACCGCCGCAGACGGTGGCATGCACGGCAGAAACGAAACACTAACGATATGAAACAATACCTTGACCTGCTGGAGAAGATACTGGCAGAAGGCTCGCGGAAGACAGACCGCACCGGCACGGGCACGATAAGCGTGTTCGGCCATCAGATGAGATTCAACCTCGAGGAGGGCTTCCCCCTGCTGACGACGAAGAAGCTGCACCTCAAGTCGATAATCTACGAACTGCTGTGGTTCCTCAACGGCGACACCAACGTGCGCTACCTTCAGGAGAACGGCGTGCGCATCTGGAACGAGTGGGCCGACGAGAACGGCGACCTCGGGCCCGTTTACGGTCATCAGTGGCGCTCATGGCCCGACTACGACGGCGGCACGATAGACCAGATAAGCAACGTCGTGAACCTGCTGAAGACCAGTCCGGACTCGCGCCGCATGATTGTGAGCGCATGGAACGTGGCCGAGGTGGAGCGCATGGCGCTCCCGCCCTGTCACACGATGTTCCAGTTCTACGTCGCCGACGGCCGTCTGAGTCTACAGCTGTACCAGCGTTCGGCCGACACGTTCCTCGGAGTGCCGTTCAACATCGCGTCGTATGCACTGCTGCTGATGATGATGGCGCAGGTGACGGGCTTCCGTCCGGGCGACTTCATCCACACCACGGGCGACACGCACCTCTATCTCAACCACCTCGAGCAGGCCCGCCTGCAGCTCAGCCGCACGCCGCGTGCGCTCCCGGTGATGCGTCTCAATCCCGATGTGAAGAGCATCTTCGACTTCAAATACGACGATTTCACGCTCGAGAACTACGACCCGTGGCCCGGGATAAAGGCGGAAGTGTCGGTTTAGGGTCGCTTCGCTTTCAGGTTATGAGGGGTATAAGGTTTTGAGGTCGCTACGCTTTTAGGTTATGGGCCGCTTCGCTTTCTGGTTTTAAGGTGAAGTTTGCTGCAAGTCCGCGACAATTAATTACCCATGAATTAAATTCAAATCTCATTCTAAAACCCGAGAGAACAAAGCTCAAATCTCACCCTAAAACCCGAAAGCATAGCGACCCCATAACCTAAAAGCGTAGCGACCTCAAAACCTTATACCCCTCATAACCTGAAAGCATAGCGACCTTAAAAACCTTATAACCCTCAAAAAAAACAAGTAATATGGATATAACGATAATAGCCGCCGTGGCCCGCAACAGGGCCATCGGCAACGGTAACAAACTCATCTACTGGCTCCCCAACGACCTAAAGCGCTTCAAGGCGCTCACCACCGGCCACACCATCATCATGGGCCGCAACACGTTTCTGTCGCTCCCGAAGGGCGCGCTGCCCAACCGCCGCAACATAGTGCTGAGCCGCACGGTGTCCGCCTTCCCCGGATGCGACACGTATGGCTCGCTCGACGAGGCGCTCAGCCACTGCGCCGACGGCGAGGAAGTATATATAATAGGTGGCGCGAGCGTATACGAACAGGCCCTGCCGCTCGCCACCCGCCTCTGCCTCACCGAGGTCGACGACACACCCGGAGAGGCCGACGCTTTCTTCCCGCCTTACGACGGATGGCGCGAGGTGAGCCGCGAGGAGCATGAAAAGGACGAAAAGCACGCCTACAGCTATGCTTTCGTCGACTATGTGAAGTTTTGATAGCTCTCAAAAACGTTTGGCTCAGCGCTCAAAAACACTTTTGACAGCTGGCACAAACGCATTTGAAAGCAAACGGAAGTCATCAGCGGGCAATCTGTCGCACCGTCGCGGGTTGCCGATTTCACCGTCACGGGCAGCCCGTTACATCATCACGGGTTGCCCGTTGTATTTCTGAGGGTGAAGTTTCCGGCCAGATAGTCTTTCCGGCCGACGGCGAAGAAGCTGCCGCAGGCTTTCATCGTGTCCATGAGTTTTCGGAAAGTGGCGTTCCGTGAGAGTAGGGCGGCATTGCCGAACATTATCAGGTGCTCCTCGGCCCTCGTCATGGCGACGTTCAGCTTGCGGTCTACCGTGGTGCCGTCGATGTCTCTGAAGACGCTCTCGGCGAGGAAGCGGAACTGGTAATACCTGCTGATGGTGAACCCGTAGATGATGTAGCGGCGCTGGCTGCCCTGATAGCGCTCCACCGTGTCGATGGTGATGGCGTCCAGGCCGTCGATGCCGTAGGCCGCGATGCAGCGGCGTATCGTCGCTATCTGGTTGCGGTAGGGCACGATGATGCCCACCGTCTCCGTGGCCGAGAAGCGGTCGCGCTCTATGGCGTATATCCTCGCCACGGTGGCGGCAATCATCTCCGCCTCCACCGTGTTGACCTTGTCCGATGCCGAGCGCTCCGGCATGTCGGCCGCGATGAAGGCCGTGCGGCGCGTGCGCAGCAGCAGTTCGATGCCGTCGCGTGTGCCGTAGTCCGCCGGCAGGGTCTCTCTCTGATGGCCGAGCGGCACGGCACGGAGCTTTCCGCAGTAGAAGTTGTCGTTGGGGAAGAGGGCGATGTCGGGGTGCATGCGTCCCTGCCGGTTGAGCATGAACACCACGGAGGCATCGTCGTGATAGCGCTTCAGCAGGCGCTCGAAGAGCGACAGGCGGCAGTCTGTCAGGCCGATGGCGTTGAGCTGCGGCTCCGTTACCCTCGACACGTCGGGCGACTGCTGCACCACGGCGGGCAGCTGCTTGTGGTCGCCTATCATGACGAACTTGCGGATGGCCGGGACGCCGCCGCTTTGGGCGCTCAGCAACCCGATGAGGTGAGGCTCGAGAATCTGCGACGCCTCGTCGATGATGGCGAGCGAGAACTGCTTTATGCCGAATATGGCGATGTTGCTGTTGAATGCCGTCGTCGTGCCGACGAGCACGTGCGCCGATGAGATGAGGCTCCGCACGTCGCCGATGCTGCGGCACTCCTCCACCATCGTGTCTAAGAGGTGGCTTCGGAAGGCGCTGTCGCAGCTGAAGCGGCCGCCGATGCGGATGAAGCCGATGCCGGCCTCGTCGAGCTTGGCGCATATCTCGTCGACGGCGCGGTTGGTGTACGACAGCACGAGGATGCTCGCATCGTCTTCGAGCAGTTCCTCCTTCACGGTGTTCAACATGCCGAACGATGTCTTCCCCGTGCCCGGCGGACCGATGATGAGGAACATGTCGCGGGCCTGCTTCACACGGAGAGCCATGCCGTTGAAGCTGCCGTAGTTGCCCTTCAGCCGCACGCTGCCGTCTGTTTCCGGCCTGCGCCGCAGCATGAGTAGGTCTCGCCGCTCCTCCGGGGCACTGAGGAAAGAGTGCATCCCGCTGTACAGCGCACTGTAAGATGACTCGAAGAAGTCGTGTTCGACGGCCCACGGGCGGTCTTTGTCGCGCAGGAACACGCCCGCTCCCGTCTGCGCGTTGCGCAGGCTGAGGCTTATGCTGTCTGCCGTGATGCGCACCACGGTGCAGCGGAACACCATGTGCATGCGTGCGTCGGGTTCCTTTCCGGCATCGTAGGGGTAGAGGATGACGATGTCTCCCTCGCGGAAGTTGGCCATGCCGTCGGCGCGGCTGGGGTCGAAGAGCAGCGTCACCGTGTCCACCCGGCCCTCCGTGCCCTCGCCGGGACTCGCCAGTGTTAGCCTGTCGTAGATGTTGCCGGTCTGCAGTTTCTCCTGGAGCGAGCAGTGCCAGATTGATGCGAAGCCCGATCCGTCTTTCGTCTTGTTGCCGAGTTTGGACAGGAGATGCTCGTTGGCGATGAATGTCAGAAAGCGGAAATAGTAGTCGCGCTCCAGCGCCGGCGCCTCCTTTACGGGACTGAGCAGTGCCTCGAGCTTCGGCTTCTGATAGGCCTCCCACAGCTTTCCGCTTGCGTTCTTCGTGTTGAGGCTTTCCGCCGAGAGACTCTCGAGCAGCCTGAAGCCCCCGTCGCAGGTGCAGAGCGACTCCATCCAGGCGATGCCGTTCCTTATCTTCAGTGCGCGGAACACCAGTTCCGGGGCGAAGCCGAGACCGAGAAGGCTCTCCCTGTATTTCGAGTAGAGCAGGAAGGCATACAGCTCGCGGTTGTTCCGCTCGTACGTCTCACTGTAGTTGTATCTGAAGATGAGCATGTAGAGGAGCAGCTGCACGTAGTGCTCCTCGCGGTGGCGCGGCCTTGCGAAGCCGTCGTAGGGGAAGCCCCCCTTGCCCGATTTCTGCTCGATGATGACCCCTTGGTCCATCTGTATGTAGTCCATGCGCCCCTGCAGGCCGAGCATCTCGGAGAAGAATGACGGCTCGACGAACCCGTTTGCGGGGTCGAAGCGCTCCACGGCCTCGGGCAGCATCGTGTTCATGGCATAGCCGATATTGCGTTTCTGCTCCTTTGCGCAGTCGTGAAACGACGGGCCGATGTCTGCCGTGAGCAGTCTCAGGGCGTTGTTTTTGAAGAAGGCGGTGGCGCTTCCGGCGTATGTGCGCTGCCCGCTGCCGGCCTGCGTGGCCTCGTCAAGCAGCTGTCCGGCAAAGTTTCCGAGCATGATGGCCTCCGAGTTTGCCGGCGGCTCGAGCCGTTTCAGCAGGTGCAGCAGCGGCGACTCGGCATAGGTCTCGAAGCAGCGGGCCACGGCCGAGATGTCCACGAGGTTGTCGGGCTCGAATATCGTCAGTTCGGGATATACCGTGCCGTGTTCCTCCCGCGGGCGTATGATGTTCAGCTGCGCCCCCTCGTAGAGCATGTCGCGCAGGTAGGTCCAGTCGTAGTCGTACACCCTGTTGCCCGAGCTGTAGCATATCTTCATCTCACTGGCTCCCCCGTCGGCCGGCTCGGCATAGATGAAGTCGTCGTCCCAGCGGTTTACTACAACGCGTACGCTGTTTAATGAAGAATGAAGAATGAAGAATGAAGAATCAGGCTGCGCCGTGTCACCTCCCTTCACCGCGGCAGCAAATTCTTCATTCTTCATTCTTAATTCTTCATTCCCGTACGCGAGCGTGATGAAGCGGCAAAGGACGGTGTAGTCGTGGCGGTGCGTTGAGGCCAGAGTCTCCGCGGGGATGTCAGCCCGGCGGCGCAGTCTGACGCGCGTGGCGTTGACGGCGGCGCGCATCTCCCGTGTTGCATGCCTCTCCTTCAGCAGGTAGTCTGTCTTTGAGAACGTGCCGGCGAGGGTCATGCGGGTGAACTCCGTATTGATGCTGAGGCATCTTGTGAACGCCGCGTTGAAAGCGTCGTACATGGCGGCATAGTCGGGTTGCAGGTCAAGCGCCTGCCGCAGCTCGCCGAGCAGGTCGGCCGCGGTCTCTGGAGCGTAGCCTCCGCAGTCGGTGGCGGCATGCTCCGCGTCGCTGTCGAGACGCTGGCTGACGCTGTATCCGAGTTCCTTTATGTTGAATGTGCGTTTGTCCATCGGTTGTGGCGGGCCGTTGGTTGCAGCCCGAATGCAAAGGTATCACAAATCGGCGGAATAAAGAAGAAAAGGCGGAAAATCGTTGGTTCGGGAGTATACAAAAAGCAGGGACATAGCCCTGTGCCGGTCTTTGCAGCAACGTGTGCCGTTGCGGGCCGGTACGGGAGTATGTCCCTGCGGGTCCGGGAGCCTGCGCGGCTCGGCCGGAGTGTGGTTTGCCGTTGTGCAGCGGCTTAGAACTTATCGGGCAGCATGGTCACGATTACGCGGTTGTGCTGCTTAAGCAGGTAGTTGTTCACGAAGTCTTGGATGTCCTTCGAGGTCATGCTCTTGATGGCGTCGAGGGCTCCGGTGCGGTCGTCATTGCCCCAAACGGTGGTCATGACAATCTGGTTCTGCCAGTAGGAGTTCTCGCGCTGCTTGTCGTTATAGTCCTTTATCTCAAACTCCTTCACCTTGTTGAGTTCCTCTTCGGTAACGCCCTTGGCTGCGATATCGTCAATTCCGACCTGCATCAGGTAGAGGGCGCTGTCCATCTTCTCGGGTTTCACGGGGCAGTAGACATGCATCGTGTAGCTGTCGTAGAGCACGCAGTCTGTCAAAGCCCTTGCGCCTACGGAGTAAGCCATCGAACCTTCCTCACGGATGCTCTTCAGATAGCGCTGCGAGAGAATCTCGCCGAGAGCGTTGACGATGGCAGACGTCTTTACGTCGTACTTCACCTCGCCGGTCCAGATGACCCTGATGCTTGCCTTCGGGCTTTCCATCTGGCGCACAAAGCGGTTCTCTACGTCACCCTTTACAGGGCGTATGCCGCAGTCGGTGAGCTTCTCGCGCTTCTTGATGCCCGGCAGGGTGGCGATGTACTGCTCGGTGAATGCACGCAGGCTGTCGGTGTTGAACGCTCCGGTGAAGAAGAAGTCGAAGTCTCCTGCCGATGCGAAGCGCTCGCTGTAGATGCGGCGCACCGTCTCATAGTTCACCTTGTCGAGGTCGGGGATGACGCTGCCCACGCGCTTGTTGTGGCCGTAGAGCGTCTGCTGTATAGAGTCGGAGAAGGCCACGTCGGGGTTCTTCGTGATGTTCTGAAACTGTGTACGCAGCGTCTGGATGAGGTTGTTGTATCCGTCGTTGTCCACGTTAGGCTTTTGGAAGCGCAGGTGGATCAGCTCGAAGAGCGTGCGGAGGTCTTTCGGTGTGCTGTTGCCGTCGAGGCGGTCGGTTGTCTCGGTGAGGTTGGGGGTGAGGCTGACCTGCTTTCCGGCGAGCTTCTTCTCAAGTTCGACAGAGTTGAAATTGCCGATACCGGTAGAGCCCATGACAGCTGTGAGCAGCTCGGCGTTGGTCAGTTCTTCTTCCTTCACCTTGTTGGTGCCGCCTAAAGAGCGGGCTGCAACCATTACCTGAGAGTTGTTGAAATCGGTCTGCTTGAAGTAAACGCGTGCGCCGTTGGACAGTGTCCAGCAAGTGTATCCGTGCTCGGCAGGCTTCTCGCTCTTAATCTTCACGGGCTTCGGAAGCTGTGCCACGAGCGGCTCGTCTTTCACGTTGTCCACGTATGCCTCAAGCTGTGCGGCCTTGGCGGCGCTGATTGCGTTCTTGAACTCGTCTGCAGTGGGTACCACCACGCCTTCTTTCTCGGGATAGAGGGCGAGGCATACGAAGTTGGTGTCGGTGTTGGCCACCATCTCCTGGAATGCGCCCGATATCATTTCTGCCGGCAACTGCTGTGCGTATGCCTTGTAAGTCTGGAACTCTGTCTCGATGTCGGTGAAGTAGTCTCCGTCGAGGAAGTGGCGTACGTATTCGTTGACGAACTGGTCGTTCTTGCGCTTCTCGCGGTTCTCGTATATCTTTTCGAACTGGCTTATCTTCTCGTCGCGTGCCCGGAGCACCTCTGTGGCGGTAAATCCGAAGCGTCTTGCGCGCTCAACCTCCTTCATGACGGCCTGTACGGCAGCTGCGTCCTGTCCGGGTTTCGGGATAAGGTATACCATGAAGGCGTCGCAGGTGCGGCTCATGATATAGTCGCCGTACTGGGCTCCGGCCTGCAAGAACGGGCAGTCGGCTTTCTGCGACAGTTCTCCGAGGCGTGCGTTGAGGCACTCTGATATCACGCCGGTCATGTAACCCTGCAGCATCATGGCTATCGTTCCGCGCATTTCCTGCGGCAGTCTCTCCTGCTTGAACATCAGTTCGATGATGTTTGTCTGCTGTTCCTTGTCCTTGTCGATAACAAATATAGGCTCGTTGTTGTCCGGAACGGGATACATTTCGTACTTAGCCGGATTCTCGGGCATCTTTATGCTGCTGAACATTTCCTTTATCTTGCCTTCCACGTAGTCGACATCCAGGTCGCCGACAACGACTATTCCCTGCAGGTCGGGGCGGTACCACTTCTCGTAGTAGGCGCGCAGCACGTCGGGCTCGAAGTTGTCTATCACCTCCATAAGGCCGATAGGCATGCGATGTCCGTACTTGCTTCCTGGGTAGAGGGTGGGCAGGTTACGCTCGAAAATGCGCTGTGATGCGGAGCTGCGCATGCGCCATTCCTCGTGTATTACGCCGCGCTCCTTGTTTATTTCCTCGGTCTCGAGCAGCAGACCGTCAGCCCAGTCGTGCAGGATGAGCAGGCAGGAGTCGATGTTGCCCTTTGACGTTGTGGGCACGTCGTTGATGTTATACACCGTCTCGTCGGCTGCGGTGTAGGCGTTCAGATTCTGCCCGAACTTCACACCGATGCTCTCGCAGTATTCCACTACCTTGTTGCCGGGGAAGTTCTGTGTGCCGTTGAAGCACATGTGCTCAAGGAAGTGGGCCAGTCCGCGCTGGTTGTCGTCTTCCTGTACTGCGCCGACCTTCTGTGCGATGTAGAAGTTTGCCCTGTCCTTGGGTTCTTCGTTGTGACGGATGTAGTAGGTCAGTCCGTTCTCAAGTTTGCCGTAACGGACTGCCTGGTCCATCGGGAAACTTGGCATTTGCTGTGCTCCCGCGCTCCATGAGCTGAAGACCGCGAGGGCGATAACGATAAGTTTTTTCATTGATTTTATTGTTTTTGTTGGTACTTATGTATTTCCTTGTTCTCTTTCCGGCGTGCGGCCGGAGTCTGTCATGTCACTTGCTGCCGCCGGTATACTCCAAAATCTCTCCCGGCTGACAGTCGAGTGCCTTGCAGATGGCCTCCAGCGTGGAGAACCGCACGGCCTTGGCCTTGCCCGTCTTCAGTATCGACAGGTTGGCCGGAGTCAGCCCGACGGTTGCCGCCAGTTCGCTGAGCGATACCTTGCGGCGTGCCATCATGACGTCAAGATTTACTATTATCGGCATATCCTATAATATATTAATGTGTATTATATTGTCAGTTCCTGGTCTTCGCGCATCTTGAGACCCATCGCGAACACCTCTCCCATGATCATGGCGATGATTCCGAGGATGAGCGTGCTGTCCGTCAGGGGCGTCAGGAAGTCGAAGATGCGGCCTTCGAGGGCAAACACCCGCGATATCTGCCAGTACTGTATGGCGGTGTATCCGATGTTCATCACGAAGACGATTACCAGCAGTCCGCCCATCGTCTCGAGCAGGTTGACGTTCTTCCATGTGAATATCTCCATGCGGTTGATGTTCCTTATGAAGTTGAAGAAGTGCCACATGATGAGCAGCATCAGCACGCACGACCCGATGGCGAGGAATCCTGAGATGAAACCGAGCACTCCGCCTGCCACTTCCTTGTCTACCCACATCATCGCCTGAGCGGCCATGATGCCCGTCTTCTTACCCGTTACGGTGTTGACGACGCTGTCGGGACGGGTCATCGCTTCGGTGGGCAGGAAACTTATCACTACCGGTGTCTTCGTCAACATGGTATTGTCGGCCGTCCTGTGCCTGTTGATGGCAACTTCCATGCCCTCTGCCGCGCCTAAGCCGGCATAGTAAAGGCTTCCCCCGAGGTTTATCACGAGGATGATGAAGACTATTGTGCTGAGCACGTTGAATTTCTTTTTCATATCGTTTGGGTATGGTTCGTTATTGCTTGCCGTTGCCCGCGGTCTGACGCCCGCTTTCGTTCTCCGACGTTGCAAATGTATGAATAAAGTCTCAAACGGCCAAATAAATCGGTAAAAAATTATCGAAAAACGATATATTTTTATTCTTTTTCGACTTTTGCTGGGCTTTTATAAGGTGATAACGGCCTTATCAAGGCATTCCGTATCAGCTTTGGCGGATCGGCCATCCGCCACTACAAGACAGCTTTCAACCGCCTTGCCGTCTCGTTTCCTCTCCTCCGCTAATGTAAAAAAGAGTTCTTTTTTTCTGTATTTATCTTAAAAATAAATACAGAACGGGCTTCGGAATACCTTTTCTTTTGCTTTCTCGGCAAAAACATTTAAATTTGCACAGTTCTTCAAATATAATATAATGTATGAATAAGAAAGTAATAGTCCCGATAGCGGGCGTTATCATTGCTGTCATGGCGGGTCTCGTGGGGTATCTCGCTTTCAGCCTGAACAAGCAGAAAGAGGCTAACCGTGACATGCAGGAACTGGCTAATCTCGAGAAGATGGAGATGGAGAATGAGTATGAACAGTTCGCCCGTCAATACAGCGAGATGAAGGCAACGATAAACAACGACTCCATCGTGGCGCAGCTCACGCAGGAGCAGTTGCGCACGCAGAGGCTTCTCGAAGAGCTGAAACGCGTGCGGAGCGACGATGCGCGTGAGATAACGAGGCTCAAGAAAGAGCTTGCCACGGTACGCGTCGTGCTCCGGAGCTATGTCCTCCAGATAGATTCGCTCAACCGTGTGAACCAGAATCTCCGTGACGAGAACCAGCGCGTGAAGGACCAATACGTTGAGGCGGCCCGCCAGATAGAAGGTCTGAGCAGCGAGAAAGCGTCGCTCTCGGAGAAGGTTGCCATTGCCGCGCAGCTCGATGCTACGGCCATCGTGATGACTCCGAAGAACAAGAGAGGCAAGCCCGCCAAGAAGATGAAGGACTGCAAGACCATCGAAGTGTCGTTCAACATCGCCAGGAACGTAACCGCAACGAACGGTATCAGGACCATATACGTGCGCATCACCACGCCCACGGGCAACGTGCTGAGCGGCGGCGGGACGTTCGCATACGAAGACAGGCAGATTGAATACTCGATGAGGAAGAACGTGGAATACTCCGGAGAGGAGATTGCGGTGAGCACATTCTGGAATGTTACCAACTTCCTGGCCGCCGGACCTTATAACGTCAGCATATTCGCCGACGGCAACATGATCGGTTCGCGCAACTTCACGTTCAAGTAACTGAGATTTCACGATAAACTAACCGTAACACTCCGTTTAAGTAATAATAAGGTAAGGACAAACCGGATACAGCCTATGAGACATGTCGTAGCATTACTGCTCATGCTTGCTTGCGTCGGCCGGGCCGTCGCCCAGCAGACTGTCAGCCTCGACAGCTGCCGTGCAATGGCGCTGCGCAACAACAAGCAGATGGGCATATCGGAGCTGAAGAAGGGCATGGCGGCCAACGTGCGCAAGTCGGCGCGCACCAAATACCTGCCGCATGTGCATGCTCTGGGCAGCTATATGTATACCAGCCGGGAGGTATCCATCCTCAACGGCGACCAGAAGACGGCGCTGAGCAACATCGGCACCACGGCGACGTCCGGCATAAAAGATGCCGCCGGAAACATCGTCTCGTCGCTTTCGCCCGGACAGGTCGAGGCCATCAACAGTCAGCTCGGTGCCCTCGGCACGAGCATCGACCAGCTGGCGGGCGGATTCAACGGTCATATCAATGCCATATCGTCAATGCTCAACGCCGGCGGCCAGGGCATTGTGGATGCCTTCCGTACGGACACGCGCAACATCTTCGCCGGTTCGGTGCTGGTGACGCAGCCGATATATATGGGCGGAAGCATCACGGCGATGAACCGCATGGCCGATATCGGCGTGCGCATGGCCGGCAGCCAGGCCGAGGCCACGCGTCAGGCAACCATCTACGACACCGACAAGGCCTACTGGACGGTGGTATCGCTGAAGCATAAGAAACGCTTAGCCGAGAGCTATCTCGCACTTGTGGAAAAGCTGAGCGGCGACGTGCACAAGATGATTGCCGAGGGCGTGGCTACACGTGCCGACGGATTGAGCGTTGACGTGAAGGTCAACGAGGCCGAGATGACGCTGCTTCAGGTCAGCGACGGACTCGTGCTTGCCCGCATGCTCCTCTGCCAGCAGTGCGGACTGCCGGTGGATACAGACCTCCGCACGGCCGACGAGGACAAGGAGACAATCGCCGTCGGCGAGCTCCCCGCAGAGCATACCGGCGGTGAGCAGGCCGAGAGGCGCCCCGAGATACAGGTGCTCCAGTCTGTCGCCGACCTCAGCCGGCAGGCCGTGAACCTGCTCAAGGCCGGCAACCTGCCCAAGATTGCCCTCACGGGCGGCTACTCGGTGAGTAACCCCAACGTGTTCGACGGTTTCCATAAGAAGTTCGGCGGCATGTGGAACGTGGGCGTACTCGTCAGCATTCCCGTGTGGAACTGGGGCGATGTGGCCTACAAGGTGCGCGCCGCCAAGGGTGCCGAGGCCATAGCGGCGCTCGAGGTGGCCGAGGCCCGCGAGAAGATAGAGCTGCAGGTGAGTCAGAGCCGGTTCAAGGTCAGCGAGGCGGTGAAGCGTCTCGGCATGGCCGAGGCCAACATAAAGCGTGCCGAAGAGAACCTGCGCAGCGCCGAGGTGGGATTCCGCGAGGGCGTGATGCCGGCCTCTACGGTGATGGAAGCCCAGACGGCGTGGCTTCAGGCGCGCTCGCTCCATATCGACGCGGGCATCGACGTGAAGCTCAGTGAGGTGAACCTGAAGAAGTCGCTCGGTACTTTACAATAACAGAATATCGGTATATTACATTAATATAATATAGGTATGTCAGCAAAATCACAACATAACAGCATCCTTTATGCCATCGCGGGATTCACTGTCGTGGTGGCCGTTGTTGCCCTGATAGGATATTTCACACTCGGACGCGAGCCCGAAACGATACAGGGGCAGGTTGAAGTGACGGAATACAGAGTGTCGAGCAAGGTGCCCGGCCGCATCCTCGAGCTGCGCGTCAAGGAAGGCGACTTCGTCCGTGCGGGCGATACGCTCGCCATCATCGACGCCCCCGACGTGCGTGCCAAGATGGAGCAGGCCCGCGGAGCGGAAAGCGCCGCCTCAGCCCTTGACGCCATGGCGCGTGCCGGTGCGCGTGCCGAGCAGGTGCGCGGAGCATTTCAGCTGTGGCAGCAGGCCCGTGCCGGACTCGATATAGCGCAGAAATCGTATGAGCGCATGCAGCGTCTTTTCGACGAAGGAGTCGTCAGTGCGCAGAAGCGCGATGAGGTGCTGGCACAGTATAAGGCCATGGAGGCGCAGGAGCGCGCCGCCAAGAGCCAGTATGACATGGCCCGCAACGGTGCCCGCAGCGAGGAGAAGCTGGCCTCCGCCGCACAGGTGGAGCGCGCCCGCGGTGCTGTAGACGAGGTGCAGTCGTACATATCGGAGACAGTGCAGATAGCGCAGGCCGACGGAGAGGTGACAGACATATATCCCAAAGTTGGCGAACTCGTAGGCACCGGCTCGCCCATCATGACCATATCGGTGATGACCGACGTGTGGGGGACGTTCAACGTGCGCGAGGACCAGTTGGCCGGCATGAAGATAGGAGGCGAGTTTAATGCCTTCGCCCCCGCCTTCGGGAAGTCCGTCCGCATGAAGATTTACTACATGAAAGACGAGGGAAGCTACGCCGTCTGGAAGGCCACGAAGGCCAACGGACAGTACGACCTGAAGACGTTTGAGGTCAAGGCGCGGCCTGTCAAGGCCGTCGAGGGCCTGCGTCCGGGCATGTCTCTCATCATTAAAGACCTCTGACAGTGGCGGTACGGGGGCATATATGGAATGTGGCGGCCGTGATGCGGCGCGAGGTTTCCATCATGCGTGGCAATCCGATGTATTGGTTCTGCATGGTGGTGTTCCCCCTGCTGGTCATGTTTTTCTTCACCTCGCTGATGGAAGAGGGACAGCCCCAGGACATGCCCGTGGGCATCGTAGACCTCGACGACACCCCCACCACGCGGCGGATGATACGCACGCTCGACGCATTCCAGACCACGCGGGTGGCCGGCAGCTATGAGAGCGTGGCCGCGGCACGCCGCGCCATACAGCGCAACGAGATATACGCGTTCCTCTATATACCGCCGGGCACGACGGACAAGCTGCTCTCAGCCCGCATGCCGAAGATTTCGTTCTACTACAGCATGACCACGCTGACCTCGGGAGCACTGCTCTACCGCGACCTCAAGACCGTGGCCACGCTCGGCTCCGCATCCGTCGGGCAGGCCACGCTGTCGGCTAAAGGCTTCACGCCGGAGCAGATACGCGCCTTCCTCCAACCCATCGTCATCGACCTGCACCAGCCATCCAACCCATGGACGAACTATAACATATATCTCAGCACCATGCTCATACCGGGCATGATAATGCTCTTTGCCTTCCTCGTGACAGCCTATTCGCTCGGCACGGAGCTGAAGTTCAGCCGCTCCAAGCACTGGATGGCGGCTGCCGGCAATGACATCGTGGTGGCACTGGCAGGCAAGATTCTCCCGCAGACGGCCGTATTCCTCGCCGTCACCTACGCTTACATGTTCTACGTGTTCGGCATTCTCGGCTTTCCGCATCCCGGAGGGCTGGTGCCGATAGTGCTGCTCGGACTCCTTACGGTGCTCTCGGCGCAGGGTTTCGGCATCTTCGTTTTCGGCCTGATGCCCTCGATGCGTCTCTCCATGAGCACCTGCTCGCTATGGGCGGTGCTCAGCTTCTCCATGGCCGGCTCGGCCTTTCCCGTCATGGGCATGGACGGCGCGCTCCAGTCGCTGGCCAACCTGTTCCCCCTGCGCCATTATTTCATGATATATCAGGTGGCCGTGTTCAACGGCTTCCCGCTGTCGTGCGTCGCCCTGCATGTCGCGGCGCTCCTCGTCTTCGCCCTGCTGCCGCTTGCGGTGCTGCCCCGGCTGAAGAAGGCGATGCTCACTTATGTTTATATACCATAGCGGATGAAAAGAGAAGGATTGCGGCACAGGGTGGCCGAAGGAATCAGTGATGCCTGTCAGGTGTGGTGGCAGGAGATGCGCAACTCTGTCAGAGACGAGGGAGTGCTCATCTTCTTCCTGCTCGTGCCTTTGGCCTATCCGCTGCTTTACTCGTGGATTTACAACAACGAGGTGGTGCACGAGGTGCCCGTGGTTGTCGTCGACGACTCCCGCAGTGCGCTGAGCCGCGACTTCATACGGCGCTGCGACGCCTCGCCCGATGTGCGCGTGCTGTGCCATGCGGCCGATATGGAGGAGGCAAAGTCGCTGCTCGGCAGGCAGGTCGTCAGCGGAATATACTACATACCGTCCGACTTCTCGGTGCGGCTGAACAGCATGAGGCAGACGGCCGTCAGCGTCTACTGCGACATGGGACTCATGCTGACATACAAGGCGGTGTATCAGGCGGCACTGATGGTGTCGCAGGAGATGAATGCCGGCATACAGATAGTCCTCTCGGGAAACTATACCGACCGTGAGGACGAGGTGACGACACGGCCGCTCGACTTTGCAGAGGTGCCCATCTTCAACCCCACCGGGGGCTACGGCAACTTCATCCTGCCGGGCGTGCTGATGCTCATTCTCCAGCAGACACTCGTACTCGGCGTCGGTCTTGCGGCCGGAACGGCGCGCGAGACAAACCGCTTCCGCGAACTCATCCCCGTCAGCAAGCACTACCGAGGCGTGTTCCGAATCGTTATAGGTAAGGCCATGTGCTACATCATGATATATTCCGTGATGGCGGCATGGCTCACCATGATTGTCCCGCGCATCTTTGGGTTCGTCTGTCTCGCCGGTCCGGCCGAGCTGTTGGGCGTTCTCGTGCCCTACGTCCTTGCCTGCGTGTTCTTCAGCATGACGGTGTCGTGCCTCATACGCTACCGCGAGAACGTGATGCTCCTCGTCGTTTTCTTCTCCGTTCCGTTGCTGTTCCTCTCCGGCGTGTCGTGGCCGCAGAGCAATATCCCGTGGTTCTGGCAGTCGCTGTCGTGGATATTCCCGTCAACGTTCGGCGTGCGTGCCTTCGTGCGCACCAACTCGATGGGTGCCGGTCTGGCCGACGTGGCTGTCGAGTACCGCATGCTGTGGGTGCAGGTGGTTGTGTATTTCTGTCTTGCCTGCGGCGTTTACCGTTATCAGATATACCTCTCGCGCGACCATCTCATCCGCCGTCTCAACGAGATACGTCACAAGCGTGAGGTAAGGCGCAGGCTGAAGAGGAACCGTTCTGCAAGATAATACATTTTTGATAGCTCTCAAAAACACTTTTGCCCCCTGTCAAAAACACTTTTGACAGGGGGCAAAAACGCATTTGAAAGAAAGCGGAGGACATTGGCGGGCAATCCGTCGCATCGTCAAAGCCAGCCCGTTACACCGTCAGAATCTGCCCGTTACATCGTCAGGAGCAGCTTGTCGCATCATCGTGGGCAGCCCGCGGCATCGCCGGCGTGCCGTCGCTGTCTGATGACGGTGCATTCCATGCCCGGACGCCGTTATTTCTTTACTTCCACGATCTTTGTCGGCTCTTTCTCCTTGTTGCGCCTGTTGGTCACCGTCACCACGGCCTGCGCGAGGCTGAGGAAGGCCTGACCCGTTGCCGTGTCGACCTTGGTGGCAGCCGGCTCGCCGTCGTCGCCGCTCTCGCGGATGCCCTGCACGAGCGGAATCTGCGCCAATAGGGGAGTGCCCATCTCGGCCGCGAGGTTCTTGCAGCCGTCTTTTCCGAATATGTAATACCTGTTTTCGGGCAGTTCGGCGGGCGTGAACCACGCCATGTTCTCCACCAGTCCGAGTATCGGCACGTTCACCTTGTCGTTGCGGTACATGTCTATTCCCTTGCGGGCGTCGGCCAGAGCCACGCTCTGCGGTGTGCTCACGATGACCGCTCCGGTGATGGCGAGGGTCTGGAGGAGCGTCAGGTGGATGTCGCTCGTGCCCGGCGGGGTGTCGAGGATGAAGTAGTCGAGCTCTCCCCAGTCGGCGTCGCCGATGAGTTGCTTCAGTGCGTTGCTTGCCATTCCGCCGCGCCACAGCGTCGCCGTGTCGGGGTTGACGAAGAAACCGATGCTCAGCAGCTTCACCCCGTAGCGCTCTATGGGCACTATCAGGCTGCGGCCGTCTTTCTCGGTGGCATACGGGCGCTCGTCTTCGGCCTTGAACATCTTGGGCATCGACGGGCCGAAGATGTCGGCGTCGAGCAGTCCCACCCGGTAGCCGAGCTTTGCCAGGGCTATCGCCAGGTTGGCCGCCACGGTGCTCTTGCCCACGCCGCCCTTGCCGGAGCTTACGGCGATGATGTTCTTCACCTGCGGCAGCAGCTTGCCCACCTCGGGGCGCGGCTTCGACTTGAATTCCGTCTCGATGGTCACCTCCACGTCCTTGCCTACGTGGTAGTGTATGGCGGCCTCGGCGGCCTTTACCGTTGACTTCAGGAACGGGTCGGTGTCACGCGGGAACAGCAGCACTATTTTCACAGCCATGCCGTTGATGGATGGCGTGTCGGCCACCATCTCGCTCTCCACGAGGTTTTTCTTCGTGCCCGGATAGGTCACCGTTGCCAGTGCGTCGAGTATGAGTTTTGGGTACAGTGTCATGTCTTTATATGTTTAAAGGGTTATTCTCCGGATTGGCATGCAAATACCGTGCCTGTTTGCCGCCTTTGCCGTCATTCCTCGCCTTTGGCGCATTCTGCCGCGTCTTTTGTGCATTTTTGCCGGCCTGCTATTTGCCGATGTTTATCCTCACCCCGGCGTAGAACATGGCTCCGTGCACCGGTCCCCATGCCATGGTCGTGTCGAAGGTGCCGCTCCACGGGTCGGCCGCGCCGATGATGGGGTCGCTCTGCTTGAAGCCCGTGAGGTTCTCGCCGCCTATGTATACAGACCAGTGGCGGAACCAGCGCGTTATCTGCGCGCTCAGCTGCTCGTAGGCGGGGAACGTGTTGCTCCACGACGGGGTGCCGCCGGGCGTCGTGTAGGGGCGGGGCATGCGTCCGCCGCCGTTCAGCTGTAGCGTGGCGTCGAACTGCCATAGGTCCGACGGGGTCTTGTACGATGCTGTGACGATCCCCTTGTACCTGCTTGTCAGCGGCTTGGTCCTCAGCTCTCCGCCGTAGGTGCACTTCACGTCGTTCAGCCTGTAGGCCGCCGTGAGGGTCAGTCCCTTCACCACCAGGTAGCTGGCGTCAATCTGCATCGTGTGCGAGTACGACTTGCCGTCGAGGTTGCCGATGCGTATCTCGCCGGCATCGCTGTCGTAGTCGGTCACTGCCTGATTGCCGAAGCGGGTGTAGTAGTACTCCGCGTTCAGCTTGAGCGTCTTGCCGGCCACGGGTATGTTCAGCGCCGTGCTGACGCCGTAGTTCCATGCCTCCTCCTGGCTGAGTGCGTCTATCGTCAGGCGGCGGCCGCTGGCCAGCAGATAGTTGTTCTCCGCGAGTGCGTTCACCGTGCGGTAGCCCTTTCCGGCCGAGAGGCGTATGCTGATGATGTCGGCCGGCGAGTATTTGACGTGGAAGCGCGGGGTGAAGAACGTGCCGTACAGGCTGCTGTGGTCGGCGCGTATTCCCGCCATGGCCGTCAGCTTGTGGCCGAGGGTGAACGTATACTGGGCGTATGCTCCCGGTGTGGTCTCGGTCATGCCGTCCTGCGCTCCGCTGACGCTGACGGGCGGCAGTCCGCCCTCTCTCAAATCTGTGGAGTAGTGGTCGTGGTTGATGCTCAGTCCGGCCGATATGTTGTGTCTGTGGGCAATGTTCGTCTCGAATACGAGCGATGCGTATGCGTTTTTCTGGTTGATATACAGCTCCTTGCGGCCGTATGTGGCGCTCTGCTCGTGCAGGGATGCCGAGCCGAGCAGGGCGATGTTGGTGCCGTGGTGATGGTCGAGGATGAAGGCGTGCTTCATGTAAGCCTCCGCCCGGTTTGTCTCGATGTCTATCCTGTATCGTCCGATGCCGGCCGCCGCGGCGTGGCCGGTCTGTCCGCCCTCGCGCTTCTCCGTCAGTCCCGACACTCCTCCGTGGAATATGTAGTGCTCTCCGGCCCACTGCCATCTGTTGTCTACGTGCAGCTGGCTCACCTTCGGCTGGTCGTAGAATCCGTCGCCGTTGTCGTCGTGGTTCTCGATGCTGTTCTCATAGTGCGTCAGCAGCACCGTGCTCAGCCTGCGGTTCAGGTGTATGTTGCCCGTGACGTTGGCCTCGATGCGGCTCTTCGTGTCGCCGAAGAGGTTTATCTCCATCCTGTCCTTGTCCTCCGGCTTCAGGTAGTCGATGTTTATCTGACCCGTGATAGACTCGTATCCGTTCTTCACCGACGAGCATCCCTTGCTCACGGCGATGTTCTTCATCCATGCTCCCGGCACGTAGCCGAGGGCATACGGTGCTGCTGCTCCGCGGTAGCCGGGCAGGTTTTCGGTGAGCATCTGCACGTAGGTGCCGCTCAGTCCGAGCAGCTTTATCTGCTTGGCGCCGGTTGCGGCGTCGCTGTAGCTCACGTCTACCGACGGGTTTGTGGAGAAGCTCTCGCCAAGATTGCAGCATGCCGCCTTGAACAGCTCCTGCCGTCCGATGCTTACGCCGTTCACGGCGCCGCCCATCCGCCGTGTGGCGGCTTTCGAACTTACTCTCACCTCACCTATGCTGTGCACCTTGCCTGTCATGTCCGACGAGTCTGCCGGGCATGCCTGCCGGGCGTGTGAGTCCGTGCCCAGCATCATCATAGCTATTGTAAAAAACGCAATCTTTCTCATAACGCCTGCAAAGTTATTGCAAAACACTTGCAACCCGGTTGCAAATGGCGTCGTGAGAAAGATTCGTGTGCTGTGCGTGCCGCGGCTTCCGGCCGTGCGTCAGCGGCTTGTCTCCAGTCCGCTGCGCTTCGGGCGGCGGTAGCTCCGGTAGTCGTCGAGCGGAATCTCGACGTCCGGTTCCTCCAGCGCGGTGCTGTGGGGGAGGCGGAACTTCATGTACCTGATGTTCAGTCCGCGTTCCATCCACATCGCCTCATAGTAGGTCTGGATGGACAGGATGCGGCGCGTCTCGTCGTCGATGCCGTCCGTGTGGTACAGGTCTTCCGTGCGGAAGAGCAGCGGCAGGCTGTTGTGCTCCACCATGCAGGTTGTGTATGTGAAGAGGAAATTGGAGTCGGTCTTCAGGTGCACGGTGCCCCCGTCGGCGAGGAATCGCCTGTAGCGCTCCATGAAGAACGTGCTCGAAAGGCGTTTCCGCGGGTTCTTCATCTGCGGGTCGCTGAACGTCAGCCATATCTCCTGTACCTCGCCGGCACTGAAGAAGCGGTCTATTATCTCGATGTTGGTGCGCAGGAACGCCACGTTTTTCAGTCCCTCGTCGAGGGCCTGCGTGGCTCCGGTCCACATGCGGGCACCCTTTATGTCGACGCCGATGAAGTTGACGTCGGGGTACAGCTTGGCCAGGCCGACGGTATACTCGCCCTTTCCGCATCCCAACTCCAGCACTATGGGGTTGCTGTTGTGGAAGTAATCCTCGTGCCAGCGGCCCCGCATATCAAAAGAAACGTGTTCCAATACCGAGTAGGGGTATTGAAACACGTTCTCATATCTCGCCATGTCGGCGAACTTTGCTAACTTTCCTTTGCTCATTTATCTTGTTTTGTCGACTTTTCAAAGGCTGTTCGCCTCTTCTTTGGCATCTGCATAGAAGTGAGCGAGGGTTGTTTCCATGTACGGAATGAGGAATAGGAAACCTATACCGAGCGTGAGGCAGGCGAGGATTGCCCATCCGATGAAGCTCAGATAGAGCAGGAACAGATCCATTTTCTTGCCATTCATCATTCTCATGCTCTCCTCGATGGCTGCGTTGTAGCCCAGTTCTGGATTGTCCTTGAGCACAAACGGCGTCATGGCGTATGAGAGAGACTTGATTATTCCGGGCACGATGAGCAGCAGAGTCCAAAGCACCGTGTATATGTTCTGCAGCAGAATGGTGATGAATATGCGGCCGTAGTCTTTGAATCCGTCGAACAGATTGCCGTTCGTCACCTCTTCATCGCGGCTTATTGATAGGAAGAAGCAGGTGAGACCCCATGCCAGGGGCAGATTCACGAATACCATAATGATAGAGCCTAAGCCGTTAACTGCGTAGTCTAAAGAAGTCACGACGGCTGTGACGAGGTAATAGATAAGTACAGCAACAGCTCCTTTACCCCAGTTGCCGTTGAGTGATTTCAAGGCAAGATCCTTGTACTGTGTGATTGTTTGCATGGTGATAATGTTTTAAAATTGTTATTAAAAGATGACTGTTATTACTCTATTATGACCGTGGTCCAGCCGTGCTTGTCTTCCACCGTGCCGTACTGGATGCCGCGCAGGTGCTCGTAGAGCTTTGCAGACACCGGTCCGGGCTTGCCGTCTTTGCTGAAAGTGTAGCGCTTTCCCTTCTCCGGGTCGTCGATATACGATATCGGAGATATCACGGCCGCTGTGCCGCATGCTCCCGCTTCCTCGAAAGTGTCGAGCTCTTCCTCTGGTATGGGGCGGCGTTCGACCTTCAGTCCGAGGTCTGCGGCCACCTGCATGAGGCTCTTGTTGGTGATGCTCGGCAGGATGCTCGTCGACTCCGGCGTGACGTAGGTGTTGTTCTTTATGCCGAAGAAGTTGGCTGCTCCGCACTCGTCGATATATTTCTTTTCCTTCGCGTCGAGGTAGAACTCACATGCGTAGCCCTGCTCATGGGCGATGCTGTTTGCCTTGAGGCTGGCCGCATAGTTGCCGCCCACCTTGTACTTGCCCGTGCCGAGCGGTGCCGAGCGGTCGTAGTCGCGCGTTATCACATACGGGTTTGTGGCAAATCCGCCCTTGAAGTAAGGACCTACCGGCGTCACGAAGATGATGAACAGATACTCCGATGCGGGGTGCACGCCTACCTGTGCCGACGTGCCGATGAGCAGCGGTCGGATATACAGCGTCGCGCCGCTCTCGTATGTGGGTATGTAGTCCTGGTTGAGGGTTACCACCTTCCTGACCATCTCACAGAAAAGCTCCGTCGGAACCTCCGGCATCAGTATGCCGCGGCATGTGCCCTGAAGCCTTGCCGCATTCTCGTCCATGCGGAACACGCGCACCTTGCCGTCGGGACAGCGGTATGCCTTCAGTCCCTCGAACGCCTCCTGGCCGTAGTGCAGGCACGTGGCGGCCATGTGCAGGTTGATGTATTCTTCGGAGCAGACCTCTATCTCGCCCCATTTCCCGTCCTTATAGCGGCACCTTACGTTGTAGTCCGTAGGCATGTAGCCGAACGACAGGTTCTCCCAATCTAATTCCTTCATATTCTGAATACCTTTAATTATATCTCGTTAATAGTCGCAAAAGTAGTAAAAATATCGTATACGGGCAACTATTTGCCTGATAAAATGGGACTGCCCGTAACAAAATCACTCTTTATTGAGTATTTTCCTTATTTCTTCATCCGTTTTAGTCAGTCTGTCCTTACACTTTGTTATCAGTTCCTGCGCCCGTCTGAGCTGTTCGCCCAGCGTGTCGATGTCGAGATCGTTGCTTTCCATCCTCTTCACGATCAGTTCAATCTCGCCGACCGCCTCTTCGTATTTGAACTCTTTTTTCATATCACCGTCGATTTAATTGTTCCGTTCTCAAGTCTTGTCTCTATCTCGTCGCCCGGCTTCAGGTCTGCCGCGCTGCGCACGGCCCTTCCCCCGTGCAGGGTGATGCTGTAGCCGCGCTTCAGCAGCAGGGCCGGGTCGAGGGCGGTGAGCCTTTGGCTGAGCAGTTCGAGCCTGTGGCCCTCGGCCGTCATCCTGCGCTGCTGTGCCTGGCAGGCGCGCTCCCACAGCATGTCGAGCCGGGCTTCATGTCTCGTCTTCGCCACGGAGAAAAGGGCAGGTATGCGCTCCGCCAGCCGGCCGAGGCGCATGCGCTCGCGCTCCATCCGCATGGCGGCTGCCCTCGCGGCACGTTCCGCGCTGCTGTCGATGCGGTCGGCCGTGGCCTTCAGGCGGCTTATCAGCAGGGCTGCTGCGGCCGTGGGCGTCTTCACGCTCGTGTGTGCCACCATGTCGAGCACGCTCTCGTCACGGTCGTGGCCGATGCCCGTGATGATGGGAAGGGGGAAGTTTGCCACGTTCTCCGCCAGTGCAAGGGTGTCGAATCCCGACATGTCGCTCGTGGCTCCGCCGCCTCTTATTATCACCACGCAGTCGAAATCGTCGGCCTGCCGGTATATGGCGTCGAGTGCGCCGATGACGCTCTGCTCCACCTGCTCGCCCTGCATGATGGCGGGAAAGAGCGTCACCGAGAAGCTGAAACCATACTCGTTGTCGGCCAGCTGGGCGCAGAAGTCGCCGTAGCCGGCTGCCGTCTCGCTCGATATCACCGCTATGCGGCGTGCGAAGAGAGGCATCTTCAGTTCTCTGTTGAGGTCGAACACGCCGGCGGCCTTCAGCTGTTCTATTATCATCCGCCGGCGACGGGCCATGTCGCCGATGGTGTATGTGGGATCAATGTCGGTCACTATCCACGAGAATCCGTAAGCCTCGTGAAACTGAGCATACACCCGCAGCAGCACCTTCATGCCGGGGTGGAGCGCCTGTCCGGCCGTGCGCTCGAAGTAGGGGCGCAGCATCGACCATGTGCGCTGCCAGCATTTGGCCTGTGCCCGGGCCACCGGCGTGTTGCCGCGCGCGTCCTTCTCCACCAGCTCCATATAGCAGTGGCCCCTCGACTCGCGTGCCTCGGCCAGCTCGGCTTCGACCCAGTATTCGCCGGGCAGTGACCGCTCGACGGCCGTGCGCAGCATAGTGTTCAGTTCGAGCAGCGTCAGCGCCTTGCCTTCAGTGGAGAATATGTCTTCCGTCATGTTCATTTCATGTTCCTTCCCGTTTCGTATGCCTTGCCGAAGTCGGGCAGTCCGTATCCCGACACGTTGTCCGGCAGTGCGTGGTTATTGCCGCTGCGGCGCACGAGCTCCATTATCTCCGTGGCCGTCAGGTGGGGCAGTGCCTGCCACAGGCACGCCACGAGTCCGCATACGAGCGGCGTGGCGAACGACGTGCCCATGCTCTGCACCACTGTCCCGCGCCCCGATATCACTGCAGCGGGGCCTCCCGGCGCCATCACGTCGGGCTTCACGCGTCCGTCCTGTGTTGGTCCCACGCCGCTGAAAGGAGCGTTTGTGCCGTCTTCCGTCAGTGCCCCGACGGTCAGGATGTCGTACGCATCGCCCGGGAAGGTAATCTTCTTCCACGGTCCCATGCCGCTGTTGCCGGCGCTGCACACGAGGATGATGCCCTTGCCGGCAAGCATCGACGCCGTGCGCGATATGAGCGCGGACCGCCCGTCGAGCTCGCCGCGGCGGTGGTCGCCGCGGTGTCCGTCGTAGAGGGTGTAGCCGAGACTGGTGTTTATGATGTCCACGCCGGCGGAATCGGCCGTCTCCGCCGCCATCGTCCAATAGTCTTCCTCCACCGGTTGCTCCGAACCGGTATCCTCGCAGTTCATCAGCCAGTAGGCCGCCTCCGGCGCCGTTCCGACATATACGTCGGTGGCGTTCGTGCCCATAGCCGACAAAACCTTCGTGCCGTGGTCCGAACCGCGGTACATGCTGCGCTTGCCGCCGCCGGTGAAGTCGGCCGTTCCGGCGATGCGTATGTCTCTTATGGCCGGTATGCGGTCGGCATTGCGGAACCCGCCGTCGAGCACGGCGATGGTCATGCCCTGTCCGCGGAATCCCGCATCGTGGAGCGCCGTGCCGCCGAGAGCCTCTATCTGCCGTGCCGCCGCACCGTAGTGCGAGCCGGCGATAGTGTCCCAGCGGTTGAACGACTCGTGATAGCTGTTTTCACGCGACGGCTTCTGTATGCTGTCCGGCCGCTGCCATACCTGCACGCAGCCCGTGACGAACGGCATCGCCGCCACGGCCAGTACGGCCGTGGTGTCGTCGGTGGCAATCAGCACGGTGTTGTTCCACCGGCTCGTACCGGCCACGGTGACGCCAGCTGAGGCTATGGTGTCGAGGTAAATGCGGCTCACGGGCAGGTCGGTGGAGTCGGGCGCCAGTCCCTGCCGCGCACGGCGCTCTATCGCCTTGCGGGAGAGAAACTCGCGCGGACGGCTCAGGCTGAAGCTGCAGCCCGCCTTGTCGCGCAGCGTGACGCGGTATATATGCCTGCTGCCCGAGGCATGAACGCCTGCGGCGGGTGCACCATGGGAGCGGACCGGAGTGAAAAGCCGTCCCCATGGAGCACCCGCCGCAGAGCAATAAACCGCCAAAAGCAGGGCTGTAAGATATGTCTTGCCTGATAATCTCATGCCAAATCGGATGCAAACTTACAGCTAATTCCTCTAAAATCCAAATAAATTCGTCTGTTCTTACCATGTGAAAGCGAATTAATTACTACCTTTGCACATTATTATATTATATATATGACAGACAAGAATCAGGCTACACTGGAACTTGGGACAAAGCCCGTGGGCAAGCTGCTCGTGCAGTATGCCATGCCGGCAATCATCGCCATGACCGCATCTTCGCTGTACAACATGGTCGACAGCATATTCATCGGCCAGGGAGTGGGCCCGATGGCGATATCAGGACTGGCCCTCACGTTTCCGTTCATGAACCTGTCGGCGGCTTTCGGTGCCGCCGTGGGTGTGGGAGCATCCACCTGCATCTCGGTGAAACTGGGGCAGAGAGACTACTCCACGGCACAGAACATCCTCGGAAACACGGTCACGCTGAACATCATTGTGGGCGTGGCGTTCAGCATCCTGTCTCTGCTCTTCCTCGACGACATTCTCTATTTCTTCGGGGCGAGCGACAAGACGCTGCCCTATGCACGCGACTACATGGTCGTGATACTTCTCGGAAATGTGTTCTCGCACATGTATTTCGGAATGAATGCGGTGCTGCGTGCTGCGGGAAAGCCGCGGCAGGCCATGTATGCGACCATGTTCACGGTGGCACTCAACACCATCCTCGACCCCATATTCATCTATGCTTTCGGCCTCGGCATACAGGGAGCGGCCTTCGCCACGATACTCTCGCAGATGACGGCACTGGTCTGGCAGATGCGCCTCTTCACCGACAAGCGCGAGCTCCTGCACCTCAAGAGAGGCATATACCGCCTGCGCGGGATGCTGGTGAGAAACATAATAGCCATCGGGATGTCGCCGTTCCTCATGAATGTATGCGCCTGCATAGTGGTGATATTCATCAATAAGGGACTGCTCGCCTATGGCGGTGACCTCGCAGTGGGCGCTTACGGCATAGCCAACAGGGTGGCGTTCGTGTTCGTCATGGTGGTGATGGGCATCAACCAGGGCATGCAGCCCATCGCCGGATATAACTTCGGAGCCGGCCATACGGACCGCCTGATGAAGGTGCTGAAGTATGCCATGGCGGCGGCCACGGTCGTGACGACGTGCGGATTCATGGTGGCGGAGTTCATTCCGGGCCTCTGCGTGCGCCTGTTCACTTCCGATGCGGAGCTGACGCAGCTCTCGGTGACGGGCCTGCGCATCATCATGGCCACGTTCCCGATTGTCGGCTACCAGATGGTGGTGACCAATTTCTTCCAGAGCATAGGCATGGCGAAGGTCAGCATATTCCTCTCGCTGTCGCGGCAGATGCTCTTCCTCCTCCCGTTGCTCTTCCTGCTGCCGCTCGAGTACGGCGTGGCGGGCGTGTGGTGGTCGATGCCCCTGTCCGACACGGTGGCGGCGCTGGTCACCCTCGGCCTCATGGTGGGATATATGAGAAAGATGAAAAGACAACCAATAAGTTGATATTATGATAATAAACATTGGCAGACAGCTCGGCAGCGGCGGCCGTGTGATAGCCCGGCGGCTTGCGGAGAACCTCGGATGCAGGTTCTTCGACCGCGAACTGCTCAACCTCGCGGCAAGGGAAAGCGGCTTCTGTGAGAGCCTGTTTGAGCAGAACGACGAGAACAAACGGTTCTTCAAGTCGCTCTTCCACCTGCATGTGCCGCATCTCAGCGACGGCAACTTCTACAGCAACAAGCTGTCGCAGGAAAGCCTTTTCAAGTTTCAGAGCGACGCCATACGCCGCGCGGCGGACGAAGGGCCGTGCGTGTTTGTCGGCCGCTGCGCCGACTACGTGCTCCGCGAGCGTCCCGACACAGTGAACATATTTATCACTGCCGATGCCGCCAGCCGCATCCGGATGGTGTGCGGGCGCGAGAAGTGCAGCGAGGACAAGGCTATGAAGATAATAAAGGCCGGCGACCGCGAGCGCGCCGCATACTATAACTACTACACCGGCAAGGTGTGGGGGCACGGAGAGAGTTATGACCTGTGCATCAACTCGAGCCTGATGGGGCTTGAACGCACGGAGGAGTTCATCCGCGCGTTTGTCTGCCAAAGGCTCGGCATCACGCCGCAGGACATCAACGCCAAGGCCGGAACAACAGAATAGACGGATGAAGAAGATAGGAATAATAAGCGATACGCACTCGTACTGGGACGAACGGTACATCAAGTACTTCGAGCCGTGCGACGAGATATGGCATGCCGGCGACATCGGCTCCACCGATGTGGCCGAGCGCCTTGCCGCCTTCCGCCCCCTGCGGGCCGTCTGCGGCAACTGCGACGGCGGCGACCTGCGCCTCATGTACCCCGAGAAACTGCGGTGGAAGTGCGAGGAAGTGGATGTGCTGATGAAGCATATAGGCGGCTATCCCGGCAATTACGACGCCTCGATACGCGGTCAGATATACGCCTCGCCGCCCCAGCTGTTCATCAGCGGCCACTCGCACATACTCAAAGTGAAGTACGACAAGACGCTGAACCTGCTCCATATCAACCCCGGGGCTGCGGGCCTGCAGGGCTGGCACAAGGAGAGGACGGTGGTAAGACTTACCGTCGAGGGCAATAAATTCACCGATTGTGAAGTTATTACATTAGGAGGGCACGGATGAAGAGTGCCTGACGGCCTGCCGGGGGATTGTGGATACAGTCCGGCAGACTTATAATAGCAAACCATTAATAAGGCATTTATGAATAAAATAGCTTCAAAACTCGCTTTCGCGGTATTGTTCGTGGTGGTCTTTCTCGTCGTGAACATGGTGCTTGACCTTATCTTCAAGGGTGGCATCGATACCGGAGAGATAGGCATACAGGTGCTCACGGCCCTGCTGGCATACGCTTTTTACTGCCTTGTAGGGTGGAGCATAAAGAAGAAAACAGAATAAAACAACAGAATATGAAGAGTATCATCATCACCGGCGGAGCCGGTTTTATCGGCAGCCACGTTGTCAGGCTGTTTGTAAACAAGTATCCGGAGTATAATATAATAAATGTGGATAAACTCACATACGCCGGTAATCTTGCCAATCTTAAAGACATAGAAGACAAGCCCAACTACAAGTTTGTCAAGGCAGACATCTGTGATTTCGACCTGATGCTCAACCTGATGAAGACAAACAACGTGACGGGCATCATCCATCTGGCAGCCGAAAGTCATGTAGACCGCTCGATAAAAGATCCGTTTACATTCGCCCGTACAAACGTGATGGGTACTCTCTCGCTTCTTCAGGCCGCCAAGATATACTGGGAGAGCCTGCCGGAAAAGTATGAAGGCAAACGCTTCTATCATATCTCTACCGACGAGGTGTACGGCGCTCTCGAACTGACACACCCCGAAGGGATAGAGCCTCCCTTCACCACAACGGCCTCGTCGTCGGAGCACCACATGGCATACGGCGACAAGTTCTTCCTCGAGACCACCAAATACAACCCTCATTCGCCTTACTCGGCATCGAAAGCATCGTCAGACCACTTTGTCCGCGCCTTCCATGACACGTATGGAATGCCCGTCGTGGTGACGAACTGCTCGAACAACTACGGCCCGTATCAGTTCCCGGAGAAGCTCATCCCGCTTTTCATCAACAACATACGCCACCGCAAGCCGCTGCCAGTCTACGGCAAGGGAGAGAACGTGCGCGACTGGCTGTACGTCGAAGACCATGCAAGGGCCATCGACGTGATATTCCATAAGGGCAAGATTGCAGACACATACAATATCGGCGGCTTCAACGAATGGAAGAACATTGACATCATCAAGGTGGTCATCAACACCGTCGACCGCCTGCTCGGCCGCAAGGAAGGTGAGGATATGGACCTGATAACATACGTGACAGACCGTGCCGGGCACGACCTGCGCTACGCGATAGACTCATCCAAGCTGCAACGCGAGCTGGGATGGGAGCCCAGTTTGCAATTCGAGGAGGGCATAGAGAAGACTGTTCGCTGGTATCTTGACAATCAGGAGTGGATGGACAACATCACGAGCGGCGAGTACGAGAAGTACTATGAGAGCATGTACAGCGGCAGATAAACATACAGGATACAAGTAAAACAAGATAGATAAATGAAGAAAATACTATTGTTAGGCTCGGGCGAACTTGGCAAGGAGTTCGTCATTGCGGCAAAGCGCGCAGGCCAGTACGTGATTGCTTGCGACCGTTACGACAACGCTCCGGCCATGCAGGTGGCCGATGAGCGTGAGATTTTCAGCATGCTCGACGGCGATGCGCTGGCTGCCGTGGTGGCGAAGCACAACCCGGACATCATCGTTCCCGAGATTGAGGCCATCCGCACGGAGCGCCTTTTCGACTTCGAGAAGCAGGGAATACAGGTCGTTCCGAGTGCAAGGGCGGTGAACTACACGATGAACCGCCGTGCCATCCGCGACCTTGCATCAAGGGAACTGGGGCTGCGCACGGCCAGATATTTCTATGCAAAGACGTTCGACGAGTTCAAGACGGCTGCCGACGAGATAGGATTCCCCTGCGTGGTGAAGCCCCTCATGTCGTCGTCGGGTCACGGACAGAGCTACGTTCATAACGACGGCGAGCTGGAACAGGCGTTCAAGGACGCCATGGAGGGCAGCCGCGGAGACGTCAAGGAGGTGATAATAGAGGAGTTCATCGACTTTGAATCGGAGTTCACGCTGCTCACCGTGACGCAGAAAGACGGCCCGACGCTGTTCTGTCCGCCCATCGGACACGTGCAGAAAGGCGGCGACTACCGCGAGAGCTGGCAGCCGTATGCCATCAGCAACGAGGCATTGAAGCAGGCGCAGCACATGGCCGACGAGGTGACGAAGGCCTTGACGGGAGCCGGCATCTGGGGTGTGGAGTTCTTCCTGACGAAGCAGGGAGAGGTTATCTTCAGTGAACTGTCGCCCCGTCCGCACGACACGGGCATGGTGACGCTCGGCCATACCACCAACCTGAGCGAGTTTGAACTGCACTTCCGTGCCGTTATGGGTCTGCCGATAGCCGGCATCCACCTTGAGCATGCCGGTGCAAGTGCCGTCGTGCTGTCGCCGAAAGAGACAGAAGAACCGCTTGAATACAACTTCGTCGAGGCGCTGAAGGAAGACCGCACCCGCATCCGCATATTCGGAAAGCCCGATGCCCACGTGGGCCGGCGCATGGGAGTGGTGCTCTGCTACGGCGAGGTGGCCGACGGAACGGATGCCCTGCGCGACAAGGCGAAGCGGCTGGCGGCAACCGTTTTAGGGACAGATCCTTACATGAAAAAGGACTGAGACTGGGCTATGAAAGAATTAGGACAGATTATAGAGCTTCCGAAGATAATAGATCCGCGCGGAAACCTGACCGTCGCCGAGGGACAGAAGAACGTCCCTTTCGGCGTGTCACGCGTGTACTGGGTCTATGACGTGCCGTCGGGAGAGAGCCGCGGAGGCCATGCTCACCGCCATTGCCGTGAGTTCATCATCGCCGTCAGCGGCAGTTTTCACGTCACTCTCGACGACGGTCACGGCCGGAAGACCTATCTTCTGAATCATCCCTATCAGGGATTACTTGTAGAAACAGGCATCTGGCGCACGCTCGACGATTTCTCGTCGGGAGCCGTGTGCCTGGTGCTTGCTTCCGATCCGTTTGAGGAAGCGGATTATATACGCGACTACGAAGACTTCCTCGGAGAATACGTCACATGTTCGAGATAAGACGATACGATGCGGCCGGGGCGGCGGAGTGGAATGCCTTTGTTGCCGGTTCGAAGAACGGTACTTTCCTCTTCGACCGCAACTACATGGACTATCATGCCGACCGCTTTGCCGACTGCTCGCTGATGATATACCGCGACGGCGCCCTTATGGCGCTGCTTCCGGGCAATGCGGCACCTGGCGGACTGTTCTGCTCGCACGGCGGACTGACCTACGGCGGACTGATAACAGGCTGCGATGCCACGGCCGCGGCCGTGACAGCACTGTTCGGAGAGCTGAACGCGTGGCTGAAGGCCAACGGGTTCAGCCGCGTGCGCTATAAGGCCGTGCCGTGGATATACCACCGCGTGCCGGCCGAGGAAGACCTGTACGCCATGTTCCGCTGCTGCGATGCACGCCTTGTGGCGCGTGAGATATCGTCGGCCATCGTCATGCAGCAGCCGCTGAGGTGGAGCCACAGCCGCCGCTGCGGCGTGGGCAGGGCCCGCAACCGCGACATCACCGTGGAGACATCCGACCGCATAGACGAGTTCTGGAGCGTGCTCGACGGCAACCTGTCGTGCCGTTACGGCGCGCATCCCGTGCATACGGCATCCGAGATGAGGCTGCTCATGGCCCGATTTCCCCGCAACATACGCCTCTACGTCGCCTGCCGGGGCGGCGAGGTGCTCGGCGGCACGGTCATATACATCACCAATCAGGTGGTCCACGCCCAGTATATATCGGCCTGCGAGGAGGGAAAGCGCCTCGGAGCGATAGACGCGATATACGACCGGGTGCTCAACCACGACTTCACGGATTATAAATACTTTGACTTCGGCAAGTCGACCGAAGACGGGGGGCGCCGCCTCAACGAGTCGCTGATATATCAGAAAGAAGGGTTCGGCGGCCGCGGCGTTTGCTATGATACATACGAATGGACGCTATGATAAAGTATCTTGAATTGAAAAAGGTCACCGCCATGTATGCCGGCGAGATACGCGAGGCAGCATGCGGGGTGATAGAGAGCGGGTGGTATCTCCAGGGCGATGCCGTGGCAGCCTTCGAGGCAGACTATGCCAGCTATATCGGCACGCGCTTCTGCGTGGGCTGTGGCAACGGCCTTGATGCGCTGACGCTCATTCTACGGGCGTATATCAATATGGGAGTGATGCGCGAGGGCGACGAGGTCATCGTGCCGGCGAACACCTATATTGCCTCCATCCTTGCCATAACGGAAAACAATCTCGTTCCCGTGTTCGTGGAACCGGACATCCATACCCTTCAGATAGACGACTCGCAGATAGAGCAGGCCATCACTGCCCGCACCCGCGCGGTGATGATCGTGCACCTCTACGGCCGCCTGGCATACACCGCCCGCATAGGCGAGATATGCCGCCGGCACGGTCTGAAGCTGATAGAAGACAACGCGCAGGCGCACGGACTGGCGAATGACGAGTTTGGAATGACGAATGACGAATTGGCTGACGCGTTGGATATAGAGTCCCCCACAGCTATCACCGCGCCAGCCAATTCGTCATTCGTCATTCCAAACTCGTCATTCAAAAAGACCGGTTCGCTCGGCGATGCCGCAGGCCACAGCTTCTATCCGGGAAAGAATCTCGGGGCGCTGGGCGATGCAGGGGCGGTGACCACGGACGATGAGGAGCTTGCCGCCATGGTGAGGGCACTGGCAAACTACGGCTCTGAGCGCAAGTATGTCTTCAGATATGAGGGCCGTAACAGCCGGCTCGATGAGTTGCAGGCCGCCGTGCTGCGGGTGAAGCTGCGCCATCTCGATGCAGACAATGCCGTGCGCAGGACCCTGGCGCGCCGCTATATCGAGGAGATAGACAACCCGCTGCTTACCCTGCCCGACATGGAATACTGGCGCCGCAGCGTCTTCCACATCTTCCCCGTGTTGTGCGGCAGGCGCGACGAGCTTCAGAGCTATCTCGCGGCGAACGGCGTGCAGACCGTAATCCACTATCCGATACCGCCTCACCGCCAGCGGTGCTATGAGCGCTTCGCCCACCTGCAGCTGCCCGTCACGGAGCGTATACACCGCGAGGAACTCAGCATACCGTGCAGCCAGGTGCTTGAAGAGAGCGAGGCCGCCACGGTGATAGACCTTCTAAACAAGTTCGGGAGATAGCCGCAGCCATCTCCCGAACATCCGTTACGTGTATTATTATTGTCTTTCAGCCTGCTTCCGGCCTTCCGGCCGGAAGGCCTGTGCTTATTTTCCTAAAGTCTTTCTTGTCTTTCCGGCAGCATCCTTGACGATGTATACCTTGCCGTTCTCCATCTTGCTGACCTTCCGGCCATTGAGGTCATAGGCTGTCTTAGCAGCGCCGGCCTTGCCGTTGACCGATGAAATGCCGGTCGTGGTGCCCTTGATGTTGAGCGTGTATACCTTCTTTGTCTGCAGGTCGCCCGAGGTCAGGGTGAACTTGACCGTCATTCCGCTCTCCGTGAGCACGGTCTCCTTCTCCACCTTCGTGCCGCGTCCGGCCACCTGAGCCTTGATATACTCGTCCTTAATCTCGCCCATGCCGGTTGCATCGAAGTCCATCACATCCTTGATTTCGCTTACGAAACCGTCCTTGACGGCTATTCCGGTGAGCTCGCAGTTGTATATGAGCTGCAGGTCGTCGACGTATAGCGAGTCGGTGCTGCCCTTGCCGGGTTCAGCATTGGTGGAGATGGTCACGTGTATCACCTTCGGGTCGGGGATGACGGCGCCGTTGTTCTTGTCAGCCTCATATATGAAAGGTATGGAGAGGCGTTGCCATTCGAAGCCGTTGCTCTCGATAGTGTTGTTTGTTGCCTTTGCCACGATGTTGTCATACTCCTTGTCTTCGGGGTCCTGATAGTAGCTGCCGTCTGTTATCACGGCCTTGATGGTGGCGTAGGGCGCATCCTCTTTAGGCGTGAGCTGCTTGAACTTCACCCATACCGAGAGGCTGTCGGGCATGCCGTTCATCGCCGAGTAGAACGGGGCGCCCGTGGCATCGGTGCCAACAGAGTCTACCGAGCTCCATGAGTGGTTGGCCAAATCTGCCGCAATCATTGAGCCGGTGTTAATCCTTCCCGTCGTTATGGTGCCGTTGGCAACGCCGAAGAAGCCCATGTCCGACGATGTGAGGAGCACGCTCTTCGCGCCCTGTGTGCCGGGGCGCACCACGTCGCTGATGAATGTGTGCGGCGTGTATCCGGCGAGATAGATGAGTGCCGGATTTCCCGAAGCGCTCATGAACGAGTGCCAGTAGTCGGGCTCATCGCTCGATGCGGTGTTCGGTTCCTCATCCGGGAAGTTAGGGTCTGCGGGGCTTGACACTGTCGCGGTGTGGAAACTCTCGAAGTCTGAGTTGCCGATCTGGTATCCGCCGTTTCCGAAAACCACCTTTATCACTTGGTGGAGAGTCTTCTCCATGTCTATGTTTATCACCGTGTAGAGCTTCTCGCCCCTTATCTCTGCCGTCATGTTCACGGGCACGTTCTTGAGTCCAGGGCCTATCCACATAGGTATTCCGGGCAGGTCTCCCTCTGTGATGAATATTTCCTGTTCGGTCTTCATGGCCGTCAGGCCATCCTTTTCGGTTCCCTCGACGTCTGTCAGCACGATGTTTCCCACCGGCATCACCTGGGCTCCTGCGTTCAGGATAAAGTTGTTCAGCTTCAGTGTGTACTTACCGTCGCTCTGCTTGTCGACGGAGATTGTTGACTGCTGGATGCTCTTCACTCCGTTGACGGTGACCTCCAGCCTGTCTGTGTAGTCGGCAGCACTTGCCGTTGCGGCTGCTGCGAACAGTGAGATAAGCGTAAAATTTTCTTCATGCTCTTTCCTTTCTGTTTTTATTTAAGTTTATATGTGACTCCAAGAGTCCCGTAGATGGGATACAGAGTCTGCTCTATCGTGTCGAAGCTGCTTTTGTGTATGCCCGTGAGCCCCCACGAGAGGTCTGCATACACGCCCCAGCGGCGGTTCAGATACCAGTCGGCGCCGAGGTCGATGCCGAACTGAAGGCGGCGCATGTCGTTGGAGAAGTCGTATGTGCCGCGGGTGTGCTCGTCGCTGCCGATGTCCACACGGTCGCCCGTGGGGTCGCCCACGCGAAGGTAGCCGTCGTAGGCATATCCCTCGAACTTGCGTGAGAGCACGTAAGAGAGGTAAGGGCCGAACTTCACGCGCAGGTTGCCCGTGACGGCATACGTGCCTAACAGGGGCACGGTCAGCAGCCACTGCTCTACGTCGACGACGTTGTTGCCCGTGAATACGCCTTCGAGCGATTGCCCGCCGCGCACTATCTTCATCTTGTAACTCTTCACCGAGGCGTCCACCATCATGCCCTTGTTCTCGAGATGAAGTCCCGTCATGAGGCCCCATGGCCCGCGGATGTCTTTCCACACGTCGAATCCGAACGAGAGGTTAGACTGCGGGTCATACTTGTTCATGCCCCGGATGGATGCCGGAATGCCTATTGGCGCCGTGCCGCCGATGTTGTAGCCCAGCCTCACGTTGTAGTTGAGGCTGTCCGTCAGGCCGCTTCCCGCTGCCGCCGAGGGCAGGGCAAGCAGTGCGGCCGTGAGCAGCCGTGCTATCTTACGTTTCATTCTGTTGTCTCGCATATAACTCTTACCTTATCTATCAGCAGCGTGCTGCCTATGGCTCCCTCGAACTTGTCGCCCTCGTAGCTCGACGAGAAGACCACGGCGATGTTGTAGCCGTAGTTCTCGAGCAGCTCCGGGTCGATGGGGCCGGTATATTCAAAGTCTATCTCGAACGGTGTCCACTCGTCTGTGGGCTCCACTTTCGCCATCTTCGCCACTGCCGTTATGCGGTCGCTCGTGAGCACGTTGTCGCCATAGAGCACCACCGGCGCGCCGCTGTCGTCGCGGTTCAGGTACAGCACGGAGTATATCGAGGCACTGTCTCTCCTGCCGGTGATATAGTTTCCGTCGGCATCCTGATAGTTCTTTCCCGGGCTGTACTTGTAGTATCCCGTCATCTTCACCGGCTTCTTGTCGAACGGAATGCCGAAGCGCGTCGACTTCATGGTCTCGCTCAGGGCGTAGAGCGGGTCGAACTCGCCGAGGAACAGGTTGCCGGCGGCGATGCGCTTGCCTCCCATCACGCCGAAGGCACCGGTGTCGCGGGTGACGAGTTTCACGGCCATGCCGTCATATCCGTCGGCGAGCGGGGCGGTGGGGTAGGCGTAGGGGTCGGTCTCGAGCATGAAGGCAAGCTGGAAGCCGGGGTTGCCCGTGGCCCAGATGTCGGATGCGCTGCCATCGGCGGCCTCTTCGAACCATCTGTAGTATACGCCCTTCTCGGCCTTGCGGTAGTGTTCGAAGTCAAACTTGAGCGTGTCCTGCACCGTACGTTCCATCGGGGTGAACGCCACGCGGTACGTGCGGCTGTAGTCGCCGTCCTGCGAGGTGACGGTATATTCTATGGCTCCTTGGCTGAAATCGTGGTGAGAACCGTTGGCCGGAGAAATGGTGGCACCCTCGGTGAGGGTGAACGTGGGGGCGAGGTCGGTAAGGTCGGCCCGCTTCCTGACGTTGAATGTGATCGTGTTTTGATCATAGCGCACCTTCACGAGAGTGTCGCTCGGATTGAAGAACATCTCCTCTGGAGCCTCCGTATGCACGGACGCTTCGGTGATATCGCATTCAGAGTTGAGCGGTTCGTCCTTGAAGCAAGAATATAGTGAAGTGCACAATATTATGCAAAAGCCTGATATCAGTAGTCTCATTTGCTTTTAAAATAGAACTTGTGATTGCAAATTTAGGTAAAAAACTTAAATCTGTAGAATAGTTTTTGGTTTTTGTCTGCCTTTTTGTGTAAGTTTAACAAATGTACAAGTACTGTTTCACATGCCGTCCGCCGTTCCAGCCTGGTGTAGCGGGAGATGGCGGACGGTGTGTGGAAACGCTGCCGGAGTGTCCTGTCAGACAATGAGAACCGTGACCCCTCGGGCTGCTTGGGCACCCATGACGAGGGCCTGCGCTATGTCGGCCGTCTTCGACGGGCCGCTGATGAAGCAGCCGTAGCCATACTCCGTCATGCCGATGCGGGCGTAAGCCTCGTGCATGTTGCTGACGACGGTGTCGCGGCCGACGATGATGAACAGATATTCGGAGATGAAGCAGACGGCCCGCTCTTTCATCGTCTGCGGTATCCAGACGCATCCGTTCTCGGCCACGGCTACCTCGCCCCTGAGCACGGCCACGTCGGTGTTGTTCAGTTCCTGGGCCGAGCCGACGGTGTCGGGGTTGCGCGTGGCGATGGTGATGCCTTCGACGTTTGATGCTATCTCGGCGGCGTCGGGGCAGAGGCTGCGTATCAGCGTGTTCAGGTCTTCACCCTCCTTCACGAATACGACCTTGCCGCCCACGGCCTCGCTCATCTCTGCAAACTTAGCCACCGGGTCGTCGTAGGTCACGGCGCCGATGCTCTCCACGGCGGGCATGTCGTATTGCCTGCCGATGCTTTTCCTGATCTTCTTCAGGAACATGTCTTTTTCCGTATCCATCATCTTACTTTTCCTTTCTTCCACATTTCTTGAAACGACTCTTTGGCAAATACCGGCATCTCGCGGCCTTCGCCCCAGGCGTTCAGCCGGTTGTAGAGGACGAACCGCGGGGCGTGGTTCACCAGCGGGGCGAAGCGCAGGGCGGTGGAGTAGAGGCGCGGGCGGTCGAAGAGAATCTTCATCCCGCGGCTCATCGTCTTCTTCATCGGGTCGGCCTTTCCGAGGCTGTCGAGCTGCTGTCGCCACAGGTATATCTGCTCGGAGAGGTTCACCTTGGCCGGGCACACGTTGTCGCACGAGCAGCAGAGCGAGCATGCGCTGACGTTGTCGGAGTAGCGCCGGCGGTCGCGGAGCATGCCGAGGTTGGTGCCGATGGGGCCGGGAATGAAATAGGTATATGAGTAGCCGCCGCTGCGCCGGTATACGGGGCACGTGTTCATGCACGCCCCGCACCGCAGACACTTCAGCGTCTCCCAGTGTTGCGGGTCGGCGAGGATGTCGCTGCGGCCGTTGTCCACGAGTATGATGTGCAGCTCGCCGCCCGGCCGCGGCTTGCGGAAGTGTGAGGTGAACGTGGTCGTTGGCTGGCCCGTGCCGCTGCGGGCCAGCAGGCGGTGGAATACCGCGAGCGACCTGTAGTCGGGGATTATCTTCTCGATGCCTATGGCGACGATGTGCAGCCGGGGCACTGACGTCGACATGTCGGCGTTGCCCTCGTTGGTGCACACCACGATGTCGCCCGTCTCGGCCACGCCGAAGTTGGCGCCGGTCATGCCCGCATCGGCCGTGAGGAACTCGTCGCGCAGGCTCAGGCGCGCCTGATAGGTGAGGTAGGTGGGGTCGTTGTTGCCCGGCTCGCTGCCCAGCTTGTCCTCGAAGAGGCGGCCCACCTCCTCCTGGGTGATGTGTATTGCCGGCATGACGATGTGGCTGGGCTTCTGCCCCATCAGCTGGATGATGCGCTCGCCGAGGTCTGTCTCGACCACCTCGATGCCGTTCTGCTCGAGAAACGGGTTCATGGCGCACTCCTCGGTGAGCATCGACTTGCTCTTGACGAGCTTCGAGGCGCCGTGCGTCTTCAGTATGCTGAGCACGGTGTTGTTCATGCTGTCGGCGTCCGCCGCCCAGTGCACGGTGGCTCCGTTGCGGGTGGCCGCGTCGGCGAAGCGTTCCACGTACTCGTCGAGGTGGCTCACGGTGTGGCGCTTGATGGCGCTGGCCGTCTCGCGCAGCTGCTCCCATTCGGGCAGCCCCATGGCCATGTTGTCGCGCTTGACGCGCACCGACCAGAAGGTCTCGTCGTGCCACTTGGCTTTCTTGCTGTCGGCAAGGAATGCCTTTGCTGCTTTTGAATGCTGTGTGCTCATAGTCCTGCTGATAATATTTCTGCTACGTGTATGAATTTAACCGGCATGTCACGGCGGCGTGCTATGCCCTGCATGTGCATCAGGCACGAGCTGTCCGGTCCGGTGATATATTCTGCCCCGGTGGCCATGTGGCGCTCAATCTTGTCTATGCCCATGCGCACGGACACGTCGCTCTCCTCCACGGAGAACATGCCGCCGAAGCCGCAGCACTCGTCGGGGCGCTCGGGCTCCATGACGGTGATGCCGTCTACGAGGGCGAGGAGGTCCTTGATCTTCGAGTATCGCGGTATGTTGCGCTCGCTCGGAGACGACAGTCTCAGCTCGCGCACGCCGTGGCAAGAGTTGTGCACGCTGACCACGTGGGGGAAGCGGCCGGGGAGCGACTTCACCTTCAGCACGTCGTGCAGGAACTCGACGATGTCGGTTATCTTTTCCGAAGTCTCGCACTCGTGCCTGCCCTTGAGCAGGTGGGGATAGTTCAGCTTCACGAAAGCGGCGCAGCTGGCCGACGGAGACACCACGTAGTCGTAGCCGGCGAACAGCTCGTCCATCTTCCTGGCCACTCCTTCGGCCATCTGCTCGAAGCCGGCGTTTGCCATCGGCTGGCCGCAGCAGGTCTGGTTGAGCGGGTAGTCGACGTCGACGCCGAGCGCGGTGAGCAGTCTGTATGTGGCCACGCCCACGTTCGGATAGAGCGCGTCGACGTAGCATGGGATGAAAAGACCTGTCTTCATTGTTTTATTATATAAGTTTATGTAGGGTTGTTTTGTAGGGGGTGTAGGGTTGTGGGGTAGGGATCGCAGGTTGTGGGGTAGGGATTGTAGGGGCGGCTCAGAACGTGCAGGGCAGCGCGAGCAGCTGATACATCAGCGTGCGGGCCATCCGCTCGTGGCCGCGGTCGTTCGGGTGCAGGCGGTCGGTGTCTGCCTTGTGGAAATACTGCGCGTGGGCGTCGGCCATCGGGTAGAGGCCGCAGGCGGCGTTGAGGTCTATCACGGGCACGGCCCAGATGTTGCCGGCCTCTTTCACGGCCTCCACGTATGCGTCGAGATACTCTCCGCAGCGGTTGGCATAGTCCTCGGTGCACTGCCAGTTCTTGTCGTTGGCGTAGAATCCGGCGCGGTGTATCGGCGTGAGCAGCACTATCTGCTTCGTCGGGAAGGTGCGCTTCAGGGAGTCGAGGGCGATGTTGATGCGCCCGCGGTATGTGGCGGCGTCCATCGACGGGTGGCGGCGCATGCGGTCTTCGGTGCGCTTCACGTAGCCGTGGCCGTACTCGACCTTTTCCATTCTCTCGTCGAACCAGCGGCCGATGGGCACGGCATTGTTGTAGTCGTTCGTGCCGATGAATATCATTATCGCGTCGAAGTCGTCGCCGTGCTCGGCTTTCAGCTTGTCCGTCTGCCGGGGGATGTCGTTCCACTGCCGGCCGCTGACGCCGTAGACGAACGGCGTTATCCCGAGCCAGTCTTGCAGGTAGCCCCAGTATTTCTTCTTCGAGCCGCTGTTGCGCGGGTCTGTTATCGAGTCGCCGAAGTAGGCGACGCGCTTGCCCTGCCACGGGTGGGCGAGCATTGTCTGCGCCGCGGCCGGCAATGCCGTGAGCGCGCAGAGGATGATGCACATCAGTTTTCTTTTCATTGCTTTTCTGTTGTTTCTTGTAGATTTGCTTGTAGGCATGTGGTCTGCAGGTTGTCTTTCATCTGCAAATATACGCTTTTTTATTGATAAAGCGCTCGCGGAAGGGTAAAAAATGGGTTGCCGGGCGTATGTTGTGCCCCGTGGCTGTCTGACGGGTAGCCCGTGAAGGTGCAACGGAGTGCTTCTGACGGTGCGATGGGCAGGCTTTGACGGTGCAATCGGTTGCCCGCTGATGTGTTCCGGATGCTTCCAAACGTGTCTTTGAGAGCTGTCAAAAGTGTTTTTGCCAGTTAGCAAAAGTGTTTTTGAGAGCTGTCAGAAATGCTTTCCGGACTCAGTTGCAAGGCCTCAGTCCATCTGCATGTGCTTCATCCCGTGGCCACCCCACGCCGTCCGGCCCACCTCTCTGAACCCGCTTCTGACGTACAGTCTCTCGGCTTTCGGGTTGCCTTCGTCGACGAGCAGGCCGAGAGGCCCGGCTCCGGCTGCTCTTGCCCGTTCGGCCGTGGCCTTGAGCAGCATTCCGGCGATGCCCCTCCCGCGGTATTGCGGATGCACGGCGAGCGAGTCGAGGTATGTCTCGCCGGCCTGCGTCTCGGGAGTCATGCCGCTGTGGTCTATGCCGAAGCGTGTCAGCGCCTCCTCGATGAACGGGCGGCGCAGCTCGATGAGGCGCGCTCCGTCGTAGCTCACGCTCACGCCGGCGATGCTTCCGTCGCGGTCTGTGGCGCAGATGGCGTTGCGGTAGCTGTATTGTGTGTCTTCCCTTGCAGCCAGGTCGGTGATCAGCCGCAGGAAGTCGGCGGCCGTGTGGCGCTCTCCGTAGAAGTGGCGGCTGCACTCGTCGGTCATCGCCATCACGATGAGTCCGGCTATCTCCGGGGCATCTTCTCTGCGGCCCGGGCGCAGTGTTATTTCCTCTTGCATGCTTGAAGGTGTTTGTTATGTTGCTTATTGTCCTGTCACTTTTCTGCCGGGGTAGGGGGAGCGTTTACCCTTTATCTGGCGGATAGATGCCTATGGACGGATATTTCCTAATCTGTCGGCGGCATCCCCGTCGCTCCCGGCATGCTTTTTGCAAAATTACTAAAAAAGCCACGGTTGCACCGTGTATTATTGTTAACTAAAGTTATCAGGCGTATCCGCGTCCCGGCAGATGGAGGCCTTTTATCGTTTTTTATGAAATGAATGGGCGGCAGTCTGAAAATAATGGATAACTTTGCATGTCATAGGGTGTCAGCCGGCGTGCAGAATGCCAGCCGGCAGCTCCGGGGCGGAAAGGCAGTGACCGGCCGCCGTAATATTATAATAATGTGTAATAAAACTAATAAAGAAGGAAAATATGAATTACAACAATTATGAAGTAGACCAGATGGTGAGGGAAAGAGATCTCGCCATGTCGGCGGCATTCCCCGCCCTGATGAGAAAAGTGTATGTGTGGATGGCTTTGGCCCTTGTGATAACGGGACTCACGGCATACGGTGTGGCCACGAGTCCGGGCCTGCTGATGGCCCTCGCGACCAACAGGATTCTGTTTTTCGGACTCATCATCGCCGAGTTCGCCCTCGTGATAGGCATCAGCGGGGCCATAAACCGCCTGTCGCTCGCCACGGCGACGCTTATGTTCGTGCTGTATTCGGTGGTCAACGGCGCCACGCTGTCGCTTATTTTCGTCATTTACACCATGTCGTCGATATCGAGCGTGTTCTTCATCACGGCCGGAACGTTCGCCGTGATGGCCCTGATAGGCTATACCACGAAGACCGACCTCTCGTCGATGGGCAAGCTGCTCTTCATGGCGCTTATCGGAATCATCATCGCTTCCGTCGTCAACATCTTCCTGAAGAGCACAGGTCTCGAACTCATCGTCAGCTATGTCGGCGTCCTCGTCTTTGTCGGTCTCACGGCTTATGACACCCAGAAGATAAAGAGGATGCTCCTGGAGGCAGGTGATACGGGCGAGACAGCACAGAAGATAGCCCTCCTCGGCGCCCTCTCGCTCTATCTCGACTTTGTAAACCTCTTCCTATATCTGCTCCGTATCTTCGGCGATAGGAAGTGACAAACCATTAAAGGCGGACCAAACGGTCCGCCTTTATTTTTCTTTCACTCATTCTCCGCTTCACTTTTTATTGCTCTTCCTGCTCCTGTAGGGACGTGGCTTGCTTGTGTCATCAGCCCGTGAGTGGTTCATTCCATCTTTTTTATTCTGTCAAATCCCATTTTTTTATCGTTCCCAGCTCCTTCCATCGCTCCCATTATCCCCATTCCTCCCATGATTCTCCTTTCTCTTGCCTTTTCATCTTTTTCCCATAGGAATCCCTTTCCTTCCCCTATATTATATAATGTGTTTCCCTTCCCTCCGCCCCTTCTTTGTAAACAATCGTGAAAATCTTTCATGTTTTTCTAATTTTTTCTTTTGAAAGTTTTGGTGTTTGTGTAAAACTGCTTACCTTTGCATCCGCTTTCAGGGTTGAGGCCCTGAGGGATTAAAGATAAGAGATCTTTGACAGACTGAATAACAGAGAAGTAGTAGTACAAGAAGCGTTCCGCTTTATTCTTTTCAGGATATTGCGGACGGGTATAATAACTAAGCCCTTACCGCTGTCCTTAACAGTGACGGCGGTTCAATTCTCAAGTACTGGAGCATCCTAAGAGCAGATAATGAAGCCGCTTTTTAGCGGTTGGCATAAAGAGATTTTACAATGTAGAGTTTGATCCTGGCTCAGGATGAACGCTAGCTACAGGCTTAACACATGCAAGTCGAGGGGCAG